>CAMNTM010000010.1 GCA_946558465.1 uncultured Lachnospiraceae bacterium
ATGATGCCCCTGACCTTTGTTTCCGGTGCGTATATCCCTACCACCATCATACCCGGTTTTCTCCTACCCATCGTCTATCTGAATCCTCTGACCTATACGACCTCAATTTTCCGTTATATCGCTTTGGGGGCACACACGCTGACCACAGAGGAATTGGTTAAACAGGGTATAGCGTTCGACCTCGGCGGATTTGTCATCACGCCGTTGATGGGACTGGCTATTACCGTTTTGATTGGCGCTTTTTTCTTTGCGCTGTGCGTCCGTAAATTCAATCGAGCGGATTTTTCCACCATCAAGGTTGCCGCAGGTATGCGGGGCGGCGGTGCTCCGGCAAAGAGATAACTTGTAAAAATTCAGTTCTCGTAGAAAAATTACAAGCGACAGATGAGAGATTTCATTGATGACAAAAAAATACAATGTTTTCTGTTTGTTGGTGGTAAACAAAAACCGTGTGCTGACCTACGACCAAATCTATGAAAAGATATGGTGTGATTTTTCTTCGGGCAGTGAATGGGGGCTGTAAAATAAGCCCCTAATCAAGGAACGCCAGTCCCAGCAAATGTCGGTTCTGGCGTTCTTTTGTATGGATATTTCTTTTTTCTGATCAAGTATTTTACATGCTGTGTTCGCTTGAAAAGGAATTTTCGCCCATTTGGACATC
The DNA here is from genome assembly GCA_946558465.1 of uncultured Lachnospiraceae bacterium. Lineage (GTDB taxonomy): Bacteria > Bacillota > Clostridia > Lachnospirales > Lachnospiraceae > CAPEBR01. The sequence continues at coordinate 662 of CAMNTM010000010.1, forward strand.
GGAGATTTCCATTTTCATCTTTTGCAAAGTTTACAGCACGATAAGGATTTATTCGGAGACATAATCAATAGCATCCTCCTCACGTTTTTCAAGTTTTACCCTCAGTTATCCTAATACTTTCTGATTCATGGAATCGATCAGGCAGGATATTTTATCAAAGACTTTCTGCCGATTTTTTATACAGGATTTTTTCCATACCCAGGTATAGCGGTTGGCATCAGCCTCTATTTTTGTACCATCAATGTAGGTATGCTGCAGATCCACATGATCTTTAGCAAAAATATATGCATTAATATCTGTAAATATCTGTTCAATAGAATCGGTCAGCTCATTTCGGATGAAGTTTCCCAAAACAGCAAAAGAAGGAGCCTTCATTCCATCGAGGAGATACATTTAACGAATATCGTTCCGACAGAACTTTTGAATCTTTCGTAACGAACAGATGCCGTTTTCCGTAAATGCAAAGAGTACCACTTTAAGCAGCTTTTGTTTATCACATCGTGGACGACCTGTTTTGCAGCCTTTCTCTACAAAATATCTTGATAGGTCAACGTGGTCCATAACCTCACAAAAAGTGTATACCGGATCAGAAATATCAATTAATTTTTCAATTTCTAATGGTAATTTTAACTGTCGTATAGTATAATTACCATTAGTATTGTTGGTTAGTGGCATAATTAATTATACCAAAAAATCGCTTAAACCTCACGGTCTAAGCGATTTTTCTGTTAGGGGAGTTTTTTTACAGCCCCAACTCACTGTTCGTTTTTGTCACTTTTCGCTTTATTTTTCTTTTATTATTGTGCTTCTTCCGCCGATGCCTCGGCTGCTGCCTCTGTCAGCTCTTGAGCAAAATCATCAAAGGCCTGATAATTAATCTGTACGCTTGGCGTAGGCTTTCTTGACTCATACATATCCACAGCAGAATAACCTATCCAGCACACAAGTAAAAGCCCCACAGCTGCTACAAGAACTTTACGGACCGTATTCTGCATCTTTTCTTTCTTCATAATCTGTTTACGGTTTGCTTTTTCCTTTTTATATCGATCCACTTTCGCCTGACTCATCTGTCAAAAACTCCTTTACTGAAACTTATACGCCTGACTGTCTCACAAAAGACCGGCCGCCTTAACTTTCAGTATAGCATAAAACCATCTCCTATACAACTACAATTATGCCTCCGTCTGCCGCATACATGCTGCTGATTCCTGCAGTATCCAGAATGATGACATCCTTAAATTCTGCCTTTTCCTTCAACATCTTCTTTACCCCTTCTGCTCTTTCCCGGCAGTTACAGTGTGAGATAGCAAGAATTTTTTCTTTTGAATTTTTCAGACCGGAAACCACATGTTCACCCATCTTTATTAATGCCTTATTCATTCCGCGCGCTTGTCCCAGCTGACAGATAGTCCCCTCTGAAGTAGCCCCCATTACCGGCTTAATATTTAGTGCAGTTGCTACAATTGCTTTTACCCCGGTCAGCCTTCCGTTTTTTCTGAGTGTCTCTAATGTCTCCAGGACAAAATATGTATTCTGTCCTTTAATGTAGGCTTCCACCTGTTCCACCACCTCATAAAAAGGCATACCTTTTTCTTCACACTCCTGAATTTTAAGAGCAATCAAAGTCTCACCAATAGAAGCTGAGCGTGAATTAAACACATATATATCCTTTTTACCGTACTCCTCGAAATATAGATTCCTGCCAAGCTGTGCACTGTTATACGATCCGCTAAGCTCTGCTGAAAGTGTTACTGCATACACATGCTCCGCCTCACAGCGGTATTTTTCCATATATTTCTCCGGCGACGGACAGGAAGACTTCGGACACTCCGGTGACTCCTTCACATATTTTAAAAACTGCGCCTGATTAAAGGTCTCATCATCAATCAAATGATGTCCGGCCACATCAATCTCCAGTGATGCGGTTTCAAAATATCCCGACACTTTCATCTCATCTGTCAGTTCCCCGCAGCTGTCCACAATAATCTTATAGCTCATGTTATTCCTCCCGGCATACCTTTCTCGACCACACAAAGCATGTCATTAATTTCTATTATATGTAGTTTTTAATACTACATATTCTATAATATCACATTCCCATTGGAAAATAAAGCCTTTTATTCGTCAAATTTAATACTTCTCGACACACCAAGTGCTATCCCCATTTCTGCCATAAGAAAAAGAATAGATGTACCTCCATAGCTGATAAATGGAAGCGTGATTCCTGTCGTCGGTATCATATTCGTAACAACCGCAACATTCAAAATTACCTGAAGGGCTATATGCGCAAAAATCCCTGTCACAATCATAGATCCATACATATCCGGCGCATTCTGCGCAATAAACAGTAAACGATACAAGAGCATTCCGAACAGCACTAAAAGCATGAGTGCCCCGCACACACCCAGCTCTTCACAGATAACCGAAAGAATCATATCATTTTGAACCTCAGGGATAATCATTTTCTGAGCACTGTTTCCAAGACCCTTTCCAAAAAATCCTCCCGATCCGATTGCATAAAGCCCCTGCAGTGTCTGATAGCTTCCATCAGAGGCATAAGCTTCAGGGTTCAGCCATACAATAATTCTGCGCAGACGAAAATTTTCACTTGTCTCCACTGCCTTAATAAGTATTTGAAGACCAACTGCAAGAAGTCCCGCAGCCCCCGCGGCAATCACCATAAACGGCGCCGTCTTCGGATGCATGACAAATATCATAACACAGGTGATCCCCATCACAATAACCGCCGTACTTAGATTCTCGGTAAGTATGTATACACAGCCTGCTGAAAATCCGCCCCACAGAACCACCTTTCCAATACCGGCCCAGGTCTTTGCATTTTTTCCCAGCTGGATAATCAAAACTGGAATAAATAATATAACAGCTATTTTTGTCACCTCTGCCGGCTGAAGCTGCTGTCCAAGCGGAAGCCTGATCCACCTCCTTGCGCCATTCACCTCTTTTCCTAAAGGCGTCTGTACAAGTGCCATGAGAAAAACCGAAAAAAAATACAGAAGCCTTGCCCATTTAATATAAATATGATAATTAATATGTGACACAAACAGCATTCCTGCAAAACCTGCCGCACAAAACATAATCTGTCTCTTGAAATAATACATACTGTCGTTGTAATTAATCAATGCGCTGTATGCACTGGTACTATACAGCATTACAAGCCCAAAACAAATCAAAAATGCCAGTACAGCCAGCATACTGTAATCAAAATATCGTGCTGCTCTTTTTTTCTTTACCTGTCTCTTTGCCATAATCTTACACTCCCATCGCCTCTATTATATCGTATCCGTTAAAGTACGTCTATAAAAAAAGAAAACAGAACATTAAACATAAATTTCTTTAATTTTACACAATTGCTTTCATATATTGGCAAGTGCTATATGAATAAAGCCCGAAATATATGACTGCCAATATCAAATCAATGTTGTCTTGATGAAACTTAAGCCACTCTTCTTTGTCAAAACAATGTTCAAAAACACAACTTCTATATTTTTACATAGTATAATATTGCAAATAATTTTATGGAAGGAGAACAAAATATGCCGAATTACCGTTATAATTCGCAGGATTATATGAGACGCAGGGGCTGCGGCTCACCAATGGCCCCATCACCTGCTGTATGTCCGGAAGCAGCATGTCCTGTATGCCGTGACACACGAAACACCTATGATGAATTAAGCAGTATGCCTCTTGCTATGGCTTACGTCCCCTGGCAGGAATGGCAGAATATCTACGAAGCAGAAAAAGGATTTTGCTGCGGAACAATATTTGAAGAGCTAAACAAGCCATTTCGTGGGATAGGAGGTTGTCAAAATGTCAGATAACAAACCTTGCCGTGAAGAATTATTACAATGGATTAATGTAGTAAGCTTTGCTGTTGATGATGTTAAACTTTTTCTTGACACACATCCATGTGATGAAAACGCACTGGAGTATTTTGAAGAATTTAAAAAACAGCGCGTACAGGCATTGAAAGAATACGCAAAGTTCTATGGGCCTTTAAATATTGACTCTGCCTGTACACCGGCAGAACGCTGGGCATGGATCAGCAGTCCATGGCCCTGGCAGGAAGGAGGTTGTTAATATATGTGGAATTATGAAAAACGCTTACAGTATCCGGTAAAAATCACACAGACAAATCCTAAGATTGCGCAGGTAATCATTACTCAGTTCGGTGGACCAGACGGAGAGCTGGCAGCTTCCATGCGTTACCTCTCTCAGCGCTATTCTATGCCTTATAATGAAGTAACCGGGATTTTAACTGACATCGGTACAGAAGAACTTGCTCACATGGAAATGATTTGTGCTATCGTTCATCAGCTTACAAGAAATCTGACGCCAGAACAGTTAGTTGAATCCGGTTTTGACAAATATTATGTAGATCACACACTGGCTCTCTGGCCCCAGGCAGCAAGCGGCGCTCCTTGGACAGCAACATATTTCCAGTCTAAAGGAGACCCTATTACAGATATTCATGAGGATATGGCAGCAGAGCAGAAGGCTAGAACTACCTATGATAATATTCTGCGTCTGGTGAAAGATCCAGAAGTGTGCGAACCAATCCGTTTCCTGAGGGAACGTGAGATTGTTCACTATCAGAGGTTCGGTGAAAGCCTGCGGATTATCCAGGATCACCTCGACAGCAAGAACTTCTATGCCATAAATCCAGAATTCGACACCCGCTCCTGCTGTAAATAAACATGAAATTACTCTAATTCTGACATATTAACTCATCTGATTGTTTCATCTGCGATGCCGATCCGTACCCCGTTTCGCCTGCTATAGCTACGCGCCGCCGTCACACACCAGTGTCAGCCAGGCAGCACTGCCGCATTTCACACTGCCGCATCGCATATGAAGCAATCAATCTTTTTCATCTATGATATCTCTTTATTCCGCAGCCCTCTTCTTGCATTCTACACAATGAACACAAAACTCCCTTCTTGATTCTCTCCTCCTTGTTTGATAGAATAAAATTATTAACAGTAGTCTTAAAAGGAGGTATTGCCACACTATGAATACATTTTCAAACGTAAAAAACGCAACGCTCTACACCTTAGATTGTTCTTTCTATTCTTCTGTCCAGTACAATACAAAAAGTCCGGAATCCGTAACCCTCATTTTTCATGAAAAGCCTTCACAGCAGCTCCCTGAAAGACTATTTCTTATGCCTGAAGGTACAGAATACGATTACCGGGCATTTATCTTTACCTTGTCACATGAAATAGAAACCTGCTGTATAAAAGAATCAAATCATATGTGTTATCTGATAAATGCCGTCACAACCGATATTCCTGACCAACGAAAAAATTTCCGCGTTTATACGACCTTCCAGGCTCCTATTTTACTGGAGGGCCGGACAAAAGAAATCTATGTTACAGTTAAGGATATTGGAACCGGAGGCTTCCAGTTTATCTCGAAACATAAATTCGAACCCGGCACAAATCTGTCTACTGTCTTCTCATCTGGTATCAGGACTCCTGCGTGCATCACGGCATGTATACAAAAGCAGCGTCCTGTACGTCAGAAAGGAGTATACGGCTACGGCTGCCAGTTTATAAATCTTCCGCAGAGTACAGAAGCTTTGATACGAAATTTTGTATTTCAGACGGAACTCCTTCAGGCTAAGGCAAAGAAGGAACGCGAGGAGGCTCTCACGAAATAGCCTCCTTATCATTTTCTTCAGCTTCTATTTGTACAGAATCCGTGCACCCAGTCAGAACGCAGATAATAAATGAGATAAATGACCGAACTGATACACCACGTAATCGGATATGCCCAGTAAATATATTCTATTTCTCCAAGCAAGGACATAACAGCCGCTATATAGGCAATTCGGATTACACACCAGACCGACAGCATAATACACATAGGAACAAAGGCTTTCCCCGCGCCGCGGCAGACGGCTGCAACTCCATGCGAAAACGCCAGTAAAAAATAAAACAGCGCAACTATATGGGCTTGTTTTACCCCAAGTCCGATAACTCCTTCAGATTTATCAAACAGACCAATCAATGCCGGAGCAAAAAGATAATATCCGATACCAATAATCTCTGCCAAAACCACAGTCGCCAATATACTGAAACGCGCTCCTTTTTTTGCACGGTCATATTCCCCGGCTCCCAGATTCTGACTGATAAAGGTTGTACCTGCCATATTAAAGCTCGTAATAGGAAGAAATGCAAAGCCTTCAATTTTTGCGTGTGTACCATAGGCCGCCATTGCAAATTTCCCAAAAGAATTAATCTGTGACTGAACAATTACATTAGCAAAGGCTATCACTGAATTCTGAACTCCTGAAGGAAATCCGTAGCGAACCACCTCTGAGAGCAAATCTCGGTGAAAACGAATCTTTTTCAGTTCTACAGTAAATATATTTCCGCCGCGCAGCAGATACCTCATACAAAGCACTACACTGGCTCCCTGGGATATCACCGTTGCCGCTGCCGCTGCCCAGACCCCAAAATGAAATATTCCTATAAGTATCAAATCCAGCAGCACATTAAGAACAGAAGAAAAGATCAGATAATACAACGGTCTTTTACTGTCTCCCAGTGCATTCATGATGCTCCGGCAGATATTATACATAACCAGCGCAAGCGCACCAAGAAAATAGTAACGGAAATATTCCACCGCATTCGGCATAACCGCCGCATCTGTACGCATCCATCTAAGAAAGACCGGCGTAAAGATAACACCTGTCACGGTTAAAAATACTCCGCTGGCCAGTCCAAAGGCGAGAGTGGTATGAATAGCACGCGACACCTTATTTTTATCACCCGCACCAAAATACCGGGAGATAACCACTCCCCCTCCCATCGCAATCCCTGCAAAAAAACTAACCATCAAAAAAATCAATGTTCCAGACGAAGTAACTGCCGCAAGCGCATCTGTTCCCAAAAACTTACCTACTATTAGTGCGTCGGCAGTATTATAAAGCTGCTGAAAAACTTGACTTAAAAAAATCGGCATCGCAAAACCAGTCATCAAAGAATAAATATTGCCCTTTGTCATATCCACTACCTGTGATGAACTGTTTCGCTTCATATTTTCTTTCTTGTTTAACATACATATTTCCCCATCTTTTTACATTTACGAAAACCTGCTTCACAAAAGGCACCAATGTTTATATTATAAATGTCCTCCTCTGGCAGTACAGAAAAGGACATTTAATTATCATTTCAGCAGCATATATGCGATAACTCCTGCTACAATAACGATTGCTATACCAAGAATAATGATAGGAAGTTTTGATCCTCCTTCATCCTCATAGTAGTCATCTTCATATAAATCATCTTCTATTTCTTCACGTCTCTTTGCTCTCCTCTTCTGAGACCTTTTATCTTCTACCGCAAGCAAATCATCGTAAGCCTTTTTCATCTCTCGCTCACGCTTTTCTCTCACAGTCTTTGGCGGAATATTAGAGTACTTCTGCTCCTCATTCTCTTCTGCCGCTTTTTTCTTCTGCGGAACTTTAAATTTCTTTTTGCACGTATAGCACAAAAGATAATCCGGATCTTTTTTTCCTGGACGAAGCGGCTCGCCGCATATCGGACATTTCATTAGTATCTTGTTCCTCCTTCGTATAATTTTTATGGCAGCGGATAACGGTCTGTCAGGCTCTTAACCATCTCCCGCACCTTATTAGTATTTTTCTTATCCCTCATAGCAAGGATAATTCCCTCTGCAATCGTCTCCATATCTTCTTCTTTCATTCCTCTTGTTGTCACAGCCGGAGTTCCAAGCCTTATTCCGCTCGTAACAAAAGGTGATCGCGGATCATTAGGAATCGTGTTTTTATTACAGGTAATATAAGCCTCATCTAAACGCCTCTCCAGCTCCTTTCCACTAATTTCCTCCTGCCTGAGATCTAAAAGCATCAGGTGATTATCCGTACCTCCCGATACAATCTGACCGCCCCTTCTTAGAAGCCCTCCGCACAGAGCCTGTGCATTTTTCACTACCTGCTGCTGATATTCCTTAAACTCCGGTGAAAGTGCCTCCTTAAAACATACCGCCTTTGCTGCGATTACATGCTCAAGCGGACCTCCCTGTGTTCCGGGAAAGACAGCCTTATTAAAATTGAATCTCTCCGCCGCCTCCTCACTGCAGAGGAGCATGCCGCCTCTCGGCCCTCTCAGCGTCTTATGTGTCGTCGTCGTAATTACATCCGCGTACGGCACCGGACTCGGATGCAGTCCTGCTGCAACAAGGCCTGCAATGTGAGCCATATCCACCATAAGATACGCCCCTGCCTCATCTGCAATCTCACGAAACTTCTTAAAGTCAATCACTCTTGCATATGCGCTTGCTCCTGCAACAATCAGCTTTGGACGCTCCTTAAGCGCTGTCCTGCGGACCTTATCATAATCTATAAATCCGTTTTCCTCCACTCCGTAAAAAGAAGTTTCAAAATAAGAACCGGAAATATTTACCGGAGAACCATGTGTCAGATGTCCGCCGTGATCCAGATTCATTCCGAGAATCTTATCTCCCGGTTTCAGCAACGCAAAGAACGCAGCCATATTTGCCTGCGCCCCGGAATGCGGCTGTACATTGACATACCCGCATCCAAATAATTTCTTTGCCCTTTCTATTGCAAGATTTTCTATCTCATCTACACATTGACAGCCTCCATAATACCGTCTTCCGGGATAGCCTTCTGCATATTTATTAGTAAGCGGACTTCCCATCGCAGCCATCACTGCCTTGCTGACCCAGTTTTCAGACGCAATTAACTCAATATGTGAAGCCTGTCTCTCATACTCTGCTGTAATTAAATCTGCTGTCTCAGCATCTGCTCTTTTAATTTCATCAAATGTATACATATTTGTACCCTCCTACGGGCACCATTATATCATTATTATGAGCTGGTTCCAAGTGTAACTTCTACAATTTCTTCTTTATATTCTCCATCCTTCTGAGGAATCTGCACTGTTACCTTCACAGTCTCCCCAGCACGATAATATTGAAGCTGTTCCTGCAGAGTAGTCATACCGTCAATTGCCGTTCCTTCCAGCGCTGTAATCACAGAACCCTTTGACAGTCCTGCCCTCGATGCGCCTCCTCCCTTGATGACACTGGAAATATAGACGCCTGTAGGCATATTGTACATCTCGGCACTGTCACTCGTCACATCCACTCCCTGGATTCCAAGATATCCCTTCTCATCATCCGCTACCTTCGTTCTTGTTTTCCGGTTCATAAGATCTTTGATAATATCACTTGCATCTGAGATAGGGATTGCATAGCCCATGCCCTCTACACCTACATTATTCATACCACTTGATGCAACCTTAATTGTATTGATCCCGATCACCTCTCCTCTGGCATTTAAGAGAGCCCCTCCGCTGTTTCCGGGATTAATCGCCGCATCTGTCTGAATCAGTTCACTGTCAAACCCTTCCAGCATGCGCTTCGTAGCTGATACAATTCCTGTTGTTACAGACTGTCCATATCCAAGAGCATTACCGATTGCTATAGCCGGCTCCCCAACCTGCAGCTTCGTAGAATCTCCCAATGTGGCTACTGCAATTGCCTCCATCGTAGACTCCTTAATATCCTCAAGCTTTACTGCCACTACTGCAATATCTCTAGAAGCATCTGTTCCCTTAATAGCTGCTTCTACACTCTCCTCATCAATAAAGGAAACCGTCAGTGTATCACTGCCCTCCACCACATGGTTATTAGTGAGAATTAAAAGCTCCGTCTCATTCTGACTGATAATAATCCCAGAACCGGCACTTGGTATCTCCTGTTCCCGTACTCCTCCGAAAAAGCTCTGTACCTGCTGTATACTGATATTAGTAATTGATACTACAGAAGGCATGGCATTTTGTGCAATCTTTGAGACATCAGATGTGACAGTATCTCCTGACCCAGTCGCAAGGACCGCGCCCTTTACTGTCTCTGTCTGCTTTGCCGTTTTATTTTCTTTGTTCGTCCCGAAAATCTTTCCGGTTACATAACTACTGGCTTGAAATGCAGCTCCTGCAGTAAGTCCGAAAACCAACCCAAAGCAAATCATTTTAACTGCTCCAGGCACTTTTCTTTTTTTCTTTTTATCCGGCTCCTTATCCCGGTGATCCTGTTCAGGTGTATAATAAGTATATTGATTTTCCATATATAAGTCCCCTTTCACTATCTTATGTTAAACAGTGTAGACTCCAATTGTGTTCAAAATGTGATAAAATCTTGTCAAAATCTTTAATTTATAAAATGACCAGGCTTCAAAATAAAGAAACCTGGTCATTAATTTTCCTATTCAATTTTAATTTTCAGCCGGATTCTCATATGCATCTCTGAGGTCTGACAATGCCTCCCGCAGCAATGCATCAGATGCCAATGCCTGTGCATAATCTTCATTTACTTCCGCAAAAAGCTTCTGAACATCTTCATGTGCGCTTATCACGGCCGCATAATCCTTCATCTCAGAATCCTCTCCTGACTTTATCTCATACCCTCCGCTTGTCCCATTCTGCTCCGCATAAAGTGTTCCAAGCCCCGGCACCTTTGTATAAATATCCTGAATCTTCATCTCATATCGAACAAATACCAGATAGGAACCTGTCTTTTTCCCAAGCTTTGTGTAAACCCGAATGTTATCATAGGATTCCACGAACCCGGCGCTTCCTTCAAGCTGCTCATAATATTCCCTTACAGTGTTCGAAAGCTCTGGATAACTGTCCTCTCGAAGCGGATTCATTGCCATTGCCTCACATCCAAGATTCTCACCCTTGGCTGCTCTGACACTCATCTTATGTACCTCATGTGCTTTCTCTCCGGTAAGTCCGAATCCCACAGCTCCTACTACTAAAACAAGAAGCATGGGGACGAGCCACCTTTTCTTCATAGACTACCTCCACACAATCAGCACTTTATTAAGTACACACCCGGGCGGATTCGAACCGCCGCTCCCGCCTCCGGAGGGCGGTGCTCTATCCCCTGAGCTACGGGTGCATAATCTAAAACTACCTTTGTAATACTAACACATTTTTAGGACAAAGTAAAGAAAATGCTATCGACAAATCTCACATTTTTATAAAATTTACGCAGCAATTCGGACATACTGCTTTGCCCAACCTGCTGCGTAAAATTTTTATTCACCGTCCGCTCGTGAAATGTCCTTTGAATAACGTTATAGCTCTGAAAGACACCGCAAATACTTTTTAACAAGCACGGAAATGAATCATTTCATCATAAACTGAGCTTCCCATAAGCACAGTCATAAAAATATGCTCTGTCTGAAAGAACTTCTTCCGGAGGCACCTGTGTCTCATTAATCTCCGAAATCATGTCACCTAGAGCTTTTTTCCCTGCGGCAGCGCTCTTCGGAAGAATAAGAGTCTCATGGACACTGCTTGGAAGAACATAATAATCTTCTCCTAGATATCTCCCAATCTCCGCAAGGCGTCCCGGATATAAAATCACAGAAGCTCCAAAGCTCCTAAGACAGTTAGTGAGTACATACAGACAATCTTCTCCGTTATCCTCACCCAAATCTGCAAGTTCCGCTATCACCGCACGCATTGTCTGAAATTCATAGGGCAGCAGTCTCTGCGTATTTTTACATGCCTGACTATAAATCTGGCTCTCTGACACATTCCAAAACCTCAGATGCTCTTTTCTTACCGGCATCGCTGCTGTTCCATATTCACTTATCTCAAGCAGAACATAAAACACAACCGCAAGATCCAAATACGATATATACGGCATCTCCTCCAATATATCCTGGTTTGCCCTAAGGTTAATCAGGCGGTAGACTATCCTGCTTCGCAGCTTATTATAATCCTTAAGCATATCCTCCTGCCACCGTTCCTTAAAGCGTATCTTTCCATAAAGTCTTAGTATCTCTTCTACAATACTTTCCAGCGGCTTTCCCTGCTGAAACTGCCAGTAATATTCCTCCAGATAAATCGTAGGAGACACATTGCTGTCATCCTCTGAAAACAAAAGCCCGTGCCGGCTGGTTCCGTTATTTTTACGCGCCATGTATGTACTTACACTCGCGCATTCTCTTATCTCCTCCTTCACCCTTAGTTCTATTGCCTGTACAAACTGCTGATAGGTCATTCTTCTCCCTTCTGCATCAGGCAGCAATATTTCTGAAATATTATGGTATTACAATTGTAAAAAAGTCCTGCATAAAATGCAAGACTTTTTTATAACTTATGTTAAACATATAAGCGGCATAAAAACCTAACACAGCTCCCTATGCTCTGGACAGATACTCTCCCGTACGGGTATCAATCTTAATCTTTTCTCCCTGCTCTACAAAAAGAGGCACCATAACCTGTGCTCCAGTTTCAACAATTGCCGGCTTAGTAGCTCCCGTCGCCGTATTTCCCTTTACTCCGGGTTCAGACTCTGTAATCTCAAGCTCTACAGTAAACGGAGGTTCAATAGAAAATACCTTTCCCTGATAGGACTTCATATTCACCATCTCATTCTCTTTTACAAACTTAAGAGCATCACCTACATCTGCTTTTCCCACCGGAGTCTGCTCAAAAGATTCCATATCCATGAAATAATACAAATCTCCGTCATTATACAAATACTGCACTTCTTTTCTTTCTATAAATGCCTTCTTTAAATTATCCTTAGACGGATTAAACGTTCTCTCAACTACACCGCCGTTAATGACATCCTTTAATTTTGTACGGACAAACGCAGAACCTTTTCCCGGTTTTACATGTAAAAACTCTAAACATTCATATACTTTTCCATCAATCTCGTACGTAGTACCCTTCTCAATATAAGCATCTGCCATCCTATAAATCCTCCTTAGCCGCGCCCAGACAGCGCTTTCATACTTTCTCTACCGCTTTTTCCATTCTATAATAAATTCCTGTTTTTTTCAAGCCCTTTTTCGCCTTCAGCCTCTCATCCTTTGTCTTCGCTCTGATCTTTCTTCCGATTTGTTTCCAGCCTTCTTTTCATTTCTCTGTTGATTTGTTTCCGGTCTTCCTTCCATTTTTCTACTGGTTTTTCTTACGGCTTTTCATGTAAAAATGCAGCACAATCTTCTCCAGATATCGTTTCAGCACAATCTGAAACTCCTCCTTCGGATGAATCGGTTTCACAAGAATATTTGCTATACCTGTACGCTTTGCCCCCCACACATCTGTAAAAAGCTGATCTCCGACAAAAACTGTATTATTTCTGTCTGTCCCCATAATTTCCATAGCCTTAATATAATTTTTCGTTGAAGGCTTATGCGCATCATAGACATAATCTACCTGAATTTTCTCATTGAACATCTTCACACGTGGTTCCTGGTTATTGGAAATCAGACAGCACCGAAATCCCCTCTTTTTCAGCCGTTTAAACAGCGCTTCCGCTCTTGCATCTGCCGGAGCTCCATGGGGAACAAGCGTATTATCAATATCAAAAATCAATCCCCGGTATCCCTCTTCATACAGCTTCTCAAAATCAATAACATAGGCAGATACAACATACCTGTCCGGAAAAAACATTTCAAACATCGCTCAATTCTCCTATCCCAGACACCTTTTCCATCAGTTCTCTGCATACCTCCGGAATTGTCTTATTTTCCGTATCTATCACATAATCTGCTGCTGCTTTGTATTTTTCCCTGCGCTCCTCCATAAGCTCAGCAATCCCTTCCACACTTCCTCTGCCGGAAAGTACCGGCCTGTCATGACTATTCCTTACACGCCTGTACACTGTCTCTGGACTGGCTGTAAGAAGGACTGACTTTCCGATTTTCTTCAGCTCTGCAGCATTTTCTGCACGCATAGGCACCCCTCCTCCGCAGGAAATCACAATCTGCTTTCGTCCCTTAAATTCCCTCAAAAGTCTGGTCTCCAGACTGCGGAAATATTCCTCTCCGTATTCTGAAAATATTTCCGGAATACTTTTTCCCTCACGTTCTGCGATGATTTGGTCCATTTCTGCCGATTCCATGCCGTATTCCTGTTCCAGGTACCTGGCTACGGCCGATTTACCAGTTCCCATGAATCCTATCAGAACAATATTAAAATTCTGCATTTTCTGCTTTTCTCCTGTCCTGTATATTTTATAATCAAGCATTAAATCAAATTATTTTGTTCTCTTAAGAGCTTCCTGAATATCTTCCTGAAATATTTTCCAGGCTTTCTCATCCTCCACAAAATATTTCGGACAGTTTTTCCCTGTCACATCATAATGCCGGATAACATCCCGGGCATCCAGATCAAATTTCATACAAAGCCACGCGCACAGCCGGACCATAGACTGATATGTCGCCTCCGTAAACTTTCCGCTCTCGTCAGGATGGCAGCATTCAATAGATACGGTATCATGATTACGCTCATTTGACGCGTACGCTACCTCCCAGGTAGGCACGCACTGCACAATCTCTCCCTCCAGTCCGATAACAAAATTACTGCTTGCCGACGTCCCATGGTTATCCTTCAGTCCTTCAAAGTAGTTCCGGTTATCTATTGCCGACGCCCCTGGATTTGCTGTATAATGTACTACAATTCCGGTAATCTTATCCGTCTCCGTCCCCGGCCTGGAATAAGGATTCACACTTAGAAGCTGTACATCTATCTCCGGCTTGGAGGCGTCTATCTCTTCACTGCTGAGTTCAAAGTACCCCCTCGCGAACCACCCTGGCTTTATTAGTCTGAGTATCCCCAGCACTACAGCCAGAATACCTAATAAAATCAGGCCCAGGCGGATATACCTCTGGACCTTTCTTTTCCTTTGCACCTCTGTCAGCCTTTTCTTATGTCTGTACTTCTGTCTCTTCATTTTTTCATTAGCACTCTCCATCGTTTTATCCTGTTATATTCTAACACATCTTACTGATAAAACTATGAAAACTTCCTTATAAATTTATGAAGATTTCCACCTGCTGCTTTCACAGATCCATACAGAGACAAGATATATTCTGGCAGTCTTCTTACTCATCTACACTATAATTCGGTGCTTCCTTTGTAATATGTATATCATGAGGATGACTTTCCTTCAGAGAGGCAGATGAAATCTTAATAAACTTTGCTGTTGTCTTCAAGGTTTCTACATTCGGCGCGCCGCAGTACCCCATACCTGAACGTAAGCCGCCTATCAGCTGAAATACGGTATCCTCCACCGTTCCCTTATAGGCAACACGTCCTTCTACACCTTCCGGCACAAGCTTCTTTGCATCGGATTGGAAATATCTGTCCTTGCTTCCGTTTTCCATAGCAGCAATAGAACCCATACCTCGATAAACTTTATATTTTCTTCCCTGATACAGTTCAAAAGTTCCAGGACTCTCATCACAGCCTGCAAAAATACTTCCCATCATACATACATTTGCACCAGCCGCAATTGCTTTTGTCATGTCCCCGGAATACTTGATTCCCCCATCAGCAATTATAGGAATTCCATACTTATCCGCCGCCTCATAACAGTTCATGACTGCCGTAATCTGGGGAACACCGATTCCTGCAATAATACGCGTCGTACAGATAGAACCCGGGCCAATACCTACCTTAACCGCATCTACACCCGCCTTTATCAGCGCCTCTGTCGCTTCCTTGGTAGCAACATTTCCTGCAATCACCTGCAGCTCCGGAAATTTTGATTTTATCAAATCGACGGTTCGAAGTACATTTGCAGAATGTCCATGCGCAGAATCCATTACAACTACATCAACCTTTGCATCTACGAGCTCCTTCGCTCTGTCAAGACAATTCGCTGTAATACCAATCGCCGCACCGCATAAAAGCCTTCCCTGAGAATCCTTGGCAGATAACGGATACTTAATCTGCTTTTCAATATCTTTAATCGTAATAAGCCCCTTCAGATTGAAATCCTTATCTACAATAGGAAGCTTTTCTTTCCTTGCCCTGGCAAGAATTTTCTTTGCCCCATCAAGTGTGATTCCCTCCTGTGCCGTAATCAAATTTTCGGAGGTCATACAATCTTTTATTTTTTTTGTGAAATCTTCTTCGAATTTTAAATCCCGGTTTGTAATGATACCGACAAGTCTTCTGCCCTCTGTTACCGGTACACCTGAAATACGGAACTTTGCCATCAGATTATTTGCATCCTCCAGCGTATTGTCCGGTGAAAGATAGAACGGATCTGTAATAACTCCGTTCTCAGAACGTTTTACTTTATCTACCTCTTCTGCCTGTTCTTCAATAGACATGTTCTTATGAATAATACCGATTCCCCCCTGACGTGCCATAGCAATCGCCATACGATACTCTGTAACAGTGTCCATTCCTGCACTCATCATCGGTATATTCAGCCGAATCTTCTTTGTCAAATAAGTAGATAAATCTACCTGGTTTGGAATCACTTCCGAATATCCCGGTACTAAAAGCACATCATCAAATGTAATTCCTTCTCCTATAATCGTTCCCATGATTCATTCCCTCTCCTTTTAGTATATTACCTGCTATCATACAAAACCTTATCCCTGCTTGTCAACAACTTTTTACTTCCGGCGTATAACTTTTCTCGGAGCCATAAGAAAGATGCCTTCAATGATTGTATCATTCGGCTCAAAAATTACTTTTGATATCTGTCCGTTGTCCACTGTTACAAACACATATCTCCTTGCTCCCTGCGCCCCGGAGCTGAAGTCAAATGTTCTTCCTCCCCGGAACTGACCAAGCTCCAAGGACTCCTCCGGCGCAAGAAGCTCCATATTTCCTATATTTCCGGAAAAAATTCTTTTACGCTTTGATTTATTCATAATTTTATCAATATCCAGATCCCCATTTACATAGAGATATTCATACTCTACGTTCAGACGCCGTATAAGAAAAACTACCACTGTAATTACGATGACTGGAATCAGAATACCTACTGGGAAGATAAATATAGTAAATACGGATGCAATTGCTACAGCTACAAGAAGTGCCTTTAGAAATACGTCCTTCATTGTTGTCTGTTTTTTTACCAGCTGTTCTGTATAAAAATCACTCATTTTTATTTCCTCCTGTTTGTGTTGTAATATGATTGACGACGGGCGTTTCTGCAAAGAGCCCGGCTGTTTCAATGTGGGGCTGATTGTACGCCTTCGCCGGGCTCGGCTCGGTCATTGCGGCGGCTTGTAGAACGCCTTCGCAAAGCTCGGCTGATTCATTGCGGCGGCTTGTAGGACGCCTTTGCAAAGCTCGGCTGATTCATTGCGGCGGCTTGTAGGACGCCTTTGCAAAGCTCGGCTGATTCATTGCAGTGGCTTGTAGGACGCCTTCGCAGGCTCGGCTGATTGAGGATGGCGAAAGGTACGGTTTTTGGCGTACGTTCAGCCGCGCCATTCGCAAACCGCACCTTTGGTGCTCTTCGCCGCTGCGCGGCTATTTTGCTCATAAACGGGCGCTCCCTCAGTCAGAATAAGCATCAAAAAATTTGTGCAAGCACATTTTTTGATGTTTATTCTGACTGGCTGAACTGTTATTGTATATTGTACCACACATACCTATAAAAAGAAAACTCCCATGCAGGGAGTTTTCAAAAAATTTATGATTTTATGGGGTTGTATCTTACATCATACCCATTCCTGCACCGCCTGCAGGCATTGCCGGAGCGTCTTCTTTAATGTTTGCCACAACAGACTCTGTTGTAAGAAGTGTAGACGCTACGCTTGTCGCATTCTGCAATGCGCTTCTTGTAACCTTCGCCGGGTCCAGGATACCATTCTGAACCATATCCACATACTCTTCCGTAAGAGCATCAAATCCGGTTCCCGGCTTGGCCTCAGCTACTTTACTGATAATAACAGAGCCTTCTAAGCCTGCATTTGCTGCAATGTGGAAAAGCGGGGATTCCAGCGCCTTCAGCACAACCTTAGCACCTGTCTTCTCGTCTCCCTCCATACTTTCTGCCAGTCTCTCTACTTCCTTTGCCGCATGGATATAAGCAGAACCGCCGCCTGCGATAATTCCCTCTTCCACTGCTGCTCTTGTGGCTGCCAGTGCATCCTCCATGCGCAGCTTCGCTTCCTTCATCTCTGTCTCTGTCGCTGCTCCTACGCGGATAACAGCCACACCGCCTGCCAGCTTCGCAAGTCTCTCTTGGAGCTTTTCTCTGTCGAAATCAGAGGTTGTCTCCTCGATCTGAGCCTTAATCTGTGCAACACGTGCTGCAATTTCATTCTTGTCGCCAAGTCCGTCAACGATAACTGTATTTTCCTTCTGTACCTTAACAGATTTTGCACGTCCAAGCTGCTCCATTGTTGTCTCTTTTAAATCTAAGCCAAGCTCTTCGGAAATCACCTGTCCTCCCGTAAGAACTGCGATGTCTTTTAACATCTCTTTTCTTCTGTCACCATAGCCCGGTGCCTTTACTGCTACTACATTAAAGGTTCCTCTTAACTTATTTACAATCAATGTTGTAAGAGCTTCACCCTCCACATCCTCAGCGATAATGAGAAGTCTTGCTCCTGACTGTACAATCTGCTCCAAAATCGGCAGAATATCCTGAATATTGGAAAGCTTCTTATCTGTAATTAAAATATACGGGTCTTCCAGATTGGCTTCCATTTTGTCCATATCTGTAGCCATATATGCAGAAACATATCCGCGGTCAAACTGCATACCTTCTACCAGATCAAGCTCTGTCTTCATAGTCTTGGACTCTTCGATAGTGATAACGCCGTCTCCGGATACTTTTTCCATTGCATCTGCAACCATCTCGCCAACCTCGTCATCACCTGCTGAGATCGCAGCGACCTTCGCGATCTGATCTTTTCCATTAATCTTACTTGACATTTTTGCAATTGCCTCTACGGCAGCATCTGTTGCCTTTTTCATACCCTTGCGGAGGATAATCGGATTTGCGCCTGCCGCCAGGTTCTTCATTCCTTCATGCACCATTGCCTGTGCGAGAACAGTAGCTGTTGTTGTACCGTCTCCGGCAACATCATTTGTCTTGGAAGCAACCTCCTTGATAAGCTGTGCACCCATATTCTCGAATGCATCCTCAAGCTCAATCTCTTTTGCAATCGTAACACCGTCATTTGTAATAAGCGGTGCGCCAAAAGACTTATCCAGCACAACATTGCGTCCCTTTGGTCCAAGTGTCACTCTTACTGTATCAGCTAACTGATTTACTCCGGATTCCAGTGCGGCTCTAGCCTCTGCACCATATTTGATTTCTTTTGCCATAATTCATACGCCTCCTGATTCTTAATTCTATCTTTTACTCAACAACTGCAAGAATATCATCCTGCTTTACAATAATATATTCCTCTTCGTCAATCTCCACGGTAGTTCCTGAATACTTGGAATAAATTACCTGCTGCCCGACCGAAATGTTCATCTTTACTTCCTTTCCGTCTACCGTTCCGCCGGGACCGACTGCAAGGACCTCTGCCTGCTGCGGTTTTTCTTTTGACTGTCCGGGAATTACAATTCCTGACTTTGTAGTTTCTTCAGCAACTAACTGCTTTAATACAACTCTGTCTCCTAATGGTACTAATTTCATAGTGATTCCTCCTTATTGATATCTATGTTTTGTTAGCACTCACAAAAAGAGAGTGCTAAAAACTTCTAGATATAAAATAGCACTCTCTCTATGTTTTGTCAACACACTTTTATTTAGTTTAGATTATTTTTATAAAATCCATTGCGGACACGAAATACAATGACTCTTCCAGCCCTGCTCCAGTATCTTTCCCTTATCATGCCGCTGCATCTGGTTTGTCCGTCCTCTGTATGAATTGTACATTCATAGATACTGTCCAGGGAGAATAGTGTGATATCTGTTTTCCCCGTTAATAAGTATATGCTTTCTTCCTCGGTATTATACCGGATTATTTTACAGTGGTACACATTTTCATCAAACATACCATCCTTTAGTATCACCTTCATCATCTGAAGGTCTGCAGGGCACTCTTCAAACATACCATCCTCCTTTGGAGCATTATCCTCTGCCGCGCTCTGATTTGATGCGGTCCAGCTCTGTAAACACATAGTCATTTACAACCTTAATGTAAGTACCTTTCATTCCGGAGGAACGAGACTCAATCACCCCTGCGCTCTCAAATTTACGCAGAGCATTTACAATTACTGAACGAGTAATACCGACTCTGTCAGCAATCTTGCTTGCTACCAGAATCCCTTCTGTCCCATTCAGCTCATCAAATATGTGAATAATCGCTTCCAGCTCAGAGTAAGACAATGTACCGATAGCAGACTGCACAATATGCTCTTTCCTTGTCTCCTCTGCATTTTCCTCATTTACAGACCTGAGCATCTCAAGACCTACCACTGTTGTTCCATACTCACTTAAAATAATATCATCAATTTCATACATCTGATCTTTTTTATAAATAAACAACGTACCCAGACGTTCACCGGCAATATCAATCGGTGTAATGATAGCTTGATTTCCCTTTACTTCATCCTCTGAAAAACCTAGCGTCTGCAAATTTACATTTTCTTTTGTAGACAAAATACTTAAAAGCCTTTCATTCAGCATACTGTCAATATGCTTTCCTACTTCATTCACAATCAGCTCCTCAATATACGGAACTCCCTCACATTTACTTTTCCCAAGCACCTTACCTTTCTTACTTACTACAAGCACATTTGAGTTCAGTATCTCTGTCAGGACCTCACATATATCGTCAAACACAACTTTACTCGAATTATTATTGTGCAGTAACTTGTTGATTTTCCTAGTTTTATCTAACAATTGTACGCTCATCGGCTTCCCTCCATTCTTTGAATGTATATTATCATACAATTTTATAACATTCAATGAATTTCCTAAATATTTTTGAGTTTTTCTTTATTTTCTGTAAATCCACATTGCTCGTTACTGCACAAGAGCCGGTTTCCTTTTTCAATCATATAGCTTCCGCATTTCGGACACTTTTCCTTCGACGGCTTCTGCCAGGACATAAACTCGCAGTCCGGGTTATCCTCGCAGCCAAAATATCGTCTTCCCTTTTTTGTCTTTCTCACTACAACCTCTTTTCCGCAGTGAGGACAAGGAACACCTATTTTCTCAAGATATGGCTTGGTATTACGGCATTCCGGAAATCCGGGACATGCAAGAAACCTTCCGTGAGGACCATATTTGATAACCATCTGCCTTCCGCATTCCTCACAGATCTCATCTGTGACCTCATCTTCAATCTTCACATGCTCCAGCTCCTCCTGAGCCTGTTCTACTGCCTCGTCAAGATCCGGATAAAAATTTTCGATAATCGTCTTCCACCTGACCTTACCCTCTGCAACTCCATCCAGCAGACTTTCCATATTTGCAGTAAAATTCACGTCCACAATACTTGGAAACGACTGCTTCATAATGTGGTCTACCACTTCTCCAAGCTCAGTCAGATAGAGATTTTTATTTTCTTTTGCCACATACCTTCTGGCTATAATTGTAGATATTGTAGGTGCATAGGTGCTGGGACGCCCAATTCCCAATTCTTCCAGCGTCTTAACCAATGCTGCCTCTGTATAATGTGCTGGAGGCTGTGTAAAATGCTGTCTTTTGTCAAAATTTTCAAACGCAAGCTTTGTATCCTTGTTAAGACCCTTAAGGAGCATACCTCCCTCTTCCTTCTCTTCTCCCGCCTCCGTATAAATCAAGCGAAATCCAGGAAAAACAATCTTGGATCCGGAAGCTGTAAACCTATACCTGCCCGCCGCAATTTTTACAGATGCAGTCTCATACCTTGCCGCTTCCATACGGCTTGCAACGAACCTCTTCCAAATCAGCTGATAAAGGCGAAACTGATCTCTTGTTAAAGAATCCTTAAGTCTTGCAGGGGTCCGGGACACATCTGTGGGACGGATTGCCTCATGCGCATCCTGAATCTTCTGCCCGCTCCCTTTTTTTGTACCTCCTGCTGATACATACTCTTCTCCGTATTCCTTTTCAATATAAGCTCTTACATCCGCATCTGCCTCATCAGATACACGGGTGGAGTCTGTACGAAGATAAGTAATCACGCCGACCGTGCCATTCCCTTTAATATCAATCCCCTCGTAAAGCTGCTGTGCAATTCTCATCGTTTTTGAAGTAGCAAAATTAAGTACCTTAGAAGCTTCCTGCTGCAGCGTACTGGTAGTAAATACTACAGGTGCCTTTTTTAAACGTTCGCCTTTCTTTACCTCCGCAACAGAATATTCTGCTCCCTTAATCTCTTTTACAATCTGTTCCAGCTCTTCTTCCGAACCAATTGTCATTTTCTTATCTTCTAATCCATAAAATTTTGCAGTCAGCAGCTTCTTCTCCCCTGCTGCCTTAAGCTGTGCATCAAGCGTCCAATATTCTTCTGGAATAAAAGCACTAATCTCTTCCTCCCGGTCTGCAATAATCCTGAGCGCTACCGACTGTACCCGCCCGGCACTTAAGCCTCTCTTTACCTTTGCCCATAAAAGCGGACTGATTCTATATCCTACAATACGGTCCAGCACACGTCTGGCCTGCTGCGCATCTACTAAATCCATATCTATCTCCCGTGCATTCTTAAGTGATGCCTTCACCGCATTTTTGGTAATTTCATTAAAGCTGATTCGGTATACCTTCTTTCCCTCAAGCTTAAGTGCCTGGCTTAAATGCCAGGAAATTGCCTCTCCTTCACGGTCAGGGTCAGTTGCAAGGTATATTTTATCCGCACGCTTCACTTCTTTTCTTAAGTTTGCCAGAATCTCTCCTTTTCCTCGTATCGTAATATATTTCGGCTCATAATCATGCTCTACATCAATCCCCATCTGACTCTTGGGAAGATCTCTTACGTGTCCGTTCGATGCCAGAACCGCATAATTGCTTCCAAGAAATTTTTTAATTGTCTTCACCTTTGCCGGTGACTCAACGATTACAAGATAATGTGCCATTGAACAGTTCCTCCATTTTGCCAGCATTACCCGGCATGATACTTGGATATTTACCGGGCTTTTATATAATAATTCTTCGAAATCTCTTTTATACATCCATCAATTTCCAATGCGGTCAGTATCTGAAGCAGCTCTCTTGGAGACATTCCGGTACTTTGTATCAGCTCATCCGCACTTTTGGGAAACAAATCAAGGCAACTATACACCAATTTTTCCTGAGTTTCAAGCACTATTTTATTTTTGTCTATATTTTTAATATTCTGCAGATTCAATTCCTCTAAAAAATCCTGAGGACTTATCAATATATCTGCTCCCTGCTGGATCAGCCTGTGACATCCTGTGCTCAGCGGGCTTGTCACAGGTCCCGGCAGTGCGTAGACATCCTTTCCCTGCTCTAACGCAAGATCTGCAGTAATAAGTGAGCCGCTTTTTTCCCTCGCCTCTATCACCAGAATTACATCCGACAGACCGCTGATAATCCGGTTTCTTCTCGGAAACTGATACGGAAGCGGAGGCTCCCCCGGACACAGTTCAGACAAAATTCCTCCTGCTCCCTGAATATCCATATACAGCCCGATATGTTCTCTTGGATAACAGATATCTGCCCCGCATCCTAATACAGCAAACGTTTTTCCTGCTCCATTTAGAGCTCCTCTGTGTCCGGCTCCGTCAATCCCTCTCGCCATACCGCTTATTACCTGTATTCCGGCGCGCGCCAGCGCTTCCCCATATTCTAAAGCCTCTGCTTCTCCATAGCGGGTACACCTTCTTGCACCGACGATTGACGCCGATATTTTATTTTCCTTTGGCAGCTCTCCTTTCACATATAAAGCGTAGGGCGGATCTGAAAGCTGGCTCAGACGTGCCGGATATGCAGCATCAAAATATGGAACAAACCTGATTTTCCGCTTTTCAAGCTCCCGATATCTATCCTCAAGCCCAGTCTCCCGTTTTGCCTGCCTTATAATTTCTCTGTCTTTCTCACGGAAACATTCTGGATAAAAAAGCTTTTTTTCTTCTATATAGTATATTTCTCTTCCGCCTCCGCATTCCTCTCGGAGCATTCTTTTTTTCTTGTCGGCAAGAGCTTTTATCGATGCCAGCCAGTACTCATAGATCATATCTCTCTACCTCCCCCAGTATTTTTTATCCAGCGTACGATACCCAAGTGCCTCTTTCAGATGTTCCGTACCGATTCTTTCTCTTCCTTCCAGATCTGCAATTGTCCTTGCCACTTTCAAAACTTTGTGATAGGTACGCGCTGTGAGACCGAGATTGGTAAACGCCCGCCTCATCAAATGCTCCTCTTCTTTTTCAAGCCGGCAGTACTTTTCAATCTCCTTCGCCCCCAGCATGGCATTTGTTGACATCTCCAGTCCCTGATAACGTCTGCTCTGGATTTCTCTTGCTATGCATACTCGTCTCCGTATCTCTGCAGAGGTTTCCAGCTTTTCATTTCTTCTGATAACCTCGTATTCCACCCGCGGCGCTTCAATACAGATATCAATGCGGTCCAGAAAAGGCTGGCTGATACGGCCAAGATACTGCTGTACCTGTCCTTCCGTGCAGGTACATTTCGTAACATCCGGGTAATTGCCGCATGGACAGGGATTCATGGCAGCCACCAGCATAAAACCGGCCGGAAACACATAATTTCCCCTGCTTCTTGTAATTCGAATCTGATGCTCTTCCAACGGCTGCCTCAGTACCTCCAGAACCTGTTTGGGAAACTCTGCCAGCTCATCAAGGAATAATACTCCTCCATGAGCCAGACTGATTTCTCCCGGACACGGCACGATACCTCCGCCAATCAGAGCTGCTTTTGTAGCTGTATGATGAACACTCCTAAACGGTCTTCCGGTAATCAGCGGATATCTTTTATCTACTAATCCCAAGACACTGTAAATCTTTGTAATCTCCATACTTTCTTCCATAGAGGGCGGTGGAAGAATCGTAGGAATCCGTCCGGCTATCATGGATTTTCCACTTCCCGGCGGTCCGATTAAAAGCAGATTATGCCCTCCTGCAACTGCTACCTCTGATGCCCTTTTTAACGCCTCCTGCCCCTGAACATCACTGTAATCAAGCTGTACTGCCCCAGATAAATCCTTTTCTATCTCCCGCACACTTCCGGAATATGGCTTAATTTTTCTTTCTCCTGTCAGGTGCTCGCAGATCTCCTTAAGACTTCCGGCCCCAATAATCTGAATTCCATCTATCAAAGAGCCTTCTCTTATGTTTTGTCTTGGCAGAATGCAGGTTTTACATCCTGCTTTTTGGGCTTCAGACACAATCGGCAGGACCCCTGCCGTTTCCTGTATCTGACCGTTCAGGCTCAGCTCTCCCACAGCTACTGTATGCTTAAGCGCATCCGCCGGGATACTTCCAATAGAAGACAACACCGCCAGCGCAATGGGAAGATCAAAGGATGGACCATGCTTCTTTACCGTTGCAGGCGACAGATTAATCACAATTTTTTTAGGAGGAAGAATAAAATCCGAATTTCGGATTGCTGTACGTACCCGCTCAGAAGCCTCCTTCACCTCCGAGGAAAGATAGCCTACCATATGAAACATAGGAAGACCGCTGCTTACATCCGCCTCCACCTGAAGCATCTCTACATGAAGCCCCTGAATTACGGCAGATGTCACTGTACTAAATGCCATTCATATACCTCTTTTCATTTTTTAATTAACAAGGATTTCTTTCGGCTGGAACCGCCGTGAAAACCAGATATTTAAGCAGACAGTCCGATAGATTAAGAATATAATGCTCCTGTCTGAATGTAGGGCCAGTATATCACCTTTCCTTTGTCCCTGCAATAATTTTCTGTTGGAAAAGCACAAAAACCTTTTCTTCGTCATAGATTATATCAAATACGCTAAGAGGTGCCTTGTCTTGAAATCATTTCCCCAACCCCTCACAGCCGCAGAAGAACGACATTACATGCAAAAATATACAGAGGGTGATCTTGAAGCAAAGCATATTCTCATCGAACGAAACCTGCGCCTCGTTGCACATATTGTTAAAAAATACCAGTCCTTCGAGGATGATACGGAGGATCTTCTGTCTATTGGAACGATTGGTTTAATTAAAGCCGTTGTCACATTTGACCCCGACAAATGTGTACGTCTCGGAACCTACGCTGCAAGATGTATTGAAAATGAAATTCTTATGCATATGCGCGGCAAAAAAAAATCATCCAGAGAAATTTCTTTATATGAACCAATCGGAACAGATCGAGAAGGCAATGAAATCCAGCTTTTCGACATTATCGAGACAGAGGAAGACGATGCCCACCGCAAGGTGGAATTAAAAGACGATGTCCGAACACTGTATAACAAGGTAGAATCAGAGCTTTCCCCCAGAGAACGTATGGTTCTCAAAATGAGGTACGGACTTTATAATGAAGAAGAATATACACAGCGGGAGATTGCAAAGCTTCTTGGCATCTCTCGTTCTTACGTTTCCAGAATCGAAAAAAGTGCAATTGAAAAACTGCGCGAGTACTTTTAATACTTGCGCAGTTTTCCAGCCGCTTATTTGCGCTTTGCCTATCTTTATTACGGCACGCAGCAGATAAAACAAACCTGCCTGCATATTTGACAGCAGATTCATGAAACAGACATACTTTTAAAACAGGAGAGCCTGCTACATGGGCTCGGCCCTCCTTAATATGTCGTATCTCTCTGCCTTATTTTCTCCTAAATCTACATATAGTATTTGTTTTGGATGTGGAGCACTCTCCTGTTCCTGTCCTTCCTCGTCTATAATACTGCGGACCACAGCCTCCACATTCCGTCCATCCGGTTTCATAATTTCGATCATTTCCCCAACCGAAAATTTATTTCTTTGGGAAACCCGGTACAACCCATCTTTTTCTTCATCAATGATTCCAAGATAGGTATATTCCTTCATATAAGTATTACTGTCATATATCTGGCTCTCATCTCCCGGCTTCCCGAAATAAAAGCCCGTAGTAAACTGCCGGTAGGTACAGTTTGAAATCTGATCCAAATACCAGGACATATGTGCCTTATAGAGTTTTGGATCCGTAAAATAATCATCAATTGCTTTTCGGTAGGTTCTGGCAGCCGCTGCCACATAAAGGGCAGTCTTCATACGTCCTTCTATTTTAAAGCTGTTAATTCCGGCTTCTACCATCTCCGGAATATGCTCAATCATACATAAGTCTTTGGAATTAAAAATATAAGTGCCTCTCTCATTTTCATAAACCGGCATGTATTCACCCGGTCTTGTCTCCTCCACTACTGCATATTTCCAGCGGCACGGATGAGTACAGGCTCCCTGATTAGCGTCACGTCCTGTAAAATAATTGCTCAAAAGACATCTTCCGGAATAAGAGATACACATAGCTCCGTGAATAAAGCTCTCGATTTCCATCTCCTCTGGTATCTTTTCTCTGATTTCCCTGATTTCTGTCAGAGACAGCTCTCGCGCAGACACTACCCTCTTCGCCCCCTGCTTCCACCAGAACCGATAGGTCCCATAGTTAGTGTTATTTGCCTGAGTACTGATATGCCTCTCTATCTCCGGACAGATTTCCTTTGCCAGCTCAAAGACTGCCGGGTCTGCAATGATCAGAGCATCGGGAGCCAAAGACTTCAGTTCCTTCAAATATCTCTCTATTTCCGGCAGATCGCTGTTATGTGCCAGAATATTCACCGTCACATACACCCGCACGTGGTGCGCATGCGCAAATGCAATTCCTTCCTGCATATCCTCCATAGAAAAATTCTTTGCTTTGGCACGCAGACCAAAGGCTTCTCCTCCGATATACACTGCATCGGCACCAAAAATAACTGCGGTTTTTAATACTTCAAGACTGCTGGCAGGAATCAGCAGCTCCGGTTTTTTGTAATTCATCTGCATATTCTCCTAACATTTGTTTTTAAACACATGCTCTTTATGAAAAGTATGTTTGATACTTACCGCTACTCCGTCGCCCAGCGGAAGAATTGAGGTCTGCAGATCCTCTCTATGCTTAAGCTCATACAAATACTCCCGCATCCGGCTGTGGATGGTACGATTCCGCCGCTCTACCGCAAACCGGGACTCAATTACATCTCCGTCCTGCAGTATATTGTCCGACACAAGAATCCCTCCCGGGGCAAGGAGGCGGACTGCCTCCGGCAGATAATTCAGATATTGTCCCTTTGCCGCATCCATAAAGATAAAATCATAGTTTCCGGAAAGCGACTGCATCACCTGAAGTGCATCACCTTCTATAAGAACAATCCTTTCTTCCCTCCCAGCCCTTTTAAAATTTTCTCTGGCAACAGGAATTCTCTTCTCATAATTTTCTATTGTTGTAATGTGTCCATTTTCCGGCATATACTCACTCATTAAGAGTGCCGAGAACCCAACTGCAGTTCCAACCTCCAGCACATGCAGAGGCTTTTTAATAAGAAGAAGCGTCTTCAGGAAGCTTTGGGTTTCTTTCCGGATAATCGGAATACGCGCCGACAATGCCTCCTGCTCAATTGTTTCTATGATCTCACTTTCCGGAGTTTCAAGTGAACAGATATATGTCGCGATTCTTTCATACATTTCCAATTTGGGACACCCCTTTCTGCAGTTGGGGACGGGGTATTTTTAATTTTACCCCGTCCCCAATTTGCTAAACATCCATGATTATCGGCAGTATCATCGGCTTACGCTTTGTCCTGCGCCAGATAAATTCATTCATTTTATCCCGGATTACAAGCTTAATCTTACTCCAGTCAGCATTCCGCTGATGTGTAAGACAATCCTCCACCGCTTCCGTAAGTACCTGTCTGGCTTCCTCCATAAGTCCTTCGGACTCCCTGACATAGACGAAACCTCTGGATACTATATCTGGCCCTGCGAGAAGCTGGTTGCTGCCTTTTTCCAGTGTCAGTACAACAATCATAATACCGTCCTCTGCAAGATGCTGGCGGTCCCGGAGTACAATATTTCCTACATCACCTACACCAAGACCGTCTACCAGTATTTCTCCGGTATGCACTTTATCTACTACCTTAGCCTCTTTATCATTTACCTCCAGTACATCTCCAGACTGCAGGAGAAATACATTTTCTTTTGGAATACCGAGATTTTTCGCCAGTCCCGCATTTGCCTTTCTGTGACGATATTCTCCATGAATCGGCACTGCGTACTTAGGCTTTACAAGTGAGTAAATCAGCTTCAATTCCTCCTGACACGCATGTCCCGAAACATGTGCGTCTGAAAAAATAACGTTTGCGCCTTTTTCTGACAATTCATTGATGACCTTGGATACAGACTTCTCATTTCCCGGAATTGGATTGGAGCTGAAGATAACTGTATCTCCCGGCATAATTGTCACCTTTTTATGCACATCCGCCGCCATGCGGGAAAGAGCGGCCATCGACTCTCCCTGGCTTCCTGTCGTAATAAGCACGGTCTTCTCCGGCGGATAATTCTTAAGCTGGTCTATCTCCACCAGCGTATTTTCCGGTACATTCAGATATCCCAGT
Source organism: uncultured Lachnospiraceae bacterium (assembly GCA_946558465.1). Taxonomy (GTDB): domain Bacteria; phylum Bacillota; class Clostridia; order Lachnospirales; family Lachnospiraceae; genus CAPEBR01. Next base: position 29,976 of record CAMNTM010000010.1, read on the forward strand.
TCCTGCGCAACCTGAATAATATTTACCATGCTGCGTCCTTCTACCACAACCTTACGTCCATATTTGCAGGCAGAATTGATAATCTGCTGCACACGGTCCACATTAGATGCAAAGGTTGCAATAATAATACGCGTACTTTGATATTCCGAAAATATATGATCAAAAGTAATCCCCACCGTACGCTCCGACTGAGTAAAACCCGGCCGTTCTGCGTTTGTGCTGTCTGACATAAGAGCCAGCACACCTTTCTTTCCAATTTCAGCAAAGCGCTGCAGATCAATGGCGTCGCCAAATACCGGTGTATAATCCACCTTAAAATCCCCGGTATGGACCACTATCCCAGCCGGTGAATAGATAGCAAGCGCTGCCGCATCCTGAATACTGTGATTCGTCTTAATAAATTCAATCCTGAACTGTCCAAGATTGATAGACTGTCCATGCTTTACTACCTTTCTTCTTGTACTGCGCAGAAGATTATGCTCCGTAAGCTTTCTTTCAATGATACCCATCGTAAGCTTCGTTGCATAAATCGGAAGATTCATCTCGCGCAGGACATAACAAAGTGCTCCAATATGATCCTCATGTCCATGCGTAATGACAAAACCCTTCACCTTCTGGATATTCTCCTTCAGATAACTGACATCCGGAATCACCAAATCGATTCCCAGCATATCATCCTCCGGAAATGCCAGACCGCAGTCCACAACAATAATACTGTCTTCATATTCGAAGGCAGTAATATTCATTCCGATCTTCTCCAGTCCCCCGAGCGGAATGATTCTCATGTTTCCAATATTCTCTTTTTTCAAGTCTACACCTCCACGTGCTTTTCCGTACTATTTTGCTTTTCCCGGCATTCTCTGCACTGTCCATAGAACTTTAATTCGTGATCCAGCACGTGAAATCCTGTCTCTTCCTCGATATGACGCTCAAGCTCCTCCAACAGGTCGTCCTTAAAAGGCAGAACCTTCCCACATTCTTTACATACTAAATGATGGTGATGGTGCTTTCCATGTGCATCCTCATACAAATTTTGTCCAATCTCATAACGCACACACCCATCATCCAAATTAATACGATCCACCAATTGCATTTCTAATAACAGCTGCACGGTCCGGTAAATTGTTGCCAGTCCAATATCCGGATAATCCTCCTTTACGAGCTCATAGATATCTTCCGCAGTCATATGTCTGTCGCGGTTTCCTGACAGTACTTCTAATACAAGCAGCCTCTGATTCGTTACCTTAAGCCCCTTTTTCTTCAACATCTCCTTAAATTTTTCCTGACTGACTGACATATTGCTTACCTTTCAATCTCTACATCTTCCAATAGCTCTTCAAATACTTTTGATACCGCAGTTAGTTCCTCGTCATCTTCCACAATCTCATAGATACTGTCGGATGCTTCCTCTGAAGATATGTCTTTTAAAATCAAACATTCTGCATCGTCTTCTTCCGAATCCGTTACAAGAATATAAGACACCCCATTTAATCTTGTCTGCTCCAGGACATAAAAATCTTCCTCCTGCATTTCCTCAGACACAAAAGTAATTTTCTCCATTCTGACACCTTATTTTTCACTGAGAGAATCCAGATAAGATTGTAATATAAAAACTGCCGCAATCTTATCAATATATTTCTTGCGGTCCTCTCTTCTCACCTTATTTTCAACTAAAACCCGCTCGGCCGAGACTGTCGTCAGACGTTCATCCCACATGACAACTCCAAGACCTGTCCGTCTTTTCAGCATCTCTCCGAACTCCATCGCTCTTTTTGCCCGTTCTCCAATTTCATTATTCATATGCTTTGGAAATCCAAGAACAATCCGTTCTGCCTCATACTCCTGCACAAGCTCTTCAATACGTGCGCAAGTTCTGCGAAGCTTGTTCTCCTCCTTACGGCATATTGTCTCAACCCCCTGAGCCGTAATACCCAGAGCATCGCTCACTGCAACTCCTACAGTTTTAGAACCATAGTCCAAACCAATTATTCTCATATATTATACCCAGCCGTTATGCTCAATATACGTCTTAAGCATCTCTTCTACCAGCTCGTCACGCTCCATCTTCATAATCAGACTCCGCGCACTGTTATAGCTCGTAATATAGGTCGGATCCCCCGACATAATATAACCCACCACCTGATTCACCGGATTATATCCTTTTTCACTCAGCGCCTTGTACACAATCTCAAGAATATCTTTTGCCTGAATCTGCGGAGCGCTTTCTACCTGAAAAAACTGGGTGTTGCTTAACTCCTTCATATACTCACGTCCTCCAAAATTACTTCTTTTATCATTCTACCTTATTGCTGCTCAAAATTCAATGGATGATTTGTGAAGCATCTGCAATTTCTACATTTATGAGCTGATTGACACAATTTTCAGAACTTTTTCGTCCAATTTTTACATATTCCCTCGTATAGCCGATCTGATAAATACCATCTGCACGCTCCTGCACCTCTTCCACAAGTATCTCCTGTACAGTCCCGATAAACGCTGCCTCATATATATTACGTTTCTTATTCCCAAGAGCAAGAAGCTCACTGCTTCTTTTTGTCTTTATCTCCTCAGGCACTTGATGCTCCATAGATGCGGCCTTTGTTCCTCTTCGCCTGGAATACTTAAATATATGCGTTTCATAGAAATTCATCTCATCTATAAATGCTTCAGACCTTCTAAATTCTTCCTCTGTCTCCCCCGGAAATCCTACAATCACATCTGTCGTAAGCGCCGGCTGATAAAAATGCTCCCGAAGAACCGCGCATTTTTCCCGGTATTCCTCTGCAGTATATCTGCGGTTCATTCTCTGCAATGTCTCATTACAGCCGCTCTGCAGAGAAAGATGAAAATGCGGACACACCTTTTCAAGCTTCCCAAGCTCTTCTGCAAATTCCTCTGTGACAATCCTAGGCTCCAAAGAACCCAGACGGATTCTCCGGATTCCCTCCACCGCATGAACCGATTGAATTAAAGACAGCAGATTCTCCCTTGTGTCTATGCCATAGGAACTTAAATGAATCCCAGTAAGCACGATCTCCTTATATCCTCCTGCTGCCAGCCTTCTGACTTCCTCTAGAACCTGTCCGCTTTCACGGCTTCTGACACGTCCTCTGGCATAAGGGATAATGCAATAGGAACAGAACTGATTGCAGCCGTCCTGCACCTTGATATAAGCTCTCGTATGCTCCGCCGGATGACTTAGGCTCAGCTCCTCATACTCCTTTGTGCGGTTAATATCAATAACCTCTCTCCTTGCCGTATGTCCTGTCCGCACCAGTCCCCTCGTTTCTTCCGTCTCCCCCGTTCTTTCCGTCTTCTCAATTCCTTCTAAACCTTCCGGCATTCTTTCCTTCTCAAATGCCTCCAAAATAGAAACAATCTCCTGTTTCTTATTATTTCCTACAATAATATCCACCGCCGGATCTGTTTCACCTGCTTCCGTCTGCGCATAACACCCCGCCGCTACTACAACCGCATCCGGATTCAGCCTCCTGGCCTTATGGAGCATCTGTCTTGATTTTCTATCCGCCATGTTCGTTACTGTACAAGTATTAATGATATAAACATCCGCCCTCTCTCCAAACGGAACAATCTCGTACCCTGCCTTGCAAAGCATCTCCTGCATAGCCTCCGTCTCATAGGCATTTACCTTACAGCCCAAATTATGAAGCGCCGCTTTTTTCATTCATTCCCCCTCCTTCTCCTGCCATAGAAATAATATATTCTCAAAAATACAGCTTTTCCTCCACTGTAATTTGCAAAACTTTACCGCTCACATTCTCCTGTCTCAATCACAATTTACCGCCGCCCACTCCATTATCACATAACAGCTTACCAATATGCATCTGCTTTAAACTGCGCCCCTCAAAAAAATTATAATTTCCCTCATTCTTTGGTAAATTGTTCCTTGACTTTTACCAGCTATCCTCTTAAGATAGTGATAGAGCATGAATTAAAAAGGAGGTTATATTTCAATGAAAACGGTACAGATTTCATTAAATTCGATTGATAAGGTAAAATCTTTTGTAAATGCCATTACAAAATTTGATTTTGATTTCGACCTGGTATCCGGAAGATATGTTATTGACGCAAAATCTATCATGGGTATCTTTAGTTTAGATTTATCCAAACCGATTGAACTTAATATTCACGCAGGCGAAGCTGATATGGATGGCATCCTGACAGCCCTTAAAGATTATCTTGTCGGCTGATTTCTGCCTTCGTTTTTACACGATGTTACTACACAGAACAGGACCTGCAGACCGCAGGTCCTGTTTTCGTTTTCCAAATTTTTATCCTGCCGGATTCTTTTTCGTTTTCTATGCTTCTATCCTGTCGGACTTTTTCAACTATCGGATTTCCAACACTTCCGCTGTATCTAATGCTTCTTTCACCAGTGCATCGATCTTTTCGCTCAGACGCCCCTCAGAACGTCTGATGATTTCAATATTCGGCTTCGTCACCGGATGCTTCGCTACAAAAATTGTACAGCAGTCCTCGAAAGGCTGGATAGAGGTCTCATAGGTGCCTATTTTCTCCGCAATATTCACAATATCCTGCTTGTCAAAGCCGATAACCGGACGATAAACCGGAAGCGTACACACATCATTGGTAGCAGCAAGGCTCTGCATTGTCTGGCTAGCCACCTGTCCAATACTTTCTCCGGTAATTAATCCGAGACAGCCATCCTTTTTTGCAAAATATTCTGCGATCCTCATCATATAACGCCGCATAATAATCGTAAGCTCGTCGTGAGGACATTGATCATAAATATAGAGCTGAATATCTGTAAAATTCACCACATGAAGCTTTACAGGCCCTGAATATCTGGCAACAATCTTTGCCAGATCAATCACCTTCTGCTTTGCCCGCTCACTAGTATACGGCGGCGCATGAAAATACACAGCCTCCAGTCCCACTCCCCGCTTTGCAATCATATATCCTGCGGCAGGGCTGTCGATCCCCCCGGACAAAAGAAGCATTGCCTTTCCGTTAGTTCCTACCGGCATGCCGCCGGCTCCCGGGATAATCTGAGAATACACATAAACTGCATTTCGAATCTCTACATGCAGCATTACATCCGGATGATGAACATCTACACGAATTTCCGGAAATGCCTCCAGAATTGCTTCTCCCAAATCACAATTCATCTCCATGGAGTTTTTTGGATAGGACTTTCTTGCACGCCTGGACTCCACCTTAAAGGTCAGATGCTTATCCGGATACATCTCATCCATATATGCCACTACATCCTTTTTCAGCTCTTCAAAGCCTTTATCCTCCATACGGACTACCGGGCAGATACCCACCAGACCGAACACCCTGGTAAGCTTCTCTACTACATCGTCATAATCATAACCGCCTTCACAGTCTACATAAATTCTCGCCTGAGATTTGTACACCCGAAAGCTGCCTTCGACATTCCTTAACGCATTTCCCACCTGACGGACCAATGCATCTTCAAACAAATACCTGTTTTTTCCCTTAATTCCAATCTCTCCGTATTTTAATAAAAATGTATGAAATCTCATCTGATATTTCTCCTTATGTTAATACCTGACATATCTTCATCTATATAGTCCAAATACGAGTGCAGGCACATTTTCATCTATACAGCACATATACGAGTGCAGGCACATTTTCATCTACACAGCACGAATACGAGTGCAGGCATACCCTCATCTACACAGCACGAATATAAATGCAGATATACCCTCTTTCATATCTCCGGTATACAAATGCCGGTATATTGCTTCATATTATCTATACACTAATATCAATATATTTCACTCATATTGTCCGCAGACAAATATCCGGCAGACTTTTCACCCATATCGTTTATGCGTTAATGCCTTGTATATTTTCGAAGCGCCGGTACTATATTATATAAGGTCTCAAGTGTATAGTCAATCTCTTCCAGCGTTGTAAATTCTGACATACTAAACCGAAGTGTAGCATCCAGAAATTCCTGGCTCGCTCCGATTCCTTTTAACACGCCGCTCACCTGCGGGTGATTTGAAGAACAGGCAGAGCCGGAAGATACATATATCCCTTTCTCCTCCAGTGCATGAAGAAGTACTTCGCTGCGGATTCCTGCAAATCCCACACTGATAATATGCGGAGCAGAGGTTTCGTCATACAAGCCGTGAATCGTCGTATTCTCAATCTTCGCCACGCCCTCAATAAAATGCTGTTTAAGCCCCCGCATCCGTTCTACCTTTTCATCTAGATTATCATAAATCATCTTTGCCGCAAGGGAAAGTCCGGCAATACCAGGCACATTTTCCGTACCAGAGCGGATATTCTTCTGCTGTTCTCCACCAAACACAATCGGCTTGATTTTCACATGCTCATCAATATATAAGGCTCCGATTCCCTTAGGCCCGTGAATCTTATGACCGCTTATAGAGCACATGTCTACCTTCAGCTTTTTGGGATAAATCCTGTATTTTCCAAAACCTTGTACCGCATCTACATGAAAGAGAATCTTCTTATTATATGCCTTCACGATGCCGGCTGCCTCCTGTATCGGCTGTACAGAGCCTACCTCATTATTGACATACATAACCGATACAAGAATCGTGTCCTCACAAAGCGCCTCCTTGAGTGCCTCCAGCCTGATACGGCCATATCGGTCTACCGGCAGAAAGGTAATCCGAAACCCCTCCTCCTCCAGATAACGCATCGTATTGATGATTGCCGGATGCTCGATTGCCGACGTAATCAGATGCTTTCCCGCGCGCTGATTTGCCCGGGCCGCGCCAATCAGCGCCAAATTATCGCTCTCCGTGCCTCCGGAGGTAAAAAACACCTCTTTCTCCTGCACCTTCCACAGCCTGGCAAGTGTTTCTTTTGCTTCCTTCATATATTTTTCTGCCTCTACACCTTTGGCATGCATGGAAGAAGGATTACCGTAATCCTCACACATGACCTTCCGGACAAGCCCGCCTACCTCATCATAGGCCCTCGTCGTAGCAGAATTGTCTAAATACACTTCCTTCATTCATTCACTTCCTATTTCTTTTTCTTATTATCAGAGTATGTTTTTACCCCTCTAAGTGGAACATCAGCACAGAAACAATTGCAAGCCCGGCTGTCTCTGTTCTAAGAATTCGTTTCCCCAAAGTAATTTCTTTAGCTCCTCTGGAAATGGCAAGCTCCGCCTCCTCCTTTGCAAAGCCTCCCTCCGGACCTATAAAAATACCTATCGACTGCCCCGGCTTCACAGCTTCTATCACCTCTTTTGTTTCCTTCATACCTGAAGCCAGCTCATAAGGAAGCAGACAGATATCAAGCTCTGACGCCATATCCAGCGCCTCCTCAAAGGACATAACCGGCAACACCTCTGGAATCCGGCTCCTTCCCGCCTGCTTTGATGCGCTTTCAGAAATCTTATTCCAGCGCTCAACCTTCTTGTCAGCCTTTTTCTCGTCCAGCCTTACAACACAGCGCTTCATCACTGTCGGAACAACCGCATATACCCCAAGCTCCACACATTTCTGTATTATGAATTCCATCTTCTCCTGCTTGGGAAGCCCCTGAAACAGGTAGATGCGGGAAGGAAGCTCCGTATCTGCCTGCCGCTTTTCCATAATCTTAAGAACAGCTCGTTCTTCTTCATAATCCTCCACACGGCATACATACTGACCATTATTTCCGTCACTGACACTTAACTCCTCACCGGGCCGCATACGCAGGACATTTCTCATATGGTTCACATCAGAGCCTTCAATATAGATAATATCGTCCCCTACCTGATCAGGCATCACAAAAAAATGCTGCATTCCACGTCTCCTATTTCTTATTTTTACTTTTTAATTTTGCTGCTGTTCACTAAAGATTCTTTCTTGCAATCACAGACACCCATTCTCCCTGATGATTTACCTCAAGCACAGTAAGTCCTGCCGCTTTTACAGCCTCCACCACTGTCCTTTCCTTATCATCAATAATTCCGCTTGTTATATACACTGCTCCCGGCTTCATCTGCCGGACAATGACAGGTGTCAGAGGAACTAATACTTCCGCCAGAATATTAGCAGCCACAATATCGTACTTTTCATATCCTGCCTTATCCTGCACCGCTTTATCATCAATAATATTTCCAATCATAATCTCATATTTATCTTTGGAAATCCCATTCTCTTCCATATTTTTATGAGAAGCTTCAACTGCACACGGGTCCAGATCCGTTCCCACCGAATATCCGGCGCCAAATTTAAGTGCCAGCATTCCAAGTATTCCGCTTCCACAGCCCACATCCAAAATTCTCGCTCCCGGCACCACATATTTTTTCAGCGCGCGTATGCAAAGCTGAGTCGTTTCATGCATGCCTGTACCAAAAGCTGTTCCCGGATCGATATGAATAATTATCCTGCTGCTGTCCTCTTCCTTTACTTTCTCCCAAGAGGGAATGACAAGAATATCGTCAATATAAAACTGATGGAAATACCGCTTCCAGTTATTGACCCAGTCCACATCCTCTGTCTGCGATTCTTCAATCGTACAATCTCCCACATCTAAATACGAACGCATTTCTTCCAATTCTTTTTTGATGGCAAGAAGCACTTCTTCCGTGTCTTCTTCCTCCTCCAGATAAAAAGTCAGATATGCAGTCCCATCATCCTCTGGAAACTCCGGCAGAATGTCCACAAACATCTGCTCCTTATCTCTTGCCGTAAGAGGCATCTTGTCCTCAATCTGTACACCCTCTATGCCCAGATCTGCAAGTACGCTGATAATAATATCCTCCGCCTCCGTTGTTGTTTTCAGGCGAAATTGATTCCATCTCATTGACCGTTCTCCTTTTTTAATAGTTCCCAACCGAATATTATCCTAAAACACCTAAATGCTCCAAAAGTATTTTGACTCCTATCAAAATCAAAATAGCACCGCCGGCCAGCTCAGCTTTAGCCTGGTATTTTGTTCCGAATATATTGCCTATTTTAACACCTGCGATCGAAATTGTAAATGTAATTACACCGATAAAGCAGACTGCGGGCATAATATCTACATGAAGAAAAGCAAAGGTCACACCTACGGCCAGAGCATCAATGCTTGTGGCAACTGCAAGACCAAGCATCGTCCGAAAGTCTACCGACTCATCTGCCTCTTTGCAGTCCTCCCCCGGCTTTGCCGCCTCCCGTACCATATTCAGTCCAATAATTCCAAGAAGAATAAAGGCAATCCAATGATCAACCGATGTGATAGCCTCCTTAAACTGAACTCCCAGAAAATAACCTGCCGCCGGCATCAGCGCCTGAAACACTCCGAAATATAAACCGACAATTCCTGCTTTCTTAAATGTACACTGCTTCATTGCAAGCCCCTTACAAATAGATACTGCAAATGCATCCATGGAAAGTCCTACTGCAATTAAAAAAAGTTCCGTAACTCCCATAATTCCTCTCCTTTCCTTTGTAATCTGGCATTTTCACCGAATCTCCGCAAGAATGCTTTTTCGTAATGCTGCTTTTTCGTTCTCCGAGAGAAATGCCGCTTCCACCCCATTTAAGGAAAGTCTTTCAGCTTCCTCCCTGGTTAATCCGCACTGCCTTCTTAAAAATTCATACCCGGCACCCGCCCAAGTATCAGATACTGTCATATTATCACTATTTACCGTAACCATAAGTCCCCGTTCAAGATAGCTTTTCAACGGATATTTAGAGAAATCCTTCACTGTCTTGGTCTGCTGATTACTGACCGGACACATCTCCAGTGGTATTCTCCTTCTCCGAAGCTCCTCCACAAGCTCTCTGTCCTCTGAGGCACGGACTCCATGTCCAATCCTCGATGCACCAAATTCTAGTGCCTTCCATATACTTTCCGGCCCGGCCGCCTCTCCGGCATGAATCGTAAAAGGAATCTTAAGCTCTCCTGCAAGCCGGAATATTTCTTCATAATCTGAGGTGGGAAACACCCCTTCGGCACCTGCAAGGTCAAGCGCCGCTACACCCCTGCCCAGATATTTCTCTGCTATGTAAACAGTCTCCAGATTCGCCTCTGTATTTCCTATTCCACGCATACAGCACAGAATGATCTGCACCCGAATATTTTTCCCTTTTTTATCCGCCATTTTTACCGCCTTTTTAACGCCTTCCAGCACAGATAGAACGGAATCTGCCTGTCTTAATCCGGTTCTTGTGTGAAGCTGCGGTGCATAACGAATCTCAGCATAACGAATTCCCCTGTCTGCCAGCTCCTCTGTCAGACGGTACGCAGATATGGACAGCGCTTCTCCTGTCTGAAGTATCTGGAGGGGAAGCTCAAAGCATTTCAAATAATCATTCAAATCCTCACAGCCGGCCGGAGCGGTAAGATAAGAATACAATCCCTCCCTCGTATCCGCCGGGAGCTCTATCGACTGGAGCTTTGCCAGATCCAAAACTGTCTCCGGGGAAAGAGAACCATCTAAATGCAGATGAAGATCTGTAATCCCGTATTTCAAAAAAGACATCTCATTCACTCTCCTTATTCACAAACAAGGCCCGAAAAATCATTCTCATAATTTCCCGGACCTCTGCCTTTACTCCTTAACTCTAAAAGCAAAATATCTTTGACCAATATAATTAAATCCCACAAACAGTACCATTCCCACAAGCATCGCCGCATTCTCCTGCATCCCAACCGACATATCTGTCAGAAGCTTCATTGTCAAGGGCCTGGCAATACCATATGCCAGCAGATAACACAGCAGAATATTCAATACGAACTTCAGGACAACTTTTATCGACTTTTCCTTATTCTGAAAGGTAAAATGCTTGTTCAGCACATAGCTTACAATACTGCCGATTATATAATTCAATGCTGATGATATCCAGTAGCTCAGATGAAGCCCATTATATGCAGTGAACATCACAGCAGTACCCACCGCAGTATTAATAATTCCCACTATCAGGAACTTAATCGTAACCCAGTCAACAATCTTTTTCATCACATACCTTTAATCCAGATCAATAAAGTCTATCTTGAACGCATCATCCTTTTCTTCATGACCATGCCGCTTTTCCGATAAATCATTGATAAGCTCTGACAAATCATCCGGATCTTCCACTGCACCTGCCGGAACGCTGTCACGATAGCTTTTTGTATCGTATCTTTTCAGCTTTTTATCGGAAAAAATGTCTTCGTCAGGTCTTTTTCCGGAATTTTTCTTAGCAGTATTTCTGCCTGAGCTTCTGGAAGAAGTACGTTGAGATTTCCCTCTGCCTAAATCAAAATCATCATCCTCAAAATCGTCCTCGTCAAAATCATCATCCTCAAGGTCAGACATATCGAAATCATCGTCCTCAAAATCATCATCCTCAAAGTCATCATCCTCAAAATCTGATTTTGCCTTCCTTCCGGTTCCAAATCTCGGTGTGCGTTCCTTCACTGCCGGTTTATTCAGATCCGGCCCGTCTTCTTCCTCGTCAATTCCATATTCATCATACAAATCATCAAGCTCCAGATTACGGTTACGCAGCTTTACTGCAAGAACAATAATAAGTATCAATGCAAGCAGACCGCCCAGACCGCCTGCCAATACAATCATCTGAAGATGCTTATCAAAAAAGCTTCTGAGCTTTCCAATCAAACCGCCTTCTTTATTTTCTGCTGTTTTCTCCGAAGACGCCTCAAATCTCTGATACGTATTTTCTACCGAATCATACTGATAATAGCCTGTTTTTCCACTGTTATTCATGGCATACAAAATATAATATCCCTCATGATCTGCATCATGCCATACCGGAAACTTCTTATCATTCAAGGTAAGCTCGCCTTCTTTGTAGGATTTCGGAAGCTTTACCCTCGAAGTATCACTTAACACAATAATAGATGTCGTATCTGAAATAACGATCTCTTCATACGGCATAAACGTAGCATCCTCGGAATTATACATATAGAAGTCTCCCGCACCTGCAGCGTCTAAAAGATAACCCAGATAAATACTGCCTGACTCATTCATAACCATCTGGCGGTCCCTGCCATCCAGACTCATGGTAATTCTCGTATAACCGGAAGGAATATCTGTATCCGCAAAATTATCGGTAAGAGAAAATGTCTCTCCGTTTACCTCCACCTGTACATCATCTGCACTTGGAGCAGTCGGCTGGACAATCTTTGACGGGTCCCCTGGTCCGATTGACACTGTAGAATCTCCCTCATCCAAAGACAGAGAGCCGCCGGAACTTGAAGATACAGACATATTGGAAATCGTCACCTTAGCACTGCCTTCGGCCAATGCCTGAAACGTCATTGTGAAGGAAGCCTCCGAAGAACCGCCGGAATCTGTACAGGTAATAGAACCATCTCCGTTTTGAGAGACACCGTCGCTGCCGGAATCAAATCTAAGAGAAGCGCTGTCATAGCTTAACTCAAGCTCTACATCTCCAAGACTGCCTGCAGAAGAACGCACCACACATTTTACCTCAACCATCTCTCCGACTTCCGTCTCAGGGTCTGTAAACGTAATACTGCCGTCTGCTGCATAAACAACTACGGAAAAGCATGACACAGTCAAAGCCAACGCCAAAAATACAGCACTGATTTTCTTAATTATCTTCATGTTCTTATCCTCTTTCTCTTATAAATAGAATTATGATACCAGGGCAAAATAAATTTGACCCTTATTGTCGTATAAAGATATATTAGCATATTTCAAGGCATTTGACAAAGAATTTATTCCTCTTCTTCTAATCCGGATATAATAGGAACACCAGAATCACTCTTATTTTCTTCGTCTCCGGATTCCTCCTCTAAAGCTTCCTGGGATTTTAAATACTCTTCCATATCAGCCGGCCGCACAACACCTGTCAGATAAGAGATATCCGCCGATATCTGGCTTACCGTCTTGGAAGGATAATACTTTTCTTCGTTCGGATACAGGAATTCATGCAGCTCCTCCACATTTTCTTCCATCCCAAGCGCAATAACGATGCTTCCAACGCTCTGATAACTTCCATCTGTCTTTTCGAATGGAAAACCGGCACTTTCACCAAGCTCATATTTGGTCATACCAGCCGCCAGTTCAATCAGCTCGGCCAGCGTAAAACTGGTAGAAACCTGTGGGAATACGGTGTCAATAATTTCATTGATTGTGGAAAGATTCGTGTGAATAACCTTTTCGAAGAGCTTTTCGATTACCAGACGCTGCCTTTCTGTCCTCGTATAATCTCCGCCTTCTGTAGAACGAATCCTCGCATAGGTCACCGCCTGAGCACCATCTAAATGCTGCTCACCCGAATGAGAGATAAAGTTTGCCTCCGTTCCGGCCACATCGGCAGTCTCCTGCAGGAATTCATTCATATACTGAACCTCTTCCTCCTTAATCTCAATGTCCAGTCCTCCAAGCAAATCAATCGTATCAACCAAAGCCTTAAAATCTACAGTCGCATAATCCTCGATATCCAGATCCAGATTCCGATTCAGCATATTAATCGCCTCCTTAGGACCTCCTCTAAAATACGCCTGATTAGCCTTATGATAAGATCTGTCCTCCTGCTGTACAAAAGCATCCCTATAAATAGATGCCATACGGATTTCTTTCGTCTGGTTATCAACAGACGCTATAATAATCGTATCTGCATGCGTACCTTCTTCCAGCTGTCCATCTCTGGAATCTCCGCCGAACAACGCAACCGTCATATAGCCCTCCTGCGAAACGCCATCATTAATCTCAATTTCATCCTTATCAATCGTTACGGTCTGAAACTTATTGTACTTTGCCATTACATAAACGGTTCCCAGTAAGAGTGCAAGTATAAACACCTCCAGCACCAGTATGGCAATTCTTTTTTTCTTTCTGCTTTTGCGCTTTTTCCTGGCCTTGGCCGCCTGCGCTGCTGTCAATTGTTTTTGTTTCTTCCTTGCCATAAACAGCCCCATTTCTTTCGTAATCTATTATAACGAACTTTGAATCATCTTTGTGCCGGCCGCAGCCCGGCTGCTAAGCCTTACACTCTAAAACCTCTTCTACGGTCTTTAAAGCTTCCGCTACAACATGATGCATATCATAGTAACGATATTTTCCAAGCCTGCCGCCAAACACAACATTCTTCTCCTGTTTGGCTTTATCTGCATATTTTTGATACAATGCCTGATTTCTCTCATTATTCACCGGATAGTACGGCTCGTCCCCTCGTTTCCAGGCTGTCGGATATTCACGAGAAATAATCGTCTCTGGCTGCGTACCAAACTCAAAATGCTTATGCTCAATTATACGGGTATAAGGAACTTCATATTCGGTAAAATTAACAACTGCATTTCCCTGATAATTCTCCTGCTCAAGAAGTTCTGTCTCAAAACGTACGGAACGGTACTCCAGCTCCCCATACTGATAGTCAAAATATGCATCTATCGGGCCGGTATAGATAACCTTATGCGCCAGCTTTTTTAGTTCATCCCGACACTTCAGATAATCTGTACTAAGTCTGACTTCAATGCCCTTCAGCATTTTCTCAATAATCTGCGTATAGCCGCCTATAGGTATCCCCTGATAGAGGTCATTAAAATAATTATTGTCATAAGTAAAACGAACCGGGAGACGTCTTATAATCTCTGGCGGAAGCTCCGTGGCCTTACGTCCCCACTGCTTCTCCGTATAACCTTTTACAAGCTTTTCATAAATGTCTCTTCCCACAAGACTAATCGCCTGTTCCTCAAGATTTCTTGGGACTTCCGTCCCATACTCTTTCTTTTGCTCTTCAATTCGAGCCTTTGCCTCCTCAGGTGTGATAACTCCCCACATTTTATGAAAGGTATTCATGTTAAAGGGCATATTATAAATCTCTCCTTTATAATATGCAACAGGGCTGTTTGTATACCTGTTGAAATCCGTAAACTGCTGGATATAATCCCACACCTCTTTATTGCTGGTGTGAAAAATATGCGCTCCATAACAATGTACCTGAATTCCCTTTATCTCCTCCGTATAAATATTACCGCCAACATGATTTCGTTTTTCTACAACAAGACAGCGTTTTCCCCGCTTTTTCGCTTCATACGCAAAAATAGAACCAAACAATCCAGATCCTGCGATTAAAAAGTCATACATATTTTCTTCCAATTTATCCTTTCAAATTTTTTACTCTCTGCAGCACCACCTTAAATTCCTCTGGTTCACATATAAAATTAACCAGTAAAAGGCAAATTAATGCTGCTCCTGCAGTTACAACCGCATATACACACCATATAAAGAAGGAATACATCTGCTGGGGAACCAGCATATAGCAGAATCCCATCGTCATTAATGAAACAACCAGATTTCTGATTATTCTTCTAAAAGTAAGGCCTCCTGAATCCTTCACAAGAAATTTCCTATTATACAAAATAATTTCTATGGAACGATACGCATAAGAACAGACTGTCCCAAATAATACCCCGTTGATTCCCCATCTCCATACTAAAAACAGCGAAACCACAATATTAATAACTGCCTCCAATACTGCCTGATATCTGGTTTCCTGAAAATGTCCCGCTGCACAGATAATTGTAAGTCCCGGCATACGTATATTTTGAAGAAGAATAATTATCGTAAAAAGTACTGCAGATATCGGTCTGATATAATCTGCATCTGAAACATTCAAGGTATATACCATAACAAAAGGAATTAACAGAACTCCCGTACACACAAATATGCAGAATAAAATAAGCATGTATATATATTCATAGTTTGAAAAGCTACGTTTTAATGTGTCCTCTTCCTTTTTCGAAATCACTTCTCCAAACCCGGCTGTCAGTCCATCTGAAAAGGAGGTCAGCATCGTATTAACAGCATAAGATACCATATTATAGATTCCATATACACTCACCTCAATCAGTGAATTTGCACCAAGACAAATTGTAAGAAGAACGACATCCGTATTATTTACAACAGCACCTACAATCTGATGCAGAAGCGCTGCGCCTCGTTGTCCAAGTCCCTCCATTTTCGCCTTTTCAGAAAAGCTTACCTCTGGATATTCCCTCTTAACATACAATTTTACAACAAAAAACCGCAACATATACACAAAAGTCGCCGCTGCTTTAACAATAAGCACTTCCGCATGCCTGGTTATCAAAAAAATACTGACTGCTATATTCAAAGCAGTCCCTGCAGCCTGAATATATGCAATGACATATCCTCTCTGATCTGCAGCCAAAAGCACTTTATATTTCCCAAGAAATAGATAATCTACCAGTGTACTGCTTGCAAGTATTAAAATCATCATTCGAACAAGCCCGACACTCAGCTGTCCGGTAATCAGATATGGATAAACAAATGTAAAGCCGACAACCAGCGTCCCAAAAATAAAACCTGAACGATTATAAAATCTCCTTGTAGCAGATAAAATAGCATTTGTCTCCTTCTGGTCTCCTGCTGCCAAAGGTCCATACAAGGCAACCATGGAGGCTGTTCCTACCCCGGCCTCCGCCAGACCAAGATAAACCAGAAACTGATTTACCGATGTCACCATACCGTTTATGCTTGAGCCGTATTCCATTAAAAAGAAGCGCGGAAGGATAATCCCCGATAAAAATATAATTCCCTGCAGAATAATATTGGCAACTGTATTTCTAACTGCTTTTTTACTTCTCATACAAACCCTCAATCAGATTTATCCACTGTTTCAATATAGCTTCCTTACCAAATTTCCCCTTCTTACCCTGATGTTCAGAAAATCTTATTCTTTTTTCTTCATTGGACATTAATTCCTCTATCCGATCTGCCATATTTTCCAAATTATATGGGGGAATGAGATAACCGTTTTTCCCATCCTCAATAATCTCATTAGGGCCTGTCTCAATGTCAAAGCTGATCATAGGAAGTCCTAGAGCCATCGCCTCAAGAAGAACCAGGGGAAGTCCCTCGCGGTAAGAGGGAAGAACAAAAAATGCATATTCAGGATACAACCGGTATGCATTTTTTACATTTCCTTTTAATATTAACTGCCCACTCAAACCACATTCCTCGACTGCTGCTGAAATCTCATCAAACACCTCTCCGGTCCCGTAGACATGCCACTGCCAATGCGGATGTCTGGGAAGCACTTTTTTGGCTGTCTGTACAAGCATATCATACCCTTTTTCTCTTCCAAACCTGCCCACTGATATTATTTTATGACTCTGGATATCATAGGGCCTTTTTGCGCAAAGCACTTCTTCTGAAATCCAATTATATATGCACTGCACCTTTCCCGGCTTTATATGAAACCTTTTTATATAATCTTTTCTTGTCTTTTTTGTCAGTACTACAATCTTGTGTGCTGTAACTGCGGCCCAGAAGCGAATCGCTGTAATATCCTTTTTCTCCCACTCATTCATAAGACCGCCATGATCGCAGAATACATATTTCGCCTTCGTAAAAAACCTGGAGGGTGATACGACAAGCGCCGGATAATTTCCCATCAATAAAATCATATCTATCTGAAAAGCATTCACGAAATGAATAAACTGACAAAAATTACCCATTATCATTTCCCGGAGTCTTGTGTTTCCTGACTGCCCCTTTACAATATGAATCCGACTGTCCAGGCTGTAGGCCGGCTCACCTTCCGGATTAATTTCATAAATAAACACTTTATAATATTTACACAACTCATTTGCCAAAGAAGCAGTAACTTGCTCCACACCGCCTGTGACAGACATACTGAAATCCACAAAACATATTCTCTTCATGACTTCTATGCCCCCTGAGAAAACATACCTACTGTATACAAACCTACTCTACCGTGACAGACTTTGCAAGATTTCTCGGCTTATCCACATCACAGCCGCGCCCGACTGCCACATAGTATCCGAGCAGCTGTAATGGTATGATTGCCAGCGAATTTGTAAAATATTTGTTCGTCTCTGGTATATAAATCACATAATCTGCAGCACGTTCTGCCTCCGTATTTCCTTCCATTGTAACAGCCATAACAAATGCTCCCCTTGTCTGTACCTCAACCATGTTGCTGATCATCTTTTTAAACAAATCCTTCTGTGTCAGGACAGAAACTACCAGCGTCCCTTCTTCTACCAGCGATATAGTTCCATGCTTCAACTCTCCCGCCGCATATGCCTCCGAATGAATGTAGGACACTTCTTTTAATTTCAAAGAGCCTTCCAGAGAAATTGCATAATCAATTCCCCGTCCGATAAAGAAAATATCCTTTGCTGCCAAATAACGATTGGCAAATTTCTGAATCCGTTCTTTGTTATTTAAAAGCATTTCCACCTGAGCCGGCAGTGCTTTTAAATCCTCCAACATATCTGCCAGATCACTGTCATCTATGCATCCCTTTGTATACGCGAACTTCATGGCAAGCAGATACAACGCAATCAAATGTGCTGAGTAAGCCTTCGTTGTTGCTACCGCAATCTCCGGACCCGCCCACGTATACATTACATTATCTGCTTCTCTCGCAATGGAGCTTCCCACCACATTTACAATGCCAAGCACCCTCGCACCCTGCTTTTTCGATTCTCGAAGAGCCGCCAATGTATCTGCCGTCTCGCCTGACTGACTGATAACTATCACCATAGTTCCCTCTTCCAGAATCGGATTTCGATACCGGAATTCTGATGCAAGATCTACCTCCACAGGAATCCGGGCCAATCCCTCAAATACATATTTACTCGTGACACCTGTATGATAAGCGGATCCACAGGCAACAATCATAATCTTTTTTACCGCTTTTATTTCCTCGTCAGACATATTCAGCTCATCAATTACAATCCTTCCGTCCTTTACTCTTGGTGAAAATGTATCCGTGATTGCTTTTGGCTGTTCGTACATCTCTTTCAGCATAAAGTGCTCGTACCCGCCTTTTTCGGCGGCATTCACGTCCCATTCGATTCTTACAGATTCCTTCTCAATCGGTTCTTCATCCACATTAAAGAACTCCATTGTATTCTCCGTCATCTGTACGATCTCTTCATTTTCAATAAAGTAAACCTCTCTCGTATGCTTGAGAACCGCCGGAACATCTGACGCTATAATATTTCCGCCATCCGTATGTCCCACAATCAGCGGACTATCCTTACGGACTGCAAACAGCTGGTCTGGATGGGCTTTAAAAATAATCCCAAGCGCGTACGATCCCTCCATACGATGCATAATCTTTGTAATCGCCTGAAGCGGATTCCCGGTATAATAATAGTCTAATAGATGGGCTATCACCTCTGTGTCTGTATCGGATACAAATTCGTAGCCTTTCTTTTGAAGCTTCTTTTTTAATTTCAGATAGTTTTCAATAATTCCATTATGTACAACTACGATGCTGCCTTCCTTATTAAAATGAGGATGTGCATTCTTGTCTGACGGAGAGCCGTGGGTAGCCCAGCGTGTATGTCCTATTCCAACTGTTCCTGGAAGCTTCTCGCCGTCATGAGTCAGCTCACTTAACACCTTAAGACGCCCTTTTGACTTTACCATGTCAATCCTCTCACCATTATAAACAGCAATTCCTGCCGAATCGTATCCTCTGTATTCTAATTTAGATAATCCCTCTAAAAGAATCGGCGCTGCCTGACGATTTCCGATATAACCTACAATTCCGCACATATCCGCTACCTCCATATTTTATATAGCTCATACAAGCTGTCATGTATCTTTTCATTTACTACCAGTAGTCATTGTAACAAATTCTTAACAATTTGTAAACCTTCCGCAAAAAATTAAGGCTCTCTACAAATATGTTTTGTAGAAAGCCCTAAAACACCTTTATTATTAATTACATATCATGGTGAATTTTCCGGATTTCCTCCGTCACCGGTATTCTCTCCGGAGCCTGAATCACCGTCTCCAGGTTGATTCGGTTCTACCGGTTCTACCGGTTTTACTGGATCTACCGGTGTCGGATCTACCGGGTTAACTGGTTCCACTGGATTTATCGGATTCTGATTATTACCTCCACCGCTCTGATTTCCATTATTATCCCAATTGTTCTGATTATAATTATAACCAGGAGCATCCTGAGGATCCTCTTCATATGTCTGGCTGTTCAATACCTCATCAGACTCAGCCTGTCTCTGTCCTACTCTGGATATGATTGCACTGCTGATACTTTGCACCTTTCCTGACGGAGAATAATTGGGGTCGCCAAATAAAAATTCATGCAGCTGCTTTACATTATCCGCTAAGTCCGCCGGAATGACAATACTGCCTAAGCCGGAAATCGTATCGGTTGCTTTATCTATAGGAAACCCTGTATTTTCCCCCAACACGTAATCAGCAAAAAAGCTGGCATACGTAATAATCTCTGTTGTCGTAAAATTCGTTGATATGGTGGGAAATACCTTATCTATAATGCTGTTAATTGTTCCCAAATCACTCTGTTTAACTTTTTCCACCATCTTTTCAATCACAAGACGCTGTCTCTCTGTTCTTGTAAAATCTCCGCCTACGGTGGAACGGATTCTGGCATATGTAGTTGCCTGGACCCCATCCATCAGCTGTACTCCTGACTCACTTACATGGTGTGCCTCTTTACCCGCAACTGCACCTGTCTCGTCGATAAACTCATTCAGATACTGAACCTCTTCCGGCTTCAAATCAATCTCAACTCCGCCCAGTAAATCAACAACCTCAGCTACGACAGAAAAATCTACTGTTACATATTTCTGAATATCTAAATCCAGATTCATATTCAACATATTAATAGCCTGAGTAGGTCCTCCGAAACTATATGCGGCATTACACTTTTGAAGTGTACCTTCCGACAGGTCGAGCAGCGTATCTCTGTACACAGATACCATTTTGATCTCTTTCGTCTCATTATTCAAGCTGGCAACAATGATACAATCCGTTCTTGTCCCCTGCTCCAGGTCCCCTTCTCTAGAATCCACGCCAAATAATGCAACATTCGTAAATCCCTCGCCCAAATCTCCCTTATTTTCCGCTACCTCTTCATTAATAATGATATCCTCCGCCGCGATCTCCTGGGTATCAATTTTTCCAAGCTTCGCCGCGATAACGACAACTACTCCTGCAAGAGAAGCACACAATATGCCTGCCGTACATACTCCAATCTTTTTTCCAAGACTCAGACGTGAAAACCAATTTCCTTTTTTTCGGCTTCTTCTGCCTCTTCTACGCCTTTTTCCAGCCATAAAACACCTCTTCTTATCTTAGGTTTCCATTACGCTTCATAAAACTAACTAATGATTATCATACACCATGCTGTCTACTTCATCAAGTTCTATTTCTTACCCATTCTGCTCTTAAGTGCAGAATGTATGATATTCCGCCTATTCCAAACATATTCCACAACTTGTACAAATATGTCTGATATCTTTTTTCAGAATATAATAAGATTTTTCGATAGCGCCTTAACTGCAGCCAGATCTCTTTTCGCCTGTTTTTATCTAATCTCCAGCTGTCGGCCAAAAGTGCCGCATAGATGCTATTATAATTCCCCATAAATTGTCTTCTCATTTCCTTTGACAGACAATATCTTCTACAGAATTCTTCTGCATATCTACATACATATAATTTATCCATATAGGTATTCTCATCTACAGAAGCTGTGATAGAACCTTCTCTGTTTTGTCTGTAAACATAAAACGGCGTATCAAGATAAGCTGCTCTTTTTGCCTGAAATAACACTTCAGGAGTCCACATGGCATCCTCAAAACAGATACCCTCTTTAAAATATATTGCATTCTCTATAATAAAATCTTTTCTTACAATATTCAAACAGGCATACCAGTCATATGTTTTTCCGGACAATAGCTCTCTGAACAGCTTTTCCTTTTCGACCCTTTCTACATTCACTTTATCTAAATGATAACTACACTCTTCCTCAATACCGGTTGATGAAAAATAACTGATATACCGGCCAATCAATACATCTGCACGCAGACTTGATTTTAATTCATTTATAATATTACAAACGGCATCCGAAGTCAGGAAATCATCTCCGTCTAAAAAAAGAATATATTCGCCCCCCGCCTTTTTAATGCCCAAATTACGCGTCGCAGATAACCCCTCATTTTCCTTATGGTATACTTTTATGTTATCATACCTTTGGGCATATTCATCACAAATATTTCCGCTTCCGTCCGTCGAACCGTCATCCAGAAGTAATATCTCCATCTCTTCTGAATTCTGAACAACTACTGAATCCAGACATTTTTTCAAATACAGTTCCAAATTATATACCGGAATGATGATACTTAGCTTCGGCAACTCACTCACTCCCTATTTCAATCGATCAAATACAGTCTTCGTTTTTGTCTGCATCATATAAATCACCTTACTAAAACAAAGAAGAACTATCGGCATGTTGCATTTAAAAATCAGATTACATAATTTTTCCTGCCTGGAACTTCCCTTTGCATATTTTTGACATTCTCTTGAATGCTTTTCCCTCAGCAGACTTCTGGTTCTTCGATATTGTTCAAAAAAACTGTAATTTCCTTCCGGCGAGCAGTTTCTGACAATTCCTGAAACAGCATGCTTAATATACATATTCGCAAGCTTTTCTCTTTCAGCCCCGCGATACATATCATTTTTCACCAAGAGTCTTTTTATATACCTGAATCTTTTGTCCATAATATTCAGAAATTCCGGCTGAAACTTTTGTGTAAGCGCCTCTTTAGAGGCTTTTATATAATGATAGCCTGTATGCTCAACAACACATAAGGAAGATATCTTATCCCAATACAAGGTATTAAAAATAAAGTCTTCTATAAGCACCTGCTTTGAAAACCACAGCTCTTTTTTTATAATCAGCTCTCTTTTGTACAGCTTATTCCACGTATAGGCAAACAGCTTCGCCGTATCGACATCTGCCGCTGTACGGATAATCTCTTTTTTAGCATCCCAGTATTCTTCCGGCATATTGACCGTTCTGCTGATATATACCTTCTCCCGGTTATCCTCCATTGAATCATGCTGATAGCCGGCTATAATCAAATCCGAATTCTTTCCTCCTGAGTACATGGACTCAAAATAATCCCTTTCCACCCAGTCATCCGCGTCTACGAATCCAATATATTCTCCTCTGGCTATTCTCATCCCTGAATTTCTTGCCGCGCTCAGGCCTTCGTTCCTGTCTTTTTCTATTAAACGGATTCTGGCATCCTGCTGCCGGTAGCTGCGCAGTATCTCTCTTGTAGAATCTGTACTGCCGTCATCTACCGCGATAATCTCTATCTGCTTTAATGTCTGTGACAGGATGCTTTCTATACAGTCCCTGATTACCTTTTCGGCATTGTACGCCGGAATTATAATACTAATATATATCTGCTCTTCCATGATACGACTGCCCTTCTTTTTGTTGCCGGCAGAAATCTACCGGTTTACGTCAACTCCTCAATCAAATCCACAATTGCATTGTAGGAATTCGGCCTGTCAAACTGCTTCTTTGCAATCTCTCTGGCCCGCTCTCCCATCTGCCGTCTCTTCTCTTCATCCTTGTACAACTCAATAATCGCGTCTGAGAGAATCTTCTTGTCTTCCGCCTCTATATTTATTCCGAATCCATCCTGATTCACCTTATTCTTAAATTCAAGACTGCTGCAGGTATTAATCATAGGCTTTCCTGCCGCAAGATAATCACCGATTTTTGTCACAATACTCTGAGGCGCCTTTTTCACAAAGGAATTCACTAATATATCCGACTTCTTAAGATAGGCTGCCATTTTCTCATAAGGAACATAGCCGACAAACTCCACATTACCTTTCAGCTTCTTTGAAAGCTCTTCCAATTCTTCTTTTAACGGCCCGCCCCCCAGTATTTTTATGTGAATATCCGGATACCCGCCTTTTTTCAGGACATCTGCCGCCAGTATCATCGTTTTAATGTCATAGCTTGTCCCGATTGTGCCGGCATAGGTTACCCAAAACTCTCCCGGCTTTTTCTCTATCTCTGAGACATACTTCCTGACTCCCTGGTCAAATACCGCCAGCTCATTGCCTACATATACGGTTCTCTTTGGAATATCCCGTTTTTTCCGCTTGAACGGCCTGTCCCGGTATTCGTCGGAGGTTCCGATTACTCCGGTACACAGGCGGTAGACCTTTTCTGCGTCTCTTAACAGCGGACAGAATAAAACATCACTGATTAGCGGAATATCCAGAACCATGTGCATCGCTTCCGGCCATAAATCATTCACATCCACAACAAACGGAATTCCATGCTCCTTTGCATAGCGTGCTGCTGCTAACGCCACGTCGTTCGGAGGAATCTCACAATATATCAAGTCATAGTGTCCATCTTCCGCCAGCATTTTCTTTAGATTCCGGGCAGCAACACTGTGGCTCCAGATTCTCCTGACCTCGATATTCTTTTTATATCCAGGCTCCGGAATAAATCTTAGATTGAAAGAATACTCGCTCTCCTTAACCTGGGCCATATCCCTCTGCGCTTTAGCCCAATGCTGAAAAGAGGTTGTAATCAAATCCACCTTATAGCCCTTCTCAGTCAGGAATTCCGATAAAAAGCGGAATCTTGTGTATCCGTTTTCATTATTCAATTTCACACCCATTGTGATAATTGCGATTCGTTTCATGATTTATGTCCTTTTTATTTCCTGTTAACATTTTTTCAGCCATAGGCTTCTTACGCACTGCTTATAGTATAACAGCTTTTTTCATATACCTCAACTTAATAAATTATTAAGTTCAAGCCTCAGTTATTGTTATTTTCCATTCACAAGCTCCATCAGATACTGTCCATAAGCAGTTTTCTGAATAGGAGAAGCCAATTTTTCCAACTGCTCTTTATCTATAAAATTCCTGTTATAAGCAATTTCCTCAATACATGAAATATATAGTCCCTGACGATTTTGATAGGAGGCCACAAAATCAGCCGCATCAATTAAGGCTTCTGGTGTTCCCGTATCGAGCCATGCGAAACCACGACCTAACAATTTTACTTTTAACTCTCTTTTTTCAAGATAGACATTATTTATGCTGGTAATTTCCAGTTCTCCCCTGGCAGAAGGCTTTACAGACTTCGCGATTTCTACCACATGATTATCATAAAAATATAACCCCGGCACAGCATAATTTGATTTTGGATGCTCTGGCTTTTCCTCAATTGATAGCACCTCATATTCATCTGAAAATTCCACAACTCCGTAATCCTCAGGATTTTTTACATAATACCCGAAGATAAGCGCTCCCTTATCCAAACACGCCGCACGTCTAAGAATTGTCGAAAAGCTTTGCCCGTAGAAAATATTATCTCCAAGTACAAGAGCCACATTATCACTGCCAATAAATTTTTCTCCTATAATGAACGCCTCCGCTAATCCTTTGGGCTTTTCCTGAACTTCATAGCTGATAGAAATTCCCAGTTGTGAACCATCTCCCAACAACTCCTGAAAAACAGGAACATCTCTTTTCGTAGATATCAGCAAGATTTCCCGAATTCCCGCCAGCATCAATGTAGATAGCGGATAATAAATCATCGGCTTGTCATAAATCGGAAGTATTTGTTTTGACACTGCATATGTCATGGGATATAGCCGCGTCCCCGAACCTCCTGCTAAAATAAGTCCCTTCATCTATTCACCCCATTATCTTATGTGATACATCTCTTTATAATACTTCTGATATTCACCGCTAGTAACGTCTTCTACCCATTCCTGATGTTCAAGATACCACTGTACTGTTTTTTTTATTCCTTCCTCAAAACCAGTCTCCGGGTACCAGCCTGTTTCGACTTTCATCTTATCTGGTGCGATTGCATATCTTCGGTCATGTCCCTTTCTATCTTCTACATAGGTAATCAAACTTTCACTGATATATTTCTTTCTGCTGTCACTATCAGCCAGTAATTCGTTAAGTACCTGAAGAATTGTTTTTACAATCTGTATGTTTGTTCTTTCATTATGCCCGCCTATATTGTAAGCCTCATAAAGACGTCCTGTTTCCTGAACCATATCTATCGCTTTCACATGGTCCGTAACGTACAGCCAATCCCGTATATTCAGCCCATCTCCATATATCGGAATTTTTTCTCCTTTTAACGCGTTATGAATTGTAAGAGGAATTAACTTTTCCGGAAATTGGTAAGGTCCATAATTATTACTGCAATTAGTTATATTGGCCGGAAACCGGAACGTATCGATATATGATTTCACCAGCAAATCCGATGAAGCCTTACTGGCAGAATAAGGACTGTGAGGGCTGTATGGTGTCGTCTCATAGAAGAAACCTTCTTCTTCGAGAGAACCATAGACTTCATCTGTGGAAACATGGAGAAACTTTTTATCTTTCTTAAATGTCCCATCTGAATTCTCCCAAGCTGCCTTTGCTGCATTCAGCAGCACTGACGTGCCCAAAACATTTGTTCTGACAAAAATCTCTGGATCCTTTATACTTCTATCCACATGACTTTCTGCCGCAAAATGAACTACCCGGTCAATGTCATAATCGCAAAAAATCTGCTCTACTACACCTCTATCGCAGATGTCTCCTTTTATAAAAATATAATTTTCGCTTTGTGATATGGTTTCCAAATTTTTGAGATTCCCTGCATAGGTCAATTTATCAAAATTTATAACACGGATTTCTTCCGCATATTTAAGCATAATATACTGTATATAATTGGAGCCGATAAAACCTGCTCCTCCTGTAACTAAATAAGTCCGCATTTGTTCTTTCATCCTTTTAATCTCTATTTCCAAAAGCTCCCGACTGCTTCCGCCACTTCTTCTACTTTTCTTTCACTTAATTCATAATACATTGGAAGGCGCAGAAGTCTTTCGCTCTCCTTTGTTGTGAACTTATCCTCTCCAAAAAACCTGCCATATTTTCTTCCAGCCGGGGCAGAATGAAGCGGAACATAATGGAATACTGCCGATATCCCCTTCTCCTTAAGATATTGTATCAGACTAGTTCTCTCCCCTAAGTCTTTTACTTTTAAATAAAACATATGCCCATTGGGAACACAGCCTTTGGGAACTGTCGGAAGTTCTACATATCCTTTCTCCTTCAAAGGCAGAAGCAGCTCATAATATAACCGATACAATTTCAGTCTCTTTTCATTAATTATATCTGCTTTTTCAAGCTGCGCATAAAGATATGCTGCATTTAATTCGCTGGGAAGATAAGAAGAGCCTTTTTCCACCCAGGAATACTTATCTACCATTCCCCGAAAAAATTGACTGCGGTTTGTTCCCTTTTCACGGATAATCTCGGCATTCGCCACATCCTTCTTGTTATGAATTAAAAGAGCCCCCCCCTCTCCCATACTGTAATTCTTTGTTTCATGGAAACTATAACAGCCAAAATCTCCAATTGTTCCAAGTGCTTTTCCTTTGTAACTAGACATTACTCCCTGTGCCGCATCCTCAATAACGAGCAGGCCATGCTTCTTTGCAATATCCATAATAAAGTCCATCTCACAGGCTACGCCTGCATAATGAACAACTACAATCGCTCTTGTCCTTTCAGTAATCGCTTCCTCTATTAATCTTTCATCTATATTCATAGTATCCGGCCGTATATCTACAAAAACCGGCACCGCACCACGAAGCACAAATGCATCTGCTGTAGACACAAACGTATAGGAGGGCATAATCACTTCCTCACCCGGATATATCTCACACAAGAGTGCCGCCATCTCTATAGCATGGGTACAGGAGGTCGTAAGAAGTGCTTTCGTTGTGTTCGTTCGATTTTCTATCCATTCATTACACTTCTTTGTAAACTCTCCATCTCCACAGATTTTTCTTTTTTTAATCGCAGTGCTGATATACTCTTCTTCTTTTCCCACATATGGAGGAACATTAAATGGAATCATAACTATTCTTTTTCCTTCTCTTTTGCCAAATATTGTTCTTTTCTTTCTTCCAAGTACTTAAAAGTAGTTTCCGGAACTAATTTATATATCACACTAAAATCTCCTGTTTTTAAAGCCTTACGTACTCTGGAAGCACTAATCACATCACCGCCTGCCTCTTTTCTTGGGATCTCGCTCACCCTTATTCCGTAACGCGGCAAGATATCTTTCATACTTTCATTATAGCTGCGTGTAACCATGTCAATTGGCTCCTCACCGACAAATCTTCTTGTAATACGAAGAGGAGCCGCGATATATTTTGCAAAAATATCCACATCCAATGCAGTATCTACCCCTATAGAATCAGGAGAATCCTTAAGGAAATATCCTGGAAATGTCACAGAACTAATAATCAGCTTCCCACTAGGAATTACAATCACATTTCCAAATTCAGCAGTTCCGGCCCTCACCAGCTGGATACGGTCCTGGAACGGAAAAAACGATTTATCCTCCTCTACGACAAAAATATACAGATGATCTACCTGGCCTGCCGCTCTTTCTATGAGATACTTATGTCCTAAAGTAAACGGATTGCAGTTCATAACAATTGCACCGATCACTCCTTCTTTCCATGAATCCGGAGTCATCTCCTTCACCATGCTGAGATACTCCCGTGCCTGTTCCCTATACATACACTCTTGTTGAACATTTACTGCCTGCTCCTCTAAATAGAACTCACTGCCCTCCGTATCTGACGTTCTTTTCAAATCAGGCTCCAGTAAAGAAAACAACTTATGCGCAGCCAGTTGATATCCTCTATAGTTACAATGGACAACACTATTAAAATACACACTCTCATTTATTACCGGATTATTTAACGCAGTGCTGATATCCCATTTTTTGTAATCAGTTCCTATCGGCATATACCCTGCATAACTGATCACAACTATATCTCCACTTCTAAATTTTAGATCATAAAGCTGCTTATAAGTCTGATCAATATTTCCCCCCCAGGTTCCCATATTCACAACCTTCCAGTTACACTCTGGAATTCTGCTGTTAATCTCTTTTTGAAGAAAACTTGAAATCGTCTGCGAATCCTCAACTGCATATCCAAAAAACACACAGCCTCCAAGCATATATATGGTATTTCTGCTATTCTCCGGCTGGTCTACAGTATATCTTTCCCCATTTGTAACATTAATGCAAGCACTTTTTTTATTCTCGTGCCGGATTTTCCCTGAGCTTAACTCTATCTTATTTGGAACTGCAAAAATCTGTTCTAAATACTCTTTCGTACACTTTTCTTCATAGATCCCTTTCAAAAATTCCTTATAGGGTTCCGGATTCTCTTTTATGTTATATAGATTATAATTTTCCCTTTCTTCCAATTCCACAGAGGTCACTTCATGCTTTGGGAAGAGCGGAACATTCATAGCCCAGTTCCAATTTACAAGATGTAATTCTACTCCCTTCTCTTTTAAAATAGTGTGAAAATAATTACATAGATTTTCCATAATCCACGTACGGAACAAAACAATAAACCTGCGAACAACAATTCTGTGATTCTGCTTGTTCCTCTGATAAAATTGTTCTGTCCCCAATAGATTCCCATTTTGTATAAGCATTACCTTTTCTACATCTGTACAGGAAAGCTTTGCATCAGCGGCATAAATCACTTTTTTTCCTTTATATTTCCTGACAACCTGATCTGCTAAAGGTGTTCTCTCGGAAAAAAGGATATTCCAGCCTGTATCCAGAAAAATATCACAAAATCTAAAAACAAACGCTTTAAAGCTCTCCGCGTCTTCCACAGCTTCTTTTATTTCCTCTGGAAAGGCTGCCAGTACTTCTAATTCATATAAAAACTGGCGTATTCCCAATTTATGGAAACCGTTCCTTTCTTCCTCCCACTCCCGTGTGTCAATATATTCCGTAATATGAAGTGCATTCTCCCCTTCTTCACACTCTGTTTGATCCAATAGATTCAGTTTCCGGATACATTCATTCTCCCCTTCATATACAATAGAAGAATATCCGAATAATTTCTTGTATGCCTTAATACTTGCTTCTGTAACCATAGACAGCTGCTTAAACATCCTGCAGTATTCAGTGAGAAGAACAATACATTTCAATCCTGCTGTCTTTTCTTCCAGTTCCAATACACGCTCATTTTTATCAATACATAGCAAAATTCCCTTTCCGCCTGACTTACATTTCCCAATGTCTGTAAAAACAAAATCTCTGGCTTCCTCAAAAATAGACACAAGCGTTTCATCAAGCACCAGCATATACTTATATCCCTGGCTCTGGAACAGCCGAATCATCTGTTCTTTATTCTTCTCTGTTAATCTGCATATTTCCTTTATATCTGTCATCCAAACCTCCTGCTTAATCTTCTATATCCTCATTCAGTGATTCACGAATCACAAATTGAGGTGATTCATTGATGCACATATATATCCTGCCGATATATTCTCCTATCATTCCCAGTACTAAAAGAATAATACCTCCCAGAATCAGCATAATGCTCACTGTAGAGCTCCACCCAATCGCAACCGTTGGATGAACAATTTTATTTATAATTGTAAGCAATGCACACAAAAGTCCCACAAACGATGAAAACACACCAAAAAAGCTGGCAATCCGTAAAGGTTTGATTGAAAATGCAGTAAATCCATTCAGCCAAACTCCTAAAAGCTTTTTAAATGAATAACCGGACTGTCCTAACATCCTTTTCCTGTGCTTCACCGGTAAATATCCAATATTTCTCGTTGTCCGATAAACTAGACCTGAAATATACGGATAAGCATGATGATAACGAATCATCTCATCAATCACAAATCTTCTCGCCAAAGAAAAGCTGACAACACGCTCTGTGGCAGGTCTGTCAAACATTACCTTTGCCATCCAGCTGTTTACCTTTGACCCCAGACGCCGGAATATATTAAACTTTGCCTCTTCACAGGTTCCATAAACCACATCAAAATCCTGCTCTTTCAAAAGCCCCAAAGCAGTCTTCGTACTGTCAAGAGGACTCTGGCCGTCATCATCTATTGTAATCACATAGTCTCCTGTAACCTTAGAATATCCCGCCATTACAGCTGATGCCTGACCAAAATTCTTTGCCAGGCACACACCTTTTATCCGTTTATCTTTACACAGCTCTTTAATTGTATTCCATACATGATCCGGAGAATAATCGTTCACCAATATAATCTCGTAATCATAATCTTGTAATGACTGCATAATACCCTGAATCTCTGCTACTACTCTTCCAATCGTATTCTCCGACCTATAACACGGAATTACATATGATATCTTCTCCATTTTATACACTCTTCCCCAAATCGTCTACTACATCTCTCATCTGATAAAATCCTGTTTTTCCCTTAATAAATTTTGCAGCAAGAAGAGCGCCTTTTGCAAAAGCCTTTCTTGAAAAGGACTCATGCTCAATGGTAATTCTTTCCTCCTCACTGGCCGCTGTCACCTCATGGACTCCTACATACCCTCCTGCTCTAACTGAAGATATGGGCGTCTCCCCTCTGTCAATCGCTTTTGAAATCAACTTAGCCGTAGTCGTTACTCTCGGTTTATCTTTACGGTGACGCTCCACAATTTCAAAATCAAATTCCGGCAAGATTCTCGATAACTTAGCTACAAATTCCATCAGCAAGTTAATTCCTAATGTCAGATTTGGCGCATACACCAGTCCAAATTCTCCTGACCTTCCCAGTTCTTCCAAAAAATCTTGTTCATATCTTGTAAAATTAGTAGTGCAAATCACAAGATTCTTTTTCGACTTATTACAGATTTCTGCCAGCTTTAAAGACGTTTCCTTTCCTGAAAAATCAATAACCACATCTACTTCTTTTTCCCTCAAAGCCTGTCCGCTTTCTGAAAGTCTGTATAAATATGTTTCCGTCGGCGCCATTCCAATCAGCTCTCCGATATCCTTTCCAGCTGTCAGACTTGTATCTCTGCAGATTCCCATAACCAGCTGATTTTCCGAATCCAAAATGATTTTTCTGGCTAATTCCTTTCCTGCACGTCCCATACCACATACTGCAATATTCATATTATTATCTCCTTCTACTTGTATAAATCTCAGGATTCCAAGAATTGTACATCATATCTGTTAAAGATACAATATCAAATACCGGCAGCTTCGATACTTCCTGTATATCCCTGGAAAATGGCGGCATATTCGTACATTCCAGAACAACTGCCCCAATGGAGTCATCAGATTCCAACATTTCGCTTGTTGCCTGTCTAAGCTCTCTTCTACATGCTTCTACTTCTACTTCTGTCCAATTCTGCACTGTAAAATGTGTAAAATTAGGCTTATCTTCAAGTCCTTTAATCACACAATCCGCTTTGTTCACCCCTGCTGCCCTCAAATGACCGTCACTTAAGGTTCCTTTACTAGCTGTTAGAACACCTACCTTTTTTGTACCGATCATCCGTTTTACCATAGGCACCATCAAAAGCGCTGACGTGAAAACAGGAATACGAACTGCCTCCGACAATTCCTTCTGGAACAACGCTAAAAAACCACAGGAAGTTGTAATGGCTTTCACTCCTTCACTCTCAAGCTCCTTCGCTGCATCAATAAAAGGACAGATATCTTCGGCGGTCAATTCCATCACCACCTTCTTGGGCGTCCCTCCCACAACCTTCTTATACAATACCGGATACTTCCATGTCCTTGCATTTCCCACATCTCCTTCAATCCGGGGAAATATAGAATCCAATATCAGAATACCGATGTCAAAGCCATAGGTGTTAAATCCCCCGTATGCTATTGTCCCCTGTATCTGTCGGTTATCCATTACCAATTGATCCTCCTCACTCCGTCCGTTCCTTTCGTTTCTATTTGTAAAGTCTGCTCCACAAGCTTCAAGCTTTCAAAACATTCCTTACGGGAATCCCCATATACTAAAATCGGACCATGTTTTCGTGTATCGTCTGTCAGTTCATATACCTCCTGCCCTTCTTTAAGTCCGTCTAAACAAATTTTATACACTCCCGGTATTTTTTTCACTTCCTCTACACCTGCTATCTTTGTGATAACACCTGGAACTAATTCGAAGCAGCGCCATGCAGACACTTTCTTTTTCAGCTTAATTCTGTTTAGATGATACTTGGTCCCGTTAAGTACATGCTCAATTAACATCTCGTTTGTGTTAATTCCTGATGCCAAAGGAGTCAGATCAGACGACAAATATACGCCGCCTCCTCTTGCTGCTATCTCCACAAGGTACACTCTGTCGTCGTTTTCACAGTAAATGTATTCTCCGTGAGTAATTCCAAATTCCAGTCCCAAGCCTTCTACCAGCTTCTTGTTAGTTTCCAGAACCTTTTTTTCTTTCTCATCTTTGATTAAATCTGGAGAAGAAAACATACACATTTTAGAAATATACATATTAGGTTTATCAAAATACTCCTTGATACCCAAATCCGTATTGATATATTCATAATCAAGAGCCAAACCGTCTACAATGTATTCCTTTCCCTGTATAAATTCTTCAATAATAGCCTTTTTATTTCCTGAACATTCTATTGCATCTCTTACTGCAATCTCCAGCTCTTTCAGAGCATTTACTTTATGGACACCTCTGCTTCCACTGCTGTTTGTTGGCTTTACCATAACTGGATACCTCATGTTTGAGACCAAACAAACAGCTTCCTGATAATTCTCCGCCTGTCCGAACTTAGGAACAGATATCCCCGCCTTCTCTGCCTCTGTACGCATGAGATACTTGTCCGAAAATTTCATAGCTGTATGGTACCCAATTCCTTTTAATCCCAGCTTTTCCGAAACATAGGCCACCGTCGGAACAGAAACATCCGTCTGATCTGTCAATACGGCATCTACCTGCTCTTTTTCTGCAATTTTCAAAATGCCTTCTTTGTCACGAATATCACAATAATAACATCTATCAGCCACTCGAAAACCTGGATAATCTCCTTTGATGCTGACAGCTATTACCTCAGCACCTTTTTCTTTACAAATACCCATAAATGGAATCTGTCCATTGTTAGCGCCCAATATCATTACTTTCTTCATGAATTATTTCCCTTCTGAAACATTTTTACTGTATATTTGAACTTCCTGCATTTATCATGCTAAAGCCAATCTGGGCCATTGAGCAAATGAATATAGTAATAAACCCCAGATATAAAATGGGCGGCCAGCAATATATCTCCAATTTTAAATATCCGCTCTAGCCTCCCCCCTGAAATTTTTGAACTGGATTTTTTCTTTTGGAAATATTTTATAACAGCAATCACCCATAAAAAATAAACGGACAGTTGCTTCGCCCATGAAAAATTACCGGCACTATTATCCAAAGCTTCTGCCATACACGCAGACTCACAGAATGATACTACCGAAAATAAAATAATCATCTGTAAATACTTATCTGTAAATATCTCTTTACGTGCAATAGTCAAAATACAAAATACTGGAAACGCATAGAGTAAAACAGAAGAAACTACTATATTAGGAGCACTGTTTCCTACAAAACCAAAGAAGGTAAATCTAATCCCGCCTCTGCTATATTCGCTTCCATCACCATAGTAAAACAAAACCTGGTATAAAAGATACAGGCAGCTTGGTAAAAAGGCCAAACCCGACTGCATGCAAAAAGGAAAAATTTTCCCTCTCGAATTTATCAGCTCAATCAATAAAAATACGCCTACTGCTGGAAGAAATCCCTGTAGAAATGACGGCTTAGCCAATACCGTATAAAATAAAAGCAAAGAAAGTATTCCTATTTTCTTCCATGAAAACAACTTTACTTTGCCTTCATCTCTTAAAATTTCCTTGTATTCATAATAATATTTTACATATAAAAAAATTGCTAACAATGCTCCCGCCTTTACTACTGCCTGAGTAGGACTGTGCCAAATATTGGGAGAACTCACCCCTCTGTAAACCTCTTTGCTATACCATGGATAATAAATCGCTGTTACATATGTCAAAACAAAAGTAAGCGCACAAATCTCATATTCACTACATACTCCTTTTAGAAAACACGTCAATATCATATAAGTAACAATAACTGTCAATACTACAAAAACAGTAACTACAAAAACGCCAGAATCATATATAGAAATATGAAAAATTCTGCTAAAAAACGCTGTCAATATATGATATACCGGATAAGTAAACCTTCTAAGAAAAGGAAATGGATTTGTAAACTCCAACAACGCTGCATTATCTGAATGTTTAATTAAATCTGAGCCTCCACCCCTTTCCATAATAGAATTCGTCAATATGAAGGTTCCGTAAAATATAACAACACACACAAAGCCTATCGGCCATATCCAATTTTTCTTTTGTCCTCTCATTATTCAGACCTCCAAAGCAAACTATAAAGCAAAGTAATGCCTTTTTCTAAAACAACAGAAAGCATCCAGGAAATTACACATGTCCATATTAACGTACTTACAAATGTAATGATTAGAGCACCGGTAAACGATATATATTCGAGCAGTTTTTGCATTATATAATATCCCCATACGTATATCACTATAACATGTGACACATAAATATAAAATGATATTACCCCCCCCCTTGCCAGAAAAGGACAACTTAGCGCTTTTTTTGCACGCTCACATTGAAACAAAAAAAGAAGAGCA
Organism: uncultured Lachnospiraceae bacterium; assembly: GCA_946558465.1. Taxonomy (GTDB): domain Bacteria; phylum Bacillota; class Clostridia; order Lachnospirales; family Lachnospiraceae; genus CAPEBR01. The sequence continues at coordinate 65,303 of CAMNTM010000010.1, forward strand.
ACAAAGCATAAGATGCCCTGTCCAATAAATAAAACCTCATTTTCCCCCATATGAAGGGACATAACCTTATATACGGTGAATAATCCCATAAAAACGAGGCCTATAATTTCCTTTTTCAACTTAAAAGTATGATTCAGATAATAAACAACTCCTCCCATACACCCAATCCCAACCCAGGTCCATCCACAGGCAAGAGCACCCACAATTACACATAACAATACTATCAAACTTATTTTCTTTACTCTAAAAGCCGAAAATAAAACAGCAATAATTACAGACGAATAAAAGAAATCATCCATACACCATAATAATGGATAAACTGAAGAACCAAAACAAAAAACTTCTAACAAAAACCCCCGTACTGAAACAGTATTCTTATTAACAAAAAAATTTTCTTTAACAATTAGGGGACTGTTTTCAATTCTAAAAAATCTAAAAAGTACTATAAGCACCTGTATAGTTAGAATTGCTGTAAATACTACCACTAGAAAACGAATATATCTCTTTATAATGTATTTAGGCAGCTCAAATTCTTCTTTAAATGAAGAAGCTGCTGCAAAGTAGCCCAAAAGCACTGCAAACATAGAGACTGCCAATTTTCCTGACATCCCACACAACAAAAAACGACTGAAGCCTTCGTGCCAAAATCTGGCTCCCTCCGGATAAAACACAACAATAAAATGTGTCAAAAACACAAGCGATATGGATAAAAACCGAATAGAGTCTATCCACATTTCCCGTCCATTCCCATTTTCTGCTTTGCCTACTGTCTTTCCCATAATTAACATACACCTTTATAATTCTATTACTAAATCTTCATTTTGTCAGCTATTTTATTGTTGCTTCTGCAAACTTCATCCCTACAAAGGTCGTTTCGAAAAAATAAAATATATTTGAAATAAGCGAAGCAACAGCAAAACCTTTTAATCCTCCCTGTATAGTAAACACAATTGCAGTTACTAAGAATAATCCGGTATAGCTAATCTGAATTCTAAGCTGCCATTTTGCATCACACTCAGTAAGTACAATGACCAAAAGGAGTGTTGTCAAAAAATATAAAATCTGTGCAGAATTTACAATAACATTTAGCCGCTTTATTCCGGCATATAAATTGGGATATAAAACTTTAATATATATAGGCGTTATAATAGATGTTACTGCTAAAAAGATACTCCCTACAGCAATCATAGCCATAATTATTTTACTGAATTCTTTTTTGTTAAGATGATAATTATCTTTTGATATATATCCAATAATAACGCTGCTTAGCGGCCCTCCAATAATTGCAATTGTTTTTCCGAGAAGAGATAATACGTAATACTGTGAAACAGCTTCATTCCCGACTCCGTATCTTAATACAATTCTGTCCAAATTCAACATTAGGTTAGTTAAAAGATATGCCGCAGCTAAAACCAAAGAATTCCTGCCAACATCTTTTCTATAAAAGGTATTTTTCTCTTTTATTCTATATATTTCACCCGTTAAAGCAACATATAGGACTGCTATAGTCTCCCCTATTATAAAGGTCCCAAACCACGAATTTGTAACCATACAGACAAAAGCTCCAAGCATATATCCAACAGATAATATAAAATAAAAAACAAACTGCCTTTTATAATTAAGATTCAACCGATACTCGACAGTAGAATAATTTCGAAATACAGAAACTAACATGATATACATAAGTGCAACGCTTTTTGTAATTCCACTTCCTTGAAATATGCATAATATCATCACCGCGAGCATAGATACCCCTGCAAAAAAAGATACTATTACCATATAATCCCTATTGCTTGTCTTCTCTCTCTCCGGAAAGACTAGTCGAGTATTATTTGCCGCCATACCAAAAGAAGGTGCAAAAATACTGACCACCCCAATCCAGAAAAGCATGTCTCCAAAATCACTTCCTCCAACCTGATGATTCACCAGCGGATACACAACAAACTGAAGTACAATATTCATCAGCCCTGTTGCACCTATACAATATAATAAATCTACAACAATCTTCCTTTTTTCATTTCTCATATATATTATTATGTTCTTTCTTAATCCTTCTCATCTAATAACACTATAGTTATATTCTATGAAGCATTATTTCAACCACATTTCCCTAATTTTGATATCTCATCATTTTCCTGGTTCATATATACAATACCATTCATTTTCATAATATTTCACATAATTTCCCTCTCGCAACATATTATGAATTATATCAAGCTTTTCCATGCTCATATACTGCCCATTTTGCTCCAGATCTGCTATTAACACCACTGGATAGCCTTTTTCCTCTATGGCATTCTCCAACTCCGCCTTAAACGTATGCACAGAATAATTATCCAGATCTATCCAAACCCGTCCAAGAAACGGCGGCATATCTGCAATTACATGCCCAATATTAAAACGTCCAAAAGACAATAACTCCTGTCCTTCCAATTCCTTCAGAACCTCATCTAGTTCACTCAGATATTCTGCACGTTCTCTGGAAGTGCAAATTCCCTTATATTCCTCCGCGCTGACAAAAAACCGAAGTTCCTCATTCGGTGCATCTCTATATACAAATTGAGTTGCATACTGTCCCCCTACAACAAATAGTATTGCAGCAACAAATTCTGTACATAATATCAAATTTCTTTTTAAGCAAACATTCTGACAATTGTATACTCCTTCAATGCAGACACAAAGTGGAAAGATCAAAAAAACAGTTTGATAATACCAGCCGTTGTTTGTTCCAATACACAATACCGCCTCTGCACAAAATGCTATGAAACACATTGTACTCATCAAAGCATTTATTTTCTTATAATAAAATATCCCTGCAAACATTACGCCTAAAATACATGGACCTATCATTTGAGGAAACTGCATAAATTCCAATTTGCATCCAACATAAATACCATACAATATCAAGCCTCCGCTCAACATAAAATATATTATACGTTCTTGCATAGATATACGCTCTTTTTTTCTGATTATCAGATTCCACACTACCAAAATAAAAACAAGCAAAATGCCATAACGTATCCAATCCTTGATTCCTTGTTTTGCACTCAGATAAAGCGTCAAAAGCATCTTTTTTATTCCATGGCTGCTCTGGGCATCCCCAAACGTATTGGCTGTTTTAAAAAAATAAGAAAAAATCTTTTCTTTCCCAAGAATAGAAAAAGCAAGCGCTCCTCCCGCAATACATCCCCCCAATACACCCAAGCTATATGTTCCGATGCCATACAATCCCTTTCTCCACTCTTTCTTACAAAATGCAAAATACCAGAAAATACTTGCGCCTATACAAACTTGCAAAATATTAGGCAAACGAAAAAAGATATTCAAACCGAAAACAAAACCTGCAAATATATAATACCGGGCATTCTCCTGTTCCAGCCCTTTTATCAAAATACAGATTGCTACTGTCTGTACAAACATAGATGTCGCATTATAATTCATTACATGAACCCATGTCAATGAAAATAAACTTCCCCCTAATACAGACAGAATCAACAATACTCTAGGCACATACTTCTTCAATTGTTGAAAGACTATAAGACCACTTCCCATATATAGCAGCCAGCTGCTAAAAGATAACAAAAATACTTGTCCGACATTACTCAAATGATAAATACCTGTCCCCAGCAAATCTGTCAGAAAGGTACCCACATTTACCACTTCCATATTTAACACAAAACCATATTTGTATTTAACAAAATAATACGCCGAATCTGTCACATCAATCCCTTTATTTATAAATAAAAAAAACCAAAAAATAGTTATCCCCAACAATATCCAAAAACATATCTTCTCAATATCTTTGTAATTTAACTTAATCATTTTGTCATCCTTACATTTCTATATATAAATCATCTTGCCACAAAGCAATATTGCCTCTATCGCACTTTCATCTATACGACAATATTCCTATATTTCCCAAATCTGTAAACAACTGTTTGGAAAATATATTTGCCCCATCTGTATTTAAATGGTCAGCGTCTTTAAAATAATTTAAATTTCCAGAGAATTTTTCTTGACTCGAATAATCTAAATAAACCAGTCCCTGGTAATCTATCAAAACGTCATTACAATTTTGATAAAAATCCGCTTTGAATTCTTTCGAAAACAAAGAGAGTAATTCTTCAGTCATAGGTAATGTAACTAAGACCGGTTTATACCCTTCATTATAACAATAATCGATTATCTTTTTCAAATAATACATATTTTTTTCTTACACTCTTCACGTTTTTGTCCCTCTGTTGCCATAACTTCATTTAGCCAGCTGTTATATTTATAATCTGCCACAACGTCAATATTGGTTACTTTAGCATGATTGTCACTCTGCTCTATCCAAGAAACATCTTCAAAAATATAGCCCATATTTTTTCCCGCAGTCAATAATGCTAACTTATTATATAAAATATCCTTCTTTAAATCATAATTCATAATATGTTTTTTATCTAAAATAGAATAATATCTTTCATTATAGGTTGAAATCTCACTCATATAGATTTCTTCGTAATTATAATACCAATCAAAATAAGAAATTGGAATTATCACAACTGCTCCATCAGCTAAGCAGGAGGCATACGAATCCAAAATATAATAATCATATTCAAAAGGCTGAGAACCCAGTGCAAGATTATATCCTCTCTTATTCGTATTATTTAAATAGATGATCCCTGCCTCTTCATGTGAATTTCCAAGATTCAAAATCTGAATATCTTGTGGGATATTGCGAAACTTTCCCAAACCATTCAATTGTTTATAATAATTTGTATTTTTATATCGATAATTTAAACAGCCAAACGGTAAAATTATCATGAACAAAAACAAACAGCTTTTTAAAAACATCTGTTTCATTTGTATAACACTCCTCGTTATCAAAACTGAAAATAAATAAACTCTTGAGACGCAAATCCGAACCCCTGTATTAACAATATTCCCAAAATGCTATATACCAATCCCAAATACATAGTCCACCTGAAAACCACATGCTGTTTCCCCAATTCATCTAGAATATTGATTCTGCACCTTAAAAAGCTTACTAAACAAAGTCCCTCCATCGCAATACATAAAAACAAAAATTCTCCTTGTGCTAATCCCAATGTATATAATTCTCCATTCCAGAAAATTTCCACATTAAACTCTGAAAACATCTGCTTTAACACCAAACCTACATCATTCAAACTTGCCGCACGAAAGAAAATCCACGCAATATCTACTAATGTAAAAGTTATTATCACCCTAAAAAGCTTATGTGCAAACGTATTCGTATCTATATGCAATAATTTAATGACGGATTCCTTAACAGGAGCAAGTACTTCTCCCAAAATCTGATAGACCCCATGAACCCCCCCAGGCCACATATGTCCAATTTGCCCCATGCCATAAACCACTGACTAAAAATGTAATCATTAGATTCCTATATTTTTTAACTCTGGAACATCTGCTTCCACCAAGTGGAATATACACATAATCTTTTAACCATGAACTTAAAGAAATATGCCAGCGTCTCCAAAACTCTTTAATAGATTGTGAAAAGTACGGCTGTCTGAAATTTGTCATAAGGTGGAATCCCATAACTCTGGCCGCACCAATTGCAATATCCGAATACCCACAAAAGTCACAATAAACTTGTACTGCAAAAAATATTGTTGCTACAACTATCTCAAATCCTGTATATTGTTCTAAATTATTATATACTTGATTAACAATAATTGCCGTACGGTCTGCTATCACTATCTTCTCAAATAATCCCCAAAGCATCAATAATAATCCACTTTTCACTCTTTGATAATCAAAATAATGCTCTTCATAAAATTGAGATATTAAGTTCTCTGAACGTTCTATTGGTCCAGCTACTAACTGTGGAAAAAAGGTAACAAACAACGCATATTTTCCCAAATGCCTTTCCACTTTAAAATTTTCTTTTCTATAAACATCAATTGTATAACTCAAAGCCTGAAAAGTATAAAATGATATCCCTACCGGAAGCAGAACATCAAAAGAAGGGGTTAACAATTTTAAATTTATCATTCCCAATAAATAATTTATACTATCAATTACAAAATCAAAGTACTTAAAGAAAAACAAAATTGTTAAATTTGATACAACAGAAAATATTGCAAACATTTTCTTCTTCAACAATTTTTTCTCTTTATCTGCTTTACTTATACCTATACCGCTCAAATAAGTAATTATAATTGTTGTTAAAATCAGAATCACAAATTTGGGATTCCAGCTCATATAGAAATATAGGCTTGCAGCTAAAAGCCATATCCACCGATACTTATGTGTTATTAAAAAATATCCCAAGACCACAATGGGAAAGAAAATCATAAAATGAATCGAATTAAATACCATATATTCTTCCTTTTCATATATACTTTCTAAATATTCTCAACCCCAAAAAGAAATATCTATCTTATTTTTGATTATATCGTATACTTTTAAAAAACTTGCTGCCTTCTATTACCGACAATGCATAAGCAAATGATTCATCTTTTTTCATATAAAGTACAAGAAAATAGTAAACGGCACACAGCCCTATAGTACATCCTAAATACAGAAAAAAGCTAATATTAAACCTATACTCTACTTGGAACAAATTACGAAAAACATATTCTGCTGGAATAAACAATATACAAAGAGCCAAATATTTCCAATAATGGCCTTTTAACGTCGAAATTGAAGAATCTAATTTTGTTTTTATCAAATACTGTTCTATTATTACTATTATGATTTCAATACATGCAGTTGAGATAATGGCTGTTTCTGCCCTTAATATACCCAGAAAAGCTAAAACACTTTTTATTACTAAATTTCCAATACCAAAAATCAAATAAAGCTTTGTCAGCCACGCTTCTTTTCCATAAATAAACAGAACCTGATTAGCAGAAGTATAATCAATCATCCACACAAGCATCCTAAGTGCAAACAATCCAAAAGTAATACCTGCCCCTAAATATTTGCCTCCTCCATATATAAACATGATAGACTTGGACAAAACAAAAAAGCCAAAACATACGGGGATAGAAATCATATAAAATAATCCTGACGACTTCCTGAGCAAAAGCCGATAATCTTCTTTTCTATTTTCTCCCAAATACAAAGACAATCTTGGAATGGTTACTAATACAATTGCATTAATGACATTTGTTAAAATATTAATAATAGCTTGACTAAAAGTATAATAACTCACAAAAACGCCTTCAGAAAATATTGACAAGAACAACTTATCAAGATACGTATATAACATTCCCGCATTCATAAGCACAAACATAACAACGAGCGCTTTCAGTCTCTTTTTCACATCCTCTACACTTACTTTTATAAATTTTACACGAGATTTTATATATATAAAACTAACCAGATAATTCAGCAGCTGAATACACGATACAATAATTGCATATTTCAGAATATCGCCAGGATGTCTCACAATAAACAAAATTAGAATAATATTAAGTAATCGAATAAGAACTGTCTTTATAAGAATAAAACTATAATTTTCAAAGGCTTCATTCATATATTCCACCCAAAACATACATGCTAAAATTTGCAATGAAAGCACCACATATATGGGGAGAATTTTGGGCTCTATTACATTAAAAACATACATAAAATAAAAAACTAATACTGTAACTGTACTTCCAGCCCCAACACAAAACAGAACAGAAAACATCTTCGATATCTTATCTGGATTATTCCTTACCCTGCTTACCTCTCTGATACCATAATTATAAATACCACAACCTGCGAATGGAATAAGAAATGATACTACAGACAATGCCTTATTATACTCCCCATACAAATACACATCCAGGGTACGCGCCAAATATGGTCCTGTGATGATAGGAATAATAATATTAAAAATATTGAGCAACATTTTCCAGACGGTATTCTTTTTAATTGACTTTCCCATTATTTCTTTTCCTTATCTTTTCAGTCTTTCAAAAAAAAGGTGTAGCCGTGAGTAAGTTTTCTTTCTTTCTCTGGAGGAAGCTCCATATAATTTCCATACCACTTTTTTAAACATTCCTCATATTTTTCCGGAGCACAAAACTCAATTCCTTCAAAAGAAATCTCGGTTCCTTTCGCAAACCATGCTTTTTTTACAATCCATCTTACTTCCGGTCCCCACGGTTCTCCCGCAAACTTTGATTCATCATACTTATATTTCGTCGATAATGTTTCTATCTTTTTGCATATTCTTTTTTGGCCATATAAACGTAAAACAGGAATGCAGATTTTTTTTTGCAATGCTTTCGATTTATTAGAACTTCCTGGATTTTTATAAACTAACAAACTATTTAATTTTTTGAGCCATAAATGTTTTCTGAGCATTTCTGATAATTCTTCTGATTCCGGTCTTCCGTCAAGCGGAAAAATGTCAATGTATACTCCTAAATCATTAATATATTCCTGCCTTACCACATCATGGGTCATTCCCGTATTTGTATTAATAAGCATTGCATATGGTCCAAGAAAATGTTTACAATTATCCATGTGTACTATCTTAATATACGAGTGATTATCTTCCAACATCAATTTTAAAAAGTTTTCATAATCGTTTCTTGGCATTACTACATCAATGTCATCATCCCAAGGTATATATCCTTTATGACGCACTGCTCCCAGAAGCGTTCCATAGGCCAAGTAATATCTTAAATTATTTTCCATACATTTTTTCTTGAAATACACTAGCATTTCAATCTGAATTTTTCGTACATCCTCAATCGTCAATATCTTCATCCTACCCCACTCTCCACATTATTATAATTAAAAAGTCCCCTGATTATAAACACGCTTTTTTTTTAATGCTGGTGCTACTACTATCCACACTACTAAATGCATAATTTCCTGATGGGGAGAATAATTTGAACCAAGCATCATCTGCAGGCCACTGGCAAGCAGAAAAGCTAAAAACATCATACTTTCCAAACTTCCCACCCTTTCCTTAAGCGCCATAATACCCAAAATACACCATAATACAAAAAGACTTATTCCCGCAAGCAAACCACCAGAATATGCAAGCTGTAAAAATGAGTTATGTGCATAACACCACTTGGGCTCGCTGTAATATTCTTTTTTGACCAATCGATTTTCTTTGCGATGTCCGATGATTCCTATATTCTTAATATAATCTTTCCAAATATCTACACGTCCAGAAGTAAAACTGGCCTCTCCCTTAACTCCTTTTCCCATTCTCGTAAAAATCCGTTCAGACATATCTTCGACATCAACCTCACTGACATCTCCTTTTTTACCATTCCCACCTGGAGTGTATAAAGGTGTTGTCACAGTATAGCTATTACCAAATAAGTTTTCTTCTATTTGTAAAACAACATTTGTCCCTTTCGTAAACAAAAAGAAAATCAAAAAATAAAAAATGCAAGATAAAATTACCATACTGCCTAATTTGAGCACATTATTTTTTACACTCTTTATATTTTTAAATAAATAAAACATATAAACTATAAATATCAATACCATACTTAACATCCCGGTTCTGGCAGCCGAATAAAAACACAATATAAGTGATATCACAGAAAATACCATGTATTTAAAACATTTTGTCCCCTCTTTTTTCTCCAGCAAATATAATTGCGTTATCAATACAATTGACAGAAAATTGCTAAGTGCATTTGGATTGCCAAATATGGAACAATATTGTGCATTAAGAATTGGAGCTATAAAAAAAGCAACTATCAATACAATACAAAATACCTTTGATATAGCTTCACTTATCTCCATATATAACCTTTCTCTTTCTAAGCTGCTAAACACCATAATAACAGTTGGAATAATCACAAAAAATATCACACTGTAGACAATATATCCCGTTGTTTTAGTAATAATACCTGTAACCAAAAATGAACACGCAATAATATATACAGGGCATATAAATATTTTATTATATTCCTGTATCTCCAGAGCTTCGGGTATGGCAAAAATCAATACTATTCCAAGCAACATTGTAAAAAGTATTATTTTTACCATAAAGCTTAAGACAAATAAATAAGAGATAAGAATTTGTATCAAAAACAATAATACTAAAATAGTTTTAAAAAGTTTTTTTCGTTTCTGCTCCGAAATCACCCTATTTCTTATTCCAATGACAAAATTTAAAATTTTTGATGTTATTTCTTGTTGAAGTATAATCATACTAATCTACTCCTCATATTTTTCAGAATATAATTTTAATTTTTTAAATATTTTTTGCAAGCCTTTACACCTGCTCAAAATAAATCCACCAAAATAGCACCCCGCGATACATGCCCAAAACTGCACTGTTACTATAAATGTAAGCCAACCGGTTGCTTCCGCCCGTGGAATCAAGAAAATACTTGTTAAAGCTAAAAGTACAATCGTAGTCAAAAAAGTTCTATTTCCAAACCAATAAACAAAATATATCAGCAATATACCTATTATTAACCCGAATATCAGAACACCCACATATCCATAATCAACAAAAGTCTCTAAGAGATAAGATGAACCCCAACCTCTTCCGTTTAAATAACTATCTCTTAAAGATACATAGGATAAATGATGAGATAAATTATGACTATACTGCGCATTTTCCAAACAATTTCCCACTGGAAGCGCTTCCGTCCCCCAAATTTTCTGTCCTATTGTCCCATAATATATATAATCAACAATTCCCCCAAATGTATAAGGAGATATATGCAGCCGCAAACTTCCCACATATCCATATGCCGCTTGAATCACATTAAAGGTAACACCTTGAGAATAAAAAAAATCTACTATATATTTAAAAGGATTTATTAAACCTATAGAATGTCCTCCTCTAATGTAAGCATACGCAGTCATAAACATAAGCACAAATGGAGTCGCCACGCTTATTAAAATTTTTTCTATCTTTCCCAGCCATTTTTCTCTATTTTCTACAGCATCTCTTAATAAATAATAGACCAAAATAAACAGACTGTTTAACATAAGTGGATTTCTCACACCAATAATCAATGCAGGAATTGCTGATAATTCATACAATGCCAATGGCATAAATGCCCTTCTTTTTCTTGGACAAGTCGAGAGAAAAACACACAAACTTATTTTCATAAATGACGCAAAAGTATGAAACAGCCCCGGAAGCTGGCTTTCGAACTCGGAATAATAAGATAAATACCCTTTTCCAGATGCAAAAATTAAAGGTTCTATTTCCTGTAACAAAAAAAACGGCAACGAAATATAAAACACTAACATAGAAACAACTTGAAGATGTTCTTTAAATCCCTGCCCAGTAACTTTAACTTTTTTCTTTCTACGAACCTGCAGCATTTTCTTATGTATAATAACAGCAAAATATCCGCCCAAAAAAATTGTGTATAAACCAATTGATACCAGCCATAATGCAAACCAAATATATTCATCTGCATCAGTTACTGCTCTCCACCATATCTCTCCTCTTAACATTCCAATCACAGGACGAGACATCAAAAAAGTAAAATAAGTAACATTAAATAAAAAATATATAAACCTTTCGGCATAATCTTCAAAAGAAAACAAAATATTATGCACCATAACAAGTAACATTCCACAAGTAAACAGATTAAACCTGCCCGCTTTGTATGAAATAAGCTGTATACTTATACCCATAAATAAAAAAATAAATTTCAAATATCTGAAATATTTTTTTTCAATCACAAACTTTTCACTCCTTAAAGAAATGTAGAGCCACATTGTGCACAATGACCATTTCTATCAAGCTTATACCCACATTTACACACAGTTCCTACCCGTTTTGCCGGATTTCCAACTACCAGCGCATGAGGCGGCACATCTTTGGTAACAACACTTCCTGCACCAACCATAGCATATTCTCCAATTGTTATTCCACAGACAATTGTTGCATTTGCCCCAATAGAAGCTCCCTTTTTAACCACTGTCTTATATACTTCCCACTCTTCTGAAAAAGCTCTGGGATAAAAATCATTCGTAAAAGTCATAGAAGGACCCAAAAAGACATCGTCCTCTATAATAACACCATGGTAAACATTTACATTATTTTGCACCTTAACATTATCTCCCAAACTAACATCACTATCTATATAAACATTCTTGCTAATTATACAATTTTTTCCGATATGAGCATTTTCTCGAATTTGAACCTGGTTCCATATTTTTGTGCCTTCTCCAATTACAGCTTTCTCAGATACCTCCGCTGTTGGATGAATGTACATATCCTTCATAATATTCCTCTCTTTTACTTTATAATCTTTGTTGTTGATTTACTAAGTCAAACATTTCTTTAGACAATAAAGAGTTCTGCTTACCCATATATATTTTTTTCAAAATACAACAAACTTTGTTATTATCATGATATTTACATGCATACTCGCGCCCCCTGACTCCCAATTCATGTCTTAAAGAAGCATCCATAATCAACCTTTCTAACACTTGTTTAATGGAAGACACATCCGCCTCTACTATTGGCAACTCCTCAGGAAAACTCTTTCTCATTTCTTCAGTGATATGTGTCACAACGGGCTTGCCCATAGCCATGGCCTCTATTGCAAATACACCATAGGACCCTATCAGAAGCTGATCTACAATAATATCCGCTTTGGAATACAGTTCAAAAGCCTCAGCCTGCGTTTTATTTTCAACCAAAATCAACTCATAATCCAGATCTATTTCCTGTAAAGCACGTAAAATATACTCTGTTCCCTTGATTTTTCTTGCACTGGGAGCATGTACAATAACAGGTTTTTTTACGGCTTTATCCGGATATACTGGCATGAAATCATTCACTGACACCCTTAATGGAACAATGTAAACGGGAATCCCGACATCAGGCAAATGATTAACTAACTCCTCATCATGGAGTATAATTCCATCTGCAAATGTAATCTTACGTTTGAGTTCTTTTCTATACTTTTCATTCACAGAAGGCATATCCATATATGGATATTGCTTTCTGCAAAATACCCATCTTATATCTGAACCATGAAATTCGAAAAACACCTTCTTCTTTAAGAGTTTCAGTATCAACAAATCTATTCCTAAAGGCATTAAAGTATGTGCAAAATGAAAATGGAAACAATCATATTTAAACATAGCTGGAACAGCAAATCTTAACACCTTTAATATATACAACGGATAAAACCATTTACAATGCCCAACCTTCAAATCATAATCCACATCATATTTCATTCTATTTGTTCTGTAGGTAACCATTTCGGCTTTTATACCCAATTTTCTCAAGCCCTTAACAGAATTTGAACCTTGTCCAGCCACTTCTGAAATACCGTGTAAAACTCTCATACATACCTCTATTTATCTAATCATTACCTTTATAATCTCATTCTGATTCTTTTCAGACAACTCTGGGAACATCGGTATCGCAAAGATATTCTTACATACCTCCTCTACAATAGGTAAATCACCTTCCTTATATCCTAATTTCAAAAACACCTTTTGTAAATGCATCGGAACGGGGTAGTATGTTCCCGTCGCAATCCCCTTTTCGTGCAAACAATCAATAATTTTATCCTTATTCTCACTTTGCACAGAAAAAATATGATATACCATCTCTGAATTTTCTGTTTCTTTCTGAAATACAAATTTTTTATTTAATCCTTTTTTATATTGTACGGCAACATTTCTTCTTTTTTGATTCCATTCATCAATATACTTTAATTTAACATTCAAAATCGCCGCCTGCATTTCATCTAATCTTGAATTATATCCAATTAAGTAATTATAATATTTTTCAAATCCTTCCACAAACTCGGCATCATCCTTAAAATCTGGGTTTAATAATTTCAATGCCTCCCTTCCCAAAACACCACTGCCATGATTTTTAAGTGCCTTTACAATTTTTGCAATATCGTCATTATTAGTTGCAACAAGGCCTCCGTCCCCCATTCCTCCAAGATTCTTCGTTGGGAAAAATGAAAAACAAGACACATCTGACAGTGTACCTACCTGCTTCCCTTTATATTTCGCACCGATTGCCTGGCATGCATCCTCTATGACATAAAGATTATGTTTCTTTGCAACTTCATTAATTGCATCCATATCACATGGATTCCCAAAAATATGCACCGGCAAAATTGCTTTTGTTCTTTCAGTTATCTTTTTTTCCACTAAAGCTGGGTCTATATTTAATGTCTCTTTGTCTATATCCACAAAAACCGGAACCGCTCCTACTCTTTCAATACTTTCTGCTGTAGCAAAAAATGTAAAAGGTGTGGTTATTATTTCATCCCCTTTTTTAATTCCAAGTGCTGCCAGGGAAAGAATTAAAGCATCTGTCCCATTTGCCACACTAATTGCGTGCTTAACACCCAGATACTTTGCAATGTTCTCTTCAAAATTCTGGACTTCCTGCCCCATTATATAATTCGTAGAGCGCATTACGTTTATAACGCTTTCTTCTACTTCTTTTTGAATCTCATTATACTGCCCTGTCAAATCAATTAATTTAACACTCATTTTTCGTTCCCTTCCATTTTAAAGTTCTTTATCAGCTTGTTCCAATATTTTCAGCATCCGAATAGCTGACTGTGCGTTTGTGATAGATTCTTTATCTTGTATGACACATTGCCGAAAATGCTCCAAACTATTGTAAAGGGCATCTCCTTGAGTTAATTTAGGAATTATCGCATCTCCAGATCTTGTCTTTATGACAAATTCATCATACTCCATATTTACTGGTTTTTCTATATCAAATCCTTTATCATATACAATCAGCTTATTTAATACATCCACATCATCATATACAAGCATTTTTTTGCTTCCCGCAATAATCAATCTTCTTTCTTTAATTGGAGATAACCAGCTTGAAGTAATATTTGCAAGAAATTTTTCATATTTTAGCGTTAAAAATACAATAGATTCTTTACAGCTATATGCCTTTTTTCCCATCGCCATTACATCTAAAGGTTCTGCCCCTCCTGTCAAATAATCAATAATAGACAAATCATGTACGCTCAAATCCCACATAGAACTTACATCGTTTTTTATATTACCTAAATTAATTCTCGAACAATCAAAATAAATTATTTCTCCTAAATCTCCACTATTTATAATCTCTTTTATTTTTTTGATGACCGGATGATATACCATAATATGGTCTACGTGTATTCTCAGATTCTTTTCTGATGCCAGCTCGTAAAGTTCTTGTGCATCCTTTACATTATCTGTAAATGGTTTTTCAACATATACATGTTTTCCAGCTTGCAAGACTTCTTTAGCTAATATATAGTGTGCACTGGTTTCAACAGCTAATGCTACCGCGTCTATTGTAGCATCTGACAATATCTCTTTATAGTCTTCTGTATATAAAACAGCATTTGCATAAACCTTCTTCGCAAGTTTTATTCTGTCGTTTCGTTTATCACAGATTACTACAAATTCATATTCTTCATTTTTAAATAAATTTCTCGCAACATTAGGCCCCCAATATCCATAACCTATTAACGCAATTTTAATCTTCCTGCTCACAATAGGACACCTCCTCCAATCCATCTTTTTCCGCAATATATTTGTAAATTCTATTGCACTTTCTGCAAACTAAAGATTCACCTAATCTTTCACCGCACTCACATACATACCCCATCCTCTTTGCCGGCACACCTGACATAAGTGCATAATCAGGAACATCTTTAGTTACTACAGCTCCTGCCGCAATCATTGCCCATTTCCCAATTGTATGTCCGCACACAATAGTTGCATTGGCCCCGATTGTAGCGCCTTTTTTCAAAACAGTCTTTTTATATCCTTGATTTCCCTTTGGATATTTGGCTCTGGGTGTCAAATCGTTTGTAAACACCATAGAAGGACCACAAAAAACATAATCTTCCAATTCTACTCCTTCATAAATAGATACATTATTTTGGACCTTAACACCATTCCCAATTTTCACATGATTAGATACATTTACATTTTGACCAAAGGAGCAATTATCTCCGATAACTGCCCCACTTTGAATATGCGAAAAATGCCAGATTTTTGTGCCTTCCCCTATGGTTACATTTTTATCAACATAGCTGCTTTCATGTACAAAATACTTGCTCATTCTAAAATTCTCCTGCCATATCTGTACTTGCAAACTCCACTAACGGTAATTTCACTGCCTGTCCTTCTTTTTGGCTCTTATATATTGCTAATACAAGTTCCAAAGCATTTCTTCCCGCATAAGCATCTACATAAGGCGCTCTATCATTTTTTATTGCATCAATTACATCTGCATAAAGACTTGTATGCCCGTTCCCATAAACATTGCTTGTTGCCTCTTCCAGTCCCTTATTTGCCTGATCCTCCTCTGTCTCATCAGAAAAATTCCACACATCGATATTATTGGTTGATTTTCCGCCCAGCTTTACAGTACCGTTTTCACCAAATAAATACAATGTCTCTTCCAGATTCTGAGGATAAACATTAGTTGTCCCCTCAATAGTAGCCACTGCTCCATTTTTAAACTTTACAACTGCCATGCCAATATCTTCGGCTTCCAGATAATCATGAAATTGCTGTTTTGTCACCCCGTATACTTCATCAATCTCGTTCCCCATCATCCAACGCAGTAAATCAATTCCATGAATACACTGATTCATCAACGCCCCTCCATCTTGCGCCCATGTTCCCCTCCATGGCGCCTGAGTATAATAACTTTCATTTCTGTTCCATCGTACATGGATAGAACCATGGGAAAGACGTCCAAATCTTCCAGCTTCCAATGCCTTTCTCATCTCCTGAACTGCAACATTAAAACGATTCTGATGACACGCTGATACTTTGACACCCTTCTTCTCCGAACGTCTTATAATTTCCGTTGCATCCGTCATACTCATAGCCATTGGTTTCTCAATAATAAGATTAATACCTTGGTCAATGCAATATAAAGCAATCTCTGCATGTATTCCACTCTCCGTCGCAATTCCTATAAGTTCAATATCATTTTCTTCAATCATTTTTTTATAATCTGTATAACGTTTTATACTTGTATCTGTCTGAAGTCCATGTTTTTTCAGTAACTCCTCCATATGCTCCGGTATTACATCACATACCGCAACAAATTCAAGGTTATTATTTATAACTGCCTTTATATGATTTGTAGCAATTCTCCCACAACCGATAAGTGCATATTTCATTTTTTATATCCTCTCTTTCTCAATTAACTCACATATTTTCTCCGACGCATTGCCAGTGCCATAATAATTTTCTTTTTTTCCATAATCGATCACAGTATTCATAACCTTGTTTATAATATCTTCAGCAATAGGTTTTGCAAGAATGTTATGATTCCCAACCAAAGTTTCTATCCATTCCGTCTGCTCTCTAACAGTTATGCACGGCGTATTTAAAATGTATGTTTCTTTTTGAAGGCCTCCTGAATCAGTAATTACCTTTTTAGCTTTTTTTACAAAATAGAGCATCTCCAAATATCCCATGGGTTCAATAAACAGGATATTATCATAATTATGTGTCTTTTTTAGAATCTTTACCAAGTTTTTTGTTCTTGGATGGACCGGAAAGATGACAGGTGCATCTAACTGCTCAAAAGCATCTAATACCTCCCCTATTTTATCAATACTATCTGTATTCTCAGCTCTGTGTATAGTCGATAAATACCATTTTTCTGTAAATTCAATTTCTCCGAACAATCCTTGCAAACGTGAAAAATAATATTCTGTCGGCTTCTTATCAAGTAATCCTGAGTAGTATAATACTGCATCACACATCACATCTCCGACGTTATACACCCCTTCTGTAAGTCCTTCTCTTCTCAGATTTTCAACAGCTGTATCCGTAGGACATAACAACAATTTTGATATTCTATCTGTCAGAATTCTATTCTGCTCTTCCGGCATGCACATATTAAAAGAACGAAGCCCTGCCTCCACATGAATAATCGGAATATGAATTTTAGCTGCCGCCAATGCTCCCGCTAAAGTCGAATTTGTATCCCCGTACACGAGCAAATAATCTGGATTTTCTTTTAACAAAAGCTCTTCAATACCTATCATCATTTCAGCTGTTTGTTTTGCATGTGAACCAGAACCTACACCGAGATTAATATCCGGTTTCGGAATATGAAGCTCCTCAAAAAACACGTCTGACATATTATTGTCATAATGTTGTCCCGTATGCACTAAAATCTCTTTATTTTTTTTCCTAATCACACGCGAAACTGCAGCCGCTTTAACAAACTGTGGCCTTGCTCCTACAATTGTAACTATCTTCATTATTATTTCTCCTATAATACCTCAATATTATTTCTACTTTTGATGTTCTTCATTACATTCTTCGTATCAAAGATAGCAATTGCATTCTCCTGCACCATATTATAGTCAATATTGCTGTGGGCTGCAGTTATCATAACTAAATCGTAAGTTGCAATACTCTCCGGTGTAATTTCAGCAATTCCCTGATATTTCCGTCCTTTATATTTATATTCCGCTATCCAGGGATCATAATATTCTACATCTGCCTTTTCACGCTGTAAAATATCAATCACACGTAGCGCCGGACTTTCTCTATAATCATCGATATCCTGCTTATATGCAACACCCAGCACAAGCACTCTTGCACCATTCATTGCCTTGGCCTGACGATTCAAAATTTTGCTCGCACGTTCTACACAATATTCAGGCATCTGATCATTTATCATCATAGAACTTTCAATCATAGAGGTATGAAACCCATATTCTCTTGCCTTCCATGATAAATAATAAGGATCGAGAGGAATACAATGTCCACCTAATCCCGGTCCCGGGTAAAATGCCTGAAATCCATATGGTTTCGTTTTTGCGGCATCAATAACTTCCCACATGCTTATCCCTAATTTATTACACAGCATAGTGAGTTCATTCACTAAACCAATATTAATATTTCGATATGTGTTTTCAAGTATCTTTTCCATCTCCGCAATTGCCGGTGAAGATACTTCACATACATCTCCGTCTAATACTGCTCTATACATGGCTGCAATCACCTCTGTTGCATCTCGTCCAACAGCACCCACTACTTTCGGAGTATTTTTAGTTTTATAAATCAAATTACCTGGATCAACACGCTCCGGAGAAAACCCCAAATAAAAGTCCTCTCCACATTTTAGTCCAGAACCCATCTCAAGAATAGGCTTAATTAATTCCTCAGTTGTTCCTGGATAAGTTGTAGATTCCAACACAACCATAGTACCTCTAGTAAGATATTTTGAGATTTCCTCTGTAGAAGATTTTACATAACTAATATCTGGCTGTTGATGAGAATCCAGCGGTGTAGGTACACAAATAGCTATAAAATCAACCTCTTTAACAAAACTAAAATCAACTGTTGCCTTAAGCATTCCTTTTTCGACAAGCTCTTTTAAATCATTGTCTACAACATCTCCAATGTAATTGTGTCCTTCATTTACTAATTTCACTTTCTCAGCTTGAACATCAAAACCAATTGTTTTAAATCCTGCCTTTGCTTTTTCTACTGCAAGCGGCAAGCCAACATATCCCAGTCCAACTACACCCACTTTAATCTTTTTGTCTTCAATTTTCTTTAGTAATTGCTGCTTCATTACAATTCTCCTTTAAGTCTTCTTTTACTTGATAAGCACGCTGTACCCAAGTATTTTCTTCTAAACACACTAAGGTTTTCCGATGCTTCTCCAACAACACTTTCTGCTGATGATAAATATCTTTTAGAACCTGAACAATATCTTCCTC
The DNA here is from genome assembly GCA_946558465.1 of uncultured Lachnospiraceae bacterium. Classification (GTDB taxonomy): domain Bacteria; phylum Bacillota; class Clostridia; order Lachnospirales; family Lachnospiraceae; genus CAPEBR01. The sequence continues at coordinate 84,973 of CAMNTM010000010.1, forward strand.
ATTGTAGTCGACACAAAATCCACATTGAAATTTCTCCACAAAATTACCAGCCTCTGTTCCCTTCGTTACAATTATTGGGGTCACATATCCTATGTATTCCAATAATTTAATTGGCATCGCAAAACTACGGTATTCTGATGCCTCAAAACAACAGCTGCAAATATCTGCTTTCAAGTAACACTCCGCTAAATCATCTCCCGAAAGATGAACTATTTCAACTCTTTCTGTCAAATACGGTTTATATCTTCTTTTTTCCGACTCCCATTCATCTTTTTTGCAACAAATTGTTAAATATACATATTTTTCATTGTATATCGCCTTCAAAAAAACTGTCAAATCATAGAGTCCTTTTACTCCTCCAACATAAAATAATTTAAGATTTCCATCTTTCCGTGTCTCATAATATCTTTTCCTTTCAGCAATAATCCTCCTATTTTTTATTGCTCCTGGCGGAAGCGCTTTTATATTAGAAATATTATATTCTATAATTTGATCTCTCATTTGTAATGATGGCAAGTATAAAACGTCTGTCAACCTTCTGTACTTTCTTAAATCATATTTATACATGGGAATTGAAATCATTTGTTTATATTTTGAAACTTCTTGTTTGTATTCTTCAAACTTCCAGTAAATATCTCTGTAAAAAATCCCAATTCTTATTCCTCTTATTTTACAAAATCTAAAAAAACCAAAATCTAATAAAGGGTATAAGGGAATATGATTTTTTTCCGTTAACAAAGTAGGCATTGTACTACTTTCTGAATATAAAAAATCATATTTTTGTCCGCAAAGAATCTTTTCTTTTATTTTCTTTATTTGCTCTTTACGTTCTCTGCCATATCCCATCACAATATCCACTTGATAGCCAATTTCTCTAAATGCCTCTAACATCTTAATTGGGCGAATCTGTGAACCTGATTTGACATTAGAGTCTATATAATTAGGAACATGAAAAATACAATTTCTTACACCCTCTATATGACAATTTCTATACATTGTTTTCCTTCCCCCGCTGCTATATTATAATTCTTCAGCTTTTAATCTGCTGCTTTTTTTAATACCAGTTCTACTTTTTTTCCTAATACTGAATAATCATATAGTTTAGCCGCTTTTTTCGCATTTTCACATTGCTGTTCATATATTTGTTTTTCCATATTCTTATATTTTAATATCGTTTCAACATATTCACCCGGAGTCGTAATATTTCTTTCTTCCCCGCAATCGTATTTCCTGATTATAGAATGACCCATCTGTACATTAGAACAAATAGGCTTTCCACTTGCAAGATATTCGAATTGTTTATTTTGGCTTCCGCCATACCTCCATGTACTAGCTTGCTGATAATTAAGTATATTCAAATCGCTTTTTGAGAGGATGTAAGGAATAAACTTTTTCTCAACTTTCCCTTTAAACACAATATTATCAATTTCTTCTCGAATGCACTGCCTTTCTAACGCTTTTCTATTCGTTCCTTCTCCATAAATCAAGATTTTTATATCTTTTTCTTTCAGATTCTTCAACTCTCTCGCCACATTTACCAACATACCTATATTATTAGCATAACGTATAGAACCTACATATACTACTTTAAATGATTTTGTATCTTCCAAATCTTTATCTTCTATAACATAATTATAAATATTTTTTTCAAATTCCTCTATATCGACACCATTATTAACATAATTCACTTTATCTAAATCAATTTTTCTATCCCACTTTTTATCACAAATATAATCTTTACCTCCTGGCATTGTAAAAATCAACTGATGTGCTTTTTGATACATCCATTTTTCTAGTTGATAAAGAATCTGTATAATAAGATTTTTCTTAGACATATCACCATATTCAACAATAGACTCTGGCCACAAATCCCTAACTTCTACCACAATAGGCGTCCTATGCCTCTTTCCAAAACACAACGCAGAGAATGCCACAAACAAATCTGGTGATGATGTATATATTACATCAGGCTTTTCATTCTTATAAAACACCTTCATAGCTTTCCACATTTTAAAAGGGAGCTCAATCATATTCCAAATTCTATCTAATCCATTTCCTTTATAATCTCTACTTTTAACAAAAGTATACTCCACCCCGTCTTCCATTTCTTCTTTATAAAGGGATTTATCTCGAATCATATTAATATCCGTATTATGGATTTTGCTAGACGTAAATATTTTTACCTTATGCCCCTTTTGTTGAAGGTATTTAGAAAAATAAAAATGTCTTACTAAACCACCCATACTTGGCGGAATCGCATAATGATTAACAATCCATATATTCATTGGATTTTCTCCTCTTCTACCTTATCTCATCACCGCAAGTACCGTTATAAACATTGTCTTAATATCACCAAAAAAACTGAAATTTTTGATTGCTCTTAGATTGTGTTTCATTTTTTCAGGCAAGATCTGATTAATATAAATATCATCTGCATCTTCTGCATCTTCTAATAGTCTTTCTTCGTCTTTATAATCTATACTTGTTCTAGATGTTACCCCTGCCGGAAGCAATAAAGTTGCTTTCATTTCATTTGTATAATATCTGACATATTTCTCAACTTCCGGACGTGTTCCTACAAATGTCATATCACCTTTTAGGATATTTATTAGTTGAGGCAATTCATCTAAACGACATCTGCGAAGTAACCTGCCACTCCTGGTTACTCTTGAATCCCCTTTCACAGTTACCTGTGTTCCCGATTTATCTGCCTTATTTACCATTGTACGGAACTTGTATATTTTGAATTTTCTTCCATACATAGTAACGCGAGTTTGTTTAAATATCACAGGCCCTGGAGAATCTAACTTTATTACAAGACATAAAATCAGAAATACCGGTGATAAGACACCCGTCAACATTCCAGCTACAATTATATCAAATACTCTCTTTGCAAGCAAGCCTTTCTTATTGTGCACTAAAATATCATAATACTCTTTTACTTCCGGAACTCTCATATCTTCCGGAAGCTCGTCCCACTTTTTCATACTTATAATCCTACTCCGTAAAATCTTTGCTATCACAAATCCTATAATTTATCTCTATAAAATAAAACTTCCTCCTCAAATTTTAGAGACTTACCAATATATTAAATCATTCAGTATTTTTTGTAAACACCCATTCTCATGTCTCTATTTTAATTCACTTAAACTCTGTATTTATAAGTATACCCTCTTGCATCTATAAGATTCTCGGTTAAATTTTCTAATCATAAAAGCAGGGCGGAAAATCCACCCCGCAGCCAAGTTCACACTTTGTGTGACAAAACACATACTTATAACTATCGCTTGGGCTAAAATAAGCCCTCTTACAATCGCTGTCGTCAAAAATCAAAACATTTTTGGCTATCTTCTTCCACTTGCAGTGTCCTAATCCGCAATATCACTATCAATCTCATCCAAATATTTCTTCGCATCTTTAATAAAACTTGCAACAATCAGGAGAAGCACTACACCAATCGGAAATGCTGCAATAATACTTACCGATTGTAGATTACTCATTGAACTATCTGAAAAAACAAGCGCAATAGGTAGCAAAATCAATAAAACACACCACATCAATTGAATTATTTTATTTGGATTTTCATTAACCTTCAACCTATGATAACTATAACAAGATGCCGTCAGGGCAATCGAATCAAATGATGTTGCATAAAACGCCACCATGGTAACAAGTAAAAGTATAAACACAAAAGGAGCACACGGCAATGTGTGTATAATAGCTATAATTACATCATAGAGATCCCCCGATTGTTCATAAATCGCCAAAAAATCTACTTTTCCGGATACTTGTACTCCAAGCGAGTAATTACCCAAAATAATAAAACTAACAATTGTTGAGCCCACACCAAATATATAGCCTCCAAATATTGTCTGACGAACGGTTCGCCCTCTGGAAATGTTTCCAATGAAAAATGGAGCTGCTATACACCATACCATCCAATAAGCCCAATAAAAAATAGTCCATGTCTGTGGAAAGGAAGTTATACGCTCAGGGTCTGTATATGTTGCCATCACAAAAAAATTTTGGACCAACCTGCCAAATGCTGAAAAACCTGTCTCAACAATATACCTGACCTCTCCTCCAAAAAACATCACAAATACAAGCAGACCAAAAAACAGATAGACACAAGACTTGGCTAAAATACTGATACCTCTAAATCCATGCAAAAGAGAATATGTATAGATAATACAGGTTACAATCAAGATTACAATTGTGATTATAGCCCGACTAAACTCTATATGAAATAATTCACCAATGATACTTGCCATCAACGGAGTAGCCAGACTGAATGTGGTTGCAGTACCTGCTATCAGCGCAAAAATAGCCAGAAGATCTATCATTTTTCCTCCAATTCCATCTGTATGTTTCCCCAAAATCGGGCGGCATGCTTCCGAATACTTCTGGCGCTCTTTTTTTCTCACATGCAACATAAACCCAAAGGCTACTGCAAGAACCAAATAAAATCCCCAAGGAATCAAACTCCAGTGGAAAATCGGATATACACTTGCCCAATCTTGAATACTCCCTAATTCTGCAATATAAGGATCTGTCGCATATAAAACCCACTCTGAAAAAGAATAGAATAAAATATCCGCCGCAAGTCCTGCTGTAAACATCATAGAACCCCATGCAAAAAAAGAATATTTCGGTTTTTCGTCTTTTCCTCCAAGTACTATATTTCCATATCTTGAACTGGCAATATAAATCGAAAGCAAAAATATACCTAATCCAATTATCAGATAATAACTTCCAAAAGTATCACCAAGCACAAATCGAATCCGACTCAATACCTCATTAGACTGCTGAGGCATACAAAAAAACAAAACACATAAAACAACAATAATTCCTAATGGCAGCAAAGTGATTATCCAATCAATTCTACCGCCCTCAAATTCTACCTGTTTCTTTTTCATGGCTATTGTCCTCCTACTTTAAGATAAATTTGATAACTCTCATCTATTTCTGCTAAATCCGACAGAGCATCTATTTCTATAACATCATTCTGTTCCATCTTACGAATTTCAAGCTGATATTCTTCTGGATAACAAAAAAGTGCAATATCATCCCAATATATTTGAGTATTTCCTTTTTCTTCAAATTCATATTCAAGATGTCTTTTCAATTTCTCCCCATCCGCTTTCGTCCATCTGGAAATACTAAAAAGTTGCCATCCTTTTTTCCCACCAGTCCGACTACACCCTTTTATAATATGATCCTCAACCGTAAGTAACCACTCCCTTGTTTCTTTCTCAATCCAGACGCAGTTATAACCAGATTTTTCAAATTCCGGTAATAAAATTTGTGGATTGTTTATAATCTGATCACCATCAATAATCATAACATCATCTATATATTCTCTTGCCACATAGAGAGATGATATATTATTACAACTGGCATAATATGGGTTTTCAATCAGCTTCACCTCTGAATACTCCTGCTCTAATACTTGGAACTGTTCTTTTAAATACCCTACCACAACTATAATTTCTTTGATTCCATTCATTCTGAGTCCTTGAATTATAGTATCTATCATACGTACTCCGTGAACTTTCACTAATGGTTTTGGCGTATTCAACGTAACGGGAAACATTCTTTTTCCAATACCTGCCGCCATAATTATGGCTCTTTGTACTTTATACATACTACCACTCGCCTTCCTTTAATTCCTGCTTCACTATCTTGTAAAATTCTTTTGCATACCGATATTGCTTTAAAGAATATTCACCAAATTCAACCCCACATATCCGTTTGTATTCACACCAATTGCTCCATAAAAATCCACATATTGCAATATAACAATATATCTTCAATTTCACCCTTAACGATACGCCGCCATCAAAATAGCACTCTATCAATCTATCAATCTGGCACTTATCATACATAGCATAAATCGCAAACATTGCAATATCCACATGCACATCCTGCATTCCGGCATATTCCCAATCAATCAAATAAATATGTTCCTTTTCCATTAAAAAATTATCATAAACTGCATCAATATGTGTCAATGAGACTTGTCTCGGTTGTCTGTCAACATATTCCTTCAGCTCATACATTTTTTCTTTTGTTTCCGCATAGTCTCTATATATCGAAGATTCACCACCCCATAAAGACTCATAATACTCTATCTGTTCGAACAAATCAAAATAATGTTCTACCTGGATATTTAATTCATGGAATTTTTTCAAATACTGCATGCACTTTTTTACATCTTCAAAATCCTTACTATTACATGTTCTAGCTTCTTCAATATATTTGGTAATTTTATATCCATTTTCCGGAGAAATGAAGATCACTGGATCCGTTATATTTTTTCCATTTAACTGTCTATACACAGAATATTCATTTCTCCGATTAATCATCTGGCCGGTACCTTCTCCCGGTACTCTCATAATATAACGCTGATCCCTGCATTGAAATTGAAATGACCGGTTAGTCATACCCTTCTTCAACGAACGAATTCCTATAATCTCACTTTTTCTACAATGAAGCACCTCACAAATCAACCGGATAATAGCTGACTGCAAATGATTCGAATCACTGTCTAATTCCCGTAACTGCTCATAAGTATTAATCTCATGAACCTCTTCTCCATTCACTTTTCTAGGTTTTGTCATCATACGTTTCTTATCAAACAACACCTCTTCCCAAAATGACTGGTCATATTCTTTTTTACTCGCAAAATCTTGAATTTTATACTTCAAAACTTTAGCTTCTGCACGTAAAACATAAGCTATTCCAATCATGACATTTCCTTTTTCTTCTTTTTTTACTCTGACCAATTCTTTTTTTCTATTAATTCGTATACAGCTTCTTTCATCTTCTTCATCTGTAACCATATACCATGAATACCATTCATGAACAGAAAATGGATTTTTTTCGCACCAAATATCACAGGGAATAATATAAGTATTTCCTAATTTATGCGAAACACATTTTAACGAATGCAAATTGTTTTTAGTGTTATATTCTTTGTTAAACACTAAATTCACATTATATTTATCAATTAAATATTCATATTGTTCCTTCATAAAGCCAACAACAATGTCTATCTCTTCAATTCCAACCTCATGTAATTGGCGAATAGTTCTTTCAATCAGAGATTCTCCTTTTATTTCTAAAAGCCCTTTTGGCACTTCAGCATTAATCGGCACCATTCGCATCCCAAATCCTGCTGCAAGAATTACTGCATTTTGAGGCCTTTTTTCCTTCATCTCCATAAACGCCTTATCTGTCAGCTGTCTTTTCGAATCCAAATATCCTTTTTCCGATAAGTTCTGCAAAGAATGATTCACCTTTCCCAAAGAATAACCTGTGCATACTGCAAGTTCCCTTTGATTCATATCTTGTTTTTTTACAATGACGTTCATTAAATCATATTCCTGTATGTTCATGTTCAATCGCTCCTTCATTTTTATGAACATTTTAATTGTATACTTATATCGCAAATAATGCAAGCTCTATTTCAATTTTTATTTTCTTTAACATAAAGAAAGAGTTGTTACTCCATAGATGAGTGCTCATCTATGGAATAACAACCCTTTACTCCTTATCTTAAACTTCCATCACTTTCAAAATAATAATATTTTCCATCAATATATTGCCGCCCCGTGAGCATAACTCCGGCATTATTCAGGTAATATCTTTTCCCTCCAGTTTGCAGCCAGCCTTTTACCATAGCCCCTGAACTACTTAGATAATACCATTTGCCACTATCCCTAAACCAGCCGGTTACCATAGCTCCTGAACTATTCAGATAATATCGGCTTCTCCCGATATTTTGCCAGCCCGTCTGCATCACTCCTGAACTATTCATATAGTACCATGTCGTACCCCAAAGTTTTTGCCAACCTGTAAGCATAACCCCTGAGCTATTCAGATAATACCATGCGCCTCCAATTTTTTGCCAGCCTGTCTGCATCACTCCCGAACCATTCAGATAATACCAACTACTTCCAACTCTCTGCCAGCCTGTCTGCATCACTCCCGTACTGTTCAGGTAATACCAGCCGCTTCCAAGCTTTAACCAGCCTTTTACCATAGCTCCCGAACTACTCAGATAATACCATTTGCCACTATCCCTAAACCAGCTGTCGGCTACCATAGCCCCCGAACCACTCAGATAATATCGATTTCTCCCGATATCCTGCCAGCCTGTCTGCATCACTCCTGTATTATCCATATAATACCACAAACCATAAATCTCCTGCCAGCCTGTTGTCATATATCCTCGTTTATCAAACCAATACCACTTACCAGATATCCGTTCCCATTTATTCGCAGGATATCCTCCTCCGTTATATTGATACCATTTTCCTATACTGTCTTCCATCCATCGTCCGCCCGATTTTGTATATCCTGATACAGCTTCAGTTCTCGGGGTTACAATTTTTGTATAATCTTTATACCCAAAATCAATATCCACATTCCCAGAAATCCCATTCACGCGACTCTCGGAACTGCTTTGCCAAATTCCCCTAGTAATGGCAGTATCATAATAATAGTTGTACCTCGCAATCCAAAATTCTTCTCCTGATAATGCATTCATATTTATGTAATTCCTGTACCAATTCTCATTAGTATACAGCATTGGCGTATAGCCTGCTGCCCGAATTTCATTACAAAATGCCTTTATAATCTCCGCAAGTTTATCTTTTCCCAAATTCTGCTGCACTGCATCTTCTATATCAATAACGACTGGATACGATACAAGATATCCACTCATATGGTCAATAGTAAACTGCGCCTCCTTGATTGCTGTCTCCACAGTTGTAGCTTTACTGTAATAATATACTCCTACAGGAATACCCGCTGCTTTTGCTTCTCGCATATTCTTTTCGTAATATGGGTCCAAATTTTGATAATTAACAGTATAGCCCAACCTCACAAATGCAAATTGTATGCCATCTTGTTTCACGGACTGCCAATTAATATCTCCCTGCCACTTTGATACGTCGACTCCTTTCAGTGTCCCATTTTCATATCTGCTGTACTTGCTTTGATCTATCCAGTATCCATTAGACGTGAAATAATGCCAAGAGCCTTGAACCTTACGCCACCCTGTGGCCATATATCCATCTGCCTCAAACCAATAATAATTGCCATCTGTATGTTTATACCATCTACTTCTCAAATATTGTCCACTGCTGTCATAATACCGCCATCCGACAGTATTTTGAACCCATCCTACTGCTCTGGCAGCTCTAAACGGTCCATCAGAATACGCGTCAAAGTCTTCTCCCTCTATTTCTTTCTCTAACACTTCTTTCCCCAAAGATGAACCCGCTGTTTCTGTCTCCTCTTCTGCATAAGCCGGAAAGGATACAAAAATCCAAACCGATAATACAGCTATTATTACCCATATTAATCTTTGAAATACTCTTTCCTGTCTTTTCATAAATACTCTCCTGTCTTTTCATAATATCATTATACTACTTCAATATATGCTAGTTTGGCAAATCAAAATAAGACCTCTATTGCTCAGATAAATTATACTTCCGCCTCCCCTCTTTTCTATTAATAAAGACATAAAATCTATACTTTCAAACAATCTTATAGCCTTATATCATATCTTCTCTCTTCCAAGAAAAGCTGTATTTCATTCTAACATATTTTTTTTACTCTTACTACATTTTACAAAAATTTCATTTTCTTGCTTTTATCCTATGCATTTCTTAAATACCTCTATAACATACTCCACTTCTTCATTTGTAAGTTTTGTATGAAGAGGCAAAGTAATCGCATTATTAAACAAATCACGAGAATTAGGATAATCTTTAATATTGAATCCCAGTTCACGATATGCAGTCAATAACGGTAACGGTTTATAATGTACATTCGCAGCCACTCCCTCTTCAGCCATTTTTATAATAATTTTATTACATTCGTCTCTGTTTTTCCCTTGTATTCTTACCAAATATAAATGCCCACTCGACGAAAAATTTGGCCCATAATGCGGAAGAACAGCCACTGGTACATTCTCCAATCCCTTATTATATCTTTCAATAATTTCTTTTCTCCTCCCTAATATCTCAGGATATCTTCTTAACTGTACCAATCCCAATGAAGCCATAATATCCGTCATATTACATTTATAATAAGGAGAGACAATATCGTACTCCCATGCCCCAAGCTGCGTTTTTGCAAGAGCATCCTTTGACTGGCCATGAAGAGATAAGAGCATAAACTCTTTATACAATGCCTCATTATCCACGTTTTCTATATCCTTCCATACAACTGCACCCCCTTCTGCTGTTGTTAAATTTTTTACTGCGTGAAAAGAAAAAGTAGTAAAATCTGCCACCTCTCCACATCGTTTTCCATTTCTCACCGCACCTATCGCATGAGCTGCGTCTGCAACTATAACAACACGGCCAATTTTCTTTTGTATTTCATTATTTGCCCTAAATAAATTTTTTTTCTTATTTACAATTTCATATATTTTATCATAATCACACATCACTCCAGCTATATCCACCGGAATAATCGCTTTTGTCTTTTCAGTGATTACGTCCTCAAGCTGCCTGTAGTCCATCTCATAAGAATCTTTTTGTGTATCCACCAAAATTAATTTAGCTCCCACATGGCACACTACACTTGCCGAAGCCGAATAGGTATACGCGCTTGTAATTACTTCATCTCCCGGCCCAATTCCCAACACTCGAAGCGTCATTTCGGCACATGCCGTCGCAGAATTTAAACAAACTGCCTTGCTTGTACGGCAAAATTCAGCAATTTTGTGTTCAAACTTTTTTGTTTTCGGCCCCGTCGTTATCCAGCCACTCTTTAAGGTATCCACAACCTCTGCAATTTCTTCCTCTGTAATATCCGGTGGCGAAAAAGCTATATGCATACTTTTCATTTTCTTTCCTCCACTACTGCACTTTCATGACTTGCTTGTCCCAAACTATTTAGTGCCTTATAATTGGCCTCATCACGTTTCCTGTCCTCAGGTCTGATATGATAAGTTGTTACAATTCCTGCAACGATTTCCTTAACTTTTTCTTCTTCACTCATTGCAGCCTCCTCCAACCTTCTCAGCTCGCTCAAAAAGTGAACTTCATCAAATTCCAACGGCTCACCAATATATATTAAATCATTTGCTGTTTTTTGTAAACCTTCCTCAGAAACTAATAATTCTTCATATAATTTTTCTCCAGGTCGTAAACCCGTATACTCTATTTCCATATCTACACCAAGAGTGTAACCTGATAAGCGAATAAGATTTTTTGCCAGGTCTACTATTCTTACAGGCTCTCCCATATCCAAAACAAAAATTTCGCCACCTTTCGCATACGCTCCTGCCTGTAACACAAGAGATACAGCTTCCGGTATTGTCATAAAATAACGAATTATATCCGGATGTGTAACTGTTACCGGGCCCCCAGCTTCCATTTGCTTCTTAAATAGTGGAATGACACTTCCATTACTTCCTAAAACATTGCCAAATCGAACTGCCACATATTCTGTCTTTGAATATTTATTAAATGTTTGAATAACCATTTCACATAAACGTTTCGACGCTCCCATAATATTAGTAGGATTAACAGCCTTATCCGTTGATATCAATACAAATCGTTTTACACCATATTTATCTGCTGCACGTGCTGTTTTATATGTCCCAAAAACATTATTTTTTATAGCTTCATTTGGACTGTCTTCCATCAATGGCACATGTTTATGCGCTGCGGCATGATATACTACATCCGGTCTGTAATGCGAAATTACCCATTCTATCCTTTTCGTATTACGCACAGATCCAATTAACACTTCTAAATGCATCTGTGGATACTTTTTTTTAAGCTCTTGTTGAATGTCATAAGCATTATTTTCATATATATCAAATATAATAAGACATTTTGGATTATAATTCGCAACCTGCCGACACAGCTCACTTCCAATTGAACCTCCTCCACCGGTTATTAAAACAATCTTGTCTTTAACATATCCAGCCACACTATCTAAATCGATATCAATACTATCTCTGCCAAGCAAATCTTCTATAGATACTTCTTTTAATTTTGAGACGCTTACTTCCTCCGTAATCAACTGATACATCCCCGGGAGAATTTTCAGCTTGCATTCCGTCTGATTACAAATCTTCAAAATCTCTCTTGTTGTCTTCGCTGTTGCAGAAGGAATTGCAAGAATGATTTCCTCTACTTCATACTTATCCGTACAAAAAATTATCTCCTCTCTTCCTCCATATATTTTAACTCCTTGAAGATATTTTCCTTTTTTGGAAGGATTGTCATCAATTATACATACCAGATTTCTATTAAGATGGCGACTTGTTCTTAACTCATGGACAATCATGCTGCCTGCTTCGCCTGCTCCAATTACCATCGTATTAATTGGATGTTTACCAGATTTGTTCACATTCCTTTGCAATGCGCGGAGCAATCTATATGAAAATCGTGTAAATGTAGTTGTCATAACCATCAAAAAGAAATAAATAATATAGTAACTTCTAGGCACAACAAGATTCAACATCAAAAACCCCATTGCCTGAAATACAGTTGACAAAACACACGATGCAACAATAAGAGTAACTTCATGCGTTCCAGCGTATGTCCATACGCTCCTATACAGATTTAAAATATAAAAAATAATAATTGTTGTAATTATATTAACTACCGCATATTTCTCAATACTCACAAGATACTTTTGCTCTATCCAGACATGATGTCCTTCATACCGAATCAATAGAGAAAGATATGAATTCAATAAGATTGTAAAAACATCTACTACGCATAACAAAAACATTCTTGTTCTGGAACTTTTCAAATTAATAATATTTTTCATAAATATATCCTCTTTATTTGAATTTATTACAATTCCTTTACACTTTTTTCATAATACCAAACTTTCTCCAAAAATACAATCTTTATGTAATGCTTCATCAAAATAGCTAAATAATATTATTATAAAACTCCGCCAATTTCACTAACAATCCCGTTTTAAAATTACAAATGTACTTATAATTATATTATTTATATAATTTCATAGGATATACTCCACTACTAATTAGATTAGAAATCTCTCTCTTTACCCTTTCTTTATCTTCCTTATATGTAACACCAAACCACCTATCCCTTGATTTTAACACCTCAACTTCCACTTTACCTTCTTGCAACAACTCTCCTATAATTTTAGGCAATAAATACTCTGTCGTTTTATCATCTTCTCTTAAATTTTTCAAAAATTCAACAAATCCTTCTTCCAAAACATCTATAAATCTTGCCGGCATCCCCCACATATTCATAGATACTACCGAATCTAAATTCAACTCAATTTTCTCCCCTTCTTTCTCTGCTCCTGCTATATTTCCATTCTTTTTAATCTTATAAGTCTCTTCAATTTCAGTCAACATATGGTTTTCATTTACTTTACAGATTCCTCTGGTCACCGTACCATTTTCACTTAATGTATTTCTTAAAACAAACCCCACCATGCCAATACAAATCTTATCCTTTTTTTTCCACTCTCCTTCTAAATAATAATACATCATCCTATAGGCTTCCCGTCCATAATAATCATCCGCATTAATCACTACAAACGGCTCACATACTACATCTTTACAACAGAGAATCGCTTGTCCCGTTCCCCATGGTTTACTTCTTCCCTCTAGTTTGCCATCATATAAATTAGGAATTCCTGATAACTCTTGATAGACATAGTTTGTCTCTATTATCTTTTCTATCCTTTTTCCAATTACATCTCTGAAATCTTTTTCCAATTCTTTTCTAATTACAAATACAACCTTATTGAATCCAGCTTTTATTGCATCATATATAGAATAATCCATAATTACCTCTCCGTTCGGACCCACCGGAGTTAATTGTTTAATTCCACTGCCAAATCTACTGCCAATTCCTGCGGCCATAATCACCAATGTTGCTTTTTCCATATATACTATACTCCTTTAAAAACTCTTATTCATTATTATTAATGATACTATGTTTTACGCTAACTGTATACCTGATTTTAGATTTTTCAATAATAGAGCGCCAGTTAGCGATACGGATTTCATGTATAGTTTTGTCCATGATAGTTAGCCTCCTTTAAAAAACTATTAGTTTTATGAGTTTTTAAAGTATGGCAGAAAAACTAGCTATGGTAAAGGGTAAGCGTCAAATAAAACAGTGTATAGATTCCTGCACTGGCTTCCGCCCCTTTCGGGCTGCCGGAAAACAGCCAGTTCTTTCTGCCTATTTAACGCGTAATGAAAAACTTTTGAAAGTTTGGATTTCGGCAGTTCTCCGATGGCATTTTTTTCTGCCCATGGCCAAAGAGCCTCGATAAGCGGCTTCTCGCGGATGAAACGTTCTTTTTTCTTCTGGTCAGGAGAAAGTCCCACCAATTCTGACTCTATGTCAAAGAGCTGATTCAGGCGGAGGATTGCTTCTGCAGATTTTGATGCTTCCGGATATTTCCCTCCCCGCCCTGGCTGGTACTCGAAATAGCGGATGGGATTTCCAGCATCCTTGATGCTGCAGTAAACCCACATATAGGAATCTGACGTGTTTTTCCGTCCCGGTTCTTTCAGCACCTGTACATGTGTTTCATCGATATGAAGATATCTTTGTTTCAGTAGTTCCTGTTTAAGGCGGTGAACGATAGGTATGGAGTACTTTGCTGCGAGGAAGATTTTTAACCAACTCCTCCCGCTGACCGGCGTATTTCTTTTTGCGGAGATGTTTTTCTACTTCAACAAGATCTGGTTCGTGTAAATCAGGTTCCGCACAGGTTTCGATTTCATTAAAAAGAGACATCTGCCCTTCGATTTCGAGAGTAGATGTCTTCTCGGATTTTGTTCCATAAAGTTTACGGGTCAGGAAATCAACCTGCTCTTTCAGGAGCCGGATCTGCTGTTCACGAAAACGGGCGCCTCCAATGGCCGCGAACCGGCGAAGAAGCAAAACAGATCTCTGATCAGCAGCTCCGCTGGCTTCTGGAAGAAGAGCTTCCCTCCTCTTGCATAGCAGGGGGTGGGGTTATTTTTACTGTGACACAACAAAAACCGTTTCAAGTTTTGAGTTTACACAAATCTTGAAACGGTCTCTTTGCTGTCAAGAATAGAATTTTACAGTATCTATCGTATTCTTATTTTCCGTTTACCATAGAACCACTGCTATCAAAATAGTATCGTCGACTCCCTATTGTCTGCCACCCGGTCAGCATCTCCCCACTTCCATTCAGATAATACCAATGGCCTTTTATCTGCAACCAGCCCGTCTGCATCACTCCGCTTCCATTCAGGTAATACCATTTGTTCCCTACTCTCTGCCACCCCGTCTGCATCACTCCATTTCCATTTAGGTAATACCATCTTCCTCCAACTCGCTGCCAGCCTGTCTGCATCACTCCGCTTCCATTCAGATAATACCATCTTCCTCCAACTCGCTGCCAGCCTGTCTGCATCACTCCGCTTCCAT
>CAMNTM010000011.1 GCA_946558465.1 uncultured Lachnospiraceae bacterium
TTCAATAAATCTTATGTCAGTTTTCTGAGTTTACACAAAACTTGAAACGGTCTCCGGTTTTTCTTTTATTTTTTCATAAGACAGACAATAGCAAAAATCACACAGATCAAACACCAGGAAGCCCATATTTTTAAATCTAAGTAGCTTCCAGCTAACACAAATCCAAATAAAGCGCCTATTCCAAAAAGAACAATTAAAGCAATATTTCCACCTTTGCCCCCTTTTCTTGTCGCAATTGATACAATTCCTCCGGCGAGTAACATAATTGCAACAAGAATGCCAGCAGAACCACCAACCTCTCCATTCTCCTGCAATGTATTTGATAAACCTGCAGCGCAAGACTGAAAACAAACAAATACAAATAATATTATTGATAGTATTCCTGATACCAGTTTCCACGTCTTAAAAGGAGCTGCGCTTACATGGCTCCTACTGTTTCTGTCCTTCCTGGATGGTGTTGGTTTCCGATATTCGTCATTAAAGTCAAAATCATCTTCGTCATCATACCATCTGTATTTTTTTCGGCAATTATCACATAGACCATACGAAGGATCCTTTTTACTCCTCCTCAAATCTTCCCCACATCTTGGACACCTCATAGCATTTCCCTCTCTTTCCTCTTTTGTTTATTAAAACGCCGTAGCGGTTTAATTCTTTCTTCTTATTCCACGCATTTGTGTATACTATATTTCCTTTACTGTGATATTTTACGCCATTTTTGCGCTTGTTTCCCCTTTTTCAACTTTATGTTTACCAAACAAAAATTCTGCCTGTTCTAAAAGTCCGGCACGTCCAGTTTCGTTCATTCCGTTGTAGTAATTTATTATTGATTGTATACGAGTATCAGAATTTTTAGATTTTTCTTTTTCAAAACCAGTTTCGAATAAGTAATCACCAGATGTATTTAGTATTTTGGATATCATTTTAATTTTTGCAACATCGGGCTGTCGCTTTCCAATTTCATATCCACAATATGTGCTTTTTGTAATCCCCATCAACTCGGCAACTTCTTGTTGAGTATATCCTATTTTTTTTCTCGCTTTTCTTAATTGTTCAGGAAATCCCATATATGTACCTCTCTTTAATGTGAATACTAACATATAGTTGGCAATTTGTCAACAAATTTTAAAAAAACTATTGATAAGCTGGCGTATCGTGTTATAATTAAACAAAAAGTTGGCGATGCAAAAACTAAGAAGGTGATTTCATGTATCCTAACTTACTGGAGCAAAAAGCATTTCACAAGTTGACAGATGAGGATATGGGGAAAATTATCAACGTCAGTCGAAACTCTTATTCTCAAAAAATAAAAAGCGGTCGTTTTTATCAAGACGAATGTAAAAAGTACTGCGATTATTTTCACAAGTTATTTGAATTTCTGTTTCAGATGGAAGAAATGCAGAGTGCGGTATAAAATAATTTCCGTTGCTGGTTCAATGGACAGGTATAGTTCTGGAATATATAAATATATCGACAGTTGCATTGGCTGGATCGTAACAGATGGAAATATCTATGATATGTATCAGAGAACGGAAATGGAAGAAGACAGCAGAAAAACGCAGGTTGTCGCTGATGGCATGATTGCAGCAGAAGTGGATATATGATAATATGAAGAAAGCAGGTGTATGGTCATAAAGAAAGGGAGCCGGGAGCATATGGGCAGAGTTTTTGCTGACCCTTTCTATGAAGATGAGACAGAAAATCGAAATTGACCGGGCTGAAAGCGAGGGATGCTTCTTGTCCGCAGGGCAAGAAGATGGAAGAGGAAGAACGATAAAAATTTGAATTTTGAAGGAGGAATGAAGTATGGTTAGTGATTTTTTAGGAGCAGCATTTCCGTGGATTTTAATGGGTTTATTTGCAGCCATCAGTTGTTCTCTTATGAGTAAAAAAAAGAAATAAATTATGGTTTATAGATACAGTAAGGAAGGATTCTGGAGAAAAGCATTCTATTAAAAAAGCAATCAATATAGGTAATAGAAATATTACTTGGCGAGGGCGAAATGAGAAACGCAATTTAGAAGGAAGAGGGTGGCAGATTGCGGATATATTTAGAGATTAGAAGGGAAGCACTATTGTGATTAGGAAAATGGAGGATGAAGACATAGATAAAGCAGCAAAAATTTGGCTTGATACGAATGTTCAAACACATCATTTTATTCCGGAAAAATACTGGAAGGATAATTATGAAGCGGTGAAAACGATGCTTCCTCTGGCAGAGGTGTATGTCTATGAGGCCGGGAACAGTATACAGGGGTTTATCGGATTGGATGAGGATTATATTGCAGGGATATTTGTGCAAGGTAAGGCGCAGTCCTGCGGAATAGGGAAGAGGCTGCTGGATTTTGTAAAGAGCAGAAAGAAGCAGCTGAGCTTAAATGTTTATCTGAAAAATGTAAGGGCAGTAAGCTTTTATGAGCGGGAGGGCTTTAAGATACTGCGTGAAAATATAGACCAGGGTACTGGTGAGAGAGAATATGTTATGATATGGGAAAAAAGAGCTAACAGAATATAGCTTATGTGGGCATCGGTCAGAAAGAACCGGTGCCTTTTCTCACTTTATGTCGTGTTTGTCTATGCAAAAAAGTGCTATTGTATTTTCGAAAGGAGGAAGCATGTATATGGATCAGAGGAAAACGGGCAGCTTTTTAAAGGAGCTTAGAAAGGAAAGGGGGATTACGCAGGAACAGCTTGCGGAAATATTCGGCGTTGCAGGAAGAACCGTATCAAGATGGGAAACGGGCATTAATATGCCGGACCTGGATGTGATTATCCAGCTTGCAGATTATTACGGGGTGGAAATCAGGGAATTATTTAACGGAGAAAGGGGAGAGAGGAGGAAGGAAAATATGGATAAGACGAAAATAAGCAAGGAAGATATAAGGAAAGGAGATATAAGTAAAAAGGAAGATGAGGATATGGACAGAGAAGATACAGGTAAGAGAAAGATAAATGAAAAAAATGTTGATAGTAGAAACAGAGAGATAGAGGAGGCCGTTCTGCAGGCTGCGGATTACAGCAACAAAGAAAAGCAGAGGCTGGCGAAGAGGATGTGTTTCTTGTTTGCATGCGGACTTATAGCTTTTACTATATATCTTGTTATGGTATATCTGGGAATGGAGAATACACCTGGAGTTAAGGAGGATATTGCAAGCGCCGCTTTGGGTTTTGCTTATGGGATTATGCTCTGCGGAGTATTGTATACAAGCGGCAGACTTGCAAAATTTAAGGAAGCTAGGAGGCGTTTTAGGATGCAGTTAATAAAAAAATGACGGATTTATCTGATCATGTGCCTCTTTCTATAAAAATAGTATGGTATTAAAAACAGTACAGTGGCAGCCCAGGCAAGCGGGTAGCTGATGAGTATTGTGGACAACTCGTGATGTCTTGGCATGACAAGAAGTATCCAGGGAAGACGTACGCCGCATACGCCGCCCAGTGTAATCAAGGTAGGCATGATAACATCCCCGATTCCGCGCAGTGCTCCGGAGATTACTTCCACAAAGATGAATATAATATAGCTGGGGACGATGCGCAGCAGTATATAGACTCCGATGTTTATGACATTTCCATCTGTAGTAAAAAGATGAAAAAGCGGCCGGGAAAACAACATCAGAAATACAAGTAGAGAGCCGCATATACCAAACGACATTCCCAGGGTAGTGCGTACGCTTTTGTATATTCTGTCATATTTTCCGGCACCGTAATTTTGTCCGGAGAAGGTAGTAACAGCGATGCCGAAAGCACCGCTTACTGCCCAGAATATCATGTCCATCTTCCCAAAGGCGGCCCATGCAGCTGCAGTGTCGGTTCCCAGGCTGTTGATGGCGGCCTGGATGATTACATTAGTCAGGCCGTACATGCAGGACTGAAGTCCTCCCGGAAGGCCGATACGAAGCTGTGAGGAAAGGACGGACAAATGCAGGTGTATATCTCTGGGAATAAGGGTTATTGTATCATAAGAGGACATCAGCGCGCGGGTTACAAGAAATGCGCTGACGGCCTGAGAGATAACGGTTGCCGCCGCGGCACCTGCAATGCCCATCTGGAATACAATAACGAAAAGAGCATCCAGGATTATGTTCAGGATACAGCACACAATCAGGTAATAAAGGGGCCTTTTGGAATCTCCGATTGCACGCATGATGCTGGAACCCATATTGTATATCAAAGTTGTAATAATTCCTAGAAAGTAGATTCTTAGATAAAGAACAGAATCCGCCATAATCTCAGAGGGAGTCTTCATTACGGCCAGAAGCCAGGGTGTTGTAAACCAGCCGATTACTGCGACACCCAGGCTTGCAATCAGGGAAAAGGCGTAAGCGGTATGAAGAGCCCTGTGTACATTTTTCGCGTCTCCGGCACCGAAAAACTGAGAGATAATAACGGTTGCACCGGAAGCCAGACCAGTAAAAAAGGTGACGACCTGGTAGGTAAGAACAGCGGCGGAGCCGCCTACACTTGCCAAGGCCTCTTTTCCTACAAATCTGCCGACAATTACGGCATCTACCGTATTATAAAACTGCTGAAATAAAGTTCCTACCACGATAGGAAAGAAGAATATCAGCAGCTGCTTCCAGATAATCCCCTCTGTGATTTCGTTTTTCTGTATATTTTTTTCTGTGATTTCTCCAGACATGATTTACTTGTTCCTCCCTGATGTTGGAAATAATATATGCAAAATTAAGCAAGTATACATTTTGTTTATAAACGGGTGCTTTATTTGTCAACAGCTATCATATCATACAATGCAAAAAAAGTCTGTATTTGCAGAATATTTGGTGTATAATTAATATAAAATAATGTTACAAATTACGGAAATAAACAGAAGCGAAAAATAACGAATCTACTGTATGTAAGGAGTGAAGGATTATGCTGGAGAAAATGGATCTTACAAAGTCGTTGAGTAAGGAGGAGTATAAGAAAAAGCTGCCGGTTCTGGAGGCAAAGCTTGGGAAGCTTCAAAGAGAATGTAAGGAGCTTAAAATTCCGGTTATGATAGCCTTTGAAGGATACGGGGCAGCCGGTAAGGGCGTTCAGATAGGAAAGCTTATACAGGCGCTGGATCCGCGGGGATTCGAGGTGCATGCGGTGAAAAAGGAAAGTGAGGAGGAAAAGCTCCATCCATTTTTGTGGAGATTCTGGACAAAAATGCCGGCGGCCGGAAGAATTGCGATTTATGACAGCAGCTGGTACAGGAAGGTCCTGATTGACCGCTTTGAGGGAAAGACTAAGGAGGAAGAGATACCGGCGGCGCTTCGGTCTATCTGTTCTTTTGAAGAACAGCTGACAGATGGAGGCATGGCGCTGATAAAGATATTTCTTGCTATTGATAAAAAGGAGCAGAAAAAGCGTTTTCAAAAGCTGTTAAAATCAAAAGAGACTGCTTGGCGTGTCAGCAAAGGGGATATTAGGCGGAACGAGAAGTTTGAAAAATATGAGGCTATGAATGAAGAAATGCTGACCCGTACAGATACCGACTATGCCCCGTGGGATGTAGTAGAGGCTGTAGATCTTAAGTTTGCCACAGCTAAAATATATTCTATTGTTGTACACAGGCTGGAGGAGAAGGTAAGAGAGGTAAAAGAAAGGGAAAATGTATCTGCAGAGGCAGCTCTTCTCCCGGGCAGTTTGGACAGACAGACTGAGAAGGTACCGATGGAGTCTGTTCTGGCCAAGGCAGATCTAAGTTTGTTTTATACAAAGGAGGAGTATAAGAGACGATTAAAAAATCTGCAGAAGAAGATAGAAAAGCTGCACGGTGAGCTGTATCGGAAAAGGATTGCGATGGTGCTTGGTTTCGAGGGCTGGGATGCAGGCGGCAAGGGAGGCGCGATAAAGCGTCTGACGGAGTACATGGATCCAAGAGGTTATGTTGTACATCCAACGGCTTCTCCGAATGATATTGAGCGGGCTCATCATTATCTGTGGCGTTTCTGGAATGATATGCCGAAAGCCGGGCATGTGACCATATTTGACAGAACCTGGTACGGACGTGTGATGGTGGAGCGTATCGAGGGATTTTGTACAAAGCAGGAGTGGCAGAGAGCCTATAAAGAGATCAATGATATGGAGCGGGATCTCACAGATGCCGGAACAATTGTGATAAAATTCTGGCTTCAGATTGATAAGGATGAGCAGGAAAGAAGATTTAAAGCACGTCAGGAAAATACAGAGAAGCAGTGGAAGATTACAGATGAGGACTGGCGTAACCGGGAAAAATGGGATCAGTATGAGACAGCGGTTAATGAGATGCTGATCCGTACCTCAACGCCTGATGCACCCTGGGTTGTAGTGGAGGGAAACAACAAGTACTATGCAAGAGTCAAGGTGCTTGAGACGGTGGCGGATGCGATTGAGAAGCGTCTGGAGGAAGAAAAGAAGAGAGGCTAATTATGACGATCAGGGAACAGCTGGAGGAACGTGAAAAAAAATATTTAAGCCCCTATGCCGCACTCAGTCAGAAGTCCAGAGGGAGAAGGCAGGAGGAGCCGGAGTGTGATATACGTCCTGTGTTTCAGCGAGACAGAGACAGAATCCTGCACTGTAAAGCATTTCGACGGCTGAAACAGAAAACGCAGGTATTTCTGCTGCCGAAGGGGGATCATTACCGGACCCGCCTTACCCATACTCTGGAGGTGTCCCAGAATGCCAGAACGATTGCAAAGGCACTCAGACTGAATGAGGATCTTGTAGAGGCGATTGCACTTGGACATGACTTGGGGCATACGCCTTTCGGCCATGCCGGGGAGAGGGCTTTAAATGCGGTCAGCCCCTTTGGATTCCGGCATAACGAGCAAAGCGCCCGTGTTGTGGAATGTCTGGAGAAGCAGGGAAAGGGGCTGAATCTTACCTGGGAAGTCATAGACGGTATCAGGAATCATAAGACAAGCGGAAGGCCGGGTACTTTGGAAGGTGAGATTGTGCGGCTGTCAGATAAGATTGCCTATATCAACCATGATATTGATGATGCAGTGCGGGGCGGGCTGCTTACGGAGCGGGATATACCGGCAGAATATACAAAAGTTCTAGGTACGTCTACCAGAATCCGCCTGGATACCATGGTACATAACGTGATTACAAACAGCATGAACCAGCCGAGGATTCAGATGTCAGAAGAGGTAGAGGCAGCTATGAAGGGGCTGCGCAGGTTTATGTTTGAAAATGTCTATGAGAATCCGGCAGCAAAGGGGGAGGAGAATAAGGCGGTTGAAATGATTGCCAGATTGTATGAGTATTATATAAATCATATAGAACTGCTTCCCGAACAGTTTGCGGTGATGATTGATACGGGAAAAGAAACGGCAGAGCAGGTAGTCTGTGATTATATTGCAGGTATGACAGATACTTATGCGGTAAAAAAATTTGAAGAATATTTTATTCCGGAATCTTGGAAATTTTAAAGGAAATAAAATACTTTTGTCGAATATTATATATAAGGGCGATGAAAAAGGACGTGGCAGATGTATTATCCAGATGAACTGATTGAAGAGGTAAGGTTGAAAAACGATATTGTAGATGTGATCTCCGGTTATGTCAGACTTCAGAAAAAGGGAAGCTCTTATTTTGGATTATGCCCTTTTCATAATGAAAAATCTCCTTCCTTTTCTGTCAGCCGTGAAAAGCAGATGTATTACTGTTTTGGCTGCGGGGCGGGCGGCAATGTATTTACATTCCTGATGGAGTATGAAAATTATTCTTTTCTGGAAGCGCTTAAGTTTTTGGCGGACCGTGCCGGTGTAGAGCTTCCGGAAGCAGAGTATTCAGAAGAAGCGAAGAAGCGTGCAGGTATAAAGGCAGTGCTTTTGGAAATTAACAAGGCAGCTGCCCAGTATTTTTATGTGCAGCTTAAAAATCCCCAGGGGCAGAATGCACTTACATATCTTAAAGAGCGCGGGCTTTCGGATGATACGATAAAAGCATTTGGGCTTGGATATTCAAATAAATACAGTGATGATTTATACCGGTATCTAAAATCAAAGGGATATAAAGACGAGCTTATTTCTCAGGCAGGACTAGTCAGCGTAGATGAAAAGCATGGCGTTTATGATAAATTCTGGAACAGGGTGATGTTTCCTATCATGGATGTGAACAGCAGGGTTATCGGTTTCGGAGGCCGCGTGATGGGAGATGGAAAGCCGAAGTACCTGAATTCTCCGGAGACAATGATTTTTGATAAAAGCAGGAATCTGTATGGACTGAATCGTGCAAGAACATCGAGAAAGTCATATTTTCTTATATGTGAGGGATATATGGATGTGATTTCCCTGCATCAGGCGGGATTTACAAATGCGGTGGCGTCGCTTGGGACAGCTCTTACAGCCGGACATGCTTCTTTGATTAAACGTTATGTGAATGAGGTTTACCTGACCTATGACAGTGATGATGCGGGGACGAGGGCAGCACTTCGGGCGGTTCCGATTCTAAAGGAGGCAGGAATCACGTCAAGAATTATTCGTATGGAGCCATATAAGGATCCGGACGAATTTATCAAAAATCTTGGCCGGGAGGCATTTAAGGAGCGGATTCATAAGGCCGGGAACGGCTTTATGTTTGGTTTGGAGGTGCTGGAGAAAAGCTACGATATGACATCCCCTGAAGGAAAGACAGAATTCATGCGGGAGGCTGCAAGGAGGCTTGCAGAATTTGATGAAGAGATTGAACGAGGCAATTACATTGAAGCGGTAGCGGCTGCTTATCATGTGGGGCATGAGGAGCTTCGGAAGCTGACGGGCAGGATGGCTGTTCAAAGCGGTCTGGCAAAGCCCGTGGAGAGGCCGAAAGCTGCCATAAAAAGAGAAAAGGAAAAAGAAAACGGAGTTCAGAAATCGCAGAAGCTTCTGCTCACCTGGATTGCATCTGATGAGCATATTTTCCGGCAGATTGAGAGATATATTGCACCGGAGGATTTTTCGGAGGGGTTATACCGGACGGTCGCAGAGCTTCTTTATGAGCAGTATGAAAATGGAGGACCGAATCCGGCCGCAATTATCAGTCGTTTTGCAGATGAGGAGGAGCATCGAGAGGCGGCATCTTTGTTTCATACAAGAATCCGGGAATTGTCTACAGCAAAAGAACAGGAGAAAGCTCTTGCAGAGACGGTTATGCGTATAAAGAGCAACAGTATTGAGGAAGCAGCGGCGAAGCTTGAGCCGACAGATATGAAGGGGCTTCAGAGGCTTATGGAGGCGAAAAGGGAGCTTCAGAACCTTGCAAAACTGCATATTTCTATTAATTAAGGATAAAATATAGATTAAGCAATGAGAGGATGGACACTAAATGGAAGAAAACACAGTGAAATTCGAGGAAAAATTAAAAGAACTGGTGACAATCGGAAAAAAGAAGAAAAGTATCCTGGAGTTACAGGAGATCAATGATTTTTTCGCGGATATTGAACTGGAAGCAGAGCAGATGGAGAAGGTGTTTGAGCATCTTGAGGCCAACAATATTGATGTCTTAAGAATCAGCGCAGACGGAGACGATCTGGATGTAGATGATTCAGACATTGTTCTGAGTGAAGCAGATGATGTGGATATGGAGAAGCTTGATTTATCCGTGCCGGATGGAATCAGCATCGAGGATCCGGTGCGGATGTATCTGAAAGAAATCGGAAAGGTGCCTCTTCTTACAGCAGAAGAAGAAGTTGATCTTGCAAAGAGGATGGCAGACGGTAATGAGGAAGCCAAAAAGCGTCTTGCAGAAGCCAACCTTCGTCTTGTTGTAAGCATCGCAAAACGCTATGTAGGACGAGGCATGCTGTTTCTTGATCTGATTCAGGAGGGGAATCTGGGTCTGATAAAGGCAGTCGAAAAATTTGATTATCACAAGGGCTTCAAATTCAGTACCTATGCAACCTGGTGGATTCGCCAGGCAATAACGAGAGCAATTGCGGACCAGGCAAGGACGATTCGGATACCGGTCCACATGGTGGAGACGATCAATAAGCTCATTCGTGTGTCCAGGCAGCTTTTGCAGGAGCTGGGGCGTGAGCCTGCGCCGGAAGAGATCGCAGAGGAGCTGGACATGCCTGTGGAAAGAGTAAGGGAGATTCTTAAGATTTCGCAGGAGCCGGTATCTCTTGAGACACCGATTGGGGAAGAAGAGGACAGTCATCTCGGTGATTTTATCCAGGATGATAATGTTCCTGTGCCGGCAGAGGCGGCTGCACAGACACTTTTAAAGGAGCAGCTTGATGAGGTTCTGGATACTCTTACAGAGAGAGAGCAGAAGGTGTTGAGGCTCCGTTTCGGAATGAATGACGGGCGTGCACGTACACTTGAGGAGGTCGGAAAAGAATTTGATGTTACCCGTGAACGTATCCGGCAGATTGAGGCAAAAGCGTTAAGGAAGCTTCGTCATCCGAGCCGCAGCAGAAAATTAAGAGATTATTTAGATTAAGAAAGAGGCGCCTATGGAACTATCAAACAGACTTTATGCAGTTGCAGGTCTTGTGACAGAGGGCGCCTCTGTTGCAGATGTAGGAACGGATCACGGATATATACCTATCTATCTGAAGGAACAGAAAATTGCAGAAAGAGTAATAGCCCTTGATGTAAATCGGGGGCCGCTTGAGCGTGCCAGAATACATATCGAAAGGGCAGGTCTTGCAGATCAGATAGAGACAAGACTGTCGGATGGGCTTCGGAGGATAATACCGGGAGAGGTGGATACGATCATCGCTGCCGGTATGGGAGGCGGACTTATACGGAAGATTCTGGAGGAGGGGAAGGCAGCTGTAGATGCGGCATCCTTCTGTATCCTGCAGCCTCAGTCGGAGATTGCCAGGGTGCGGCGTTATCTGGCAGAGAGGGATATGAAGATTGTAGAAGAGGATATGGTTTTTGAGGAGGGGAAGTATTATACGGTAATGAAAGCGGCGCATGGGCCGGATGCCCCTTACGAGAAGTGGGAATATCTATATGGGAGGTGTCTTCTGCGGGAGCGGCATGAGGTGCTGAAGGAATATTTGTCCAGAGAAATTCAGATTCGCGGAAAGATTTTAGGGCAGCTTAAGAGAAGCAGCAGCAGAAAAAGTAAGGAACGGATTCGGGAGGTAGAGAGAGAGATTATGTATGCGCAGAGAGCGTATGATTATGTCAGGTGACAAAATGGCCTGTATCGGGCATTTTCGGCGGAATATGAGATGGTACTAAGCAGGTTTTAAAAAGAAAGAGGAAAGAAAAAATGTTGTGTAAGGATATTATCCAGATAATTGAGGCAGAATGCCCGGCAGAATGCGCGCTTGAGTGGGATAATGCAGGGCTTCTTGCGGGCAGGGAGGAAAAAGAAGTAAAGCGTATATATGTAGCACTGGACCCTTCGGATGAGGTGATTGAGGAGGCAGTGAAGATGAATGCGGATATGCTGATTACTCATCATCCATTGATTTTTTCTGGGATTAAGCGGATTACCGACCAGGGGTTTGTCGGGAGACGTGTTCTGAGACTTATACAGAGTGATATATCCTATTATGCGGCGCATACGAATTATGATGTCCGCAGGATGGCGGCGCTTTCCTGCAGAAGGCTTGGTCTGGACAGCCCGGAAGTGCTTGAGGTTACGCATGTGAAGGAAGACGGTACGCAAGAAGGGATCGGCAGTATTGCAAAGGTGTCTGAGACGACGCTTGCAGAGCTTAGCAGACGGGTGAAGGAAGTGTTTCATTTGAAAACGGTGAGGGTGTTCGGAGAACCGTCGAGGCTGGTGCAAAAAGCTGCCGTATGCCCGGGTTCAGGAAAGAGTGTCATTCCAGAAGCTTTGAGAAAGAGGGCAGATGTGCTGATTACCGGTGACATCGGGCACCATGAAGGAATAGACAGTGCGGCACAGGGACTGGCAGTAATTGATGCGGGGCATTATGGAATGGAGTATATCTTTGAGGAGGATATGAAACAGTATTTGGAAGGGGCTGCTCCGGAGCTTGAAGTGAAGGCGGCACCGATAAGGCATCCATTTATAAACGTATAGCGGCATAAATGAAAAAGTTGTGTAAGTATAGTTTTTTGGTATATTGCTTTAGAGAATATAAATGCTCAGAAAGAGAGGGACAAAAGGATGTATACAGTACGGATAGGGGAAGAAGTTAAGCAGTATGAGGAGGGGATTACATACTTAAAAATTGCAGAGGAGTTTCAGAAGGATTACGAAAATGACATTGTACTTGTATTTGTAAACGGAAAGCTTCAGGAGCTTCATAAGACGCTTAAAGGAGACTGCAATATACGTTTTGTGACGACAAAGGATGCGATCGGACACCAGACCTATAATAGAAGCATGAGCCTGATGCTGGTGAAAGCCGTTTATGATACAGCAAATCATACGTCTATTGATAAAGTGAGAATTCATTATTCGGTAGATAAGGGATATTA
Source organism: uncultured Lachnospiraceae bacterium (assembly GCA_946558465.1). GTDB lineage: Bacteria > Bacillota > Clostridia > Lachnospirales > Lachnospiraceae > CAPEBR01. Next base: position 12,369 of record CAMNTM010000011.1, read on the forward strand.
TTGTACGATTGAGGGAGATGTGGTTCTTGACCAGCAGTTTCTTGACCGTGTAGAAATGAGAATGCAGGAAATGGTCAGAGAGGATATGCCGATTGCAAAGCGTTCTGTTCACACAGACGAAGCGGTTGCGCTCTTTAAAAAGCATGCAATGTATGATAAGGAGCGTCTGTTTGCTTACCGAAGAGTTTCTTCTGTGAATATTTACAGTATGAATGAGTTTGAGGATTATTATTATGGTTATATGGTGCCAAGCGCCGGGTATCTCAAATATTTTAAACTGTATTTATATGATGAAGGCTTTGTTATCCAGATGCCGGAGCAGTCAAATCCTAAGGCAGTGCCTCCATTCAGGCCGCAGAGCAAGCTTTTCCAGGTACTTAAGGAATCTACCAAGTGGGGAGATATACAGGGGATTGAGACAGTAGGAGCATTGAATGACAAGATTACGAAGGGCGACATGCAGGAGGTTGTGCTGGTTCAGGAAGCTATGCAGGAGAAAAGGATTGCCGAGATTGCCGGCATGATTACCGGGCGCCCAGAGATTAAGTTTATACTGATTGCAGGACCTTCATCTTCTGGAAAGACAACATTTTCACACCGGCTGTCCATACAGCTTCGGGCAAATGGACTGGTGCCGCATCCGATTGCGGTAGATAATTATTTTGTTGAAAGAGAAGAGACACCCCGCGACGAAGAAGGAAATTATGACTTTGAATGTTTTGGTGCGGTGGATGTAAAGCTTTTTAATGAGCAGATGAAGAAGCTCTTGGCGGGGGAGGAGGTAGTGATACCAACCTTTAATTTCCGCAGCGGACATAAGGAATATGGAGGAAGGCCGAAGAAGCTCGGTCCCAATGACGTACTTGTAATCGAGGGGATTCATTGTCTGAATCCGGAGCTGACAAAACAGCTTGCTGATGAAAATAAGTTTAAAATTTATATCAGTGCATTGACACAGCTGAATGTGGATGAGCATAACCGGATACCTACTACAGACGGAAGACTTCTGCGGCGCATTGTTCGAGATGCACGTACGAGAGGTTCTTCTGCAAAAAGGACAATCGGTATGTGGCCTTCAGTGCGAAGAGGAGAGGAAGCAAATATTTTTCCATACCAGGAGGAGGCTGATGTGATGTTCAACTCAGCGCTTATTTATGAGCTGGCGGTATTAAAACCTTATGTAGAGGCACAGCTTTTTGGGATTGAGCATGATTGTCCGGAGTATCTGGAGGCAAAGAGGCTTCTTAAATTCCTGGACTATTTCGTCGGAATCGGAAGTGAAAATGTACCGATGAATTCGCTGCTTAGAGAATTCATCGGGGGAGGATGTTTCCGTGTATAAGTAATGTCTGTTATCAGTTTTGCGCAGCCGGCTTTATAAAGTTAAGGCAGTATATTCAGCTCAGAGGAAAACCAAGCTTTACGGTAAAGATTTGGTTTTCCTTTTCTATTATCATAGTTCCGCCTAAAAGCTTTATCATTTTTCGGACATTGTTTAGACCGATGTTATTACTGCCTTCCTGGTCATGTTCTTGTTTAATGTGATTTGAGACGGAAATAATAAGTGTATGTGTGTGCCGGAGGATGTTTCCGGATATGTCTACAGGCTGTTTTTTATCTCCGTATTTCAGGAGGTTTGAGAACAGGTTGTTAAAGATCCGCTTCAGCATTGTCTTATCGCTCTTTAGCACATGATCCGTATCCGGCATGAGAAGAGTAGGAGTAAATCCGGCAAGCTTGATAAAATCGCTGTTTTCCTGCAGGCACTGCCTGATAAAGTCTGTGGAAATCCAGATGATTTCCGGAATTTCATTTTCCTCAGATACAAGTGCATACTCAAACATTCTGTCAGTCAATTCTTTAATATCCTCGGTTTTCTTAAGACACCGCTTTAGATATTCATCCTGTGTTACGGGGGTCCGTTTAAGTCTTAGAACCTCCAGATAGCCTGTAAGAATAGTAAGAGGCGTACGCAGGTCATGGGACAGAGCGGTAATCAGGTCCTGATTTGCTTTGCGGCTTTCCTGTTCCTTTACAATTGTGTCATTGAGTGAAACCCGGAGGTTATCCAGCTCCTTTGCCAGGATTCCGATCTCGTCGCCGCCGAAGTCTGGAACCGGGTGGGATAAGTCGCCGGAGGACATGTTGAGAATCTCCTCTTCCAGTATAAGGACGGAGCGCATCTTCCGCGTAATAAAGACGAGCACAATGGCGAAGAATAGAAGAATGCAAAAGAAAAGACTGACGATAAAATACGGCTGGGTATACATGGAACGTTTATAATTATACATGACGACAATTGCAAGACCGTTGCGGAATGGAACGGCAAGCAGACGGTCATCCTCACCTTCGACACCGGTCAGATTATATCCGAATCCTAAAATACGCTGGACTGCCTTTTTATCCATAACAGAGGCATATCTTCCGGCCCGGAAGTAGCCGTCTGTTCCGTCATAGATATAGATGCTGGTGTATTCGTCTGCCAAGTCAAAAAGAGGATTTAACGCCCGAATCTGTTCCGTGTCATTTTCAGATTCAGGTATGTCAAAGCACTTTGCGGATTCGAGAAAATCGGTCATAAAGCCGGGGTCATCCAGCTGCGTATGATAAAGGTCAGAGTGTGTAAAGAATTGGCCAATCGTCCATTTGTTTTTCCAGAGAGCATTAAACAATGTAAAAACAATCAACCCTGCGGTGAGGATAAGAAGAGCAAACTGAGTACGTATTTTCAGATTTTTGAGTTTTCCTGTTATTCTAATCACAGCGGTACCCCTTTCCCCAGATTGTCCTTATAAGAAGTGGATTTTTTGGATCTTTTTCAACTTTGAGGCGGAGATTCCGGATATGGACAGTGACTGTATTATTTGCACCATAATAATACGGCTCGTCCCAGACTGCCTCATAAAGTCTTTGTGCCGAAAATATCTGCCGGCGGTTTCTGACAAGCAGGAGCAGTACGGCGTATTCTGTATCCGTAAGCTCAAGCAGCATGCCGTCAGAGCGGACTTCCTCTTTATCTGTGTTTATTTCCAGATGGCGGCAGGTAAGCACTGAGGAAGTCTTATTCAATTTGGCTGGTTCTCTTTTGTTATCTTTTCCTTTATATACCTGGTATCTTCGAATCAGAGCTTTACTCCGGCTGATAAGCTCATTATAAGAAAAGGGCTTTGCCAGATAATCATCTCCTCCGCTTGAGAATCCCAGTGTCTTGTCACTGTCCTTTGTACGTGCGCTCAGAAACAGAATCGGAGCGTTACTGTTTTTGCGTATTTCAAGGCAGGTCTGATATCCGTTGAGTCCCGGCATCATAATATCAAGAATTATCAAGTCAAATTCCTTCTCCCGTACAGTTTGAAGTGCAGCGGCTCCGTCTGCCGCTTCGATTACCTTAAATCCCTCTCCGCCAAGCAATACACATATAATTTCCCGAATCTCCGCATTATCATCTACCACAAGAATACAAGCCTTGTCCATAAAAGTCACCTCTTGTGTTCTATAATACCAAACTTTTACGAAGACACTATCCCATCTTAATAATTCTTAAGATATAATTTAGACATTTCTTAAGAGTTATGGATTAAAGTATGTAGCTGACGGGAAATGCTATATTTACAGGAAGGAGTGCAGACAAATGAAAAATTATGCAGGCAGCAGGATGAGTGTTGTTGTTCCGTGTTTTAATGAAGAGGAAGCGATTCCGGTATATTACAGGGCAATGTGCAGGGTGATGAAGGATATGCCGGAGGTGGAATTTGAGCTTTTGTTTGTAGATGACGGTTCGTCGGACAGTACTCTTGAGCTTTTAAAAAAGATGAATGAGGAGGATAAACGATGTCAGTATCTGTCGTTTTCGCGAAATTTTGGTAAAGAGGCGGCGCTTTATGCCGGCCTGAAAAGCGCATCTGGAGATTATGTAGCAACGATGGATGTGGACATGCAGGATCCTCCCGGACTTTTGCCGGAAATGTACCGTATTCTTTTGGAAGAGGATTATGACAGTGTAGCCACCAGGCGTTCCACGAGGACCGGCGAGCCTAGACTGCGTTCTTTTCTGTCGGAGAGCTTTTATAAGTTTATCAATAAAATCTCGAAGACGGAGATTGTAAACGGAGCCAGAGATTACCGGCTTATGAAGCGCAGGATGGTAGACGCGGTATTGGGAATGAGTGAATATAATCGTTTTTCCAAGGGTATTTTTGAATGGGTTGGGTTCCGGACGAAGTGGCTGGAGTTTCAGAATGTAGGGCGCTGTGCCGGAGAGACAAAATGGTCGGTAAAAAAGCTCTTTTTCTATTCACTGGAAGGAATTACAGGATTTTCTGTGGCTCCGCTGTCACTGGCGGCGGTGGTAGGCGTGATATTTTGTATATTGTCATTTTTTATGATACTTGTGATTATTGTAAGGACAGTCGTCTGGGGTGATCCGGTGTCAGGCTGGCCGTCACTGGCGTGCATTATTTTTATGGTAAGCGGAATCCAGCTGTTTTGTATGGGAATTGTAGGACAGTATTTGTCAAAGACGTATCTGGAGACAAAACACAGGCCTATTTTTATTTTAAAGGAATCTAGCACCGGTAAAGAGGGAGAGAAGAGAAAGGGAGCAGTATATGAGAAGACTTCAGCGTAAGGAGAGATATATTTTTCTGTTGTTTATCGTACCTGCGGCTTTTTTCTGCTGGATGTTTGTACTGCGGTTCGGCATATTTGGTGCAGAGGTAGACTGGTTCAGCCAGCACAGTGTGCTTCCAGATTATTTCCGGAAACAGTTTTACGAGACAGGGGAGTTTTTTCCAGAGTTTGCGCCGAACATCGGAGGAGGGCAGAATATCTATTATTTCTCGTATTATGGCTTGTATAGTCCGATTATTCTGCTTTCTTATCTGCTGCCTTTTGTAAAAATGCCGGACTATATGATGGCAGCAGACTTTTGTTGTCTTGTTTTTTCAGTTATGCTGATGTATAGATGGCTAAAGAGGCTGAAATTTTCTGAGACCACGGCATGCGGTGTCTCACTTCTTTTTCTGCTTGCAGGCCCTATGATATTTCATTCCTATAATCAGATTATGTTTGTAAATTATATGCCGTTTCTGTGTATGGGTCTTATAGGGACAGACGAGTATTTTAAAGGAAGAAAACGGCTTCTTGTCATCAGTATATTTCTCATGATTATGACAAGCTTTTATTTCAGTATTGGTGGAATACTTGTGCTTATCTTGTATGGTCTTCACCGGTATCTGGAAGGCTTAAGCAGAAGAGGAGAGAGGATAAGCTTCAGAGGATTTCTGGCAGAGGGAATACGATTCCTCACACCTTTTCTGACAGGAGTGATGATGAGCGGTGTGCTTCTGGTGCCGACTGCGATGGTATTAGCAGGCAGAGAAGGCGGTACAGGTATTGGGAGTCAGGCGGCGCCGGGCATTGTATTAAATACTCTTTTATGTCCACAGGTGCCGGTAAAAAGGCTTTTGTACTCGCCTTATGGGATTGGACTTACGACTCTTAGCATCACATCGCTGGCAGCAATGCTGATATTTCCGAAACTTTCTGACAGGATTCTGGCATGGAGCTGCACGGCAGTGTTTTCAGTACCGGTATTTGCTTATCTGCTGAATGGAGGATTGTATATCAGAGATAAGGTAATGATACCTTTTCTGCCGCTGCTGTGTTATATAACGGCCTGTTATCTAAGAGCTGTAGAAGAGGGCTTAGGAGAAGCTGAAGGGAAGCCAAAGGAATTGGGAGCACATGTAAATATAAGAGCTGTCTGGAATAGATGCAGCATCTGTCTTCCGTATCTGGCTCCCTTTCTTCTTATGTCTGTCGAAAAGAATCAAAAGGAGCCGGCTCTCTTTCAAGCTATGATTATTTTGGACGGTGTGACAATGCTTGTTTGTTTTTTCGTATTCGGAAAAAAAAGAAATACTCTTTTTCTCTTGGTTCCGTCAGTCGTTTTTCTTATTTTGTCCGGTATGGCGGTAAATGAGAGAGAAGGAGGGCCTGTAGATAGGAAATTTTATGAGGAAGTGACAGATAAGGATATCCGGGAACTGACGGATAAGGCGGCAGAGGATGAGAAGGGCTTTTATCGGATGGAGCAGCTGGGAAGTGAAAAAGAGGATGCAGTGAATCTTAACCGCATCTGGGATATGAATCAGTATGTGTCATCCTTTTATTCCTCCTCTTTCCACAGCGGATATTGGAGGTTCAGAAAGGAGACATTCGAGGCAGAGCAGCCGTTTCGGAATTTCTTGATGCAGCCGGCATTACATAATCCGGTATTTTTACGATTTATGGGAGTGAAATATGTAATTTCTAAGGAAGAGATTCCAGGGTATACGCCTGCGGGAAAGAAGGGGAAATGGGCGCTGTATGAAAATATAGATGTATCCCCCGCTGCTTATGCCACGGATAAGGTAATAACGGAGGAGGAATATAAGAGATTAGAATATCCATACAATCAGCTGGCGCTGCTTAAATATGCCGTAGTAAAGAAGAACCCTTTCGGAGGAGGAAAAAGCCAAGAGTCGGTGAATCAGCATCTTTCAGACGGTGTGCAGGAAATTGCAGTATGTTTTCCGGAACATATTCAGGCAGGTATAAATCAGACATTCAATATTGATATCCCGGATGACGAAAATTGTGGGAAGGACTCGGAAAGGGTGCTGTTTGTGCAGTTTGAGGTGGAGAATCTTAAATCCTCTGAGGATGTGGCAGTGTGGGTGGAAGGTGTAAGGAATAAGCTGACGGCCCGGAAGCATTTTTACTATAATGCAAATACAAAATTCAGCTATACGGTGCCGCTGAGAAAGGGACAGAAAAAAGCGGAGATATTATTTGGAAAAGGAGATTACAAGGTCAGAAATGTTAAGTGCTATACAGGTATTCTGCCAGATGCTGCCGAAGAGAATCTTTATCAGTCAGAATTTCATTTAGATAAGAAGGACACCAGGGGAAACATCATAACGGGCAGAATAGAAGTACATGATTCTGCCTGTTTTGTCACAACTATTCCCTATGATGAGAATTTTGAAATTCTTGTTGACGGAAGAGAGACACAGGGAGAGCGTGTGAATATAGAATTTCTTGGATTTTGGCTGGCAGAAGGAGAGCATGTGGTGGAAATAGTTTATCATGCACCAGGTGTGCCGGCAGGCAAGCTGGTTTCGACTGCAGGATTATTCATTTTTCTGTTGTTTTTCTGTTTCGGGGAAACGCGGGCTCGAAAAATTCAGGCCGGATAATTTTATGGACCGTCCCTCTGTACAACTTATTTTTTTCAAAGTATAATATATAGATACCAGGGTCAGAAGGGTAAAAGGCCTTTTGACCCTGATATTATATACAGAAGAAATTTGTGATATATTTAGTACATTTCATATTGAGGAGACGAATTATGGCAGGATCAACCTACGGAACTTTATTTAGAATTACCACTTGGGGAGAGTCACACGGGCCGGCAGTCGGCGTCGTTATAGACGGCTGTCCCGCGGGGCTTGCGCTTTCAGAGCAGGATGTACAAAAATATCTGGACCGCCGCAGGCCGGGACAGAGCCGCTTTACTACAAAACGGAAGGAAGGGGATACTGCCGAGATTCTTTCTGGAGTTTTTGAAGGAAAGACAACAGGTACGCCCATTTCTATTGTGGTAAGAAATGAAGATCAGCGCTCACATGATTACGGAAGACTTAAAAACTGTTACCGGCCGGGGCATGCAGATTATACATTTGATGTAAAATATGGCTTTCGAGATTTCCGGGGCGGCGGACGTTCGTCCGGGCGGGAAACGATTGGCCGTGTAGCGGCCGGCGCTGTGGCGGCCAAGCTTCTTAAGGAGCTTGGCATTACCTTTACGGCTTATACGAAATCTATCGGAGCTATCTGTGTTCCTCAGCAGGAGTATCAATTTAAAGATATTATGGAAAATGCCTTGTATATGCCGAATAACACTTATGCCGAAAGGGCGTCGGAATATCTGGACTGCTGTATTAAAAATCAGGATTCTTCAGGCGGGGTTATTGAGTGTATGATAGACGGAGTGCCTGCCGGAATCGGAGAAACGGTATTTCAGAAGCTGGATGCTTCGCTGGCGGGTGCGGTGATGTCTATCGGTGCAGTTAAGGGTGTAGAGATTGGAGACGGTTTCGCTGCCGCAAAAGCTGCCGGCAGTGAAAATAATGATGCTTTCTTTTATGAAGAAGGGCATATATGTAAAAGAACGAACCATTCCGGCGGAGTGCTGGGCGGCATAAGTGACGGGAGTCCGATTATCCTGCGGGCAGCCATAAAGCCGACTCCGTCTATCGGAAAAGAGCAGGAAACGGTTACAGATGCAGGGGAAAATACGATTCTTGTTATTACCGGCCGTCATGACCCTGTGATTGTGCCGAGGGCAGTTGTAGTTGTGGAGGCTATGGCAGCTTTGACAATCCTGGATCTTCTCATGATAAATATGTCGGCAAGACTTGAGAGTCTGAGGGACTTTTATTAAATATTCATAAAATCTTTAAATTTTTTGATGAATTTTCACTGTACTTTTCTAAAGTGACATATTATAATGGAAACGTGTGGAATCAAAAAGTGAGGAGCAGGTTTCTATGAAGGATACAGAGAAGAGTGTGGACGAGATTATTGAAGAGGCTATGAGAGAAATCCATGACGATATTAAGAAAAACGAAGAATCGGAAACTGATATTGAATTCATAGACCTAGATCTGGATGGGGAAGATTTTGAAAAAAATATATGGAATAGAGAAAAGGCTTCGGACGATGAGGGATTTCTGGATGATGAGTTTGACGAAAAGGAAGACTTAGATGAAGATTTTGTGGAACTGTTCGATAAGGATTATGAAGAGTTTGAAGATTTAGAGGATGTAGATACGGATAGAACAGAAGATTCGGATGATGATGAACCGGACTATGAAGAAGAGGTGCCGGAGGATATAGAATCAGAGGATCCGGACGCAGAAGATGTAAATTTAGAGGATATGTATTTAGAGGAAGAAGATTTTGAAGAAAAATCAGAAGACGAGATTTCAGAGGAGGATAAAAGGCTTCGTAAGCATAAAATGAAAAAAAAGATTGGAATTATTGCAGGCAGCGCAGCAGGTGTGCTTGCAGCAGTATATATTGGTTTTGGGGTGTTTTTCAGCAGCCATTTTATGTTCTTTACATCGATAAATGGAACAGACTTTTCTATGAAGAGTGTGGAACAGGTAGAAGACTATATGAAGGAGCAGGTTGCTGGTTATGTGCTTAAGCTGGAGGAATCCGGGGGAGGAACCGAGGAGATTAAAGGAACAGACATTTCTCTGGAGTATGTGCCGGGAAAAGAGCTTGAGAAGCTGGTGAAAAAGCAGGATAATTTTCTATGGATTAAGTCTCTATGGGAAAAGCCGAAGATAAAGGCCGCCATAGGGGTTAAATACAATGAAGAAGCGCTGGCGGGGCAGATGGCAGCACTTCAGTGTCTGGTGCCGGAAAATCAGACTGCATCGGTGGATGCGCATCCGGAGTTTCAGGAGACAGAATTTACTGTAGTCCCGGAGGTTGTAGGGACACAGATTGATACGGAGAAGTTTGGCAGTGTGATAACAGAGGCAATTAATGGTTTCAAGCCTTCTGTGAATCTGTCCGAAACCGGCTGCTATATCCAGCCGCGGTTTGTGGAAGATTCTCCGGAGGTTGTTGCGGCGAAAGATGCCATGAACAGTTACCTCGGAGCGAATATCACTTATGATTTCAGTCCGTCTACAGAGGTGGTGGATGCCGCTGTTATTTCCCAGTGGGTAAAAGTGGATGCAGACATGAATGTGACCTTTGACGAGGAGGCGGTAAGAGCTTATATTACATCCCTGGCGGAAAAGTATGATACAGCAGGAAAGCCTAGAGAGTTTACAACGGCCAATGGAAATGTCGTAACTGTGGAAGGCGGAAGCTATGGCTGGGAGATGGACCAGGAGACAGAGTATGCGTCATTGATTGCGAATATTCAGAATGCGGAGACCGTAACGAGAGAGCCGGCATATGTAAGCAGAGCAGCAAGTCACGATACAATGGATGTGGGAAATACTTATGTAGAGGTGGATCTTACAAACCAGCATATGTGGTATATTCAGGACGGGCAGGTAATGATGGACAGCGCTGTGGTTACCGGAAGTACGGCAATCAGGGGACGTGCCACACCGCAGGGGACGTATACGATTCTGGAGATGATGCGGAATAAAACACTGACCGGAGCCATCGATCCAGAGACCGGGGAACCAGAGTACCGGACGCCGGTATCTTTCTGGATGAGGGTCACCTGGTCAGGAATCGGATTCCATGATGCTACATGGCAGTCTTCTTTCGGCGGGACAAGGTACAGGGACGGTTATGGTTCACATGGCTGTATCAATATGCCTTACGGCCAGGCAAGCAGTCTTTATAGTATGCTGTCAGTGGGGACACCGGTTGTAATTCATTATTAGAAGATGAAAAGGCTGGAAATAGATTATGTATGAAATATTAAAAAAGGATGGTCTTGCAAAAAGAGGAAGACTGCACACGATACACGGGGTCATTGAGACCCCTGTATTTATGAATGTAGGTACGGCAGCGGCGATTAAGGGGGCTGTTTCTACAGAGGATTTGGAGGAGATCGGTACACAGGTGGAGCTTTCGAATACGTATCATCTTCATGTCCGTCCGGGAGATAAGATAGTAAAAAGGCTTGGCGGACTTCATAAATTTATGGTTTGGAATAAGCCGATTCTTACGGATTCAGGCGGATTTCAAGTGTTTTCGCTGGCCGGGCTGAGAAAAATCAAGGAAGAAGGAGTATATTTTCAGTCTCATATAGATGGAAGGAAGATTTTTATGGGACCAGAAGAAAGTATGCAGATTCAGTCCAATCTGGCATCAACGATAGCAATGGCGTTTGATGAATGTCCTTCCAGTGTGGCTGATCGGGGATATATTGAACAGTCTGTCAAACGGACAACCAGGTGGCTTAGAAGGTGTAAGAAAGAGATGGAGAGGCTCAACAGTCTTTCCGATACGATAAATCCAAATCAGATGTTATTTGGCATTAATCAAGGAGGTGTCTGTGAAGATATACGTATCCGTCATGCTCAGGAGATAGCAGAACTTGACTTGGATGGATATGCTGTGGGTGGTCTTGCTGTAGGGGAATCACATGAGGAGATGTATCGGATATTAGAGGCAGTTGTTCCGCATCTTCCAGAGAAAAAGCCTACTTATTTGATGGGAGTAGGTACGCCGGCTAATATTCTGGAAGCAGTTGACAGGGGTGTGGATTTTTTTGACTGTGTATATCCAAGCCGAAACGGACGGCATGGGCATGTTTACACAAATTATGGAAAGCTGAATCTCTTCAACGCAAAATATGAGCTGGATGACAGTCCGATTGAGGAAGGCTGCGGGTGTCCGGCGTGCAGACGATATTCAAGAGCTTATATCCGCCATCTTCTAAAAGCAAAGGAAATGCTGGGAATGAGACTGTGCGTTCTGCATAACCTATATTTTTATAATATGATGATGGCAGAGATACGGGCGGCGGTTGAGGCAGGCAGCTATCAGGAATATAAAAAAGAAAAAATCAGCAGGATGTCGAAGGGCGAATAAACCGGAAAAGTAAAATTTATATGAATTAAAAAAAATGACTTGATGAAATATGTAATATCCTGTATGATAGCAATAGTGTTTAAAGAGATTTAGGAGGAAGAATTATGTTTACATTGGCATCACAGAGTGGTGGAGGAATGAGTCTGGTCACACTTTTACTTGTATATGTGGTTATTTTCGGCGGTTTTTATTTTGTTTTTATGAGGCCGCAGAAAAAGGAGCAGAAGAGAGTGCAGGCAATGATCAGTGAGATGGAGGTCGGAGATACCGTTCTTACGACGAGCGGGTTCTATGGAGTTATTATTGATATTGCAGATGATGATATTATCGTCGAATTTGGAAATAATAAGAACTGCCGTATTCCGATGCAGAAAACCGCAGTGGCACAGATTGAAAAAGCATCTGAAGAGTAAGAGACAAGGGATATGATAAAGATTATGAGAGAATTCTGTAAAAGGAGTTCTCTTTTTTTGTTGGCAAATATAAGCGGACTGCGTCCCACTTACATATGATGTTACGAGGTTTATAAATTCCAAAAAGAGACAGGAAGCTGACGGATTAGGAGGGATAATGGTGAAACAGGGACAATGTATGGCAGAGCTGCAGATAGGTATGTCAGCGGTGGTTGTAGAAATCTGTACAGATTCCGGCCTGCGCAGAAGACTTCAGGATATGGGACTAATAAAGGGGACGGTCGTTACCTGTGTAGGCAGGAGTCCACTTGGAGATCCGTCCGCTTATCGGATCAGGAGAACAGTGGTTGCTCTTAGAAAAGAGGATACCAGGTGGATTAAAATAAAGCCTTTGAAGGAGGAATTCAATTGGGAAAAGTAGTTGCTCTTGCCGGGAACCCGAATGTTGGAAAGAGTACGTTATTTAATGAGCTTACGGGTCTGAAACAGCATACCGGAAATTGGACGGGAAAAACAGTCGAAAGTGCCAGAGGCAGTTATACTTATGAAGGCTGCCGCTATGAAATTGTGGATCTTCCAGGCTGCTATTCACTTCTTTCACATTCTGAAGAGGAAGAGATTGCAAGAGATTACATTTGTTTTCGGCAGCCGGATATAGTAGTGGTGGTGTGCGATGCGACCTGTCTGGAAAGGAGTTTGTGTCTTGCGCTGCAGGTGCTTGAAGTGGCAGAGAGGGTAGTAGTATGTGTAAATCTTATGGATGAGGCAGAGAAGAAAAAAATTTACGTCCGGCTGAATCAGCTGTCTGAGGAGCTGGGAGTTCCGACAGTAGGAATTACTGCAAGAGAGGGGCGGGGGCTTAAAGGATTGTTTCAGATAATACAAAAGCTGGAATCGGAAAATATCGGAAAAAGAAATGCCGTTACATATCCGCCGGTCATAGAGCGGGCTATAGAAAGGCTGGAGCCGGCTGTGAGGTGGGAGCTGGGGGAGGAGATAGATACCCATTGGATATGCGCGAGACTTTTAGATGCTGACAATGGACTTTTAAAGGCGTTGGAGAATTTTACAAACAAATCATTTGAACAGGGAGACAGAATTTGGGAAGCACTTGCAGACGTAAAAAGGGAGCTTGAGGAAGATGGATATACAGAAGAATTAGTAGAGGATACTATTGCAGAGACTTTTGTGAGGAGGTCGGAGGAAATCTGCGGCCGTGTTATCCAGATTGGAAAAGAGAATTATGACAGGCGTGACAGGATATTGGATGGAATTTTTGCAAGCCGGCTGACTGGAATTCCAGTCATGCTCCTTCTTCTTTTCTTGATATTCTGGCTCACCATATGCGGTGCGAATGTACCTTCACAGTTCTTGATGAAAAGCTTTGCAAAGCTTGAAGAGATACTTCTTACAGGGGCAGTAAATACAGGAGTTCCCAAAAGTATCTATGAGCCCGTTATTTTTGGTATGTATCATGTAACCTCCTGGGTAGTTGCGGTTATGCTTCCGCCGATGTCTATTTTCTTTCCGCTGTTTACACTTCTTGAGGACTTTGGATATCTGTCAAGAGCCGCCTATAATCTTGACCGTTGTTTTCAGAGCTGCCGTGCCTGCGGAAAACAGGCACTTACCATGTGTATGGGCTTTGGCTGCAATGCAGCCGGAGTAACAGGATGCCGAATCATTGATTCTCCGAGGGAACGTCTGATTGCCGTTATCACGAACAGTTTTGTACCATGTAACGGGAGATTTCCGACGATTCTTGCCATGATATCCTTATTTATTGTAGGAACTGATGAGGGAATCCTTTCCTCTTTTTTATCGGCAGTGGTCCTGGCAGGTGTTATCGTGCTGGGAATAGGCGTGACGCTTTTAGTGTCGGCAGGATTGTCCAGAACCATTTTAAAGGGCATGCCTTCTTCTTTTGCGCTTGAGCTTCCGCCCTACCGGATGCCTCAGATAGGAAAGGTACTTATACGTTCGGTATTTGACAGAACCTTGTTTGTACTGGGAAGAGCAGTGGTTTCTGCGGCTCCGGCGGGACTTCTCATCTGGATATTGGCGAACAGTTCTGTAGGAGAAATAAGTATTTTGGAGTATTGTGCGCAGTTCTTAGATCCTTTCGCGAGACTTATGGGTCTTGACGGAGTTATTCTTCTGGCTTTTATTCTTGGACTTCCGGCCAATGAGATTGTACTTCCGATAGCGGCGATGCTTTATCTGTCAAAAGGTACGCTTATGAATCTGGGAGAGGGAGTCAGGCTGTGGGAGATATTGGTCCAAAATGGCTGGACTGCTTCCACTGCTGTGAGTACAATTTTGTTTTCTCTGATGCACTGGCCCTGCGCAACCACCTGCCAGACTATATATAAAGAGACAAAAAGTATGAAATGGACCCTCATCTCTATTTTGGTTCCTGCCGTAACGGGAATTGTATTTTGTATGGGATTCACAGGGTTGGTTCATCTTTGTACGAAAATTATTTATTTGTGAAACACTATGGCTGGTGTTATAATATTCAAAAATACCCTTGTCTGTTTCAGGGTGAACGAGGAGGAAAATATTATGGGAACACCGCATAATGCAGCCGGAAAAGGAGAAATTGCCAGATGTGTTTTGATGCCGGGAGATCCGCTCAGGGCAAAATATATTGCCGATACATATCTGGAACAGCCGCAGTGCTTTAATACTGTAAGGAATATGTTCGGCTATACCGGAATATATAAAGGAGAAAAAATTTCGGTAATGGGAGGAGGCATGGGGATGCCTTCTGTAGGGATATATTCTTATGAGCTGTATCATTTTTATGACGTAGATACAATCGTGAGAATCGGTTCTGCCGGAGCGATTCAGGATGAGGTAAGGCTTAAGGATATCGTAATCGGTATGGGTGCCTGTACAGATTCCAACTATGTATCTCAGTACGGGCTTCCGGGATACTATGCACCGATTGCAGATTTTAAGCTTCTTGATTATGCCGTCAGGAAGGCAGAGGAGCAGAAGCTCTCTGTAAAGGTTGGAAATGTTCTTTCATCGGATATTTTCTATCATGACGACAGCGGCGTTAATGACAAATGGAGGAAGATGGGAGTCCTGGCAGTGGAGATGGAGGCGGCGGCTCTTTATATGAATGCGGCGAGGGCAGGAAAAAGGGCATTATGTATGCTGACTATATCGGATCACTTATATAGAAATGAGAGCTTAAGCGCACAAGAGAGGCAGACCGGCTTCGATGAGATGATGAAGCTTGCTTTGGAATTTAGTCAATTAAAGTCTTGAAACCTCCGCTGAAATAAGATATTATAAATGCTATAGGTTTTTGAATCATCAGGAGGAAGGGAAACTATGGATTTTAAAATCGGAGTGATAAAGGGAGACGGAATCGGCCCGGAGATTGTGACGGAAGCAATGAAGGTACTGGATAAGACAGCTGTCAGATACGGGCATAAGATTCATTATACACAGCTGCTTTTAGGCGGAGCATCCATTGATGTACATGGAGTGCCGTTGACAGACGATACAGTAGAAAAGGCAAAGGAATGCGACGCCGTTCTTATGGGGTCTATCGGGGGAGATGCCAAAACCTCGCCCTGGTATCAGCTGGAACCCGCTAAGAGGCCGGAAGCCGGGCTTTTAAGAATCCGTAAGGAGTTAAATCTGTTTGCAAATTTAAGACCGGCGGTTTTATATGATGAGCTTAAGGGAGCCTGTCCGCTGAAGGAGGAGATTACCGAGGGCGGTTTTGATATGATGATCATGCGGGAGCTTACGGGAGGGCTTTATTTCGGAGAGCGCAGGACTGTGGAGGAGAACGGGGTGCTGACAGCATATGACTCTCTTACATATAATGAAAATGAGATACGCAGGATAGCAAAGCGGGGCTTTGATATTGCTATGAAGCGCAGGAAGAAGGTTACAAGTGTTGACAAGGCGAACGTGCTGGATTCTTCCAGGCTTTGGAGGAAGATTGTGGAGGAAGCAGCAGCAGAATATCCGGAGGTAACGCTTGAGCATATGCTGGTAGATAACTGTGCGATGCAGCTTGTGAAGGATCCAAAGCAGTTTGATGTAATCCTGACAGAGAATATGTTCGGCGATATTTTATCAGACGAAGCAAGCATGGTAACAGGTTCTATCGGAATGCTGGCGAGCGCCAGCTTAAACGAGACGAGCTTCGGACTCTATGAGCCGAGCGGAGGTTCTGCACCGGATATTGCAGGCAGGGGAATTGCAAACCCGATTGCAACGATTCTTTCTGCGGCAATGATGCTTAGATTCAGTCTTAACCTTGACAAGGAGGCATCGGCGGTCGAACAGGCGGTGGCAAAGGTATTGGCGGACGGGTATCGTACCATTGACATAATGTCGGAGGGGAAAAAGCAGGTTGGAACCAGCAGGATGGGAGACTTGATTGCCGGATGTATCTAAAATACCGGCAGTGATACGCCTTATCTGACGGAAATAAGAGATAATGTGCTCTGTTTGTCAGAGATATCATCAGAAAAAAGATAAGAATTCAGGATAAAACATATCCAGGAGGAATAACAATATGAGAAGTGATACAGTTACAACAGGAAAACAGCAGGCTCCCCACCGTTCACTGTTTCATGCGCTGGGGCTTACGAAGGAAGAGCTGGAAAGGCCGTTAGTGGGAATTGTCAGCTCCTATAATGAGATTGTTCCGGGTCATATGAATCTGGATAAGATTGTAAATGCGGTGAAGCAGGGAGTTGCGATGGCGGGAGGAACTCCGATTATGTTTCCGGCAATTGCAGTGTGCGATGGAATTGCGATGGGACATATCGGCATGAAATATTCGCTTGTTACTAGAGATTTAATTGCAGATTCTACGGAGGCGATGGCGCTCGCACACCAATTTGATGCATTAGTAATGGTGCCGAACTGCGATAAAAACGTACCGGGCCTCCTGATGGCGGCAGCGAGAATTAATGTACCAACGATATTTGTCAGCGGCGGCCCTATGCTGGCAGGGCATGTAAAGGGAGAAAAGAGGAGTCTCTCTAGTATGTTTGAGGCAGTCGGAGCGAACGCGGCAGGAACGATGTCGGATGAGGACCTTTGTGAATTTGAAAATAAGGTGTGTCCGACCTGCGGGTCCTGCTCCGGTATGTATACAGCTAACAGTATGAATTGTTTGACAGAGGTTTTAGGAATGGGGCTTGGCGGAAACGGAACGATTCCGGCAGTATATTCTGCAAGAATCCGTCTGGCAAAGCAGGCAGGCATGAAAGTGATGGAGCTTTTGGAAAAGAATATACGGCCGAGAGATATTATGACAGAAAAAGCGATTCTGAATGCGCTGACTGTAGATATGGCGCTTGGGTGTTCTACCAACAGTATGCTTCATCTTCCGGCGATTGCGCATGAAATCGGTATGGATTTTGAGATAGACTTTGCGAATGGAATCAGTGAAAAAACTCCAAACCTATGCCATCTTGCACCTGCGGGTCCGACCTATATGGAGGATCTTGACGAGGCCGGCGGTGTTTATGCGGTTATGGCAGAACTGAATAAGAAGAATCTGCTGTATACCGATTGTATGACAGTGACCGGAAAGACTGTAGGTGAGAATATTGCGGGCGCGGTAAACCGTGATCCAGAGGTAATACGCCCGATTGATCATCCCTATACCTCTACGGGCGGACTTGCAGTGCTGAAGGGAAATCTCGCGCCAGATGGAAGTGTAGTAAAGCGTTCGGCAGTTGTGGAGGAGATGCTGGTGCATGAAGGACCGGCAAGAGTATTTGACTGCGAAGAGGATGCGATTGATGCAATTAAGGGCGGAGAGATTAAAGCCGGCGATGTGGTAGTTATCCGCTACGAGGGGCCGAAGGGAGGTCCTGGTATGCGTGAAATGCTGAATCCCACCTCTGCGATTGCAGGTATGGGACTTGGTTCCAGTGTGGCGCTGATTACGGACGGAAGATTCAGCGGAGCCTCCAGGGGAGCGTCTATCGGTCATGTATCGCCGGAGGCGGCAGTCGGCGGTCCGATTGCACTGGTGGAGGAAGGCGATATCATTAAGATTGATATTCCGGGCTTAAAGATGGAGCTGAATGTATCAGAGGAAGAGTTGGAAGAAAGAAGAAAAAAATGGCAGCCGAGAGAGCCGAAGGTGACGACAGGCTATCTTGCCAGATATGCGGCTATGGTTACCTCCGGAAACCGGGGAGCTATTTTGGAGATACCGGGCGGCAGATAACAGAATTATTGTATATATAAGGCAGCAGATAGTAACTATGAAGATACTTGGTAGTTACAGCAGATAAGGAGAAGAACAAGGTATGCAGTTGACAGGATCAGAGATTGTTATAGAATGTTTGAAGGAGCAGGGTGTGGATACTGTATTCGGCTATCCGGGCGGAGCGATTTTGAATGTTTATGACGAGCTGTATAAGCACAGTGATGAGATTACACATATATTGACCTCTCATGAGCAGGGGGCTGCCCATGCGGCTGACGGATACGCAAGAGCTACTGGCAGGGTAGGCGTCTGTTTTGCGACAAGCGGTCCGGGAGCGACGAATCTGGTTACCGGAATTGCTACGGCATATATGGATTCTATACCGGTTGTGGCGATTACGTGTAATGTGGGTGTGGCTTTGCTTGGAAAGGACAGCTTTCAGGAGATTGATATTGCCGGAATCACTATACCGATTACGAAGCATAATTTTATAGTAAAGGATGTAAAGGATCTGGCAAAAACGATTCGGAGAGCATTTTCGATTGCAAGAAAGGGAAGGCCGGGTCCGGTGCTGATTGATATCCCGAAGGATGTTACAGCCAATAAGACAGAATATAAGAGAGAGGACATTGTGATTCCAGGTCCGGTAAAGGAGATCTGTGAGGAGTCTGCGGCCTGTGCATTGAAGATGATTGAGAAGGCAAAAAAGCCTTATATATTTGTAGGAGGCGGAGCTGTACTGGCAGACGCCAGCGAGGAATTATACACGTTTGTAAAAAAGGTAGATGCGCCGGTAGCTGATTCTTTGATGGGAAAGGGTGCATTTCCGGGAACGGACCCGCTTTATACGGGAATGCTGGGTATGCATGGGACAAAAACCTCAAATTATGGAGTCAGTGAGTGTGATCTTCTCATAGTGATCGGAGCTAGGTTCAGCGACAGAGTAACAGGCAATGCAAAGAAATTTGCAAAAAATGCCAAAATACTTCAATTTGATGTCGATGCTGCAGAGATGGATAAGAATGTTCTTATTACAGAAGGAGTAGTTGGGGACATTAAGGTGATATTGGGTATTCTAAATGAAAGACTGTCCCAGCAGAGTCATCCGGAATGGGTGGAAAAAATTATGGATTATAAGAAACACTATCCTCTTGAGTTTCATCCGGAGGTACTGTCAGGTCCGTATATAGTGGAAGAAATTTACCGCCAGACTGATGGTGATGCAGTGATTACGACTGAGGTAGGACAGCATCAGATGTGGGCGGCGCAGTATTATAAGTATACAAAGCCAAGAACCTTCCTGACCTCCGGAGGATTGGGAACGATGGGATATGGACTTGGCGCGTCGCTTGGTGCAAAGACGGGCCGGCCGGAAAAGACAGTGGTCAATATTGCCGGTGACGGGTGCTTCCGCATGAATATGAACGAGATAGCGACGGCGGTAAGACATCATATTCCGATTATACAGGTAGTGGTCAATAATCATGTGCTTGGCATGGTGCGTCAGTGGCAGAATCTGTTTTATGGACAGAGGTATTCGGCCACAGTGCTGAATGATGCGGTAGATTTTGTGAAGCTTGCAGAAGCGATGGGTGCTGTAGGGATCCGCGCAGAGACGCAGGAAGAATTCCAGAATGCATTCAGGGAAGCGCGTGCTCTTGGCCGTCCTGTAGTAATTGACTGCCAGATTGACTGTGATGATAAGGTATGGCCGATGGTGGCGCCGGGTGCCCCGATTAACGAAGTGTTTGATGAGAAGGATTTACAGGAAAAGAAAAACAGCTAAGCAAAGAAAATGGAGGAATGACAATGAGCAGAGTGTATAATTTTTCAGCAGGACCGGCAGTTCTGCCGGAGGAAGTTTTACGGGAAGCAGCAGAAGAGATGTTAGACTACAGAGGAACCGGTATGTCCGTGATGGAGATGAGTCACCGCTCAAAGGATTTCCAGGATATTATTGACGAGGCCCAGAAGGACATCCGGGAGCTGATGAATATTCCGGATACGTATGAGGTGTTGTTTCTGCAGGGGGGCGCTTCGCAGCAGTTTGCCATGATTCCCATGAATCTGATGAAAAACGGTGCAGCGGATTATATTGTTACGGGACAGTGGGCGAAAAAGGCAGCTCAGGAGGCAGAAAAGTACGGGAAAGTGAACATTATCGCCTCCTCGGCGGACAAAACATTTTCCTACATCCCGGATGTTTCGGACCTTCCGGTTTCTGAGGATGCAGATTATGTATATATCTGTGAAAATAATACGATCTACGGAACAAAGTACAAGGAGCTTCCGAATACAAAAGGAAAGCTTCTGGTGGCCGACGTGTCCTCCTGTTTCCTGTCCGAGCCTCATGATGTGGAAAAATACGGCATCATCTACGGGGGCGTGCAGAAGAATGTAGGGCCGGCCGGGACCGTGGTTGTAATTATAAGAAAGGATTTGATTACAGATGATGTGCTTCCGGGAACTCCCACGATGTTAAAGTACAAGACACATGTCGATGCAGGCTCTATGTATAATACACCGCCTGCTTATGGGATATACATCTGCGGGAAGGTATTTAAATGGCTTAAGAGGCAGGGCGGACTTGCAGCGATGAAGGAGAAAAACGAAAAAAAGGCAAAGATTCTCTATGATTATCTGGATGAGAGTCAGATGTTCCGTGGAACGGTAGTAAAGAAGGACCGCTCCCTTATGAATGTTCCGTTTGTTATCGGTGATAAAGAGCTGGAGGCAAAGTTTGTTAAAGAAGCGAAGGAGGCAGGATTTGTCAATCTGAAGGGTCATCGGACCGTGGGAGGGATGCGTGCGAGCATCTATAATGCAATGCCGGCCGAAGGTGTAGAAGCTCTGACTGTATTTATGAAAAAGTTTGAGGAGGAGAACCTGTAATTATGTATAAATATTATTGTTTAAATCCGATTTCTGAAGTGGGGCTGGAAAAATTTACAGAGGATTACGTTCCGGCCGGCTCACCGGATAAGGCAGACGCGATTCTTGTAAGAAGTGCGGTCATGCATGAGATGGAGTTCAGTGATTCTTTGAAGGTTATCGGAAGAGCCGGGGCCGGTGTGAATAATATTCCGCTGGAAAGATGTGCAGAGGCCGGAATTGTTGTGTTTAACACGCCGGGAGCTAATGCCAATGGAGTGAAGGAGCTGGTTATCGCCGGGATGCTTTTGGCATCCAGGGATATTATCGGAGGAATTAACTGGGTGCAGGAAAACGAAGAGGATGGAAATATTGCAAAGGATGCAGAGAAGGCAAAAAAAGCATTCGCCGGCTGTGAGCTGGAAGGTAAAAAGCTGGGTGTAATAGGCCTGGGTGCAATCGGAGTGCTGGTTGCCAATGCTGCGGCCCATCTGGGGATGGATGTATACGGTTACGATCCTTATGTATCTGTAGATTCAGCCTGGAGGCTGTCCAGAAATATTCATCACGCTAAGACCGTAGATGAGATTTATAAGGAATGTGATTATATTACAGTACATGTCCCGGCTATGGAGAGTACAAAGGGCATGATTGATAAGGATGCCATCAGTCTGATGAAGGAAGGTGCGGTTGTTCTTAATTTTGCCAGAAATGTGCTTATTGATGAGGAGGCCATGGTAGACGCACTGCTGTCCGGGAAGATAAAGCATTATGTGACAGATTTTCCCACGCCGGAGATCGTCGGCGTAAAGGGAGCAATTGTAATACCACATCTTGGGGCTTCCACTGAAGAATCTGAGGATAACTGTGCCAAGATGGCTGTGAAGGAAATAAAAAATTATCTGGAAAACGGAAATATAAGAAATTCCGTAAACTATCCGGATTGTGATATGGGAATCCGCGGAGACAGTACAAGAATTACAATCCTTCACCGTAATGTGCCGAATATGATCGGACAATTTACGAAGATTTTAGCAGAGGATAATATGAATATTGCAGATATGACAAATAAAAGTAAAGGAAAGTATGCCTATACGATGATTGATATTGATTCTCCGGTTACCGAGCGCGCGGCCGAGGATTTGAGAAAAGTTAAGGAAGTATTAAGAGTACGCGTAATTTGTTAATGAAAGTTAAGAATTGAAAGCACACCTTTTGTTGCCTGCGAAGAAAAAAGAGCGTATAATAAAAACAGCTGAAAGGGGTTTTGAGCGTAAGGGGTGTTTACAGATGACAAACTTTGAGAGATACAGAAGACGGAAAAAAAGGATAAGAAGGGTAAGAGTCTATATGAAGATTCTTGCTCTTTTTACGATTTGCTTTACACCGTTTTTTCTGCTGAAGACTGCTGCCGCTGCGGAGCAGAAAGCAGAGATTCATATATCTGTGGCGGACAGTGAGATTCTGCAGGGAGAGGCTGTCCCGGAGTTTAAAGCGGAGATATCTGCTGAGGGACGGGCAGATCTTGTGCTCGATGAAGGAAGTGGTTATACAATTGGGGATCTTGAAAAGGAGTTGAATGCAGAAGGAGCCTATACGCTGCAAAGCAGCGGAGACGGCAGTACGGAGGGTGAATATCCGATTGTATTTAGCTTACAGGAGGAACTGAAGGACAAGCTGTCAAGATATCATAAGAGGGTAACTGTTGAGCAAAAAAACGGAACATTTAAGGTGAAAAATCCGGTCGGGGAATGGGATGGCACCAGATTCAGGAAATATGACGGAAGCTATCTTACAAGTGATTTTATTGTCAGCAGAGGTGATACATATTATTTTGATGCAGAAGGGAACAAAGTAACAAACTGGCAGAATATAGGAGGAAGCTGGTATTATTTTGATGAATTGGGTGTGCTTCTGCGAAGCTGCTGGCAGCAGAACGGGGAGTCAAAAAGCTATTTAAGTGATGCAGGAACGGCAGTAACCGGATGGCTTACGCTGGAGGATAAACGGTATTATTTTGACGAGAACGGACTGATGGAAACCGGACAGGTGGTGTTAGGGTTTACCATCTATCAGTTTGCTGATGACGGAAGTCTTGTCTCAGAGCGGGTTATGGATATCGATCCGGAAAAGCCGATGGTTGCTTTAACCTTCGATGACGGTCCGGGAAAGCGGACCGGAGAACTTCTTGCGTGCCTGGAGGAGTATCATGCCCATGCAACCTTCTTCATGCAGGGAAAGAATGTTCCCGGTTATGCAGAAGAGGTGAAAAAGATGCTGGAGACTGGCTGTGAGCTGGGCAATCATTCTTACGATCATGCAGACCTGGGAAAAGCCGATGAAGCTAAAATTAAGAGTGAGATTGGAGATACAAATGAAAATCTGAAGCAGATTACCGGACAGGGTGCAACGGTGATGCGTCCTCCCTATGGTTCAATCAGCTCTGAATTAAGAGAGTATGCAGAGATGCCGATGATTCTGTGGAATATAGATACTCTGGACTGGAAAACGAGAAATGCACAGTCGACGATTGATAATGTTATGGGATCAGTAAAGGATGGAGATATTATTCTGATGCACGACATTCATACAGAATCAGTAGATGCGGCAATGGAGCTGATTCCGAAGCTTCAGGAGGCAGGCTATCAGCTGGTTACAGTGACCGAACTGGCTGCAGCGAAAGGTATAACACTGGAGGACGGAGAAAAATATACGGATTTTAATCCGTAGGGTTCTTGTGTTCAGAATAAAGGGAGATGCCGCAAAATCACCAAGTTAGATGATAGAGCGGCACCTCCTTTTTTGTTTCCGGGCATAAAAACGGAGCTGTCTACTTCTGTTTTTGCTGTTCCAGAAGTCTATGAATCTTGTCTGTCGGATTCAGGACAGAGCTCATAGTGATATCATGATTGAAAGAGTCTATAATTAATGCAACAAATTTGCTCATATCTGCAGCGACAAAATATGGCTTATCCGCAGCCTCAGGCGGAAGGTATGTGAGATTTGTTGTGATTACCCGGTCAATATAGCCGTTTTTGTAGTATTCATCAAACTTACTGAATCCGTCGGTGAAGAGGCCGAAGGTGGAGCATACAAAAACCTTTGCGGCTCCTTTTTCCTTTATTTGTTTTGCCACATCTAGTATGCTTTCTCCGGAGGATATCATATCATCAATGATGATCACGTTTTTCCCATGGATATTAGCACCCAGAAATTCATGGGCGACAATCGGGTTTTTGCCGTTTATAATGGTAGAATAGTCCCGGCGCTTGTAGAACATTCCCATGTCCACGCCAAGTACATTGGAAAAATAAACTGCACGGTGCATAGCTCCCTCGTCAGGGCTTACAATCATTAGATGCTCCTTGTCCATAGAAAGGTCCGGCTCTGCGCGCAGCAGTGCTTTGATAAACTGATACGGAGGCTGAAAATTGTCAAAGCCGTGGAGCGGAATAGAATTTTGAACCCTGGGGTCGTGAGCGTCAAAGGTGATGATATTGCTTACACCCATATCTACCAGCTCTTGAAGTGCCAGGGCGCAGTCAAGAGATTCCCGTTTGGTCCGTTTGTGCTGCCGGCTTTCATAGAGGAACGGCATGATAACATTGATTCGGTGTGCCTTTCCGGTTGCCGCAGATATGATACGCTTCAAATCCTGATAGTGGTCGTCCGGTGACATATGGTTCAGATGTCCGTTTACAGTGTAAGTAAGACTGTAATTACAGACATCAAC
This sequence comes from uncultured Lachnospiraceae bacterium, assembly GCA_946558465.1. Classification (GTDB taxonomy): domain Bacteria; phylum Bacillota; class Clostridia; order Lachnospirales; family Lachnospiraceae; genus CAPEBR01. The sequence goes on from CAMNTM010000011.1 coordinate 37,213, forward strand.
CATGATAAAAAGGTCCTTTCCCCGGATGCTGTCTCCGATAATACCTTTTGCTTCGCCGGTACCGAAACGAGGGCAGCGGCATTCAATTAAATAGTTGTCGAGCTGATAGCTTGAAAAAAGCGGGGAAGATAAAGATTCCTTCAAGGTGTCCTGACGAAACTGTACGATGTATTTGTTGACTTTTTCTCCTAATTCCCGGCAGCTGTCCAGAGCTGCTATTTTAAGCGGAGCAACTGGCAGGGCCTCTTCCATTAACTTTATGTTTGGCATAATATTCTCCTGTGAAAATGTTCTTCTACGTTACATTATACTTATTTATATCATTTTTTGGGCGTTGCGGTCAATGGGATTTGAAGATGTTTTTCGAGCAGATATTAGAAAAGAGAATGAAACTTGTTTGTTTGGAGAAAAAATATTATAATGAAAAAAATATACGATAATCGGAGTAAATGTATGAAGCATGAGCATATGATAAAAAAAGTCGAGCCTGGCAGTATCGCAGAGGAGCTTGGAATCGAGCCGGGAGATAAATTGATTTCTATCAATGAGACAGAGATTGAAGATGTGTTTGATTATCATTTCTGTGTGAATGATGATGAGTTAGTTCTTCTGGTTGAAAAATCTGACGGAGAACAGTGGGAGTTTGAAATAGAGAAGGATTATGAGGAAGATCTGGGGCTTATTTTCGAACAGGGACTTATGGATGAATACCGCTCCTGCAGGAATAAGTGTATGTTCTGCTTTATTGATCAGATGCCGAAGGGCATGCGTAAGACGCTGTATTTTAAGGATGACGATTCCAGATTGTCTTTTCTGCAGGGAAATTATGTTACGCTTACGAATATGAGTGATTCGGATATTGACAGAATTATCCGCTATCACCTGGAGCCGATTAATGTGTCCTTTCATACAACGAATCCAGAGCTTCGCTGCAGAATGCTTCATAACCAGTTTGCGGGAGAGGCGCTTAAAAAGGTGGACAGGCTTTTTGAAAGCGGTATTGAGATGAATGGGCAGATTGTGCTTTGTAAAGGGATTAATGACAGGGAGGAGCTGGAAAGAAGTATTCAGGATTTGTCAGGATATATACCTTGTTTGAAAAGTGTGTCTGTAGTGCCGGTAGGCCTTACAAAATTCAGGGAAGGCCTTTATCCGCTTGAAGCATTTACGAAGGAAGAGGCAAAAGAGGTTCTGCATATCATTCACAGATGGCAGAAAAAGCTGTATGCAGAGTATGGCTGTCATTTTATTCATGCGGGGGATGAGTGGTATATTCTTGCGGAGGAGGAGGTGCCGGAGGAAGAACGGTACGACGGCTATCTTCAGTTGGAAAACGGGGTGGGGATGCTGAGGCTCTTGAAAGAAGAATTTTCAGAAGCATACAGACTGGCAAAGGGGGATTCAGAAAAAAGAGAAGTATCAATGGCAACGGGAATTCTGGCTTATCCCTATATCCGCGAGATGGCAGAACAGCTTATGGAGAAATACACAGAGACAAAGATACATGTCTATCCAATTAAAAATGAGTTTTTCGGAGATAGAATTACCGTATCAGGCCTGCTTACCGGACAGGATATTATCAGCCAGCTGAAGGGAAAAGATCTGGGAGAAAGGCTTTTGCTCCCTTGTAATATGTTCCGCAGCGGGGAGGAGGTTTTCCTGGACGATATCACTCTGGATGCGCTTAAGAGAGCTTTACAAGTGAAGGCCGATATTGTAAAATCAAGTGGACAGGATTTTATAGAAGCAGTTGTAGGTGCAGAGCCGGGTGCGAAAGTAATACTATGAAGGTATTGGAAGCGACAGATTAGAACAGGAGATTTATTATGGATAAACCAGTAGTGGCAATTGTCGGGAGGCCGAATGTAGGAAAGTCAACACTGTTTAATGCCCTGGCCGGTGAAAAGATTTCGATTGTAGAGGATACGCCGGGTGTGACAAGAGACAGGATTTATGCGGATGTAAGCTGGCTTGACAAGGAATTTACTCTGATTGATACAGGTGGTATTGAGCCGGAGAGTAAGGATATCATCCTTTCTCAGATGCGGGAGCAGGCCCAGACAGCGATTGATACGGCGGATGTAATTATCTTTATTACGGATGTGCGCCAGGGACTTGTGGATGCGGATTCTAAGGTGGCAGATATGCTGCGGCGCAGTAAGAAGCCGGTAGTTCTGGTGGTAAATAAGGTAGACAGTTTTGAAAAGTTCATGCCGGATGTGTATGAATTCTATAATCTCGGAATTGGAGAGCCGGTGCCGGTATCTGCGGCGTCAAGGCTTGGAATCGGAGATATGCTGGATAAGGTTGCGGAGCATTTTTCAGAATACGAGCAGGATGGGCAGGAGGATGAGCGGCCGAGAGTTGCCATTGTCGGAAAGCCGAATGTGGGTAAGTCTTCTATTATTAATAGGCTTTTGGGAGAGCAGCGGCTGATTGTTTCAGATATAGCAGGAACGACGCGGGATGCAATTGACACAGAGGTGGTTCACGACGGAAAGGAATACGTATTTATCGATACTGCTGGGCTGCGCAGAAAAAGCAGAATAAAAGAGGAGCTGGAGCGCTATAGTATTATTCGAACCGTGACAGCAGTAGAGCGTGCGGATGTAGTGCTGGTAGTAATTGATGCCGTTGAGGGAGTGACGGAGCAGGACGCGAAGATTGCTGGAATTGCTCATGAGAGAGGCAAGGGAATTGTGATTGTGGTGAATAAGTGGGATGCCATAGAGAAAAATGATAAAACGATGCGGGAGTATGAAAATGAGGTCCGCAGAGTGCTTTCCTTCATGCCTTATGCGGAGATTATGTATATATCTGCCGAGACGGGACAGCGGCTTCTTAAGCTTTATGATATGATTGATATGGTGATTGAAAATCAGACGCTGCGTGTGGCTACGGGCGTTCTGAACGAGATATTGACAGAGGCTGTTGCCATGCAGCAGCCGCCCTCTGATAAGGGAAAGCGGCTGAAGCTTTATTATATGACACAGGTGTCAGTAAAGCCTCCTGCCTTTGTAATTTTCGTAAATGACAGGGAACTTTTACATTTTTCCTATCAGAGATATCTGGAGAATAAGATTCGAGAGGCGTTTGGCTTTAGGGGGACTCCGCTTAAATTTTTTATCAGAGAGAGAAAAGAAAAGGAGCGCTGATGATGGAACGTTTAGTATGTGTGGTGATTGGATATGCATTCGGACTTCTGCAGACAGGTTATATCTATGGAAAGCTTCATCATGTTGATATCCGGACGCAGGGAAGCGGAAATGCGGGAACGACAAATGCGCTTCGGACGCTGGGGCCTAAGGCTGGGCTGGTGACTTTTCTTGGTGACAGCTTTAAGTGTATATTTGCAGTAATAACCGTATATTTGATTTTCGGCAGAACCTGTGTAAATATCATGCCGGTGCTCGCTATGTATGCCGGAATGGGTGCCGTGATGGGGCATAATTATCCTTTTTATCTGGGCTTTAAAGGCGGAAAGGGAATTGCGGCTACAGCGGGGCTTATCGCAAGTACAGTAAATGTATGGCTGGTTCTTATCTGTCTTCTTGCCTTCGCAGGAATTGTGGCAGTGACGCGTTATGTATCGCTGGGTTCTCTTGCGGTAGTGGTTATTTATTTGATTGAGGTGATAGTGTATGGACAGATGGGGGGTTTTGGAGTGCAGGCGCCCTATGTCTATGAAATATATGCTGCTGCGGTACTTCTGATGCTGTCTGCATTTTATAAGCACCGTGAAAATATAAAGAGGCTGTTGTCCGGGACAGAAAATAAAATCAGTTTTGGAAAGAAATAATAAAAAGTAAATAAGAAAGTAATAAGAAGGAGGTAAAAAATGGCGAAGGCAGGGATTTTAGGGGCAGGAAGCTGGGGTACTGCTCTGGCACTTCTGCTGCATAAGAATGGACATCAGGTGCAGGTATGGTCAATTGATGCAGGTGAGGTGGAGATGCTTGAGAAGGAGAGGGAGCATAAAAGCAAGCTTCCGGGAGTAAGGATACCGGAGGATATGGAATTTACAACAGACATGGAGAGTACTGTGAAGGAGAAGGATTTTCTTGTGCTTGCAGTTCCATCCACATTTACAAGAGGAACCGCGCGTAATATGAGTGCGTATGTGAGTGAAGGACAGATTATCGTAGATGTGGCGAAGGGGATTGAAGAGGATACACTGATGACATTGTCTCAGCAGATTGAATCAGAGATACCTCAGGCAGATGTGGCGGTTTTGTCAGGGCCCAGCCATGCAGAGGAGGTTGGAAGAGGGCTTCCTACAACGGTTGTCATCGGTGCAAAGAGTAAGAAGACGGCAGATTATCTTCAGAAAATGTTTATGAATGAGGTATTCCGTGTCTACACAAGTCCGGACAGACTTGGCATGGAGCTGGGCGGCTCTCTTAAAAATGTCATTGCGCTGGCAGCAGGAATTGCAGATGGTATGGGGTATGGAGATAACACGAAGGCGGCGCTTATTACAAGAGGAATTGCAGAGATTGCGAGACTGGGAGTTAAGATGGGCGGCGCACTGGAAAGCTTTACAGGTCTTACTGGAATCGGAGATTTGATCGTAACCTGTGCCAGTGTCCACAGCCGTAACCGCAAGGCAGGCTATCTTATGGGCCAGGGGAAATCCATGCAGGAAGCGATGGATGAGGTCCAGATGGTTGTAGAAGGGGTATATTCTGCGAAAGCGGCAGTGAAGCTTGGAAAAAAATATGGAGTAGCGCTTCCAATTATTGACAAGGTAAATGAAGTGCTGTTCGAAGGAAAGAATCCTGGGGAAGCGGTAAATGAGCTGATGTTGAGAGACAGCAGGGCTGAAAATATGGCGCTTCAATGGAAGGAATAAGACATCGGCGCATAAATGTTATAATCTGGTTCTAAAACCCTCTTGCCTGTGCATACATTGTATCAGCATAGCAAGGGGGTATTAGTATGAATACGTTTCAGTTGTACAAAGATATAAGAGCCAGAACGAACGGAGAGATATACATAGGAGTTGTAGGTCCGGTAAGGACGGGAAAATCTACATTTATTAAACGATTCATGGATGTGCTGGTGCTCCCGCATATGGAGGATGAGCACAGTAAGGCGCGGACAAGAGATGAGCTGCCCCAGTCTGCTTCAGGCAGAACGATTATGACGACAGAACCCAAGTTTGTTCCGAAGGAAGCAGCAGAAATAAAGCTGTCTGAGGATGTATCCGTGAAAGTACGTCTTATTGACTGCGTGGGGTATATGGTAAACGGAGCTTCCGGTCATGTGGAGGGAAACGAGGAACGGCAGGTAAAAACTCCCTGGTTTGATTATGAGATTCCGTTTACGAAGGCAGCCGGTATCGGAACGAGAAAGGTTATCCACGACCATGCAACTATCGGAATTGTAGTCACCACAGACGGAAGTATCGGGGATATTGAGCGGGAGAACTATAAGGAAGCGGAAGGAAAGACGATTCGTGAGCTCCAGAGTATAGGAAAGCCGTTTATTGTGCTGGTAAATTCCAAGAAGCCTTATAGTGAGGAGACTCAGAGAGTAGTTGAAGAGACGGAGCAGGAGTATGGAGTAAAAGCTCTTCCGGTAAACTGCGAGCAGTTAAAGGAAGAGGATATTTATAAAATTATAGAAGCGGTTCTTTTTGAGTTTCCGGTTTCCGAGATTCAGTTTTTTGTCCCAAAGTGGGTGGAAATGCTGCCGAGGGACCACAAGATCAAGCAGGATCTTCTGGAGCATATCCGGGGTATTCTGAATCAGTTTCAGGAAATCCGGGATGCTGCTGCCGGCGTCGAGCCGCCGGAAAGTCCTTACATAGAAGAATGCAAGGTAGACCATATCGAAATGGATACCGGCTGTGTAAAGGTGCGTGTTGCCGTTGCAGACAGATTCTACTATGAAATGCTTAGTGATCTTACCGGGACACATATTGCGGGACAATATGAGCTGGTGTCTACAATGAAGAGACTGTCGGAGCTGAAGGCAGAGTACGAGGGAGTCCGTGATGCATTTGCGTCTGTACGTATGAAGGGGTATGGAGTGGTGAGTCCGGCAAAGGAAGAAATCACACTTAATGAGCCGGAGATTATCAAGCAGGGGAATAAATATGGTGTGAAGATTCATTCCCAGGCTCCGTCGATTCATCTTATCCGGGCTAATATCGAGACAGAAATTGCACCGATTGTAGGCAGTGAGCAGCAGGCAAAGGATCTGATTGAATATATCAAGGATACGGAGCAGAGCGAAGAGGGTATATGGGGAACTAATATTTTTGGAAAATCCATTGAGGAGCTGGTGATGGATGGCATGCGCAGCAAGATGGCTATGATTAATGACGAGAGCCAGACAAAACTTCAGGATACAATGCAGAAGATTGTGAATGACAGCAATGGGGGGCTGGTTTGTATTATTATCTAGATTCTGCCGGTATCATATGATGACTGGCGTACTGATGAACTTATAGAGGGAAGAGAGGAGAAAAATAACGCTGAGGGTAGAACCCGGCGTTATTTTTTGGTATAATAAGCAGGTCGGGATATCAGAATATATAAAGGAAGGCAGACAGAGATGTTATGTGGGGCCAAGGAGTGAGAAAGATGAAGCCGGTAGAGGTAAGAGGAGTCAGAATCGGAGAGGGCGTTCCGAAGATATGCGCGCCGATTGTCGGAAGGACAAAAGAGGAGATTATCCGGGAGGCAGAAGAGCTTTGTGATGCTCCTGTAGATATTGCAGAGTGGAGGGCAGATTGGTTTGACGAGGTTTTTGACTGGTATAAATTGGAAGAGATATTAAGAGAACTTCGAAGTATTCTTGGAAAAATGCCGCTTCTTTTTACATTTCGAACAGCAGGAGAAGGCGGGAGAAGAGAAGCGGAGCCGGCACAGTATAGAAGGCTTAATAAAGAGGCAGCTTTGACGGGGTATATAGATATTCTGGATGTGGAAATGTTTACCGGGGATGAATCGGTAAAGGAATTAGTAAAATCTGCACACGAATGCAGTGTAAAAGTAATTGTGTCAAATCATGACTTTCATAGGACACCGGAGCATGGCGAGCTGGTAAAGAGACTTTGTCATATGCAGGAGCTGGGAAGCGATATCTGTAAGCTTGCTGTCATGCCGGAAAGTGGACGAGATGTGCTTACGCTTCTGTCTGCGACAGAAGAGATGGTAAGGCGGTATGCAGACTGTCCGGTTATTACTATGTCGATGTCAAAAATGGGAATCGTCAGCAGGCTGTGCGGCGGACTTTTAGGTTCAGCAGTTACCTTTGGCGCAGTAAGAAAGGCTTCTGCTCCGGGACAGATAGGAGTAGAAGAGCTGGACAGGATTTTGGAGATTCTGCATGGGCAGGCTTAAGCTGTAATGTACGGCAGAGCGGTTTTCAGATGCCGCAGCGGGATAACAGAAATATCCGGGTTATACGTTGCATTATTACTATAAAAGGTATAAAATTCAAATAGTGCATATATTAGGTACAGAAGAAGAGATTTCGTGGAGGTACAATATGAAGGCGGCAATTATAACTGCTAATACAGAAGTATACAGAGAAAGAGAAGAGGATCAGTGCGGAAAGCTGATACGTCAGATTGTAGAAGAGGCAGGAGTGGAGGTAGTGTTTATGAAGGCGCTTCCGACAGACAGGAAGGTGCTCTCTACTGTATTTCAGAGACTGGCAGATAATCATCTGACGGATTTGATTCTCACTACGGGAGGTGCGGGTTGTGCACCGGAGGATTGTACACCGGAGGCAACTATGGATGTAGTAGACCGGCCGGTTGTCGGTATTCCGGAGGTGATGCGTGCGCATGTGCTTCGTATGACGAAGCGAACGATGTTAAACCGAAGTGCAGCAGGTATCCGGGGAGATGTGCTGATTGTAAATCTTCCGGGTAAGGCAGGTGCCGTGAAAGAATGTCTGACTTATATCCTGCCTGAGGTAATCCATGCCGTAGAGGTTATAAAAGGAGAGGCATAAGTGATAAAGGTAACATATCTTGCACACAGTGGTTTTTCGGTAGAATACAGAGAGTTTGTGCTGGTATTTGATTATTATAGAGGTATTCTTCCAGAATTTGAGCCGGATAAGAAACTCTATGTATTTGCCAGCCATGTTCATGAAGATCATTTTAAAAGGAAAATTTTTGACTGGGCGTCCCGATATACAGATATTCATTATATATTGTCAGATGATATCCAGGAAACGGGGCCGGGAGGAAGAGTTTTGTCTGTAGGAGCAGATGAGGAGCTGGTACTTGAGGGATTGAAAATCAGAACCTTAAAATCTACAGATGAAGGCGTGGCGTTTTTAGTCAATGCCGGGGATAAGGTCATTTATCATGCGGGTGATTTGAATTGGTGGCACTGGGAAGAGGAAGATGACAGAACCTGGAATGAGCCGATGCGTCAGGCTTATCAGCAGGAGATTAAAAAGCTTTCTGCCGTGAAGATAGATGTGGCCTTTGTTCCGCTGGACATGCGGCAGGGAAAGCAGTTTTTCTGGGGATTGGATTATTTTATGAGGCATACGGACACTGCATGTGTATTTCCTATGCATATGTGTGATTATAAGGCCTATGACAGGCTGATAAGGCTTCCGGAGTCTGAGCCTTACAGAGACAAGGTGATGCATATTACAAGAACGTCGCAGGAGTTTTTAGTATAGGAAGAAGGATTACAGGAGGGGGAATATAAAAAGATGCGTGTAAGTATCTATACTGACGGGGCTGCGAGGGGGAATCCTGACGGACCCGGCGGTTATGGGACAGTCCTGGAATATGTGGACTCCAAGGGGGAGCTTCATGTGAAGGAGCTGTCTCAGGGTTATAAAAAAACAACAAATAACCGTATGGAGCTGATGGCTGTAATAGCAGGTCTGGAGGCGCTTAACCGTCCATGTGAGGTGGAACTCTATTCAGATTCCAAGTATGTGGTAGATGCATTTAATCAAAACTGGATAGGAAGCTGGATTAAAAAGGGGTGGAAGCGGGGGAAGAATGAGCCGGTGAAGAATATGGATTTGTGGAAGAGACTTTTAAAGGCAAAGGAATCTCACAAGGTAAAATTCATCTGGGTTAAGGGTCATGACGGGCATCCGCAGAATGAAAGATGTGATATGCTTGCAACGACGGCAGCAGACGGAGATATGCTGATAGATGATGTCTCCTGCGGATAATAAGTCCGGCAGTGAGAGCAGGTATCTGACTGATATAGCATTGTTAAAAGAGGGTATACTCGTGTGAGTATAGATAAAAGGATATAGAACAGCAAGTAGGACAGGTAATCGCAGCTGCAGAAGCCGAAAGGCGGCAGATGAGGAAAGTCCGGGCTTCACAGGGCAGGGTGCCGGATAACGTCCGGTGGAGGCGACTCCAAGGCCAGTGCAACAGAAATATACCGCCAGAGCCCTGTTATTTATCTATGAAACGCACCGCGTTCCGTAGATAAATAACAGGGCTCTGGTAAGGGTGGAAGGGCAGTGTAAGAGACTACCGCCCTGCTGGTAACAGCAGGGGCACATGTAAACCCCACTTGAAGCAAGACCGCATAGAGACGATGTGGCGGCCCGTCACGTCTCAGGTAGGTCGCTGGAGCTTACCGGCAACGGTAAGCCTAGATAGATGATTACCCAACGACATAACCCGGCTTATCGTCCTGCTTGCTTTTATAATCGTTTTTTAAATCTTCCGTCATATTTTTCCTCGCAGTATTTACAGCGGTAAATTTCCTTTTCCGGATCTGTAAGTACAAAGATATGATCAAGCTCCTGTTCAATGGAGGTGATGCAGCGGGGATTTTTGCAGCGGATAACATTTCGGATTTCACTTGGCAGGCGGAGACATTTTTTATGTACAACCTGCTCGTCCTTTACAATATTTACCGTAATATTGTGGTCAATAAATCCCAGGATATCCAAATCCATAAAATCAATCGGACATTCGATCTTCATGATATCCTTTTTTCCCATCTTGCTGCTTTTTGCATTTTTGATAATTGCGACACAGCAGTCCAGCTTGTCCAGATGAAGATATTTATAAATATCCATACTGCGTCCTGCCTGGATATGGTCCAGTACAAAGCCTTCGGAGATACGTCCTACATTTAATGTATTTTTAACCATTTTTGTCTCCTCCTATACTTCAATATTCAAAAGTGTCAATATCAGTGCCATTCGAATATATACGCCGTACTGAGCCTGCTTAAAGTAAGCAGCCCGCGGGTCCTGGTCAACCTCGACCGAGATTTCATTTACCCTCGGAAGCGGATGCAGTACATACATATCTTCAGGGGCAAGTTCCATCTTTTTGGAATCCAGAATGTAAAAGTCTTTCATGCGTACATAATCCTCCTCGTTGAAGAAACGTTCTTTCTGTACGCGGGTCATATAGAGAAGATCCAGTGTGGGAAGTGCATCCTCCAGACGGACGACTTCCTTGTATTCAATTTTCTGTCGGTCAAGTACATCTGTACGTATGTAGCTTGGAATTCTAAGTTCTTCCGGTGAGATTAATACGAATCTGATATTTGAATATCGAACCAGTGCATGAATCAAAGAATGGACGGTGCGCCCGAATTTCAGGTCACCGCAGAGACCGATGGTCATGTGGTCAAGCTTTCCTTTTAAGGAACGGATAGTTAAAAGATCGGTAAGTGTCTGCGTGGGATGCTGATGACCTCCGTCACCGGCGTTGATTACGGGAATAGTTGCATGTGTGCCGGCCACAAGCGCGGCGCCTTCCTTTGGATGACGCATGGCACAGATGTCTGCGTAACAAGAAATAGTTCGGATGGTATCGGCTACGCTTTCCCCTTTGGCAGCAGAGCTGGAATCTGCGGTAGAAAAACCAAGCACGCTTCCCCCAAGATTCAGCATAGCCGCTTCATGGCTCAGCCTTGTTCTGGTACTTGGTTCATAAAATAAGGTTGCCAGCTTCTTTCCTGCACATGCATGGGCGTATTTTTCAGGGTACGCCTCGATATCGCCGGCAAGGTTCATTAACTGTTCTAATTCTTCCACAGAGAAATCCAGTGGACTCATTAAGTGTCTCATAAAACCCTCCTAAAATGACTATGTGATGTTAAAAAATCTCTATTCATCATATACCAAACATAAAAGATTTTCAACGTCTGCAGAGAATTTTTTCGAATACGAGTCCCGCTCCGAACCAGAAGGGAGCATAATCCAGTCTGACAAGGCCGTTGACGTTAAGAGGCGCCCCGCTGTAATCCCAGGGGCACGCCTCGTACTTTTTAAGAAAAGACCCAGTCAGATATTCTCCGGCAAAAATGCAGCATGTATAAACTCCGCCCCTAAGCACCAGATTTTTTCCCCGAAGTTTTCGGCAAAGCGGACCTAATAGGCTTGCCAGACCGTAAATCGGAAACATCCAGATAGAGGTTGAGCCTACAAGCTTAGGATTTCTTTCCTTTACAGATCTGCAGCCTGTGAAAAGAATCTCCATACACCATCCAATTGTTCCACAAGTGATAAAATTATGTTTCATAATGTAAAGAGTATACCAAAGTAATCTAGATTTTATACGCTGGATGGTGTAAACTGTTCAAGTAAGCGAAATATTGTGTTTAAAACTAGAAAAAGGAGTGGTTCCTATGCTGTCATTACAAGAATTAAGATTACAGCTTGATGAGATAGATAGTCAGATTGTTTCTCTTTACGAGCAGCGGATGGATATCTGTGCTCAGGTAGGCGAATACAAAGTTCAGACCGGCCGGAAGGTATTTGACCGGGAACGGGAGATGGAAAAGCTTCAGTCGGTTTCTTCCAAAGCCTCATCCGAGTTTAATAAAAAAGGGATAAAGGAGCTGTATCAGCAGATGATGTCTATAAGCCGCAAGCTCCAGTATCAGCAGCTTGTTAAAGCCGGGGCGCTTGGACGCCTTCCTTTCATTGAGGTCAGATCTCTGGAGGCGGACCGTGCAAGGATCGTTTTCCAGGGTACAGAGGGTGCTTACGGACAGGCTGCTATGAAGAAATATTTTGGGGAGTCCGTAAGCAGCTATCATGTAAAAACCTTCCGAGAAGCAATGGAAGCAATAGAGGAAGGTGCGGCAGATTATGCGGTGCTTCCGATTGAAAACTCGTCGGCAGGTTCTGTAAATGAGGTGTATGACCTCCTGGTAGAATTTGAGAATTACATTATAGGAGAAATTATTATTCCTATTTCTCATACACTTTCCGGGCTTCCGGGTACAAAGCTTTCAGAGATAGAGCGGGTATATTCGAAAGCAGAAGCATTGATGCAGACCTCGCGGTTTCTGGGAGAGCATGGCAGCTGGCAGCAGATCAGTGTAGCAAATACCGCAATTGCAGCAAAGAAAATCCTTGATGAGCAGGACAGCTCCCAGGCGGCGGTATGCAGTGCTTATGCGGCGCAGATACATGGTCTGGAGGTGCTTACGGACAGGATTAATGATGAAGAAAATAATTCTACCAGATTTATTGTTGTGACGAATCAGAAGATTTTCCTTAAAGGAGCTTCCAAAATCAGCATCTGCTTTGAGCTTCCTCATGAGAGCGGCTCTCTTTACCACTTGCTGTCGCATTTTATATACAATGATTTAAACATGACCAGAATTGAGTCCAGACCAGTAGAGGGAAAAAGCTGGGAGTACAGATTCTTTATAGATTTTGAAGGGAATCTTGAGGAGGCCGGAGTGAAAAATGCTATCAGGGGCTTAAGAGAGGAAAGCCGGGGACTTAAAATTCTTGGAAATTATTAGAGGAGAAGCCATGAGAATAAAGGAACTTATGATATATAAAAATATGGAAGAAAGCGGTATTCTTCAGAATATGACTGTTCTGATGGAGGAATGCAGCAAAGAAGTTGATAAAGAAGACGACAAGGAGAGGCTTAAGGAACTGTTATTCGACAGTGTGAATCAGCTTCTTGAGCTGTCGGTAAGTCATGGATTTGAAGGCAATCTTTGGCACAATTATCTTACCTATCTGCTGGCCAGCCATGAGAATGCATACAGTACCTCCTGCGAAATCGTTGGAGAGGTGGAGGGTAGTATTAATGTAGCTGCACTGCATGATTTTACCATTTATAAGGAGCTGTATGATTATGAATTTTCAAAAATCGAGAAGGCTTTAGAGGTGCAGTGTTTGTCTTTTCTACAGGATTATAAAGGAAGCAGCAGGGCTGGAAAGGTATTTAACCGCAGAATCCGCGACCGCATCTGCAGTCTTGGGAAGAATCTTGCAGAGACAGAAAATGCAGAGGAATTTAAAACTGTGATGACACAGTTTTACAAAGAGTTTGGAGTAGGTAAGCTGGGACTCCACAAGGCATTTCGAGTTGAGCATGGCGAAAATGGGACGGAAATTGTCCCTATTACACGGATTGCCCATGTACATCTCGATGATCTGGTGGGCTATGAAATTGCAAAAAAGAAGCTGATAGAGAATACGGAGGCCTTTGTCAGAGGAAGAAGAGCTAATAACTGTTTGTTGTTCGGAGATGCAGGAACCGGAAAATCCTCTTCTATCAAAGCAATTCTGAATCAATATTATGACCAGGGACTTCGGATGATTGAGGTGTATAAGCATCAGTTTCAGGATCTGAATGATATCATCGGTCAGATTAAAAATCGAAATTACAAATTTATTATCTATATGGACGATCTTTCTTTTGAAGAATTTGAGATAGAATATAAATATCTAAAGGCTGTAATCGAGGGCGGTCTTGAAAAAAAACCGGAAAATGTGTTGATTTATGCCACATCAAACCGCAGGCATCTCATTCGGGAAACCTTTAAAGACAAGGCAGACAGAGATGAAGAGCTGCATACCAATGACACGGTACAGGAAAAGCTGTCTCTTGTAGCAAGATTCGGCGTGACAATTTATTATGGAAAACCGGATAAAAAGGAGTTTCAGCAGATTGTACTGGGGCTTGCAAGGCGCAGTGGAATAGATATGCCGAAGGAGAAGCTTCTTCTGGAGGCAAATCGGTGGGAGCTGAATCATGGAGGTCTGTCGGGACGGACAGCCCAGCAGTTTATAGATTATCTGGCGGGGAGGGAATAGATGGCAAATCGAATGGAAAATATGTGGAAAGCAGTAGATGCCCATCAGGGAGAGCAGTTTTATACGATAAAGGGTCTTCCCTTTGTCTATCGTGTGCGGGGCGGGGAATGTTTTATAGACCGGCGTAAGAAATCTATTACACGAGCTACGTTTGAAAAAGCGCACCAGCGCTTGATTGAGGATGAGGACTGTCAGATTACCGGCCCCAAGCAGCTGGGAGTATTTGGAGCGCCGTATGTATGGGCTATTTTTAAAGAGATTGGAATCATTAGATAAGGTGAGAAAATGGAACATGAAAGGAAAGTGCTGCGCGATGAAAGGAAAAATCTATTCATCATGCAGCACTTCTGTTTTTAGTCTGCCTGTGCTTCTTTTATATGGGATATGTCTGAATCAATTACGAGAGAATAATTCGTGTAATATACGACAAATCCCGGCTTTGCACCGTTTGGCTTTTTAACATGTTTTTTCTCCACATAGTCGATTTCTACCTTATCATTTCCTCGGTTTTTTGAATAATAGGCAGCTAACCGACCGGCTTCTTCAAAGGTTCTGTCAGGAAGCTCGTCTCCATTTGTGCGGACGATGACATGAGAACCCGGAGCGCCTTTGGCATGGAACCACCAGTCGTTTCCGGAAGCAAAGGAAAAGGTCAGCTCATCATTTTGGAGGTTATTTTTTCCTACATACATATGGTATCCGTCGCCGGAGATGTAGTGCAGCGGGCGGCTTGTGAGTTTCATCTTCTTTTTAGTAAATTTGCGGCGGATATATCCGCTCTGCATCAGCTCTTCTTTAATCTGCGCAAGGTCAGCTTCACTTTGGGCAATGTCAAGAGCTGTACCGATGGATTCCAGATACCGGATATCGCCGTCGGTTTCTAAAAGAAGCTTGGTCAGGGCTTCGCAGGTGCGTTTCTGCTTATTATAGCGGGCAAAGTATTTCTGAGAATTCTCCTGTGGAGTTTTTACAGGGTCAAGAGGAATTGTGATTTCCTCATTTGTATAATAGTTCAGGCAGGTAAGCTCTTTGGAGCCGGGAGCCAGGTTATATCCATAGGTGTTGAGAAGTTCTCCGTATATCTTATAGCGCTCCCGGTCTTGTGTATCTTTAAGCTGTCTGGTCTGCAGGTCGTATTTTTTACGGTTACGTTCCAATGCAGTCTGAACTACGTGGCGCAGATCTGTGCTTTTCTGCCTTATGCGCGTCACCATGTTTTTTGCAGCGTAGTAGGTCTGAAGAACCTCCGATATTGAAGGAAATGAAATCTCCTCGTATAAACCACAGTGACTGAAGGGAAGTGCACTGAATTCCGCAGGGACATTTTCCTTATAGTATATTACCGGGTGGAAATTCTTATTTTTCACTTCAGCTATATAATAGGAGAACTGTCGGTAAAGATGTGTCAGTAAATCTTCCGAGAACTCTCCTGCAGGCATGTTCGAGTCTAGTCCGGCTCTGTGGCAGATATCCTCGGCAGCTATGGGACTGATACCGGTAAAGCTGGTGTATAGAGCCTTTCCGGCAGGCACTGGTTTTCCCCTGACAGCGCAGATAAAATGATCCTTATCAAGGTTCAGAGGGTTAAGCTTTGCCATAGTATCCGGTATAAAGTATTTTCTTCCCGGCAGAACCTCGCGCACAGAACTCATCTGTGCGGATACATGCTTAATGCTGTCAATAATCATTTCCTTGTCATCACAAAAAATGATATTGCTGTGTTTTCCCATAATTTCAACAATCAGCTTTTTCCGGCAGGGATCGCCCAGCTCATCTAAGTGCTCTATATCGATACAGATAATACGCTCAAGTCCAGGCTGAGAGATTCCGGTGATCCGTCCGCCTCCGATATGCTTGCGCAGCAGCATGCAGAAATTTGGAGCCGTTAAGGGGCTGTTTTTATTTTCATCTGTCAGGTAGATAAGTGGAAGAGAGGCACAGGCCGAGATATAAAGGCGCTTTTGTCCCTCCGGTGTTTTGATGGTAAGCAGCAGCTCATCGTTTTCCGGCTGAGCAATCTTAGCGATCCGTCCTCCGGTTAAGCCTTCTGTAAGCTCGTGTACAAGTGCCGCAACAGTAATTCCGTCAAATGCCATAATGATCGAGTCCTTTCCTTGATCTTAATAATGTTTTCATTGTAGCATAGTTGACGTGATATTCCAAATGACTTATAATAAAATGCGGGAAAAGTCGATTATATATTAGGAAGAGGTTCATATCATGATAAAAAGTATGACAGGCTTTGGAAGATGTGAGGTATCTGACAAGGAGCGCAGATTTACAATAGAGATGAAGGGTGTAAATCATCGTTATCTGGATGTAAATATCCGGATGCCAAAAAAGCTGAATTTTTTTGAAACTGCAATCCGCAGTCTGATGAAACAGAGTATCTTAAGAGGAAAGGTAGATTTGTTTATTACCTATGAAGACCTGTCAGAGAGCCAGGTGTCCCTCAAATATAATGAGAGTCTGGCAGGAGAATATCTTACTTATCTTAATCAGATGGAGGAGAGGTTTTCTTTGGAAAATGATGTCCGCGTATCTACCCTGTCCCGTTATCCGGAGGTGTTTACTATGGAAGAGCGGACTTTGGATGAGGAGGAAATCTGGAATGTGCTTAAGCAGGCTCTTGACGGAGCTGTCGGGCGATTCGTAGAGACAAGGATCCTGGAGGGAGAAAATCTGAAGAAGGATATCCTTTTAAAGCTTGACGGGATGCTTAAGCTGGTGGCATTTATTGAGGAGCGTACGCCGGAGATTCTTACACAGTACAGGGAAAAGCTGGAGGGAAAGGTAAAAGAGCTTTTAGGAGATGCGCAGATGGAGGAGAGCCGTATTGCGGCAGAAGTAGTATTATTTGCGGACAAGATCTGTACGGATGAGGAAGTGGTGCGTTTAAGGAGCCATATTATACATATGAAGGAGACGCTGCAGTCGGACGAGTCCGGAATCGGCCGAAAGCTTGATTTTATTGCCCAGGAGATGAACCGGGAGGCGAATACAATTCTTTCGAAAGCGAATGACTTGAAAGTATCAAATGTCGGGATTGACTTGAAGACAGAGATTGAGAAGGTAAGAGAACAGATTCAGAATATCGAATAGGAGAGCAGAGATGGAAGGAAAAGGGATTCTGATTGTAGTATCCGGGTTTTCGGGTTCGGGAAAAGGGACGCTTATGAGACGGCTGCTTGAAAAATATGATAATTATGCATTGTCAGTTTCTGCAACAACCAGAAGTCCCCGGCCCGGAGAAGAAGAGGGAAAGGCATATTTTTTCAAAACTGTAGACGAATTTGAAAAAATGATTGCGAAAGATGAACTGATAGAGTATGCTAGATACGTAGATAATTATTATGGTACGCCGCGTGTCTATGTAGAAGAAAAGCTGCGGGAGGGCAGAGATGTAATCCTTGAGATTGAGATTCAAGGGGCATTGAAGGTGAAGGAACAGTTTCCGGATACCCTGCTTTTGTTTGTGACGCCTCCTACGGCGGCGGAGCTTAGAAGCCGTCTGACCGGCCGGGGCACCGAGACGATGGAGGTTATTGAGAGTCGTCTAAGAAGGGCAGAGGAAGAGGCGGACAGCATGAAGTATTATGATTATTTGATTATTAATGATAAGCTGGAGGAATGTGTGGCTGAAGTTCACAGTATTATCCAGGGGGAGCACAGGCGAGGATTCCGTAACAAGACATTCATGGAGAATATAAAGAAAGAGCTGAAAGGAGAATAATGTATGCTTCACCCATCTTACACAGATTTAATGAAGGTCGTGAATAAGGACGTAGAAGAAGGAGAGACAAAGGTTGTAAACAGCCGCTATTCTATTGTGATGGCAACGGCAAAAAGAGCGAGACAGCTGATTGACGGAGCCGTGCCTCTTGCGGAGGTAAAGGATGGCGGGAAACCGCTGTCTGTAGCGATTGCGGAGCTGAATCAGGCAAAGATTAAGGTTGTAGGAGAAGAAGACGAATAAAAAGCTTGAAGGCAGATGCGGCAGGTATCTGCCTTTCTTTCAAGAAAAAGAAAGAGGAAATATCAGGATGAAAGTATTATTCATATCTCTTGGCTGTGATAAGAATCTGGTAGATTCGGAAGTTATGCTGGGGCTTTTGGAGCAGGGGGGCTGTGAGATTGTAGATGATGAAACGCAGGCAGAGATAATTATAATTAACACCTGCTGCTTTATTCATGATGCGAAGGAAGAGAGCATTCAGACTATTTTAGAGATGGCAGAATACAAGAAGACAGGAAATCTGAAAGTGTTGATTGTGACCGGATGTCTGGCACAGCGGTATCAGCAGGAGATATTTACAGAGATCCCAGAGGTAGATGCGGTGCTTGGGACAAGTGCATATGATAAGATTATGCAGGCGGTTCAGGAAGCGCTTGAAGGAAAGGGGCGCCTGATGCTGGAAAGTCTGGAGGTACTTCCGGATGCAAGGACGAAGCGGCTGATAACTACGGGAGGACATTTTGCCTATCTGAAGATTGCGGAAGGATGTGATAAACACTGTACCTACTGTATTATTCCTAAAATCAGAGGAAATTATCGGAGTGTTCCGATGGAGCAGCTTTTAAAGGAGGCGGAAGCGCTGGCCCTTCAGGGTGTGAAGGAGCTGATTATAGTCGCGCAGGAGACGACCGTGTATGGAAAGGACCTTTACGGAGAAAAATGTCTTTCCAAGCTTTTAAAGGGACTTTGCAGGATAAAGGGAATCCGCTGGATAAGGCTTCTTTACTGCTATCCGGAGGAGATTGATGATGAACTGATTCAAGTGATGAAAGAGGAGAGGAAAATCTGTCATTACCTGGATATTCCAATCCAGCATGCCAGCGATGAGATTTTAAAGCGTATGGGGAGGCGGACAACGAGAAAGCAGCTGACAGAGATTATAAAGAAGCTTCGCCGTGAGATCCCGGATATTGCGCTTCGCACAACGTTAATTACCGGTTTTCCGGGAGAGACGAGGGAGCAGCATGAGGAGCTTCTTACGTTTGTAGACGAGATGGAATTTGACAGACTGGGGGTATTTACCTATTCTCCGGAGGAGGATACGCCGGCGGCCGTGATGCCAGGGCAGATTCCTGATGAGATTAAGGAGGAGCGTCAGGTTGAACTTATGGAGCTGCAGCAGGAGGCTGCATTTGATCTTGCAGAACGGATGACGGGGAAAGAGATAGTAGTTATGATTGAAGGCAGGGTTGTTGATGAAGAGGTTTATGTGGGGAGGACCTATAAGGATGCTCCCGGTGTTGACGGATTGATCTTTGTGTCCTGTGACGGGGAAGCAGAATTGATGTCCGGAGATTTTGCAAAGGTAAGAGTAACCGGAGCATTAGAATATGATTTGATAGGAGAGTTGATTTCATGAATTTACCAAACAAACTGACTGTGTTAAGAGTGATTATGGTACCGTTTTTTGTGTTTTTTATGTTGACGGATGCAGGAGGGACGGCAAATAAATGGATTGCCCTTATTCTATTTTGCGGAGCGAGCCTTACAGATCTTTTGGATGGAAAGATTGCGCGTGCAAGGAATCTGGTGACCAATTTTGGAAAGTTCATGGACCCGCTGGCGGATAAGCTGCTTGTCTGTTCTGCGATGATTTGCCTGATCCCGTCAGGAGAGCTTGAGGCGTGGGTTGTGATTGTTATCATTGCCAGGGAGTTTATTATCAGCGGATTCCGGCTTGTGGCATCTGATAACGGAATTGTGATTGCGGCGAGCTACTGGGGGAAATTTAAGACAGTTTCCCAGATGGCGATGATTATCGTACTGATTGCTGATTTCGGAGGAGTATTTGATATGATTGGAATGGTGTTAGTCTGGGTATCCTTAATATTAACAGTAGTATCACTGGGTGATTATGTAGCAAAGAATGTACAGGTATTAACACAAGGAGGAATGTAATATGACAGTAGAGCTGATTTCCGTAGGAACAGAGATATTGCTTGGGAATATTGTAAATACGAACGCAGCATATCTTGCCGAAAAATGTGCCCTTCTAGGCCTTTCCTGTTATTACCAGAGTGTTGTGGGGGATAATGAGAAACGTTTAAGACAGACTGTCGAGCTGGCGCTGTCAAGGTCAGATATTATCATCCTAAGTGGAGGACTCGGTCCTACAAAGGATGATTTGACAAAAGAGGTGACAGCGGAGGTTTTCGGAAGGAAGCTGTATGAGGATGCGCATTCAAAAGAAAGGATTGTAGAATTTTTCCGTCAGATGAAGTCTAAGAAGATAACAGAAAATAATTGGAAGCAGGCAATGGTTCCGGAAGGCGCGATAGTAGTAGACAATCATAACGGAACGGCTCCTGGGCTTATCTTGGAAGGGGAGAATAAGACGGCGATACTGCTTCCGGGTCCTCCGAATGAATTAAAGCCGATGTTTGAGGAGGCAATTGCTCCATATCTTGGCCGCCTTCAGCCGGAAGGTATATATTCTAAGATGGTTAAGCTGTGTGGAATCGGAGAGAGCAAAGCGGAGACTATGATTTCCGATCTTATGGATGCACAGTCAAATCCGACGCTTGCACCTTATGCAAAGACAGGGGAGGTGCATCTTCGGGTGACGGCAAAGGCAGAGAGCGAGAAGAAGGCAGAACAGCTTATGGCGCCGATGCTTAAGGAGCTTTACAATCGTTTTGGCAGTATGGTGTTTACAGAGGAGGAAGAAGTAACACTAGAGGAGGCTGTTGCGGCCTTGCTGGAGAAGAAGGGGCTTACTGTAACGACGGCGGAGTCCTGTACTGGCGGTAAATTGGCGGGAAGAATTATGAATGTTCCGGGCGTATCAAGGGTGTATAAGGAAGGCTATATCACCTATTCAAATGAAGCTAAGAGAAAGCTTCTGGGGGTGAAGGAAGAGACGCTTAAGGCTTATGGAGCAGTGAGCAGGCAGACGGCAGAAGAGATGGCGGCGGGCGCGGCGGAGGCGGCAGGCGCGGATGCCGCACTTGGCGTGACTGGAATTGCGGGACCGGACGGAGGAACTGAGGAGAAGCCGGTGGGATTAGTGTATATCGGGTGTTTTGTAAAAGGACATATTCGTGTGGAAGAGTTTTATTTTACCGGTAATCGGGAGAAAATCCGGGATTATGCGGCGGTACGGGCGCTCACTCTGCTTCGAGAGGAGCTTTTGAGCTATGCATAGTTCATAAATTCGTAAAGGAGGCTGCGGTATATGTACGTAAGAGAATTAAACCAGCATGAAATTCTGCCTGCGCTTCACCTTATCTGGGAGGTGTTTGCAGAGGATGTAGCCTGCTGTTATACTCCGGAGGGTGTGGCAGAATTTCAGCAGTTTATTAAGTATGAGAATATAAATCGTATGTATCAGTCAGGAGAGCTTGCAATATTTGGCGCATTTGATGCCGGGGAGCTTGTAGGAACTATCTCTGTAAAGAGAGCGGGTCATATCTGTCTTTTTTTTGTGAGGTGCAGCTGTCAAGGGAAGGGTGTCGGACGAAGGCTTTTCCAGGCAGTTGTGAATCATTGTATACAGAGACTTAGAGTGAGCCGAATTACAGTAAATGCTGCCCCGAATGCGGTGCCTAAATATATACATATGGGGATGCGCCAGACGGATGAGGAGCAGGTAGTAAATGGCATGCGCTATATTCCAATGGAGATGTATGTAAGTCTGCCGCCGGTCCGGCAGATTCAGAGCCATAATCGTATGCTTTTTATCATTCTTGGTATTACAGCAGCAGTTATTTTTTTAGTATTTGTAGTGTTTGGCGGTATTATGGCGGTAATATGGGGAGTGCTCCGGCCTTCTGCAGAGTCAGAAAATTGGGAGCATTATCAGGAAGAGTGGTGGGACGATGAATTTTTTGATGATGATTATACCAGTCTTCCGCAAGAGTCTAAAGAGAGTGAAAAAATAGGGCTTGACAGTATCTCGGCTTATATTGCAGAAGATCTTTCTTATGAGATTGAGGAAGACAGCTATATATTTTATGATGATAAGAAGCAGAACATGTGGATAGATTTTGATATAGAATATCCGGCTCTTACCGGGCTTGACAGTGAGGCGGCGGATAAAGTGAATCAGACCCTTAAGGATTGTGCACTGGAGACAGTAGATAAAATGTATGAAAATCCTTCTGAGGAGATGAAGGAAAAGGTGCTAAAGGCAGGGTATCCGATGCTGGTAAGTTATGTAGAGTATAAGATATGCTTTGCTTCTGAGGATTTTCTTAGTGTAGCGTTTGAGGATAACAGCTGTCAGGGAAATGAGGAGGAATATTATCAGAATCTGAGAACTGTAAATATTAATCTGAAGGATGGACGAGTATATCAGCTTCCGGAGCTTATTGACGTAGACGATGATTCTTTTATTGAATTCTGGCTTGAGTGCATGCGCTCCGATGAAGAGGGCGGCAGGATTTCCCAGGAATATTTTTCGGAGCTTAGTGAAGAAGAGGTGAAAAGAACATTTAAAGGCGACAGTCTGGGAGGCGTATATGTAGTGAACTTTTTTCTTGACAGGGAGGGATTGAACATCGGCTATGATTTGAATTATGAAAAGGGAGATATGCATGATATAGGATATACATGGCTGGTGACGTCATTTGAGGAAGGAGAAATTGCGGATTATATATTGCTTCCTGAGTTATGGGAGTGGATGGGAGAAAGCGGGATATAGCCGCTGTAATCTTATAAAAAGTACCGGGCGGCCGTTTCTGAGAGAGTGCTGCGAAATGCAGAGAACTTTCGTTCTTTAACGGCTGTTTTTTTTGTATATTTATAGAAGGTCAGCAGAAAGGCGGTTATATGGTGTTAAAAATGGCGGTTTAAATCCTCAGCAATCTGCCGAAAAAGACAGCATAAAAAGAGGCAAAGTAATAATTGACGAACATTCTATTATGTGCGAAAATAAACATAGTATGGTGTTAAAGATATAACAAACCTTACGACAGAAAAATCATACATAGTTGAAAGGAGTTTTAAAATGATTTATTCACATGAAGTAGAAATGATGTGTCCGGTAGCTCAGGGTGCAAATCACGGACCGGCTCCGATTCCGGAAGAAGCAAAATGGGTAAAGGCAAAAGAGGTAAAAGATATTTCTGGTCTTACACACGGTATTGGCTGGTGTGCTCCGCAGCAGGGAACCTGCAAACTCACTTTGAACGTAAAAGATGGTATCATTCAGGAGGCTTTGGTTGAGACAATCGGGTGTTCTGGAATGACACATTCTGCTGCTATGGCGTCTGAAATTCTTCCAGGCAAAACCATTTTAGAAGCATTAAACACAGACCTTGTCTGTGATGCAATTAATACAGCAATGAGAGAATTATTCCTGCAGATTGTATATGGAAGAACTCAGAGTGCATTTTCTGAAGACGGACTTCCGGTCGGCGCGGGACTTGAAGACCTCGGAAAGGGACTTCGTTCTCAGGTTGGAACTATGTACGGTACATTGGCTAAGGGGCCTCGTTATCTTGAGATGGCTGAAGGCTATGTGACAGGTATTGCTCTTGATGAAAATGACGAAATAATCGGCTATCAGTTTGTAAGTCTCGGAAAACTGACTGACTTTATCAAAGCAGGAGATACACCAAACGATGCATGGGAAAAAGCAAAAGGACAATATGGACGTGTTGCCGATGCCGTCAAGATCATCGATCCGAGAAAAGAATAGCCGCGATCAGCGGACAAAGCAGGATGGCATGAGCAGACGATTCATGCCTGCATGAGATCGCCGGGTCAGGACAGCCTGTGAAGGCGCAGCGCGCCGGGTTGAACGTCAGTTCAATCTGTGTCCGTAGAAGCAGAAAGTATATTAAGGTATGTTAAATATACTGCTATACGGTAATATTTAGTATTATTATTTTAGTACTGCTGTCTTGATATAACTATATAATTCAAAGTTAGATATATTAGATATAATAAACGTTACATAGTCACAATAAAAACAGGAGGACAAATAAATGGCTTTATTTGAATCATATGAAAGAAGAATTGATAAAATTAATGAAGTTTTAGGAAGCTACGGCATAGCTTCTATTGAAGAAGCGGAAAAGATTACAAAAGATGCCGGGCTTGATGTATACAGCCAGGTAAAGGGGATTCAGCCGATTTGTTTTGAAAATGCATGCTGGGCATATACGGTAGGTGCGGCAATTGCAATCAAAAAAGGCTGTAAGACTGCGGCTGACGCGGCGGCGGCAATCGGAGAAGGACTTCAGGCATTTTGTATTCCGGGTTCTGTCGCGGACCAGAGAAAAGTAGGTTTAGGACACGGCAATCTTGGTAAGATGCTGCTTGAGGAAGATACAGACTGCTTTGCGTTCCTTGCAGGACATGAATCTTTTGCAGCAGCAGAAGGCGCTATCGGCATTGCGGAGAAGGCAAATAAGGTGCGTAAAAAACCACTTCGTGTTATCCTGAACGGACTTGGAAAGGATGCTGCAAAGATTATTTCAAGAATTAACGGGTTTACATATGTTGAAACAGATTATGACTATTTTACGGGCGAGTTAAAAGAGGTTCAGAGGATTGCATATTCCGACGGGCTCCGCTCCAAAGTAAACTGCTACGGTGCAAATGATGTGCGCGAGGGTGTTGCTATTATGCATAAGGAAGGGGTAGATGTATCTATTACAGGTAACTCTACGAATCCGACACGTTTCCAGCATCCGGTTGCAGGCACATATAAGAAGGAATGTATCGAGCAGGGTAAGAAATACTTTTCTGTAGCATCAGGGGGCGGTACAGGACGTACGCTTCATCCGGACAATATGGCTGCAGGACCGGCTTCCTATGGTATGACGGATACATTGGGACGTATGCATTCTGACGCTCAGTTTGCAGGTTCGTCTTCCGTACCGGCTCACGTTGAGATGATGGGTCTTATCGGTGCAGGAAATAACCCGATGGTAGGTATGACGGTAGCAGTAGCAGTTTCCATCGAGGAAGCTATGGCTTAGAAACAGGGTTGTTTTGACTGGCAGGTTAGAAAAATTTCTGTAATCGCAGTGAGTATTGATTTAGCTGTAAGGATAGGGAAGAATAAAAAGAGTTATGATGTCAGTAAGACACTGTAGCTCTTTTTGCTTTCTGTGACGGGGGGTGTACACGAATGAATTTAGAAGAACAAAAGGCATTTATTTTGAGTGGAAAGGTATATAATGATTTGTCTTTGGAGCTTATAAAAGCACGAGAGAAAACCGTGTTCTTAACAAATGAATATAATGCAAGCTTCGGCAGACCGGCAGAGGAAAGGGAAGCCATTTTGGGCAGGCTTCTTAAATCTATCGGAAAGGGAGTTCATTTTGAGCCGGTCTTTCGCTGTGAATTTGGATATAATATTTCTATCGGTAATAATTTTTATGCCAATTTTGATTGTATTATGCTGGATGGCGGCGGAATCCAGATTGGAGATAATGTCCTTTTTGGGCCAAGAGTAGGAATCTATACCTCGAATCATGCAATAGATGCATGGGAGCGTATTCATGGCGCCTGTTATGCAAAACCTGTGAAGATCGAGGATAATGTGTGGGTCGGAGCAGGTGTTCATATTAATCAAGGGGTTGTGATTGGAGAGAATTCGATTATCGGTTCCGGCAGTGTTGTAACAAAGAATATTCCGTCAAATGTGATAGCGGCAGGCGTTCCATGCAGAATTATACGCGAGATTACAGAGAATGACAAAACAGGATATTTATAAATCTTTTTTAAAGTAGTGTCTCGTCCATTTTCTATCAGATATTTTGATGGAAAATGAACGAGGCACCATATTAATGTGTAATTAGGTAATGGTAGAGAATATCGATAAATTCCCCATTTGTGGGTCTCTGGGTCAGGCAGTAACCGGATAGTTCATTAAGAAATTCCCGGTTTCCTTTATCCCAACATACGGATACCACTGTTCTGAGGCAATGATCTACACTGTCACGGCTGACGCCGAAATGAAGGGCTATATCCGTATACAAATGTTTGTATACAGACAGCAGATAATCCTCATTCTGCATGCACAGTGTCAATGCATAGCAGAGATAATGGAAACCCTGATAGGTAGAACGAATGCCAAGGCTGAATACCAGCTGCCTAATTTTCTCCATGCTTTCCCTCCTTTACATATATGATAAATATTGGAACAAAAATTATTGTAAGCTATTGGAGAGAAAAATGGTAAAGAATGGAAAAAAATAGAGAAAAATATATAAAAAAAGACATTCTAACAAAATAGACAAAAGGACAAGAAGCGATGATTAAGGATAGAAAATTGACGGCAAATCATATATAATATCCTGTAGAAGGGAGGGGATATCTGTGGATTATGAAGGTCAGATCTGCCGTGCGCCGATGGAGCGGGCATCCTTTATGCTGCCTGTTGCAGTGGGCTGCTCTTATAATCAGTGTAAATTCTGTACGTTGTTTAAGCATTTGAAATACAGGGAGCTTCCTGTCTGGCAGGTGGAGGATGAACTTAAGCGTGTGAAAAATATGGGCGGCTGTCCGAAGAAAATTTTTCTTGGCGATGGTAATGCCTTTGGACTTAAGACTTCAAGGCTTTTGGAGATTCTGGAACTAATAAGGCAGTATTTTCCGGAATTTGAGATGGTAAATATGGATGCCACTGTTACGAATATCCGCATGAAGAGTGATAAGGAGCTGCGTATGCTGTATGATGCAGGTGTGAGGCATCTATATCTGGGAATCGAGAGCGGACTTGATGATGTTCTTACATTCATGTGTAAGGATCACAATCTTGCGGAGGTATATGAAGCAATCGAAAGGCTTCAGGCAGCAGGTATGATCTATGATGCGCATATGATGACGGGGGCGGCGGGACAAGGAAGAGGCCTGGAGAATGCCGAGCACATTGCAAAATTTTTTAATAAGACACGGCCTGGGCGGATTATTAATTTTTCTATGTTTTTGCATGAAGAAGCACCTTTATATAAGGAGATTGCTGCAGGAAGGTTCATACCTGCGGATGAGCTGGAGAATCTTAGGGAGGAGAGGAAGCTTATAGAGCTTTTAAATGTAGATTCTTTGGAATACGACGGTTTTCATGATTTTATCAAATACCGTGTACGAGGAAAGCTTCCGAGAGACAGGCGTAAAATGCTGTCTTCACTAGATACTTGTATTAACAGATATGAGAATAAAGAAAAGAGCTATGCGTATATCTATGCGCCTCAGAGTGTTCCACAGAATATATCTGTTGAGGATGTGTGGTGTCCCTGTAAAGAGGGGGATAGCTGAAGCAGAAGGCAGAAGAGTTTTCAGTATATGTGTCAGTATGATAAAGAATTTGGATTATCCTCAGTGAACGAGGAATAAGGGGAGTTGAAAAATTGGCGGAAAGAAAGAAAACTGGCAGAAGAAAGACAGTTAAAAGAGGAAGTAAGGGGATAGCGGCAGTTGCTGCTGTGCTGATACTTATGGCAGGAGGTTATGTAAATTATGATGAGCTGGCAGGACTGACAGGGTTTGATTATATCTCTGATACAGAATTTAAAGAAACAGCTGTTTCAGGTGAGATGAAAATTACATTTCTTGATGTGGGCCAGGGAGACTGTACGGTGATTCAGACGGATGGACATCATATGATGATAGATGCGGGGAATAATAATCAGGGAGAAAAGGTTGTTTCCTTTTTAGAGGAGAATGGAATTGAAATATTGGATTATTTGATTTTTACGCATCCGGATGCAGATCATATTGGAGGAGGGGATAATGTGCTGGAGGCCGTAGAGGTAGAGAAGGTGATTATGCCTGATGTAACGAATGATACGGTTACGTACGATGAGGTGATGGAGGATCTGGATATCCTTGAGACGGAGGTTATTTACCCGGAGGCGGGGGATAGATTTAAGCTTGGAGATGCAGAATTTACAGTTTTATGTCCGGCTTTAGAGTTTGTAGAGGAAGAGGATATAAATGAGGCTTCTGTCGGAGTCAGGCTGGTACATGGAAAGAATGCTTTTGTTATGTGCGGAGATGCAGAGGAGGGATCGGAACGGGAGATGGTCAGAAGGTTCGGTAAAGGGCTGGAGTGTGATGTGCTGAAATGTGGACATCACGGAAGCAGTACGGCGACAAGTGATATATTTTTGGAAGCGGCAAATCCAACCTGGGCAGTCATAAGCTGCGGAATAGAAAATCCTTACGGACATCCGCACCGGGAGGTTCTTTCAAGACTTGAGGAGGAAGATATACAGATTTACCGGACTGACGAGATGGGGTCTGTAACGGCTTTCAGTGACGGGACAGCTGTCACGTGGAAATGCGAAAAATAATCTAGATTGTGCTTGACAAAAGAACAAGATGTTGTTATGATTTAAAAACAGAACGCACTCTGTTTTTTGAAAAATGAAGAGAAGAAGAGGTGCAGTATGCAGAGAGTATATTCTTTAATTGTCAATAATGACCCTGGTGTATTGAGCCGTATATCCGGACTTTTCAGCAGACGGGGATATAGTATTGACAGTATTACCGCAGGAGTGACGGCGGATGAACGTTTTACCCGGATTACAATTGTTGCAAGCGGGGATGAATTGATTTTATCACAGATTGAAAAGCAGGTGAGAAAGCTTGAAGATGTAATTAAGATCAAAGTACTTGATCCGTCGGAGTCTGTATACAGGGAACTTATTATGGTGAAGATTCGTGCGGACGCCGCGCAGCGGGCCGAGATTATCTCGATCGCAGATATTTTCCGTGCCAAGATTGTGGATGTGGAAAAAGAGTCTCTTATGGTAGAGCTTACCGGGAATCAATCGAAGCTTGATGCTTTTCTGAATCTGCTCGACGGCTATGAGATTCTGGAACTCGCAAGGACCGGAATTACCGGCCTTAAGCGTGGAATTAAGGATGTCACGTATATTGATTAGTTAAAAATTAAAATTAATACATAGAGGTAGGAGGAATGTAAAAATGGCAAGAATTTATTATCAGGAGGATTGTAATTTATCCCTGCTGGAGGGAAAGACAATTGCAGTAATCGGTTACGGCAGCCAAGGACATGCGCATGCTCTTAATGCAAAGGAATCCGGATGCAATGTTATCATTGGTCTTTATGAGGGCAGCAGATCCTGGGCAAAGGCCGAAGCACAGGGTTTTGAGGTTTATACTGCAGCAGAGGCGGCAAAGAAGGCCGATATCATCATGATTCTGATTAACGACGAACTTCAGGCGAATATGTACAAAAAGGATATTGAGCCGAATCTTGAAGACGGAAATATGCTGATGTTTGCGCACGGTTTTGCAATTCATTTCGGACAAATTGTTCCGCCGGCAGGTGTAGATGTTACTATGATTGCGCCAAAGGGACCGGGACATACGGTAAGGAGTGAGTATCAGGCAGGAAAGGGTGTTCCATGTCTGGTGGCAGTAGAGCAGGATGCCTCTGGAAAAGCGCTTGATATGGCGCTTGCATATGCTTTAGCTATCGGCGGAGCAAGAGCAGGTGTGCTCGAGACAGATTTCAGAACAGAGACAGAGACAGATCTTTTTGGCGAGCAGGCAGTTCTGTGTGGAGGTGTATGTGCGTTGATGCAGGCAGGCTTCGAGACGCTGGTTGAGGCAGGTTATGATCCGAGAAATGCTTATTTTGAATGTATCCATGAGATGAAGCTGATTGTAGACCTGATTTACCAGTCAGGCTTTGCGGGGATGAGATATTCTATCTCCAATACGGCAGAGTATGGCGATTATATCACAGGACCGAAGATTATCACAGAGGATACGAAAAAGGCCATGAAGAAAATTCTTTCCGATATACAGGATGGAAGCTTTGCAAAGGAATGGCTGACAGAGAACAAGGTTGGTGCGCCGCATTTCCGTGCTATGAGAAGAAATGCTGCAGAGCATGAATGTGAGAAGATCGGCGAGGAGCTTCGGAAGCTGTACAGCTGGAGTGACGAGGATAAATTAGTGAATAATTAGAATGCATAGGTTTACATTAACAGCAGTAAAAAAACAGCCACATGACGGAATGGCTGTTTTTTTATGTCTCTATTATGCAATTGCGTTTACAGCTTTTGTTAAGCGGGAAATCTTTCTAGAACAGGTATTTTTGTGATATACACCCTTGCTGCCTGCTTTATTGATTTCAACGATTGCAGTTTTTAATGCTTCTGCGGCAGCAGCGGCATCGTTATTTGCTACAGCTGTCTCAACTTTCTTAACGCAAGTTTTTACTTTAGATTTGATTGCCTTATTTCGGGCAGCCTTTGTTTCGTTTACTAAAATCCTCTTTTTTGCAGATTTGATATTTGCCAATTTGTCCACCTCCCAAATCCTATATTTCGACCTTTGATTATCGATTTTGATTCGTTAGATCCGGACACGGACGTTCTAACGAAACATACTAATTCATTTTATGCCAAGCTTATCATTCTGTCAATACATATTTCCTGAAATATTGTAAAAACTTATTGTAAATGGGCACATATTTTATAAGGCGAAGGAGAAAAAAATGATTGAAAAGTATAATATAAGAACGGACTTGGCTTTGGAGCAGAAGGAGAGATTCGAATCAGATCAGGTAGAAGTTCAGGGAGTTGTGCTGGAAGAGGATTATGATGAGGAACGAGAGATTAAGGTTACAACAGTAAAGATTGAGACAGAGAACGGAGCAAAAATTATGGGGAAGCCTGTAGGTACTTATATTACGGTGGAGGCACCGAATATGGCAGTCCCGGATGAGGATTACCATAGAGAGGTTTCAAAAGAGCTGGCAAAATTCCTATCCAGGTTTTTGAAGACGGATAAGGAGGATTATTCGGTAATGGTTGTGGGGCTGGGAAACCGAAAGGTGACGCCGGATGCGCTTGGACCGCATGTAGTGGATAATCTGAATATTACCCGCCATATTATTAAGGAATATGGAAAGTATGCGATGGGCGAGGAGCATGTGAGGCTGGTAAGTGCGATTGTACCGGGAGTTATGGGTCAGACAGGGATGGAAACGGTGGAGATTATAAGAGGTGTTGCAGGGGAGGCGAAGCCGGATTTTATTATCGCTGTTGATGCTCTGGCAGCAAGGAGCTCGAAACGGCTGAATCGGACAATCCAGATTGCAGATACAGGGATCAATCCGGGCTCCGGCGTGGGCAATCACAGAAATGCAATTACAGAAGAAACCGTAGGGGTTCCGGTCATTGCTGTCGGAGTTCCTACGGTTGTTGATGCGGCAACAATTGTAAATGATACAATGGAAAATCTGATTGCAGCGCTTGAGAGCTCAGAGGCATTAAAGGGCGTCGGGCTTGTTATGCAGGGCTATAATGCAACAGAAAAGTATGAGCTGGTAAAGGAGCTGATTTCTCCGCATCTAAACGGACTGTTTGTGACGCCGAAGGATATTGATGAGACAGTGAAAAGAATCAGCTATACGATATCGGAATCTCTAAACCTGTTATTTTCAGGAGAGGAGGAGCAGTGACGGCCGGTACTGTGAATATATGGACCTAAATGATTTATAACAGGACATGCACATAATAGAAAATGATTCATCATATAGTGTTAAGACACAAAATGTGATGGAGTGACGGATTGAATAAAGGACAAAAAATAAGCAGAATGATTATGGCGGGGACAGGCAGCATACTGTTTTTATATGCTGCTTTGCATGCAGGCTCGGAGCTGAAATCCGAAAAGCTTAAGGAATTTGCGGCCGGACCAAATGAACTGCTGCTTGAGCATGTTCAGAAGACATATCTTACTGGATTTTCTTATGCAGAGGAGGGGCATAGTCTCTCATTTGGAGAGTGGCTGGCTGAAAGCACGATGAAGCTGATACCTCTGGGAACCTATGTGGAGGGGAAAGAGACGGCAGATACGGATGTAGAGGACCAGGAGACTTACCAGATGATACTTGCAAAGCAGGCAGAGGATGAAA
Source organism: uncultured Lachnospiraceae bacterium (assembly GCA_946558465.1). Lineage (GTDB taxonomy): Bacteria > Bacillota > Clostridia > Lachnospirales > Lachnospiraceae > CAPEBR01. Next base: position 69,126 of record CAMNTM010000011.1, read on the forward strand.
GTGCAGTAGACGCAGACGGAAATTTAATTGGAGAGGAGCAGGCGGTGGAGACTGCCTCTAATTCAATTGACATGTCTCTGGAGAGCCTTAAAAATTACGAATACCTGACCGGAAATTTTTATACTATTGACAGTACGACTATGACAAGTCCGGAGGAGTTGAACGCAGAGGTACTTCTGGGCAAGGATATGAGAATTGATACAGAGTCGAAGGAACCGAAGGTACTCATTTATCATACCCATTCCCAGGAGAGTTTTGCGGATTCTGTACCTGATGATGCGGGTACGACGATTGTAGGAATGGGTACATATCTTACTGAGCTTTTGAATGAAAAGGGAATTAAAACAATACATCATGAAGGAGTTTATGATCTGATAGACGGTAAATTAGACAGAAGTAAGGCGTATCAGCTTGCTGAGCCTGAGGTACGCAGAATTTTGGAAGAGAATCCGAGCATCGAAGTATTAATAGATTTACATAGAGACGGAGTGGCGGACACAACCCATCTTGTTACAGAGATTAAAGGAAAGCCCACGGCACAGATTATGTTTTTTAATGGACTGAGCCGTACGAAGGCAAATGGGGATATTGAATACCTGCGTAATCCGTATATTCAGGATAATCTTGCATTTTCACTTCAGATGCAGCTTAAGGCGATGGAGCTTTTTCCGGGATTTACAAGACATATTTACCTGAAGGGCTATTGCTATAATATGAATATTATGCCTAAAACTTTGTTGATTGAGGCCGGGGCACAGACAAATACAGTAGAAGAAATGCGAAATGCAATGGAGCTTTTAGCAGAAACACTAGATAATGTGCTGACTCCTTAAATGATGTTTGATTAATACAATATTTTGTGTTAATATAGTTGCAGTATGGAGGAATCTGCCTTATCGGACGGAATCCGTCTGTCCTGCACTTACCGGCAGGGTTAGGCTTTATGAAAGGAATATAGAAAAAATGGCAAAGAAAAATACATATGATGCAGACAGTATTGCGGTTCTGGAAGGTTTGGAGGCAGTGCGCAAAAGGCCGGGAATGTATATTGGAAGTGTTTCTACAAAGGGTCTGAATCATTTGATTTATGAGATGGTAGATAATGCAGTGGATGAACATCTGGCAGGATATTGTACGGAGATCCGGGTTGTGCTGGAAAAAGACGGTTCGGCAACAATCTCGGATAATGGACGCGGAGTTCCGGTAGATCTTCATGCGAAAGGCGTGTCGGCAGAGCGTATCGTCTATACGACACTTCACGCAGGGGGAAAATTCGATGATTCTGTCTATAAGACCAGCGGCGGTCTTCATGGAGTCGGTTCTTCAGTGGTAAATGCATTGTCGGCTTACATGGATGTAGAGATCAGCCGTGACGGTTATGTTCATCACGACAGATATGAAAGAGGAATTCCGATTATTGAACTTGAGGAGGGACTCCTCCCGAAAATTGGAAAGACGAGAAAGACCGGGACAAAGGTGAATTTCCTTCCGGACGATACGATATTTGAGAAGATAAGGTTTCGTGCGGAAGAGGTTAAAAGCCGTATGCATGAGACAACCTATCTGAATCCAAGACTTACGATTATTTTTGAGGATCTAAGAGGAACAGAAAAAGAACGTGTTGTTTACCATGAACCGGATGGGATTCTTGGGTTTATCAAGGAGCTGAATTCTAAGAAGGAGGCGGTACATGAGCCGGTATATTTTAAGGGAGAAACAGATGGAATAGAGGTAGAGGCTGCCTTCCAGTACGTGAATGAGTTTCATGAAAATATTCTGGGCTTTTGTAATAATATTTATAACGGCGAGGGCGGAACGCATCTGACCGGCTTTAAGACAACATTTACGACAATAATTAATCAATACGCCAGAGAGCTTGGTATATTGAAGGATAAGGATGCAAATTTTACAGGCGCCGACGTAAGAAACGGCATGACAGCAATTATTTCTATTAAGCATCCGGATCCTAGATTTGAGGGACAGACGAAGACCAAGCTGGATAATCCGGACGCGGCCAAGGCCACAGGAAAGGTGGCAGGCGAAGAAATTGTTCGATATTTTGACCGGAATCTTGATAATCTGAAAAAGGTTATCGGCTGTGCGGAAAAAGCAGCGAAGATACGGAAAACGGAAGAGAAGGCGAAGACGAATCTTTTAACCAAGCAGAAATATTCCTTTGACAGCAACGGAAAGCTTGCTAATTGTGAGAGCCGTGATGCGAAAAAGTGCGAGATATTTATTGTCGAAGGCGATTCTGCCGGCGGCTCAGCTAAAACCGCCAGAAATCGTATGTATCAGGCAATTCTTCCCATTCGGGGGAAAATATTAAATGTGGAGAAGGCCAGTATTGATAAGATTCTTGCCAATGCCGAGATTAAAACGATGATAAATGCGTTTGGCTGCGGGTTTTCCGAAGGGTACGGCAATGATTTCGATATCAGTAAGCTGCGCTATGATAAGATTATCATTATGGCAGATGCCGATGTGGACGGGGCGCATATTTCCACCTTGCTTTTGACACTGTTCTATCGTTTTATGCCGGAGCTTATTTATGAAGGACATATCTATATTGCAATGCCGCCGCTTTATAAGGCTATGCCGAAAAAAGGCGAGGAGGAATATCTTTATGATGACAAGGCTTTGGAGCGCTATCGGAGGCTGCACGACGGACCGTTTACGCTGCAGAGATATAAAGGATTAGGTGAGATGGATGCTGAGCAGCTCTGGGAGACGACATTAGATCCGGAAAGACGGATTCTTAAACAGGTAGAGATAGAGGATGCAAGAATGGCTTCCAGCGTAACCGAGATGCTGATGGGAACGGAAGTACCCCCCAGAAGGACCTTCATTTACGAAAACGCAGCCGAAGCGGAGTTAGATGTATAAAAAGGGAGAAGAAACATGCAGGATTCACAGATTATAAAAACCGAATATTCGGAGGTGATGAAAAAATCGTATATTGATTACGCCATGAGCGTTATCATTGCCCGGGCTCTGCCGGATGCGAGAGACGGACTCAAGCCGGTACAAAGGAGAACTCTTTATGACATGTATGAGCTTGGCATCCGCTATGACAGGCCGTATCGTAAATGTGCCCGTATTGTAGGTGATACGATGGGTAAATATCATCCTCACGGGGACAGCTCTATCTATGAAGCGCTGGTGGTGATGGCTCAAGAGTTTAAAAAAGGAAAGACTCTGGTAGACGGACATGGAAATTTCGGCTCCATAGAGGGGGACGGAGCCGCTGCTATGCGTTATACAGAGGCGAGGCTTGCGAAGATTACCCAGGAGGTGTATCTGGCTGATTTAGATAAGGATATTGTGAACTTTGTACCTAATTTTGACGAGACGGAAAAGGAGCCTGAGGTGCTTCCGGTCAGGATTCCTAATCTTCTGGTAAACGGAGCCGAGGGAATTGCAGTCGGTATGGCGACCAGTATTCCGACGCACAACCTGGGAGAGGTGATTGATGCGGTTAAGGCCTATATGAAAAATGATGAAATCAGCACGAAACAGCTTATGAAATATGTGAAAGGCCCAGATTTTCCGACAGGCGGAATTGTAGTTAATCAGGATGATCTGCTGAATATCTACGAGACTGGTACGGGTAAGATTAAACTCAGAGGAAGGGTTGATGTGGAGGAAGTAAAGGGGGGAAAGAAACGTCTGGTCATTTCTGAGATTCCGTATACGATGATTGGGGCCGGTATCGGAAAGTTCTTGAATGATGTGTGTACACTTGTGGAAACGAAGAAGACCTCGGATATCGTAGATATTTCCAATCAGTCTTCTAAGGAAGGAATCCGTATTGTCATTGAACTGAAAAAGGGAGCGGATGTGGAGAATCTCAAGAATATGCTCTACAAAAAGACGAGGCTTGAGGACACATTTGGGGTAAATATGCTGGCAGTGGCAGATGGCAGGCCTGAGACAATGGGGCTTAAGAGAATTATCGAGCATCATGTGGATTTTCAGTTTGAACTTGCTACGAGAAAGTATCGGACGCTTTTAGCAAAAGAACGGGATAAAAAGGAGATACAGGAGGGTCTGATTAAGGCATGTGATGTAATTGATTTGATTATTGAGATTCTAAGAGGCAGTCAGTCAGTGAAGGATGCGAAAGCATGTCTTACAAAGGGCATAACGGAAAATATTAAGTTTAAGTCAGGTATTTCCCGGAAGATGGCGGCAATGCTCCGATTTACAGAACGGCAGGCGTCGGCAATTCTGGAAATGCGTCTGTACAAGCTTATCGGTCTGGAGATAGAAGCCCTGATGGCGGAACATGAGCAGACCTTAAAAAATATTGCAGAATATGAGGATATCCTCAATAATTATGATTCTATGTCAGATGTTATCATAGCTGATTTGGAAAGGGTTAAGAAGGAATATAACGAAAAGCGCCGGACAGCTGTCGAGAATGCTAAGGAGGCTGTCTATGAGGAGAAGAAGACAGAGGAGCAGGAAGTTGTATTTCTTATGGACCGTTTCGGGTATGCCAAGACCATCGAAGTTTCGGCTTATGAAAGGAATAAAGAGGCGGCGGATGCAGAGAACAGATACATACTCAGCTGCATGAACACCGGAAAACTCTGTGTGTTTACAGATGCCGGAAAGATGCATCAAATTAAGGTGCTGGATCTGCCTTTTGGAAAATTCAGGGATAAAGGCCAGCCGATTGATAATATAAGCAATTATGACAGTACGAAAGAAAACATTGTCTATATCTGTGATTCAGAGCAGATGCGTTATGCAAAGTTTCTTTTTGCTACGAAACAGGGTATGATAAAGAAGGTTGAGGGAAGTGAATTCCAGGTGGCAAAACGGACGATTGCCGCAACAAAGCTTCAAGAGGCGGACGAGGTGGTGAGTGTTCAGATTATTAACGACAGCCAGTCTGTTGTACTTCAGTCGAGGGAAGGCTGTTTTCTGCGTTTCCCGGCAGAAGAGGTGCCAGAGAAAAAGAAGGGTGCAGTTGGTGTCAGAGGAATAAAGCTTAAGAAAAAGGATGAGCTTGAGACGGTGTATCTTTTTGAGGAAGGAACAGAGTGTAAGATTTTCTATAAGGACAAAGAGCTTATGCTGAACCGTCTCAAGACGGCGAAGCGGGATGGAAACGGAACGAAGGTAAGAGTATGAAAAAGATTACAGTAATAGGCAGTTTGAATATGGATATTGTTTTAGCGGTCTCTCACATGCCGGAAACAGGAGAGACTATTTTGGCAGAAGGCATAGAGTTGATACCAGGAGGAAAAGGTGCCAATCAGGCATATGCAGTCGGGAAGCTGGGTGGATGTGCAGGAATGATCGGTGCAGTCGGCAGTGATTCTGCAGGGGAGGAATTAGTCAGAAGTCTGGAGCAGGCAGGTGTGGACACATCCGGGATTGAGGTATTAGAAGGAGAGTCGTCAGGACAGGCATTTATCACAGTAGATGAAGGCGGAAATAATTCCATTATTGTTGCTGCTGGGGCTAACGGAAGAGTTACAAAAGAAATGATACTAAGACATGAGGACATAATTCAGGAAAGCGATGTAGTAGTTATGCAGATGGAGATTCCGGCGGATACGGTGATGTATGTGAAGGATATGGTGTCGGCGGCGGGAAAGCAGGTTATACTGGACCCGGCTCCGGCACGTCCTGATTATGAAGAGCGCCTGTGGAAAAATGTGGATTATGTAAAGCCGAATGAAACAGAGCTTGCTGTCCTGACCGGATGCACAGCAGATACGGAAGAGGGTATTAAGAAAGGGGCGCATATACTGCTTGATAAAGGGGTGAAAAATGTTATCGTGTCTCTTGGAAGTAAGGGCTGCATGGTGGTTTCAAGGGAAAAGGAAATATTTTTTCCTGCAAATAAGGTAAAGGCTGTTGATACAACGGCGGCCGGGGACAGCTTTACAGCGGCATTTGCACTGGCGCTTGCAGAGGGAAAGACCTGTGAGGAAGCTGTCTGGTTCGGACAAAGAGTGGCGTCGATTGTCGTGACGAGAAAAGGAGCTCAGACCTCTATTCCTTCCAGAGAAGAAGCAGATTATTTTTAAAACCGGGAAGCCGGCAGCATTTTATGACTTGTAAAAGAGCTTGCAAAAAAATTCTATTTCATGTATATTTTATATCATGCATTTATAGGACTGTGCATTTTAAACGAGGAGTGAAATATGGAAAAGATACTTATTATTGACGACAGCCTTACGCAGGCAGCTCAATTAAAATCTATCCTGGATTGTGATTATGATATTACTGTTGCGAATACGGCGGAGGAGGGGCTCTGCCGTGTAAGCGAGGAAACTTTTTCCCTGATTCTGCTTGATGTAGTCATGCCGGGTATGGATGGATTTACGCTGTTGAAAAAATTACAGGAAGAAATTATTACTCAAAGTATTCCTGTGATTTTAATTACCAGTCTTTCGGATACGCAGAATGAGGAGCGCGGATTAATATTAGGTGCAGTTGACTATATTGCTAAGCCGTTTAATCCGTTGATTGTAAAGGCGAGGGTTAATACGCATGTCAGATTATACCGTTATCGAAGGCAGGTTGAAGAGCAGTCCAGAACGGATCAGCTGACTGGGATTGCAAACCGGCGTGAGCATGATCGTTACAGTACAGTAAAATGGAACGAGGCATCACGTCTGCAGATCCCGTTTTCTGTTTGTATGTTTGATATTGATTATTTTAAAGCATACAATGATAGATTCGGGCATCCGGCCGGGGATAAGGTTATTACCGGCGTAGCTCAAACGATTTCGTCCTATTTGCAGCGCAGTACGGATTTTGCAGCGCGTTATGGAGGCGAAGAATTTGTGGGATTTATTCTTGGCGACAATGCAGAGAAAGTATTTAAACACATGAAAACGATCCGCCAGGCTGTAGAAAATCTACATATATCGCATGATGCGTCGGTTGCCCAATGGGTTACTCTTAGTATCGGAGGTGTTACAGTGCTTCCTGACAAAGAAAATTCTTATGATATTTATTTGAAAATTGCGGACACTATGCTGTATGATGCAAAACGGTTTGGAAGAAACAGAGTTGTATGGGCAAATGAAAAAATGGAGCAGTGGTGTGAAAAATAAAAAGCTTCTTATAATTAGAAATATGCTGTCATATAGAATGCAGGAGGGACAGAGTGGGATTACTGAACTTGTTTGGAAAAGGCACCGGCAGAAATAAAGAAGAGATAAAAAAGGAAAAAGGGGATGATACGACGCTTCAGCCTTATTCTGGAATGAAGGTTGAGGTGACAACGCTTGATGAAGAACTGCTTTTCGTAGCGAAGCTGCATGGACTGCGCGGGAATACAGCAGAGCTGCATCAATATTCGGAGGCTGACATTTCTCAGGAATCTGAACCGATTCACGTCAGAATCCGTGGATATAGTGATCACGAGAGGAAAGCAGTTTATATGGAGGGAATGATTTCGCCCCTGCCGAAGCATATATGGCAGGTTGAGGAATTAACGGTTACCAAGACTGGAAATGACCGTGCTTTCTTTCGGCTAAGTACAAATCTTGATGCGACTGTAACTATGTTCGGTGGATTGGAGATGGGAGAAAGACCCTGTAAGCTTCTGAATATCAGTGTAGGAGGGGCCGGCATCAGTTCAGAATACAGGTATCACAAAAATGACAAATTTCTTTTGAAGGTACAGCTGCTGGAAGACAGACCGGAGTCTGCTATATTCTGTCAGGTGCTGCGTGTCGTGGAAAAGGATGAATCCAGATTTGAGTATGGCTGTCAGTTTTTGGAGATGACGGAGGAGGATCAGGAAAAAATTACGCAGAATATATTTGCGGCTCAGCTTGAAGAACGCCGGAGACGAAAGAGGAGTTCCTGAGTAACGGCTTTTGAAAATGGCTGAAAAAGGAAAAAGATCTTGCTTTTTCAGTTTATTTGTGTTATAATCATTTAAAGTTACATAAAGAACAGGCGGAAGAGTGAACGAAAGTTCACTCTTCTTTATTGCCGGATATCTGATGGAAAGTGCAGCAGGTCTTGGCAGACGGGCAGAAAGGAAGTTTAAGCATTGTCAAAAAAAGAGAATTATGAACAAAGGACAGAAGAAATTCTACAGCCGATTGTTGAAGAGTATGGCTTTGAGCTGGTGGATGTGGAATATGTAAAGGAGGGCGGTACATGGTATCTTCGAGCATTTATTGATAAGCCGGGAGGAATCAGTATTGATGACTGTGAGAAGGTAAGCCGGAGATTGTCCGATATTTTGGATGAGAAGGATTATATTGAAGATTCATACATTATGGAGATCAGCTCTCCGGGACTTGGAAGACCGCTTAAGAAGGAAAAGGATTTTAAACGGAGCCTGGGCGAGGAAGTGGAGATAAAGACTTACCGGATGATAGATAAACAGAAGGAATTTACCGGAATTTTAAAAGATTATGATGCAGGCACCGTAACAATCGAGCTTGCAGATGAGACTTTGAAGACATTCGAAAAGGGCGATATAGCGCTTGTTCGCCTGGCAGTCGATTTTTAGTTAGGAGGAGAGAAAGAAAATGAATACAGAATTATTAAAAGCGTTGAATATGCTGGAGAAGGAAAAGGATATTAGCAAAGAGACATTGTTAGAAGCAATTGAAAGTTCTCTTCTAAATGCATGTAAGGTTCATTTTGGAAAAATAGATAACATAAAGGTCATCATGGACAAAGAGACCTGCGATTATAAATTGTATACGGAAAAAACAGTTGTAGAAGAGGTGGAAGACAATTTAGAGCAGATCAGCCTTGAGGATGCGAATAATCTGTTTGTAGAAAAGGTAGTTGTAAGAGAAGTGGAGGATACCTTGGAACAGATCAGTCTTGAGGATGCGAAAAAGATCAATAAGCAATATAAGGCGGGAGATGTAGTAAGGATTTCACTCGGAGGCCGTTATGAGCTTGGTGATATTGTGCAGGTTCCGATTAAATCCAAATCGTTTGGAAGGATTGCCGCCCAGAATGCAAAAAATGTGATTCTGCAGAAAATCCGCGAGGAGGAGCGTAAGGTAATATACGACCAGTATTTTGAAAAAGAGAAGGACATAGTGACAGGTGTTGTTCAACGCTACGTAGGCCGTAATGTCAGCATCAATCTTGGAAAGGCAGATGCTATGCTTACGGAAAATGAGCAGGTAAAGGGCGAGATATTTAAGCCTACAGAGCGTATTAAGCTGTATGTGGTGGAGGTAAAGGATACGACAAAGGGGCCGAAGATACTGGTATCCCGTACTCATCCGGATTTTGTGAAACGCTTGTTTGAGGCAGAAGTAACAGAAGTAAGATCCGGTATTGTGGAGATAAAGTGTATCGCGAGAGAAGCAGGAAGCAGAACAAAGATTGCGGTATGGTCAAACGACCCGGATGTAGATCCGGTAGGCGCATGTGTAGGAATGAACGGCGCCAGAGTAAATGCGATTGTAGATGAACTTCGGGGAGAAAAGATTGATATTATCAACTGGAGTGATAATCCGGCAATCTTAATTGAGAATGCCTTGAGTCCGGCAAAGGTTATCTCTGTTATGGCAGATCCGGATGAGAAGACGGCAAGCGTTATCGTGCCAGATCATCAGCTGTCGCTTGCAATCGGCAAGGAGGGACAGAATGCCAGACTTGCTGCAAAGCTGACGAAGTATAAGATTGATATTAAAAATGAAACGCAGGCGATTGAATCCGGCGAGCTTCCGGAAAACTACATGGAGCTGAGTGAAGGCGTATACGAGGAAGAGATGTATGAGGAGGATTACAGCGGGGAATATGACGACAGCTATAGTGAAGACAGTTATGGTGAGGATGCTTACGCTGAAGACGCTTATATGGAAAATGAGGGGAAAGACCCGGCGGAAGAAATTGTGTTTGAGGAAGTAGAGGAATAGGTGATTCGTTGAGTGGAAATAGAAAAATACCTGTGCGCCAATGTGTAGGCTGCCAGGAGATGAAAAATAAAAAAGAGATGATACGCGTAATTCGTACCAGTGAGCAGGAATTTCTCCTGGATGCTACAGGGAAAAAGAACGGCCGGGGAGCTTATCTGTGTCCGAATCAGGAATGCCTGAAAAAGGCGATCCGGAATAAAGGGCTGGAGCGTTCTTTCAAACAGGCGATTCCAAAGGAAGTATACGAAGCACTGGAGAAGGAGATGGGAGAGCTTTGAGCCAGAGTAAGGTAATATCGCTTATCAGCCTGGCAACGAAGGCAGGCAGAACTGTAAGCGGCGAATTCTGTACGGAGAAGGAAGTAAAGTCGGGAAAGGCGGCGCTTGTAATTGTAGCAGATGACGCGTCAGATAATACAAAGAAGAAGTTTAAAAATATGTGTGATTTTTATGAAGTGCCAATCTATTTTTATAAGGATAAAGATACCTTGGGACGTGCAATGGGGAAAGAATTCCGGGCATCTCTTGCAATATTAGATGAAGGATTCGCAAAGGGAATCAGAAAACATATGGAAACAGAGAGTATTACAATTGCATAGAGGAGGTAGTGTATATGTCAAAAATTAAGATATATGAGTTAGCAAAGGAGCTGGAAAAATCCAGCAAAGAGGTGGTTGAATTTTTAAATGAGAAAAATGTGGATGTAAAGAGCCACATGAGTTCGGTTGACGAGGCTCAGGCAGACATTGTACGACAAGCATTTTCCCGTAAAGTGAAACCGGTGGAGAAAGACGCAGCAGGGTCTGTAGAGAGGACAGTGGAAAAATCGTCAGAGAAGCCTGTGGATAAGGGAGCAGCGAAATCGTCAGAAAAGCCTGCGGAGAAATCTCAGACGGAGGCTCCGAAAAAGAAGAATATTGTGCATGTGTTCCGTCCGCAGAATACACAGAGCGGTGCAAGAGCAGGTAAACGTCCGGGAGCCCGTCCAGGCCAGCAGATAGGGAGGCCGATGCAGGTGAATAACGGTCGTCCGTCAAAAACGCCTGTGCCGTCTGTGAAACCTGGAAGAACGGCCGAAAAACCGCAGACAATGAAAGCGCAGGAAGAAAGAAAAGCAGTACGGCCGTCTGGTGAGACGGTGCAGCCGGAAAAAACAATAGAAAAGCTGCGGCCGGAGAAAAATACAGAACGTCTTCAGGAAGAAAAAAGAGAATCTGGGGTCCGTTTACAGAGGGAAAGAAAAGAGACGGGAAATTATTCTCAAGAGGAGCGCACAGAAGCGGGAAGCCGCCCGCAGGGAGAAAGAAAAGAGACAGGAAACCGTCCGCAGGGAGAAAGAAGAGAGACAGGAGGCCGTCCGCAGGGAGAAAGAAGAGAGACAGGAGGCCGTCCGCAGGGAGAAAGAAGAGAGACGGGAGGCCGCCTGCAGGGAGAAAGAAGAGAGATGGGAGGCCGTCCGCAGGGAGAAAGAAGAGAGACAGGAAACCGTTATCAGGGAGAAAGAAGAGAGGCAGGAAACCGTTATCAGGGAGAAAGAAGAGAGACGGGAGGCCGCCTGCAGGGAGAAAGAAGAGAGACAGGAAACCGTTATCAGGGAGATAGAAGAGAAGCAGGAGGCCGCTATCAGGGAGATAGAAGGGAGCAAGGTGACCGCTATCAGGGAGATAGAAGGGAGCAGGGTGACCGCTATCAGGGAGATAGAAGAGAAGCAGGAGGCCGTCCGGGAAGATATCCGAATAACGGAAGGCCGGGAGAGCATAAGGAACGTTCTGAGAGATCAGACAGGCGTGGAGATGGAAGGAAAAATAATAATGCATCTGCAATTCCGTCACCAATTGTAGAAGGGCAGAAGCCTCAGAGAAGCAAAGGAAAGGGTAAAGACGACTATAAGAAAAAAGACTTCCATCGCGACGATGAAAGAGCGGGCAAAGGAAAGAAAGGGAAAAACGAACCGAAACAGCAGCTTCAAAAGCCGCAGCCGAAGGAACCGAAACAGGAAGAGAAGATTAAATCAATCGTAATTCCGGAGGTTCTTACACTTAAAGAGCTGGCAGATAAGATGAAAATAGTGCCGTCTGTAATTGTAAAGAAGCTTTTCCTGCAGGGAAAGGTCGTGACGGTAAATCAGGAGATTGACTATGAGACCGCTGAAGAGATTGCACTTGAGTTTGAGATACTCTGTGAGAAGGAAGAAGTTGTTGATGTTATCGAGGAGCTCTTAAAAGAAGATGAAGAGGATGAGAGCAAGATGAGCAAACGTCCGCCGGTAGTCTGTGTTATGGGTCATGTTGACCACGGAAAAACCTCTCTTCTTGATGCCATTCGGAATACAAATGTAATCGGGAAGGAAGCCGGCGGTATTACTCAGCACATCGGCGCGTCCGTGGTAGAGATCAACGGAGAGAAGATTACATTCTTAGACACTCCGGGACATGAGGCGTTTACAGCTATGCGTATGAGGGGTGCAAGCTCTACAGATATTGCAATTCTTGTAGTAGCTGCAGATGACGGAGTGATGCCTCAGACGGTAGAAGCAATCAATCATGCTAAGGCAGCAGGAATCGAGATTGTGGTGGCTGTTAATAAGATAGATAAGCCGAGCGCTAATATTGAGCGTGTGAAGCAGGAGCTTACCGAATACGAGCTGATTGCAGAGGATTGGGGCGGAAGTACGATTTTTGTTCCGGTATCTGCCAAGACGGGAGAAGGCTTAGAGGAATTGATGGAGATGATTCTCCTTACAGCAGAGGTTATGGAGCTTAAAGCCAATGATAACCGGCGTGCAAGAGGTCTTGTACTGGAGGCTGAGCTTGACAAGGGAAGAGGCTCTGTTGCAACTGTGCTTGTGCAGAAGGGTACCTTACGTGTCGGAGATGCCATAGCTGCAGGTTCCGCACATGGTAAGGTAAGAGCCATGATGGATGATAAAGGCAGACGTGTTAAGGAAGCCGGTCCTTCTATGCCGGTTGAGATTCTCGGATTAAATGATGTTCCCAATGCCGGAGAGGTATTTGTAGGATGTGCAAATGATAAGGAGGCAAGAAGTTTCGCAGAGACCTTTATTGCACAGAGTAAGGTGAAGCTTCTTGATGATACAAAGTCTAAGCTGTCTTTGGATGACCTGTTTACTCAGATTCAGGAAGGCAATTTAAAAGAGCTGGGTATTGTAGTAAAGGCAGATGTACAGGGCTCTGTTGAGGCGATTAAGCAGAGTCTTCTCAAGCTTTCTAATGATGAGGTTGTGGTTAAGATTATTCATGGCGGCGTGGGCGCTATCAACGAATCGGATGTCAGTCTTGCATCTGCGTCTAATGCGATTATTATCGGTTTTAATGTGCGTCCGGATGCAACGGCAAAAGAGACTGCGGAAAGAGAGGGCGTGGATGTACGTTTGTACCGTGTCATCTATAATGCGATTGAGGATGTAGAGGCTGCCATGAAGGGTATGCTTGATCCGGTATTTGAGGAAAAGGTGCTTGGCCACGCAGAGGTGCGTCAGACATTTAAGGCATCCGGCGTCGGTACGATTGCAGGCTCCTATGTACAGGATGGAAGCTTTGAGAGAGACTGTTCTGTCCGCTTGACAAGGGACGGTATCGTAATCTTTGAAGGACCGCTTGCATCTTTGAGACGTTTTAAGGATGATGTAAAGGAAGTAAAAGCAGGATATGAATGCGGATTCGTATTCTCAGGTTTTAATGATGTTAAGGAAGGAGACCAGGTAGAAGCATTCAAGATGGTTGAGATTCCGAGATAGCTGGTGAAAGGAAATAGAATTGAAAAAAAGAAGTATTAAGAATACAAGAATTAACACAGAGGTACAAAGGGAGCTGAGCAATATTATAAGAAGCGGTATCAAGGATCCGCGGGTGGCTCCCTGGACCTCGGTTGTAGCAGTTGAGGTAGCGCCGGATCTTAAGACGAGTAAAGCATATATAAGTGTTTTGGGGGATGAGAAGGCGCAGGCAGACACGATTCAGGGACTGCAGAGCGCAGAAGGGTATATACGCCGTGAGCTTGCCCGTACTTTAAATATGCGCAATACACCGGAGATTCGTTTTGTGCTGGACCAGTCGATTGAATACGGTGTCCAGATGTCAAAGAAAATTGACGAAGTGACTAAAAATTTAAAAAAAGAGGATGAGGAAGATGCTGAAAGACCTACTTAAGCAGGCAGACACGATAGCAATCGGGGGGCACATCAGGCCGGACGGAGACTGCGTCGGGGCCTGTATGGGTCTGTATCATTACATCAGAGAAAACTTTGCAGATAAGGAGGCCGCAGTATATCTGGAGGAGATTCCAGAGGCTTTTAAATGCATCAAAGGGACAGAAGATATCCGGCATGAGGTGGAGGAGAAGCAGGTGTATGATTTATTTATCTGTCTGGACTGCGGGGCGCCGGACAGACTTGGATTTTCTTTACCGCTTTTTGAACAGGCAAAAGAAACCCTGTGTGTAGATCATCATGTCAGTAATGTAAAATTTGCCAAAGAGAATTATATTATGCCGGATGCCAGTTCTACCTCAGAGCTGGTGTATGATCTAATGGAGAAGGATAAGATAAGTTTGTCTGCTGCAGAGGCGCTGTATCTGGGAATTGTGCATGATACAGGAGTGTTTCAGTATTCTTGTACGGCTCCTTCTACGTTCCGTATGGCAGCAGATCTTCTCGAAAGAGGAGTAGATGCGCCAAAGCTGATAAGAGATACCTTTTATGTTAAAACGTATGCGCAGAATCAGATTCTTGGAAGGGCGCTGATGGAAAGTATCTTGTTTCTGGACGGGAAATGTATTGTATCTTATATTCGTAAGTCAACGATGGAATTTTATGAGATAACGCCGAAGGAGTTAGACGGAATCGTAAGCCATCTGCGGAATACGGAAGGGATTAAGGCCGCTGTATTTATGTATGAGCTGGAAACGAATATGTATAAGGTAAGTCTGCGTTCAGATGATGAAATTGATGTAAGTACAATTGCACGGTATTACGGAGGCGGAGGCCACAGAAAAGCGGCCGGGTTTACAATGGCCGGAAACTTTTATGATATTATTAATAGTATTTCCGCACAGATTGAGCTTCAGATGAGGGAGACCGTATGATAAACGGCATATTGAATGTATATAAAGAAAAAGGCTGGACATCTCATGATGTGGTGGCAAAGCTGCGAAGGATTGCCGGACAGAAAAAAATCGGCCATACAGGTACTTTGGACCCTGATGCATCCGGGGTGCTTCCGGTATGCCTGGGCAAGGCTACAAAGCTATGTGATATGTTGACAGATAAGGATAAGTGCTATGAGGCCGTAGTGCTTCTTGGAATAGAGACAGATACGCAGGATATTTCCGGAAATGTAATTGAAAAAAGGAGTACGGCGGGAATTGGCGAGAAAGAAGTACAGGAAGTGACAGCAGGTTTTAAAGGCAGTTACGAACAGGTGCCGCCGATGTATTCAGCTTTAAAGATGAATGGGCGAAGACTTTATGAGCTGGCCAGAGAAGGGAAAACCGTAGAGCGGAAAGCGAGACGGGTGAATATATATGATCTGAAGATTCTTGAGACTGTGCTTCCGCGTCTGCGGATTAGAGTACATTGCTCCAAAGGAACTTACATACGGACTCTGTGTCATGATATTGGAAAAAAGCTTGGCTGCGGCGCATGTATGGAAGAGTTAGTACGTAAAAAAGCCGGTCAGTTTTTAATTGAGAACAGCCTTACGCTGACAGAGATAGAGAAGCTGGCAGAGGAAGGAGGACTTGAAAAGGCAGTCATTCCAATTGATGAGATGTTTTTGAACTGTCCGGCAGTCAGAGTAAAGAAAGAATGGAAGAAGGCGGCATGCAGCGGAGGTGTGCTCGGGCAGGAGGCAGTGTCAGCAGAGGCTGATACTTTTATAAGGAATCAGGAACAGGTGCGTGTTTACAGTGAAGCTCAAGAGTTTATTGGTATATATAGATATCAGGAAGAGAAGAGTGTATATACGGTTGTGAAAATGTTTTATCTTGAAGAGAGGGATTAGAACATGGAGTATATAAAAGGGCTGAAAGGTTATCAAAATACCAGAGCGGCAGCAGTTACATTTGGAAAGTTTGACGGGCTGCACAGAGGTCATCAAAAGCTTATCAGAGCTGTGAGAGAGCTGGGAATTCAGGAAAATATAGACAGCGCTGTCTGTGCATTTGACATGTCAGCAAGGGGAATGCTGATGACGAAAGAGGAGCAGGAGCTTCATCTGGAAAATGAAGTGGATTACCTGGTGGACTGTCCATTCACGAAAGAATTCAGCGCAATGTCTGCTGAGGAGTTTATTCGAGATGTTATCCGGGATATTTTTCATGCAGATTTTGTCGTTGTCGGGACAGATTTTCGTTTTGGATACGGAAAACGGGGGGATATTTATATGCTGGCAGCTTACGCAGAAGAATATGGGTATGAGCTGCTTGTAATTGAAAAGGAACGCTATGCGGGTGAGATTATCAGCAGCACTTTGGTAAAAAAGGTGCTGAAAGAGGGAAAGGTGGAGCTTGCCGGAAAGCTTTTAGGCTACAGCTATGGTGTATTTGGAACCGCGCAGTCAGGGCGGGGAGCAGAACGTGTACCGGGAATTCCGGTATTTGATATGCTTTGGCCGAAGGAGAAGCTTGCACCGCCGCAGGGAGTGTATTTATGTTTGATTTATGCCGGAGGAAGAAGATATTGCGGTGTTGCGGGAATAGGCTCCTGGTCTTATGTAGTGCAGGAAGAGGAGCTGTGGATGCAGGGATTCCTGTTAGATGACGAAGAGGATGTCTGCGGGCAGGAGGTCCGGATAGAGCTTGTCAGATATGTACGCCCGGAACAAAAATTTTCAGATGAAGAGGAGCTGAGAGCATATATCAGACATGATATTGCCTGTGGGAAAGAGTACTTTGGGATAGAAGAGTAAAGGAGAGTACAGATGAAAATTACAGTCATTTTTTCATTGTTCGGGGGACTGGGAATGTTCCTCTACGGCATGAAGCTTATGAGTGAGGGATTAGAAAAGGCAGCCGGTGCCAAGATGAGGGGAATCCTGGAATTTTTTACAAAGAACCGTTTTATCGGGATGCTGGTAGGTATCATCTTTACTGCAATTATTCAATCATCGAACGCAACGACGGTTATGGTAGTCAGTTTCGTGAATTCAGGACTTATGAATCTGATGCAGGCATCGGGCGTAATTCTTGGAGCCAACATCGGTACAACGATAACCGGACAGCTGATAGCATTTAATCTGTCGGATATTGCACCGCTTGTTGTTATTGTCGGTGTAATCATGGTTATGTTCTGTAAGAAGCAGAAGGTAAAGAAGATCGGCGAGGTTATTCTGGGATTTGGTATTTTGTTTATGGGACTCAGCATCATGGGAGACAGCATGACAGCAGTAAAGGATTCACCGGCAATACTGCAGTTTCTGGCATCACTTGAGAATCCATTTGCCGCGATTTTGGTAGGTTTTCTTATCACCGCAATACTGCAGAGCTCCTCAGCGACAGTCGGCATTATTCTGTTAATGGTTTCACAGGGACTTCTGGAATTTTCTATTTGTCCGTTTATGATTTTAGGCTGTAATATCGGCTCCTGTGTTTCGGCTTTGGTTGCAAGCCTTGGAGGGAAAAAGGATGCGAAGCGTGCAGCATTGATACATTTTCTGTTTAATGTGATTGGCTCAGTCATTATGTTCGTGATTCTGCTTGCAGCGCTGACACCGATTACAAATGGTCTCGTTTACATATCCGGAGGAAATCTGGCGCGTGCAGTAGCGAATGTACATTCTCTTATGAAGGTCTTTGAGGTAGCGATGCTGTTTCCGTTCATGGGCTGGATTGTGAAGCTCACTTATAAGATCGTTCCCGGAAAGGATGTAACAGCAGAGGATGAATATGAGCTTGCGTACATTGGAAACAGAACGATTCTCTCTCCGACCACTGCCGTTCCGGATGCCATCTGTGAGATCGAACGTATGGGCAAGGCTGCAATTTTAAATCTTAAGGATGCTATGAATGCACTCTGCGAGCCGGATGAAGAAGTAATTGAAAAAGTGTATCAAAGAGAAAAATATATTGACTTCCTGAATCATAAAATTACGGATTATCTTGTGAAGGTAAATGAGCTTGAGCTTCCTCTGGCAGATGCAAAGCTGAGCGGCGCCCTGTTTCATGTTGTAAATGATATTGAGCGTATCGGAGACCATGCGGAGAACTTTGCAGATTCTGCAAGAATGCGGATTCAGGATGGGCTGGATATCAGCGACAAGGCGAAAAAGCAGCTTCAGGATATGATGGATAAGGTGGTTGTAATTCTGGACTATTCTCTGGATATGTTCACGAATAGTAATCAGACACATATGAAGGAAATCCTGACGCTTGAAGATGAGATTGACGAGCAGGAGAGAAAGCTTCAGCGTGCACATGTAAAACGTCTCACGAAGAATAAATGTACGCCGGAGGCGGGCATGATATTCTCAGATACGATATCCGGTCTGGAGAGAGTTGCCGACCATGCTACAAATATTGCGTTTGCAATTCTGGAGCCGGAAGAATCAGGAGTAGATGATGAAGAGGAAGATGAGTAATATCTGCTTTACTTTGCAGGCAGTCTGTGCTATACTTGTCAAGTGGAAACAGCCGGTGTTCGGCGGCAGGATTCTCCAACCGCCGCTTAATATCAGGCGCAGCAATTAGTTTAAAGGAGGAAATTACAATGATTTCAAAAGAGCGCAAGGAAGAGATTATCAAAGAATATGGGAGAACACCTGGAGATACAGGTTCACCCGAAGTTCAGGTGGCCATTCTGACAGCAAGAATTAATGAGCTGACGGAGCACTTCAAGGCCAATCCAAAGGATCATCATTCAAGAAGAGGACTTCTTAAGATGGTTGGACAAAGAAGAGGGCTTCTTGCATATCTTAAGAAGACGGACATTGAGAGATATCGTTCTTTGATTGAGAGACTTGGACTTAGAAAATAATGTATATTTCTTGGACTGTTGATGTCTGAGATGATATGTAAAAGACTTCTGCCGGGATATGGGCGGAAGTCTTTTTTTGCGTGATGGCGGCCGCCCGCAGGCACTGCCCTGTGGCTGTCGGATTTCAGATGAAGACACAGAGTAATTGATATAAAAGGAATTTAATGAAGATATGCAAGAAATTTGGCTTGAGGAGATTTATAAATGAATGGCTGGGAAGGTAAAAGCATGGTTTTTGTAGAATTCAGTTTTTTTTTGTGATAAAATTTTACTGAGACAAAGAAAAGAAGATGTGGCTTGCACTGGATCTGGTAAATGAGGTGCCGGCGGCGGTTAAAGCGTATTTCTTTGCGGAGACAGGCGAGAAGGGATATGCGAAAGTTATGCCGGGAAGATATCAGTACGGCGAAGGAAGTAAACGTTATATAAAGACAGACGGGAGGACTGAAAATGAAATGGGCAAAAATAACGCTGTCATTTGCGGCAGTTTTGTGCACAGGGACCTTACTTGTAAACGGCCTGACAGGCAGCACAGACGGTTCGGAAGGAGCTTCAGAGGATTTTTCCGGGGCATTTGAAGAATCAGAGGGAAACCGTATAGATGCGTCGGCGGATGTAAACGATACGGACGATACAAGAACTGAAGACGCAGGTCGTATGGAGGATACAAAAGCTGCAGAAACTTCAGGAAATCCGGGAAGTACAGGCGGTAAAAGAGACGCAGCCGGTGTGATGAATGAGTATCGAGGATTCCTTGGGATGGAGGACATCCCCTGGAACGGAGGAGAGCGTCTGAATACGGCAGGTCTTAAATTCATGACTGAGGACTTGAACGGAGATCAGATACCGGAACTTCTTGTAAAAAGCCCGGTGGATATCTATGGAACGATAGGAGTTTATTCCTGTAAGAAAAGTGGAATGTTTTATGTATGCTATGGAGAGAATTTGGGCTGGTACTATCCGGGAACAGGGGTATTTGTAATATTATCCGAAGTGAGTCAAAACGGAAATCCGATTAAAGAGCATGAAGTTTATTATTATATGGAAGATATATCTGAACGGACAGAGCCGGTAAAGAGCTGGAGTCTTAACACAGGCGTGCATACGCGTTATTTTGACGGCCGAGAGGAGCAGTATGTGTGGTGCGGCGTATACGATGAGGCGAGGGAGGAGGAGTATGCGGAGGCGACCCAGACCTATATTTCTCAGGCGGAGTTTGAGGATAAGCTGGCGCAGTTGACGAAAAATGTACCGAAGACAGAGATAGGCGACAACTGGATTGAGAATACGAAGGAAAACAGGGATGAGTATTTACGGTAAATTGCTGCCAAGTTCAGGGTAATTTAGATAAAGCTGTTCATATAAAAATAAAAATGTACGTCAGGAGGCGGCAAAGATATGGAAATAGTAAAAAGATATGGAAATGCAGTACTGGCGCTTATCGGCCTGGCAGCTTTATTCCTGCCTGTCAGTATCAGCGGTTCGGCGGTTCAGATACTGCAGAGATGGAAGGTACAGAGCATGCCTCTGGCATTGATTCTATGTGCGGTATTGACTGCCGTCACAATTATGGTAATCATAAGCTGCTATATGGAATACAGAAGGGCTATAGGGATAAGCAAGGTGACTGCAGCGGTATCGCTGATCGTTATGCTTGGACTTGTGTGGCTGGACAATGGAGGATTTTCAATGCCGGAAGCCGGAGGACTATTTTTTGCACTGGCTATGCTGTTGATTATAGTAAATTCAATGATTGGTGAAGGAAAAGAAGAATCCTTTGAAAGTAGTGCGGCAGCTTATAAGGCGAAAGGTTCCCGGAAAGAAATGCAGGAGCAGGCCAGGAGGGAAGAAGCAGTGAAGCCATCGCTTGTTCAGGAGCTTCGTCCGGGCAGTCTTCAGATATTCTGCGGTCTGTTTGCAGGTGCGGAAATAGAAATGAAGCATATGCAAACTATTATAATCGGAAGAGACGCTTCACAGTGTAATCTGATTATCGAAGACGATGCGGTCAGCCAAAAACATTGTACAGTTACATATAATGCAGTAAACGATATGTATCTGCTGATGGATATTTCCGGAAACGGTACATATCTGGCGGATGGGCAGAGGATTCCGAGGAATTTTGCTGTGGAGCTGCAGACTGGGACCGAGTTTTATGTCGGAGAAGAGAAGAATAGGTTCCAGTTGGGAAATCAATATGCCAAACAACAGACAGAAGTGAAAACACAGGCAGAGACCGGAAAAAAGGTAAGTGAAAACCGACAGGCAGAGGAGAATAAAAGAGAAGGGAAAAGTCAGAAGGAGAGAATAAACGCAAGGAAAAAATCCTGGCTGCCTGAAAAACGTACGATGGAAGCGGCGGTCATTTTTGAAATAATATGGCTGGGCATCTGTACTTTGGTATGGCCTAATGTCTATATACGATGGAGATTTCTGCATATAATAAAGGTGTTGGGAATATCTTTTTATCTTCATTCACTGCTTATGGGTCTGATATGGGCGGTTTGTATGACGGCAATCATTGAGATTTGTGAGGGGAAGCCCCGGGAAGACGGGTCATATAAGCAGAGGGTTCGAAAAAAGCAGGACAGGAGACTGCTCTGTGTTATTATGCTGGTTATCATCTATATTCTTCCCAGTATATTGGGGTATGCGGCAGTATAGGCGTGATACGGCAGATGCGGCGTCAGCGAGGGATGTGGCAGCAGCAGACAGGGCAACAATAGATACAGTAACAATGGAGATACGGGAATAACTGTCAGATGGGAAGAAGGAGAGAAAAAGATGTCTATAATCATGCCTGTAGAACTATATGTTCTTCAATTACTTGTATTTGTAATGGGGATGTTTGGAGCAAGGTGGATATTGTCCGAAGGAGAAGAAACCAGGATTTATGTGAAACGTTTTTTCATAATGGTGCTGATAGGCTGTGTTCTTATTATTGGGTTTAAATTACTAAAAACACAGCTATGGGGATGAATGGATGAAAGAAGAAAAAAAGATTCGCCGAATATTGTCATTTGTACTGAGCGCGGCGGCAGTTATGCTCTTAGGTGTCGTTTTAGCGGCAGTTATTAGATATTTTCCTGCGTATGAGACGGCAGAGATTTCGCAGAGTGTGCTCTATGCGGACAGGACAATGCTTGGCGTAGGAGAGAAGAGCCGGGTAGAATTCTGCATTCGGACTACGGTGTCTGCAGATGAAAAATTCTGCTTATATGAGGGTGGGGAACAGGCAGCGGATTTTATCTATGCTGGCCGGGAGGGAGATACATATATTTACAAGGCCGAGCTGGAAATAGAAGAATGGGAGCCGGTTATCCGAAAGTTTACAGGGAAAAGCGAAAGTATCGCGAGCACGGAGCTTGCAGTGCGCGTAACTCCGGAAGTAACGGAAGAGATGACAGGTGTACTGTTTGCAGTTCTGGAGGATATTGACGGTCTCTTGGAGCAGATATATCCGGAAGGAGAGGAAGGAAAAGAGACAGAAGAAGAATCCCTTACTCTGGTTGAAGAATTTCTATCCGGGGACAGCCGGGTGAAAATGGTAGAAAAGCAGGAGGACTTCGTGTATTTTCTGACAACGGATGGTCTGTCTGGCATGTATAAACTTCCACCGGAAGAGGGGACCTTTGGAGGAAGCGCTGCCAAAGCGGAGTTGGTTGATGCGGTCAGGGAAAACAGGGATTTCTCGGATATATATGTGTATAATGAATATAGTCCCACGAATACCAAAGTGCTTTTTCAGCAGCGGGATAAAAAAATGACAAAAGACTCCTATCATGAGGATTTCTGCGCTTCACTTGGGGGTGAGGTAACAGTTAAGAGGGATAGAGATTTCCTGAGCAGTATTGTGTCCGGAGACTGGAACAGATATGGGACGATTGTGGTAAATACGCATGGAGAGAGGGCTCCAAAAGAGAAGGAACAAAAACGCCGCCAACGAATGAGTCATGCGGATGGAAGCTACAGGGCATTTATGAGCGCCTATGAAGGAAGCTATAAGGATACACTGGAAGCGGTAAGGACGGAAAATATTGTCAGGTGTCTGTTTAATGACTACCAAAATTATAAGGAGATGGGGGACGAGGATTTTAAGTATGGCATGGCATATGTCTATACGACGGGTCATTTTCTGGGAAAAAAGTGCGGCATTGGGGTGTCTACGGATTATCTTATGGACGTGTATCAGAATACACAATTTGATAATGCAGTGTTTTATTTTGATATTTGTTATATGATGCTGGATAAGACCTTCTGCCGGTTCCTTCTTGATCACGGCGCTCAGGCGGTAATCGGGGTTGATTTTAGTGTCTCTGAGGACATTTCTCAGGAGTTTTTCGGCAATATGGCAGAAAGACTTAGAGATGAAGGTCGAGCCGGGAAGCTTTTATATGTAGATGTAGAAAAGGCAAATATTGCTGATGAGTCAGCGAAATATGAAAAAAAGTTTCTTGTTTTTGATGTTGTTCAGATTCTTTTTCCGGGAGAAAGCTGCGGCTATCAAATATTGCTTCGTCCGAGTGAATCAAAGAGTATGGGGAGCGATGTTTCACAGTTTACCCATAAGGATACGGATAAAATGAAGGGAAGCGTCGTATCAGCGGACGGTACGGCGGTGGAGGGCGCTTTGGTACAAATGGCCCGGTACGATGCTCATGAGCTTCTATTCTTTAATCCGGCGGCAGATACAGCGGGTTATGTAGATTATGCAGAATCCGGGGAGGCATTTTATGAGGCAGACCGCCGTATCCAGGAGACCGGATATGTATTTCAGACAGGTAAGAATGGTGTGTTTGAAACAGAAGAGATATTATGGGGGACATACATCATTTCTGTGAAAAATGGCGATGAAGCTGCTTTAGCTCAGGTGAATTTTCATGGTCAGGATGTGGGAGAGATTGTTGTACGAAGCAATACAGAGGGCCGGGAGGATCTGCTGGAAAGATATTATAGAAAAAGGCTTGTGCCCAGGTTCGGAGAGTTGTCTGGCGAGAGGATTTCCCTTAAAACAGCTTGGACGGAGGATTACTGCGGCATCGTAAGTCATGATATTTTTGATTATGACGGAGACGGGCAGGCGGAAATGCTGGTGATGCGCTCTGAGGCAGAGCAGGGAAGCAGAGATATTGCCGTGTACTCTGTCCTTCAGATGTACGGAGTGGAATACGGCGGCGTTGTGCTTAAGGACAGTGTACGGATGGATGAAAAAAATATCATGGATCTTGGCAGATATCCGAATCTTCAGATCGGCGTATTCCGGCAGATATCCGGAAAGACAGGAGATACAATGCTTGTCTGGGGCATAGACGCCCGGGATTATTACCGGGTGAATCTGCTTCAATTCAGGGAGGGTAAATTTCATTTTGAATCGGATAAGTGGTACGGCTTTGGTACGATGGATGAAGCTTTGGCACCGCTGTCTGGGCTTGAAGAGTACGGGCTTACAAGTGTCTGGGCTGAGACAGGGAAAAATGATAATCTTGTGACGACGGTAATTCTGGAGGACGAAGAGGATGAATCCGGAGAAATCTGTACGCATTTTAAGCTTCGTATGCATGAACAGTTTAAGGAGAAGGACAGGGATGTAGACGGACATATGCCGATAGGAGAGCTGGAGATTAATTTTGAAAATATTTCCAGAGAGGACAAAAAGAATAAATCCATAACTGCCTGGAATAAGCGAGTTCTCTCAGGAGAAGGCGAGGCGTCGGAATTGAAAGAGGAGCCGGAAATCGGAGAGGTTGAGCCTCCGGAGCCTTCGCTTAAAGACAGATTTATGGAGTATGTCTCAGAGACCTTGATTTTGCAGCACGGGGTCATGGGAACAGAGGATTTGGTATCGGGAGAGTATACCGGAGGGAAGAATCTGGAGGACACAGCCTTTCTTACCGGGCTTCTGAACGCGGATGTGCGGGATTATGACGGAGACGGACGGGAAGAAATGTTCGTGACTCTCTGGAATGCGGCTTCTGCCGGTTATATGGGGGTCGGCCTGACAAGTCTGAAGCTCTTAATGTACGAGTGCAAAGATACTGGTGAGATTGTACAGACTGCCGAGAAAGTATTATATCCTGGCGGCGGTGGAGGCTATCTGGCAGAGCCGCTGATACAGACCAGCTGTTTTACTTATGATTATAAAGGAAAGACTTATCTGGCGGTAGATAATTATCTATCCTTCAATGATAAACAGGTTACACTGGATATCTATCAATATGACGGGGCATCATTTGTGTTTGTGCAGGGGATTGGCTATCAGGAGCAGGGACAGGGAGACCGTTTTGTGAAAACGCTTGATAAGGAGCAGACATGCGAGCCGACCTCACGCATAGACTCGATGACAGGATGTGGGTATGATGCGGCCGGATGGGAAGAAGTCATGTCCTATACGGTAGATAGAAGTTCTCCGGATGTTGTGCTGTCAGAGGCTGAGGAGAAGGAGTTCTATGATTGCTACAGTGATTTGGTGAAGGAGCACGGACTGAAAGTCAAAGACTCAAGACTACGAATAGTCCAGGGAAATGCAGATAAGAGCTTGTCCGGTGAGGAATATAAGAAATGGTATAATCAGTTCGCTGAGACAGCGGCCCCGGAGGTATATACGCCGGCAGAAGGGGATATACACTTCCTGTGCGGGGTGCTGGAGGGACGTAGAATGGATGAAGTTCTGTGTCTCTATCGCAGAGATTATGAGGGGAGTCTGGATGCCTGGAGACGATAAATATACAGAAATGATATTAAGAAGTTCTTGAGAATTGCAGCGGCGGCCAGCTTGAGCGGGCAGCGGTAGAACTGATACGGGCGGTATATCAGGAGAAAGTAGAGAATTTGGATAATATTTCTGTTTTGTGTTTTGATTATCGTGTAAAAAATGAAAAAAATAATTAGGGAGGCGCGGCTGTGAAATTGATTCAATGTGATAAAGGACACTATTATGACAAGGAAAAATTTGAATTTTGTCCTTACTGTGATATTGCCAGAGGAGCCGGAGCAGCAACGGTTCCGTTTGGATATGACATGAAGGAAGAAACGGAATCGGGAAGAGAAGGCTCCGCCCGGGAGATAAAAAGAGCGTCAGAGGCATCATGTATAACGGGCGTAGAGGAGCCGGAGCAATTTGCGGCGGCACAGCTGCGGCGTATACCGCAGGAGCCGGAAAATACCTGGAAGGCGCGTAGGGATGACAATCGCACTGCCAGTTATTATTCCAAAGCGCCGGAAAAAAGCCCGGTGGTCGGCTGGCTTGTGGCGGTAGAGGGTGCGTATTACGGGGAAGCGTTTGAGTTGAAGACAGGGCGTAATTTTGTCGGACGTTCTCCGGAGATGGATATACAGCTGAGTCTGGATATGAGCGTGTCCGGGAAGAAGCATGCGATTATTGTCTATGAGCCAAAGGCGAAGATATATATTGCACAGCCGGGGGAATCCAACGAATTATTTTATTTGAATGATGAAGTGGTTCTTAATAATGTAATGTTGAAGGCTTATGATATTCTTTCTATCGGCGAGACAAAGTTCTTGTTTGTTCCATTGTGCGGCGAAAAATTCAGCTGGGAAGAATGGAAGAAGAATAATCGGGAAGATAAGTGACACAAAAAGGAGAGTGACACGGCAGGGGCAATCCTGTATAATATCTTTACAGGGGTATTTATTTCGACATTTTATTTACAATAAGAAAGGATATATAAAATGTTAGAACAGAAGGATTTACAGGCGATAGCAGTATTGCTGGAGTCACAAATCAGAGCCTCCGAGACGCGTATGATAGAGGAGATGGACAGCCGGATAAATAA
>CAMNTM010000012.1 GCA_946558465.1 uncultured Lachnospiraceae bacterium
TCCGAGACGCGTATGATAGAGGAGATGGACAGCCGGATAAATAAGGCGGTACGAGCTTCCGAGACGCGTATGATAGAGGAGATGGACAGCCGGATAAATAAGGCGGTACGAGTCTCCGAGACGCGTATGGCAGAGGAGATGAAGCAGTTGGAAAGAAGGTTGGACTTCCGTTTTTCCAGAAGGATAAATCAGTGTGTGGGTAAGACTGCAGCCCAGATACTGCATAAGGTAGACAAAAGGATTGCCGGGACTGAAGAATTTCTGCTGGACGAAATGGAGAGGTATGACCGGAAGAATGAGCAGCGTTTTCATGAGCTGACGAAGCGTGTTGAGATGTGTGAAGATATTTACCGTGTAGTGAATACAGAGAAAACGGCTGTAGATGAGCTTCTAAAATCAAATGACGATATGGAGAAGCGGCTGAGTGTAGTTGAGAAAAAGCTTGCATAGCGGAGTGAAAAAGCAGAGGGCTGTTGCTTTGATGGATTGTATGTTTGTCAAGGGCACAGTCCTTTTGAAAACTAATGAAACAGTTCAGCCATCGCCAGACGGAACGTTTACAATTAATTGCCGGTCCTAATATTTTCTATGGTATATTTCAGATATATGTGCTATAATATCTAAGATTGCGGGCAAATATATGTGAACCGAGACCACTGAAAAGTACATTTTGCTGTTAAAGTGTATTTTTCAGTAGTTTCGGCAGCAGCTGCCTGCAAGAGAAGATTGTACTGCTGTTCACGGATTTGGGCAGCAGAAAAACTATGAATAAAAGGAGAAAAACATGTATAAGAAGTTTGAAATGGAATTAGCCGGAAGAACTCTCCGCGTAGATGTGGACAGGGTTGCGAAGCAGGCGAATGGCGCGGTTCTGATGCATTATGGAGATACTACCGTACTTTGTACGGCTACGGCGTCAGAAAAGCCAAGAGAGGGAATAGACTTTTTTCCGTTAAGTGTGGAGTATAATGAAAGACTTTATTCTGTAGGGAAGATTCCGGGAGGCTTTAATAAGAGAGAAGGAAAGGCTTCTGAAAATGCAGTGCTTACGGACCGTGTGATTGATCGTCCGATGCGGCCCTTATTCCCGAAAGATTATCGTAATGATGTGACGTTAGAGAATCTGGTGCTTTCTGTAGATCAGGACTGCTCACCGGAGCTTACCGCTATGCTTGGCGCGGCGATTGCAACTACGATTTCAGATATCCCGTTTGACGGACCAATTTCCACGACTCAGGTGGGACTGGTGGAGGATATGCTCGTATTCAATCCGACAGCGGCTCAAAAAGAGGTATCAGACCTTGCTCTTACAGTGGCTTCTACCCGTGAGAAGGTAATCATGATAGAGGCAGGGGCAAATGAGGTACCAGAGCAGAGGATGATAGAGGCAATTTTTGCAGCACATGAATTAAACCAGAAGGTCAT
Organism: uncultured Lachnospiraceae bacterium; assembly: GCA_946558465.1. Taxonomy (GTDB): domain Bacteria; phylum Bacillota; class Clostridia; order Lachnospirales; family Lachnospiraceae; genus CAPEBR01. The sequence goes on from CAMNTM010000012.1 coordinate 1,426, forward strand.
TGCTTTTATAGATACGATTGTGGCAGAGTGCGGAAAAGAAAAGCATACGTATGAGAGCTGTGCCGTTCCAGAAGAACTGTTTGCTGCGATTCGGGAGATCGTTCCTCCAGAGGCTATGGAGGAGGCTGTATTTACGGATGAGAAGCAGGTGAGAGAGGAAAATATCCGCCAGATTACCGAGAAGCTTACGGAAGCATTTGCAGAAAACGAAGAATGGCTTGCCGTGCTTGGGGAGGCTGTTTATCAGTATCAGAAAAAAACGGTGCGCAAGATGATTTTAAAGGATCACAAGCGTCCGGATGGAAGGGCGATTGATCAAATCAGACCGCTGGCAGCAGAGATCGATTTGATCCCGAGAGTTCACGGTTCAGCGATGTTTACAAGAGGACAGACGCAGATCTGTACGATTACGACGCTGGCGCCGCTTGCAGAGGCCCAGAGGCTGGATGGACTTGATGAGGCAGAGACTTCCAAAAGATATATGCATCACTACAATTTTCCATCCTATTCGGTAGGAGAGACAAGGCCTTCAAGAGGACCGGGACGCCGGGAGATCGGACATGGAGCGTTGGCGGAGCGTGCTTTGGTTCCGGTGCTTCCAAGTGAGGCAGAGTTCCCATATGCAATCCGTACAGTATCTGAGACCTTTGAGTCTAACGGTTCCACCTCTCAGGCAAGCGTGTGTGCGTCCTCTATGTCGCTTATGACAGCAGGTGTACCGATTAAGTCAGCGGTGGCAGGTATCTCAGCGGGTCTTGTAACCGGAGAGACGGATGATGATTATCTGGTATTGACGGATATTCAGGGGCTGGAAGATTTCTTTGGGGATATGGACTTTAAGGTGGCGGGAACCCATAAGGGTATCACTGCAATCCAGATGGATATCAAGATTCATGGTCTTACAAGGCCGATTATAGAAGAAGCGATTGCGGCAACGAAAAAAGCAAGAACCTACATTATTGATGAGATTATGAATAGGGCGATTGCAGAGCCGAGACCGGAGGTGGGTCCATACGCGCCAAAGATTATCCAGATGCAGATTGATCCTCAGAAGATCGGAGATGTAGTAGGCCAGAGAGGTAAGACGATCAATGCAATTATTGAGCGTACCGGAGTTAAGATTGATATAGAGGATGACGGTTCTGTATCCATATGTGGAACAGAGAAGGAAAGCATGGAGGCGGCGCAGAAGCTGATCTATACGATTGTAACAGATTTTGAGGCGGGACAGGTTCTGGAAGGACAGGTTATCAGTATCAAAGAGTTTGGAGCATTTATTGAATTTGCACCGGGCAAGGAAGGTATGGTTCATATTTCTAAGATTTCGAAGGAAAGAGTTAAATGTGTAGAGGATGTACTGACACTTGGCGATAAGGTGAAGGTGGTATGTCTGGGCAAGGATAAGATGGGAAGATTCTCATTTAGTATGAAGGATGTTGCAGAGTAAGAATATGTGACAGAGATTATAGAGGCCGGGAGAAAAGCAACTGTATGGAAGTTTTTCTCCCGGCTTTTGTGTATGCGGATATTCTTACTTTGAGGGCTTCATTGAACCGGAACCGTTGAAAATATGATTTTTATTACTTTTTACGGAATAAATATGTTGTGGAAAATGCTGCTCACACCAATACCTGTAATGATATATCTCATTTTTGATTATATGTGGAGTTTATATTTCTTTGCTGGTGATTGCCGCTATTACACAATACATAAATCAAAAAATTAGGAAGATAACTGCTGTTCGACATTAGGTTTTATATTGATGGTATTAATTTACACACTTTATTTGACAAATTCTATTGCGGTGTTTCTGACAAAGATAGGCTTTTTGATAAAGCCGAAAGGACTATTGTGTTCTGGCGAGGCTTGAATGAATAGTATTCAAGGAAAAGCGCTGCCTTGTTAAAAAAATATCTGCCTGCTATAATAGATGTAGAGATTGAATATATGGGGCGTGGGCTGTACTTACACGAGCATAGTGGTAATATGCAAGTAAGATGCTTGAATATCTGTAAAGCTGATGCAATTTTGGAAGTTATAGGACGAATATGAAAGAAATTATTAAAAATAAAATTGAGGAATTATTGTCAAAGGAATTTTATTGCAGTTTAGAAGAATTAAATGGAAATTCGACTGCGTATTCTGTTAATTTTAATACAGTACAACCATATATTAAAATACTGGCATATAGGAATTGCGTTGTGGTTTGTACATCAAAGGATTTGCATTATAGGGTACAGGAACTTTTAATAAATAAGAATAGGGATGAAATTTTTGAATTTCCATTGGTTTACGGACAGACCATTCATTATGTTCCTGATGATAACTGTGCAAATGATATGTTGGTATCATTAAAATATGAATGCGAGTATCTTTTTTACAGAGATATTTTATCGCTTGATGGATTGAGCGGTTTTGAAAACTCTTTAGCATTTGATGAAAATGGAGCTACATCAACGAAAGTTGTTCACATTGCAAGGGACAAGAATAGAATTATTGGAGTAGCAGGTGCATCGGAAACATTAATAAATGGAGTGTGGGAAATAGGTATAGATGTAATGGAAAAATATAGAAATTCCCGATTAGGAACATATTTAGTGAGGGGATTAACGAAAGAATTGCTGGTGCGAAATATCATTCCATTCTATTCCGCTTCTGTAACGAATATTGGTTCGCAGATGGTGGCAAGTAGGTGTGGCTACATACCATACTGGATAGATACATTTGGAACCATTCTTGATGGAAGTTCAATATATAATGATATTATTGGAGATTTATCATCAAAATACGTTAAATAAATTTCGAGTTTGTCAAGTTCATTCAAACCTTATTTTCGTAACAGTGTTTTATAATCAGATGACTGCGTCAATGGAGAAATGAACATGGGTATTCGGAAAATTATTAGTTTAGTAATAAATGTGGAGAGCTTTTGAATTTTAATATCCTGCTATTGTTCAGGCAGCTAAGGAAGTATCTCCAAATGAGTATCTTTAGTTCCTCTATGCAGGATATAAGAGTTTCGTGTTATTTAGCTTGCCCGGAGAGGACTTTTAATTTTTAAAATATCCCGGAATAAATCAGGAGCATGGACATATATTTGATTAAAGAGGTGGAAAAAATGCAGGAAGAAAAAATCTTAAGCATCCTGCCTCGTGCTGTCCGTATGCTCTTAAAAAAAGAGGTGTTTCAGTACGAGGAGCTGCAGGAAATCAGACTTCGTACGGGACAGCCTCTTCTTTTTATATGCAGGGGGGAAGAAATAACCGTGGAGAAGTCACGAGGGAGACCGTATACAGTGACAAAGGAAGACATAAAGGAGATGCTGGGATATGTCAGCAATTATTCTCTGTATGCATATGAAGAAGAGATGAGGCAGGGGTTTATTACTGTAGAAGGGGGACATAGAGTGGGTATTGCAGGACAGGCAATCATAGAGGGAGGACAAGTAAAGAATTTTAAACACATTTCATCTGTGAATGTACGTATGGCCCATGAGATTTTAGGAAGTGCGGATCAGGTGTTTCCTCATATTACCTATAACGGACAGATATTTCATACGCTGATTGTGTCGCCGCCGGGCTGTGGAAAGACAACACTTTTAAGGGATGTTATAAGACAAGTTTCAAATGGAAACCGCTATTTAAAAGGCAGGCCGGTGGGGGTTGTGGATGAACGCTCGGAAATTGGAGGCTGTTATCAAGGGGTGGCCCAGAATCATCTGGGGATGCGGACAGATATTCTGGACTGCTGTCCAAAGGCAGAAGGAATGATTATGCTGATTCGTTCTATGAGCCCAGAGGTGATTGCTGTAGACGAAATCGGTGCCGCAGAGGATATACGTGCCATAGAGTATGCCATGCACTGCGGCTGTAAGCTGATTGCGACAGCGCATGGACAATCCTTGGAGGAGCTTAAGAAAAAGCCGGTGTTTGACAGAATGATGCAGGAGAAACGATTTGAACGCTATATTCTGCTGCAGAATCGAAGGCGTGCAGGAGAGATTGAAGGAATTTATGATGAAAATATGGCAGCTCTTAAAGACAGACAAGTATTGGAGGTATGTTAGTGATGAAAATTGCCGGGAGTGTGCTCGTGATTACGGCGACGACACTTCTGGGTATGGGAAAGGCAGCGGAGCTTAAGAACAGGTACGTGCAGATGGAATATTTAAGACAGTTGTTCTGTCAGATTCAAAGTGAAATCCGGTATGCCAGAACTCCGCTGGGGGAAATATTTCTCAGTATCGGAGGACAGGCAGGGGAGCCATACCGGACCTGGCTTATTGAGATGAGCCGGGAGATGGAGAGAAAGACGGGAGATACTTTTTCTGTAATCTGGGCTAAGGGAGTTAAGAGCTGTCTTACAGGCTGCGGACTGCCTGGAGAGGAGATTTTAAGGCTTGCAGAATTCGGCAGCCATTTCGGTTCGGCAGATGCACAGCTGCAGATTAAAACCATAGAGCATTATCTGGCACAGCTGTCGTTATCTATGTCTGAGCTTAATAAGGAGCTTGGGACGAAGGCAAAATTATATCGTTGCCTGGGTATTATGGGCGGCATGCTGATTGCTGTTATGCTGTTATAAGAGGAGGAATACATGAACGTAAATTTAATATTCAGGATTGCGGCAGTCGGGATTCTTGTCTCTGTGCTGAGTCAGGTACTTAAGCACAGCGGGAGAGAGGAACAGGCGTTTCTGACAAGCCTTGCAGGACTTTTACTGGTTCTTTTTTGGATTGTACCGTATATCTATGATTTATTTGAGTCGATACAGCGTCTGTTCACGTTATAGAAAGAAGGATATGTCAGATATGGATATGGTACAGATAGGGCTGCTTGGTGTGGCCGGAGTGCTTTTAGCAGTGCAGTTTAAAAACGGCAGGGAAGAATATGGAATCTATATCAGTATTGTGCTTAGTCTTTTTATTTTTCTGAGTGTACTAGGGCAGTTAGGGGTTATTATTTCTACTGTTAAGACGATTGGAGGATATATTCACATTGATACAGGATATATTGGAACTTTAATTAAAATGCTGGGAATCACCTATATTGCAGAGTTTTCAGCGGGAATCTGCCGGGATGCCGGGTATCAGACAATTGCTGTACAGATTGAGATCTTTGGAAAGCTTGCTGTTCTGGTGTTAAGTCTTCCGGTATTGATGACGCTTCTGGAGACAATTCAGGCGTTTTTGTCATGAAAGGAGGGGAAATGTACCGCAGAAAGGCTCTTTGGATATTTTACATATTCTGCATACTCTGTGCAAGCTGTACAATGAAAGGAATGATCTGCCAGGCGTCAGAATATTCTGGAGAAAAAAATAGCGGTGATACGGCGGGAAATATGGCGGAAGAATTGATAGAGGACTTTGAGTATCATGATATTGATAACGAATTAGAGGAGCTTTTTCCCGAAGAACGGTTGAGCTTTAAGGATACACTTATGGGGGTATTGTCAGGAGAATATGAGTTCACTGCAGAGCTTTTGAACCGGCTTGTATCGGATCAATTTACATATGCATTTCGAAGCTGCAGAGAGAATTTAATACATATTCTGCTGATTGCAGTCATTGCGGCAGTGTTCCATAATTTTTCTAATGTATTTCAGAACCGTCAGATCTCAGAAGTAAGCTTTTATGTTCTGTATCTCCTTTTAATAGCTTTGTGCCTGAATTCGTTTCAGGTATTTACAGACTGGGTAGAAGGAGGGATCGAAGGTCTTACCTCTTTTATGGGAGTATTTTGTCCCCTGTATTTTGTGGCGGTGTCCGTTGCGAAAGGAAGTATTACGGCAGCTGCATTTTATAATCTGGTACTGCTTCTTATTTTTTTAGTAGAGCTTTTGATTGTGAAATTTCTTCTGCCGCTTATACATATCTACATGATGGTAAAGGTCTTAAATTTCCTGTCGCCGGAGGAGTATTTAAGCAGGTTTGCCGATCTTTTGAAAACACTTGCGGCCTGGATATTAAAAACACTGCTTGCCTGTATCATAGGTCTGAATGTGATTCAAAGTCTGATAAATCCGGCTATTGACTCAGTGAAGCAAAGCGTGGTGACAAGAGGAGCTGAAGCACTTCCCGGTATCGGCGACGCGCTGGGAGGAGTGACGGAGGTAGCACTTGGAACAGCAGTATTGGTAAAAAATGGTATCGGCATGACAGGCGCGGTAATCTGTATCGCTCTGTGTGTACTGCCGCTTCTGCAGATAGGCTGCATCGTTCTTATGTATAAGCTGGCTGCGGCTCTAATTCAGCCGGTATCGGACAAGCGGATTGTAGGCTGTGTAGAAAGTGTGGGAGACGGAGGCAGGCTTTTGATGCAGACGGTATTTACGGTAGGATTATTGTTTCTTCTTACCATCGTAATTGTGACGGCATCGACAGGAAGAGTATAATTTTTTTCTGAATCTTTTTTGTACCGAGAGAGGTGCGGTGCATGAATATATTGCAGAGACGGAGGATTAGGATGTGTTTGATTTTCTTTATGAATGGATAAGAAACATTGCATTTTACATGGTTTTGGTAACGGCTGTGACACAGGTAATACCAAATCAGCAGTATAAAAAGTATGTCAGGTTTTTTACAGGACTTGTTCTGGTTCTTATGATGACGACTCCGATTCTTCGTCTTTTGGGTATGGAGATGGATATTACAAATCTATATAAGGATATGGAATATGAGGATCAGATTGAGGAGTTTAGAAGGGCGGGAGAGATATTCTATGAATCGGAGGACGACAGGTACGAGAATATGAAGGATGTAGAGGGTACGGAGGATATAGAAAATATAAAAGTGGAAGAGATTCAGGTTGATTAGGATGCAGGAGAAAGCAGGGAGAGGGGTGGTTCAGATTGATTGAGAAGTGGAAGGGACGCTGGAAATTTCCGGCGGGGCTAAAAGGCGGAATACTAAGGAAAGACAGATTACTGATTCTTTTTTTGTCGGGACTGCTTCTTTTGATTATTGCAATGCCAGGGGGAGATAAGGCTGCCCGGAAAAAGGAGGAGACTCCTGATGCCGGAGAGGCAGGAATCAGCGCTGCCGAGGACGAATATATTTCCCGTCTGGAAAGGAGACTGGCAGAAACTCTTTCGCAGATGGAAGGAGCGGGAGAGGTTTCGGTTATGATAACACTCCAGTCCTCGGCGGAAAAGGTTGTGGAGAAGGATATGGAATCAGGAAATGAGACCGTAACGGAATCTGACAGTCAGGGAGGCAGCCGGGTTTCACAGAATAAGACCCGGCGGGAGGAAGCAGTGTATGATACAGAAGGAAGCAGCGGCCAGTCTCCTTATGTAAGTAAGGAGCTGAGTCCTAAGATAGAAGGAGTTGTAGTGATCGCTTCCGGCGGAGATGATGCTTTTGTAGTAAAAAATATAACTGAAGCAGTGCAGGCATTATTTGGAATAGACACGCATAAAATTAGGATAGTGAAAGGTAGGAGGGCAGAACAGTGAAACGAATTTTAAAAAAGAACCAGTTAATTATTGCGGCGCTGGCAATTATGATTGCCGCTGCAGGCTATCTGAATTATTCCGGAAGGCTGTTTAACGGAAAGGATGATGCGGCGAAGACGACGAACGAGCTTGCGAATCAGGAGCTTTTGGATATTTCTGATGAAGACCTGGCAAGTGCTTCCGGAGATATTGAGAGTCAGGATAAAGATGAAGGCAGTGTGGATGGCACACCTGGAGAGGCCGTGCTGACATCAGGAGAGGCCAGTGCAGTCGTAGCAGAGGCTAAGGTGACTCGCGAGCAGGTGCGGGCAAAAAACAAAGAGACTCTGCTGGAGATTATTGATAATGAAAGTTTAAGTGATGAGCAGAAGCAGGACGCTGTAAATCAAATGGTATCCATGACAGATCTGGCAGAAAAGGAAGCGGCGGCCGAGACGCTTTTGGCTTCCAAAGGTTTCAGTGAAACTGTAGTAAGTCTGACGGCGGACTCTGCTGACGTAGTTGTCAATGCGTCAGAGCTAAGTGAAGCGAATCTTGCACAGATTGAAGATATCGTTACAAGAAAAACCGGTATAGCCGCACAGAATGTGGTGATAACGCCGGTATACTCAGAAGGGAAGTAAAAGCAGCGGAGAACAAGAACTGAGGTATGAAGGGATAATCAAAATATTAAGATATAGCTAAGAGCCGGCAATTGTTTAATGGGACCTTGTGAAAATGCGGTGGTGCAGACAATTGCCGGCTCTTAGTGTTCTGCGTAAAAAGTAAGTATAATCTTATTTTTATATTGAGCGGATATGCTTCCCTGTGTTATACTGATTACCAGTGTTTTTTGCAGGCTATACTATAGTTTAACAGGAGTGTTTAAGATTATGTCACAGATTACAGAGGATATAAAAAGACAGATAGAGACAAGACGGACCTTCGCGATTATTTCCCATCCGGATGCAGGAAAGACGACGCTGACGGAGAAGTTCCTTCTGTATGGAGGTGCGATTAATCAGGCGGGAAGCGTCAAAGGAAAGGCTACGGCAAAGCATGCAGTGTCGGACTGGATGGAGATAGAAAAGGAAAGAGGTATCTCGGTCACGTCTTCGGTGCTGCAGTTTAATTATGGGGGATACTGCATTAACATACTGGACACACCGGGTCATCAGGACTTTTCGGAGGATACTTACCGGACGCTTATGGCGGCGGATTCTGCGGTTATGGTGATTGATGCGTCGAAGGGGGTCGAGGCACAGACCAGGAAGCTTTTTAAGGTGTGTACGATGCGTCATATTCCGATTTTTACTTTTATAAATAAAATGGACAGAGAAGCAATGGATACCTTTGAGCTTCTAGATGATATTGAAAATGAGCTTGGGATTGCTGCCTGCCCGGTCAATTGGCCGATCGGCTCCGGGAAGGAATTCAAGGGCGTGTATGACAGGGCGTCAAAAAAAGTAGAAGTATTTTCGGACACCCGCAAGGGAACGATTCAGGGAGAGGTTAAAAAGATAGATATCACGGATTTGGAGCTTTCCCGGTTTATTACAGACGAGCAGAGAGCTCAGCTTGAAGAAGAGATAGAGCTTCAGGATGGCGCAGGTGCGCAGTTTGACCAGGAGCTTATAAGTAAGGGAGAGCTGTCACCGGTATTTTTTGGATCTGCGCTTACGAATTTTGGTGTGGAAACCTTTCTTCAGCATTTTCTTAAGATGACGACGCCTCCTCTTTCACGTATGTCGGATAAGGGTCCGGTGAATCCGATGGAGGAGCCGGAGTTTTCGGCGTTTGTGTTTAAGATACAGGCGAATATGAACAAGGCCCATCGGGACAGGATTGCATTTATGCGGATTTGTACGGGAGAATTTGAGGCAGGTATGGATGTCTATCACATGCAGGGCGGCAGAAAGGTGAGACTTTCCCAGCCGCAGCAGCTTATGGCAAGTGAAAGAAAGATGGTAGAACATGCATGCGGCGGAGATATTATAGGAGTGTTTGATCCAGGGATTTTTTCTATAGGAGATACATTGACTGCGGCAGACGAGAGATTCTGCTATGAAGGAATTCCTACCTTTGCACCGGAACATTTCGCAAGGGTGCGCCAGGTAGACACTATGAAGCGGAAGCAGTTTATCAAAGGGATCAATCAGATTGCACAGGAGGGTGCGATACAGATTTTTCAGGAATTTAACACCGGCATGGAGGAGATTATCGTTGGCGTGGTCGGGGTTCTGCAGTTTGATGTGCTGAAATACCGGCTGGAAAATGAATATAAAGTGGAAATACGTCTGGACAATCTTCCGTATGAATATATCCGGTGGATTGAAAATCCGGAAATTGACATGGATAAGCTGAGCGGGACATCAGATATGAAAAAGGTAAAAGACTTGAAAGGACGTCCGCTTTTACTTTTCGTGAACGAGTGGAGCATCCGGATGACGCAGGAGAGGAATGAAGGGTTGATGCTTGCGGAGTTTGCCCGGTAGTGGTATAATTATTAGAAATGTAAAACCAGACAGGAGGTTTCGTGCTATGGGAAAGGAAGAAAAAAATACGTATACAATAAAGTCAGATGAGAATCTGGGAGAGGTTAAGATTGCAGATGAGGTAGTGGCGATTATTGCCGGGCTTGCGGCGATGGAGGTAGATGGTGTGGCGTCTATGGCGGGCAATGCGACGAGAGAGCTTATCAGCAGACTGGGAATGAAGTCCCTGTCTAAGGGTGTGAAGGTAGATGTGCTGGAGGGAATCGTTACCGTATCGCTGGCAATCAATATGAAGTATGGCTGCAGTATCAAGGAGGTTACCGGAAAGGCACAGGAAAAGGTGAAGGCGGCAATTGAAAATATGACAGGGCTTGAGGTTGCCGATGTGAATATCCGCGTTGCAGGAGTGGATGTGCCGGAGGAAGCATAAGTGAAGAGGACAGAATTGAGAGAACATATATTTAAGATGATATTCGGCTATGAATTCAACAGTGATTCGGAGATGCCGGAGCAGATGCAGCTTTATTTTGAACAGATAGAGGAGCCGGAGCCGAAGGAAGAGGATATCGCTTATATTCGGGAGAAAGCGTTAAATGTCATCTTAAAAGCAGAGGAGATAGATGCACTGCTGAATTCACATACAAAGGGCTGGAAGACGAGCCGTATGAATAAAGTAGATCTCAGCATCTTAAGACTGGCTGTGTACGAGATGAAGTGGGATGAGGATGTGCCGGAGGGTGTTGCAATTAATGAAGCAGTGGAGCTTGCCAAAAAGTACAGCGGTGACGACGGTCCGTCATTTGTGAACGGTGTGCTTGCGAAGCTTGCAGATTAGCGCAGAGGTGGATCCATGACACGGAATGTATATACAGTAAGACAAGTAAATGCTTACATTAAGAATATGTTTACTCAGGATTATATGCTGAATCAGATCTATGTAAAGGGTGAGGTATCGAATTGTAAGTATCATACTTCAGGCCATATATATTTTTCGTTAAAGGATGAGTCTGGAACGATTGCCTGTATTATGTTTGCAGGGCAGCGAGGCGGGCTCTCTTTTCGTATGAGAGAAGGACAGCAGATCATTGTGTTTGGTTCTGTAAATGTATATGAAAGAAGCGGTTCCTATCAGCTCTATGCCAGAGAGATTCGTCTGGATGGGGAAGGCGTTCTCTACGAGAGATTTCAGATGCTGAAAAGAGAGCTGGAGGAGATGGGGATGTTTTCTCCGGAATATAAAAAGCCCATTCCGGAGTATGTAAGCAGAGTGGGAGTCGTGACAGCGCCTGCCGGTGCTGCTGTAAGAGATATTATCAACGTCTCTTTTCGGAGGAATCCCTATGTGCAGCTGATTCTCTATCCGGCTCAGGTGCAGGGCGAGGGAGCGAAGGAGAGTATTGTACGGGGAATCCGGATGCTGGAGAAACAGAAAGTGGACGTGATGATTGTCGGAAGAGGAGGAGGATCTATTGAAGAACTGTGGGCATTTAACGAGGAGGAGGTTGCAAGAGCGATTTTTAACTGCAGTGTGCCTGTGATATCTGCCGTCGGACATCAAACGGATACGACGATTGCAGATTATGCGGCAGATCTTCGGGCGCCGACGCCTTCGGCTGCCGCTGAGCTTGCAGTTTATGACGTTTATCAGATAGAAGAGAGGATTCGGGAATATGAGATGCGTCTGCAGAAAGCCCTGAGACAGAAGGTATATTTTACGCGTATTCGTCTGGAGCATCTGAACAGGCGGCTTGGTTATCTTCATCCGGCGAATAAGCTGCGGGATGACCGGCAGAGACTTATGGATATAGAAGAAATCCTGCGCGGCCTGATGGAGAAGCGGCTTCGGGAGTGTGCACACAGGCTTCAGATTTATGTTGAGCGTCTGGAGGGTCTTTCTCCGGTAAAGAAGCTGAATCAAGGATATGCCTATGTGCAGGATAAAGCGGGCAGGTCTCTTCGAAGTATCAGGCAGGTGCAGCCGGGAGACGATATTTTACTTCAGGTAACGGATGGACTGGTTCGAGCGGAGGCAAAGGAAATAAAGGAGGAGCGGCATGGGTAAGAAAGAACCGGATAAGGAGAGACTAGAAAAGAGACAGCCGGAAAAAGAAATGCGTGCAGAGAAGGAGCAGCCGGAAAGCGGGGGAACGCTTGAGGATATATTTGCCGGACTTGAGAGTGTTATTGAGGCTATGGAGCAGCCGGATGTGCCTCTTGAGAAGGCATTTGAACTGTATCATCATGGTATGGATATGCTGAAGTCCTGCAATGACAAGATAGATAAGATAGAAAAGAAGATGCTGGTATTAGACGACGAAGGAGAGCTGTATGAATTCGATGAATGATTTTCAGATGCTTAAGGATAAGAAGGTACAGGAGATTGAGGATATTCTGCAAAAATATCTGCCGGAAAAAGAGGGGTATCAGGAAATAATCATGGAGGCTATGGAATATAGTCTGATGGCCGGAGGGAAACGTTTAAGGCCGATGCTTATGAGTGAAACAAGACAGCTTTTTTCAGGAGAGTCCGGAGCAATTCATGATTTTATGGCGGCGGTTGAGATGATTCATACCTACTCTCTGGTGCACGATGACCTTCCGGCTATGGACAATGACGAATACCGCAGAGGGAAGAAGACGACTCATGTGGTGTATGGAGAAGATATGGCGATTCTGGCGGGGGATGCGCTTTTAAATTATGCGTTTGAGACCGCAGCAGGAGCATTTTTGAAAGCGCCGGAGGAAAGTCAGGCTATCGGGCGTGCGCTTGGCGTGCTTGCAGGGAAGGCAGGTATCTATGGTATGATCGGCGGCCAGGTTATTGATGTAAAGGAGACCGGCCGGAGAGTAGAGAAAGAAGTGCTGGATACGATATATGAGCTGAAGACATCAGCGCTTATTGAGGCGTCCATGATGATCGGGGCTATACTTGGCGGGGCTTCGGAAGAACAGACAAAGGCAGTAGAAAAAATTGCAAAAAACATAGGAATTGCATTTCAGATTCAGGATGATATTCTGGATGTGACAAGTACAGATAAGATACTGGGAAAACCAGTGCACAGTGATGAAAAGAATGAAAAGACCACATATGTAACGCTGTTTGGAGTAGAGACGGCAAAAAAGATAGTAGAAGAGAAATCCCGTGAGGCGATCGGACTTCTTAGAGGGCTTCCGGGAGAGAATCCATATCTGGAGCAGCTGCTTTTGCAGCTGATTCACAGAGATAGATAGAAGGAGTGCTCATCATGCTGGAGCGTATACGAAAAGAAAATGATATTAAGGAGCTGTTTCCGGAAGAGCTTGTGGTGCTGGCAGAGGAGATCCGGGAATTTCTAGTGGAAAAGGTAAGTAAGACAGGAGGTCATCTCGCCTCAAATCTTGGTGTTGTAGAGCTTACGATGGCCATGCATTTAAGCTTCGACCTTCCGGAGGATAAGATGATCTGGGATGTGGGACATCAGTCCTATACCCATAAGCTTTTGACGGGGCGTAAGGAAGGGTTTGACGAGCTCAGACGGTACGGCGGCATGAGCGGTTTTCCGAAGCGCAAGGAAAGTGCCTGTGATGCGTTTGACACCGGTCACAGCTCTACTTCCATATCGGCCGGACTTGGTTATGTGGAGGCAAGGGATTTGAAGGGTGAGGATTATCATGTTATCTCTGTAATAGGAGATGGCTCCCTTACTGGAGGAATGGCCTATGAGGCACTGAATAATGCGTCGCATCTTGAGACGAATTTTATTATTGTATTAAACGATAATCATATGTCTATATCCGAGAATGTAGGGGGAATGTCAAAGTATCTCTCAAACCTGCGTACGGCGGATCTTTATACGGGACTGAAAAAGGGTGTGACCTGTGCACTTGAAAAGGTTCCGGTGGTGGGCGGCCAGATGATAGAGCAGATACGGAAGACAAAAAGCAGTATTAAGCAGCTGATTGTACCGGGTATGCTTTTTGAGGATATGGGGATTACTTATCTTGGTCCGGTGCAGGGACATAATATCCCTATGCTGTGTAAGGCATTCCGGGAGGCAAAGAAGGTGGAGGGCCCGGTGCTTCTGCATGTTCTGACGCAGAAGGGCAAGGGCTATATGCCGGCAGAAGAGGCTCCGGATAAATTTCATGGAATCGGCCCGTTTGATGTGGGGAGCGGCGAAGTGACTGCAAAGAAGGAGACAGACAGCTATACGGATGTATTTGGAAAGGTGATTTGTGCAGAGGCGGCAAAGGAACCGCGGATTGCGGCTATTACTGCCGCAATGTCAGATGGAACGGGACTTTCGAGGTTCAGGAAAAGATTTCCGAGACGTTTTTTTGATGTAGGGATTGCAGAGGGACATGCAGTAACTTTTGCAGCCGGGCTTGCGGCCGGAGGCATGAAGCCTGTATTTGCAGTATATTCCTCCTTTCTTCAGAGAGGCTATGATCAGATGATTCATGATGTAGCTCTGCAGAATCTTCCAGTAGTATTTGCGGTGGACCGGGCAGGACTTGTGGGAAGCGACGGGGAGACTCATCAGGGAATCTTTGATTTGTCTTATCTCAGTGCAATTCCCAATATGACAGTGATGTCGCCGAAGCATAAGTGGGAGCTTGCAGATATGATTCGGTTTGCGGTTACTTACGAGGGACCGATTGCGCTGCGCTATCCGAGAGGAACGGCTTATACGGGCTATGAAAAATACCGGGCTCCGATTGTGTATGGGAAGAGTGAATGGATCTATGAGGAAGAGGAGATTGCACTGATCAGTGTTGGTCATATGTTTGAGGAAGCAGAAAGAGTCTGGCAGAGGCTTAAAGGTCTGAGTCTGAGCTGCAGTCTGATTAATGCAAGATTTGTAAAGCCGCTGGATAAGGAGATGCTCAGGAAAATAAGCAAAGGCCACAGACTGGCGGTTGTTATAGAGGAGAATGTGCAGACCGGAGGATTTGGAGAACATGTACTGGAGTATATATCCTCCGAAAATCTTCCAGTTAAGGTGCTGACGCTGGCGCTTCCTGATACGTATGTAGAGCATGGAAGTGTAAGCTTGCTGCGAAGAGAGAACGGAATTGACAGCGAGACAATGACGCGGCGCATACTGGACAAATATGAGGAATTAAAAAGCTGTAAGGAGTTATAAGCATGAAGGAACGTTTGGATGTGCTGCTTGTGAAACGGAATCTGGCAGCATCCAGGGAAAAGGCAAAGGCAGTTATTATGTCCGGCAGTGTCTATGTGGAGGGACAAAGGGAGGACAAGCCGGGTACGGCATTTCCTGAGGGAGCAAGAATTGAGGTGAGGGGGCATGCCCTTCCCTATGTAAGCCGGGGAGGTTTAAAGCTTGAAAAGGCATTAAAGAGCTTTAAGGTCACTGTGGCAGGAAAAATCTGCACAGATGTAGGCTCCTCCACGGGTGGATTTACAGACTGCATGCTGCAGAACGGGGCTGTCAGGGTTTATGCAATTGATGTGGGAAGAGGACAGCTGGACTGGAAGCTCAGGCAGGATGAAAGAGTGGTGTGTATGGAAAAGACCAATATTCGTTATGTGACGCCGGAGGATATCGGGGAACCGGTAGAATTTTCCTCTATAGATGTATCGTTTATTTCTCTTACAAAGGTACTGATGCCGGTCCGAAGATATCTGACAGAGCATGGACAGATTGTGGCGCTGATTAAGCCTCAGTTTGAGGCGGGGCGGGAAAAGGTAGGAAAAAAAGGTGTTGTGAGGGAGAAAAGCACACATGTTGAGGTGGCGGAGACTATTATAGAATTTGCACTGGAGAATGGTTTTCATGTAAGGGACCTGACTTTTTCGCCTATTAAGGGGCCTGAGGGAAATATTGAGTACCTTGTACATCTGGAAAAATGCGAAGGCGAAGGAGAGGTAAGCGGCAGGGCAGATGTGATAAAAACAGTGGAAGCAGCATTCGAAACGCTTGCGAAAGGGTAAAGACGGGAAGGCAGAATGGAAAGATTTTTCATAATAACGAATGACGGGAAAGATAAAGAGGGGCTTGTGACGCAGAGAGTAATCCGGGTTCTGGAGGGAGCGGGAAGAACCTGTATTCAGTGCAGGAAGGATGAGGACAAAAATATCGAGCGGGCTTCTATACCGGAGGAATTTGACTGTGCGGTGGTTATCGGCGGAGATGGAAGCCTTATTGAAGCGGCAAGAGCGCTTTACGGGAGAAATATTCCGATTCTGGGTATCAATATGGGAACGCTTGGTTATCTTACGGAGGTAGAGGTAAATTCTATCGAGGAAGCAGCTGTCAGGCTCTTTGAGGGAGATTTCGGAATTGAGGACCGGATGATGCTGGAGGGGATACTTGGCGGGAACAGAAGAGAGGTCGCTTTGAATGACATTGTGGTAGCAAGAAAGAGCGCCCTGCGGCTTGTTCATTTTAAATTGTATGTAAATGGGGAGCTTTTGAATTCTTACGAGGCCGATGGTGTTATTATCTCGACGCCTACTGGTTCTACGGCATATAATCTGTCGGCCGGAGGCCCGATTGTAGAGCCTACGGCATCCATGATTGTAATTACGCCGATCTGCTCTCATGCTCTTAATACGAGCAGTATTGTACTGTCGGCAGAGGATGAGCTGGTCATTGAGATTGGTGAAGGGAAGCACGATGCAGTTGAGGAGGCATGTGCTGCCTTTGACGGCGCCGGCACTGAGACGATGGTGACAGGTGACAGGATTGTCATTCGAAGAGCAGAGGCGGCGGCCAGAATCATTAAGCTCAGCAAGGTCAGTTTTTTGGAAACGCTTCGAAGAAAGATGAAAGGAAAATAGAGATATGAAGGTAAACCGACATGCTAAGATTATTGAGCTGATAAATAAACATCATATTGAGACACAGGAGGAGCTGGCGGCGTACCTGAACCAGGAGGGTTTCCAGGTAACACAGGCGACAGTGTCCAGGGATATCCGGGATCTGAAGCTTATGAAGGTTCCTTCCGAGGGGGGAGGACAGTGCTATGCCGTCCATCAGGGCGGACAGAGTGGAATGAACGAAAAGTATATGCGTGTGTTAAGAGACGGTTATGTGTCCATGGATATGGCTCAGAATATACTTGTTATTAAAACAGTTTCCGGGATGGCCATGGCGGTATGCGCCGCTGTTGATGCCATGAAATGGAACGAAGTGGTTGGAAGCATTGCTGGAGATGACACAATTATGTGTGCAATCCGCAGTGTGGATGATACGGTGAGGGTGATGGATAAAATCAGTAAAATTGTCTTATAGACAGGAGGATTAGATGTTACGAAGCTTACATGTGAAGAATCTGGCGCTGATAGAGGAGCTTGAGGTAGAGTTCGGAGAAGGATTGAATATACTGACAGGAGAGACCGGGGCAGGAAAGTCTATCATTCTTGGGTCAGTGAATCTGGCGCTGGGAGCAAGGTACAGTAAAGATATGATTCGAAAAGGAGCCGGTTATGGTTTTGTGGAGCTGGAGTTTTCAGTCGGAAAGGACAGTGTGCAGGCCGGGGCTCTTTCGGCTTTAGATATATTTCCGGAGGAAGGGACGATTGTGCTCAGCAGAAGGCTTATGGAGGGAAGAAGTGTAAGTCGTATTAACGGGGAGACAGTTACCATGTCCGCTCTAAAAGAAGCGGCTTCGATTCTCATTGATATACATGGACAGCACGAGCACCAGTCTTTGTTGTACAAGAAGAATCATCTGGGAATTGTAGATGCATTTGCCAGGGAGGCAGTGCAGGAGGCGAAGGAAAAGACGGCCTCGGCGTATCGGGTATATCGTGAGGTCAAAAAAAAGCTTACGGAAACCGATATGGATGAATCGCAGAGGGCGAAGGAGATGTCGTTTCTTAAGTTTGAGATAGAGGAAATAGAAAAGGCAGAGTTAAAAGAAGGAGAGGATGAAGAGCTGGAACGCCTTTTTACCCGCATGGAGAATGGGAAGAAGCTTGCACAGAGTGCGGCAGCAGCATATTTTCATACGAGTGAGGATGAGGGAAATGCAAGTGAGAAGCTCAGCCGTGCTATCCGTGCTCTTTCAGAGGTGGCCGCATATGATGAAAAAGCAGAAGAGCTTTACAGCCAGCTGATAGAGATAGACGGGCTTTTGAATGATTTTAACCGGGAGCTTTCGGACTACAGCCAGTCCTGCGAGTTTTCGGAGGAGGAATTTTACGAAACTGAGAATCGTTTGAATGAAATAAATCGTTTAAAAACGAAATACGGGAATAGTATAGAGAAAATTCTTGATTACTGCAGCGAGCAGAAGGAAAAATATGAAAAGCTTGAAGATTATGAGAATTATATTGCCGGACTTGAGAAAGAATGTGAGAAGGCAGAAAAATGTCTTTTGAAGCATACGAAGGAACTTACAAAAATCCGTAAGGAACAGGCAGAGGTTCTTGAGCGTGCGATTGAATCCGGGCTTAAGGATTTGAATTTTGCAGACGTAAAGTTCAAGATTTCTTTCGGAAAGCTGAAAAGCTTTACGAGTGACGGGATGGATGACGTAGAGTTCTGTATTTCCTTAAATCCGGGACAGCAGGTGAAGCCGCTTGTTAATGTGGCGTCAGGAGGAGAGTTGTCCAGGATCATGCTTGCTATCAAAAGCGTGATGGCAGAGCGCGATGAGATAGAGACTTTGATCTTTGATGAGATTGACGTAGGCATCAGCGGCAGAACCGCCCAGAAGGTGTCGGAAAAAATGGCGGTAATCGGAGCTGCCCATCAGGTCATCTGTATTACGCATCTTGCTCAGATAGCAGCGATGGCGGATTATCATTATTTAATTGAAAAAAAAGTCAGAGATAAGGATACAGTCACCGGAATCCGTGCTTTAAGTGAAGAGGAATCTGTAGAGGAGCTTGCCAGAATTCTTGGCGGTGCGAAGATTACAGATACAGTGCGGGAGAATGCAAAAGAGATGAGAGCGCTTGCAAAAGAAACAAAATAAACCAGAGTGAAAAAGGCAAAAATGCCGCATACTAAGATAGGTACTTTAAAAGGTATCTATCTTTTTTTTGTTGGAGGAAATTTACATGAGAAAATATTGGTATCGAAGGATTCTGATTATGCTGACGGTATTTACTGTGGCGGCAGGCGGAAGCTATTATCTGATTGAAGAAAGAAAAGTAAGCATGAAGCAGGAGGTAGTTGCAGAGACATCGGGAGATACTATGGTTATCCCGGGAGGGATGCCGGTGGGAATCTATCTGGAGACAGACGGGGTGGTTGTGCTGGGAACCGAGAGCATTACCGGGATGGATGGTATGAAATATTGTCCTGCTGAGCATCTGGTAAAATCCGGTGATTATATTGTAGGCTTCAACGGGGAGAAAATCCGGACAAAAGCGCAGCTCATTGATGCAGTAAAGAGGATTGAGCAGGAAGAGGTAGTATTAACTGTAAAACGAGAGGAAGAGGAGCTTAATATCAAGTTTAAGCCGGTACGGTGCTCTGTCAGTGATTATAAGCTTGGAATCTGGGTACGAGATAATACTCAGGGGCTTGGTACAGTGACTTTTTTAAATGCAGAGAGCCGGTTCGGTGCACTTGGGCATGGGATTCATGACGTGGATACGAATCAGCTTTTAGATATCTCAGAGGGAACTCTATATATTACAAGCATTAAAGATGTGCAGAAGGGAGAGAACGGTACTCCCGGCGGGATGGAGGGTATTATTGTATACAATAATTATAATGTTCTGGGAACCATTACCAAGAATACAGATGCGGGAATTTTCGGTACGGTAGACCGGATTGATGCACTTTTTTCAGACCAGACGCCCGTAAAAGCAGCGGCAAAGGAGGAGATAGAGGAAGGACCGGCAACGCTTAGATGTGCCGTGGAGGGAGAAATAAAAGAATATGATATTCTGATTACAGAGGTAGATCTTTATACTGAAGAGGTGAATAAAGGCATTGTTCTGGAGGTAACAGATGAAGAGCTTTTAGAAGCTGCAGGAGGGATTGTTCAGGGAATGAGCGGATCGCCGATTCTGCAGAACGGAAAGCTTGTCGGCGCAGTAACTCATGTTTTTGTCAATAATCCGACAAAAGGTTACGGGATTTTTGTAGAAACAATGTTAGAAGAGTCGGAAAATTAGAGAGAATTGTCGATAATTGAGAGAATTTTGCGACAGCATTTTCTTGCACAGGAGACTGACGAAATATATAATATTTTTTGACGGTTTTGTTGTTTAGAAAGGAGGATTTAAAGAAAATGGGAGAAATAGCTGTGGCAATAGCCGACGACAATGAAAGAATCTTAGATTTACTTGGCGAAATTATAGGCAGCGATAAGGACCTGAAGCTTGTAGGCAGGGCGAATAATGGAGAAGATGCATATTCACTGATTAAAGAAAAACAGCCGGATGTGATGCTTCTTGACCTCATTATGCCGAAAATGGACGGATTGAGTGTTATGGACCTGGTAAATAATGATGAAGAGATTAAGAAACGCCCCAGCTTTATCATTGTAACAGCCGTAGGGCAGGAAAGAATTACAGAGGATGCATTCAGAAAGGGTGCTAATTATTATATTCTGAAGCCTTTTAATAACGAGATGGTATTAAACAGAATTAAGAATGTGGGCCATGTACTGCATTCGGAGGTACGGTTTGCGGCAGACAGCGTACAGAGCCGGAATATACAGCCGGAAGTGAATCTGGAGGCAAGAGTTACAGATATGATTCACGAAATCGGTATTCCCGCTCATATTAAAGGGTATCATTACCTGAGAGATGCAATTATTATGTCGATTGAGGATATGGATGTGCTGAATGCTATTACAAAGGTCCTATATCCGACGGTTGCCAAAAAGCATCAGACAACGGCAAGCCGTGTAGAAAGGGCGATCCGGCATGCCATAGAGGTTGCTTGGAGCAGAGGTAAGCTTGACACATTGGATGAATTATTTGGATATACGGTCAGCAATGGAAAAGGAAAGCCGACGAATTCCGAGTTTATTGCACTAATCGCAGATACGATTCGTCTGGAATATAAAAACAGATAATACTTTCCTTCTAAATAAAAATGCGGTATAATAAAAAATATATCGTGAATGGGAGGAATCGCAATGAAAAAAATACTTTTTGCAGCGTCAGAATCAGTACCTTTTATTAAGACCGGCGGGCTGGCTGATGTTGTAGGCTCTTTGCCGAAGAATTTCGATAAGGAAAAATTTGATGTACGGGTTATGCTTCCAAAGTACATGTGTATGAAAGAGCAGTGGAAGGAAAAGCTGCAGTACCATAGTCATTTTTATATGGATTTAGGATGGAGAACACAATACGTAGGAGTTTTGGAGACAGAGTACGAAGGAATTACGTTCTATTTTATAGATAATGAGTATTATTTTAACGGTTTTGCGCCCTATGGAGATATGTATGCAGATATCGAGAAATTTGCCTTTTTTTCGAAAGCAGTTTTAAGTGCGCTGCCGGTAATTAATTTCAGACCGGATATTATCCACTGTCATGACTGGCAGACCGGACTTGTACCGATTTTTCTGGATAATTTCCGTTATTCGAATGAATACTACCGTGGAATCAAGACAATTATGACGATACATAATCTGAAATTCCAGGGAACATGGGATACAAAACGTGTAAGAGATATCACGGGCCTTCCGCAGTATTATTTTGCACCGGATAAGCTTGAGGCATATAAGGACGCCAATTATCTTAAGGGTGGAATTGTGTATGCGGACAGAATTACGACAGTGAGCAATTCCTATGCGGAAGAGATAAAGATGCCGTTTTACGGTGAGAAACTGGACGGGCTTATGAGGGCCAGGTCTAACTGCCTGTCCGGAATTGTGAACGGAATTGATTTTGATGACTACAATCCGGAGACGGATGCCCATATTGCGAAAAACTACAATGTAAAGAATTTCCGTAAGGAAAAGATTAAAAATAAGACTGCGCTTCAGAGTGAGTTAAATCTGGAACAGGATCCGCATACGATGATGATTGGCATCGTATCGCGTCTGACAGATCAGAAGGGCTTTGATCTTGTAGCATATGTGATGGACGAGTTGTGCCAGGATGCGGTTCAGATTGTTGTGCTGGGAACAGGTGAGGAGCAGTATGAAAATATGTTCCGGCATTTTGAGTGGAAGTATCAGGGTAAGGTATCTGCGAATATTTATTATTCTGAAGAGCTGTCACATAAGATCTATGCGGCCTGTGATGCATTTCTTATGCCATCCTTGTTTGAGCCGTGCGGATTAAGCCAGCTGATGAGCTTAAGGTACGGAACCGTTCCGATTGTCAGGGAGACTGGAGGTCTTAAGGATACGGTAGAAGCGTACAATGAATATGAGAAGACAGGCACGGGATTCAGCTTTATGAATTACAATGCTCATGAGATGCTGGGGACCGTCCGGTACGCAGAGAGAATCTATTACGACAAGAAGAGAGACTGGAATAAGATTGTGGAACGGGGAATGCAAAAGGACTTTTCCTGGAAGAATTCCGCAAAGCAGTATGAGGAGTTATACGATGGCATGTAAGATCAGAGATACGTTAAAGAATAAAAATCCTCACATATCATTTGAGATATTTCCTCCGAAAACAGAGGCAGGATTTGACAGTGTACTGTCCGCAGCAGATAAGATTGCAGCATTAAAACCGTCATTTATCAGTGTAACTTATGGGGCAGGCGGCGGTACAAGCAAAAATACGGTAAATATTGCCTCCCATATCCAGAATGATCTGGGTGTGACAAGTCTTGCACATCTGACGTGCGTATCCTCCACGAAGGAGGAGGTGCATAGGGTAATTGAGGAGCTTAAGGCAAAAAAAATTGAGAATGTCCTTGCTCTCCGGGGAGATATTCCGGGAGGTAATGAGTTCCCTCTTCCGAATCAGTACAGATATGCAAGTGAATTAGTGGAGGATATTAAAACACAGGGCGGCTTTTGTATCGGAGGAGCATGCTATCCGGAAGGCCATGTGGAGACGGAACATAAAAAAGATGATATAATGCATTTGAAGCATAAGGTAGACTGCGGACTGGATTTTATTACGACTCAGATGTTTTTCGACAATAATATTTTTTATAATTTCTTGTACCGGATCCGGGAGCAGGGGATTATGATTCCGGTACTTCCGGGTATTATGCCGATCACGAATGCAAAGAACATGAAGCGTACGCTGAAGCTTTCCGGCGCAGCACTTCCGCAGCGGTTTGTCGCGATTCTGGACCGTTTTGGGGAGGAGCCGGAGGCGATGAAGCAGGCGGGCATTGCCTACGCAACGGATCAGATTATTGATCTGATTGCAAATGGAATCAATCATATTCATGTATATTCGATGAATAAGCCGGAGATTGCCGAGGCTATTATGAGGAATCTGTCGGAGATTGTGAAGGATACAATATACTAAGCCGGACGAAGGGCTGCCGTGACGGCGGGCAAATGGGATGGATGTCTGGCCGGTTAGGGGTTATGAAGGACAAATGACAGCTATGGATGAAAGGACAAAAGAGGCAGTTCGTTATCTGGGATATGGAAGACATGCGGTAGATGATAAGACAAGGGCGCTTGTTCAGGAGGTTTTTACAGAGCTTGAACAGGCGGCCGGGCCGCGTATCATCTATCGCATATTTGAGTTACAGACATTTGGAGAGGAGCGGGTAGAAATCGGAGGGCTGGAAATCAGAAGCAGAAGTCTGTCAAGGAATATGAAAGGCTGTGAACGTGCTGTTATGCTTGGTGCAACGCTTGGGGTGGAAGCAGACCTTCTGATGAAGAGGTATTCGGTTACACAAATGTCAAGAAGTGTTGTCATGCAGGCATGTGCTGCTGCATTTTTAGAGGAATACCTGGATAACTGGCAGAAGGGGCTTGCGGAAAGTCAGAGGCAGGAAGGGTATTACCTGAGACCGAGATTCAGTCCGGGCTACGGAGATTTTGATATTGTGCATCAGGGAGAAATCCTGCGGATGCTTGACAGTGCAAAAAAAATCGGTCTTACCATGACAGACAGCAGTATGCTGACGCCGACAAAATCGGTGACTGCAGTTATCGGGCTTAGTAAAGAGGCTGTCCCTTGTCATAAGAAGGGATGTGAGACCTGTGATAAGACAGATTGCAGATATCGTAGATGAAAAGCAGCAAAAGGAGCGGAACAAATGATACTAGAACGACTTGGAAAGGAACTGATATATTTTGACGGCGGCACCGGAACTCTCCTTCAGGAGAAGGGCATGAGGCCGGGGGAGCTTCCGGAAATATGGAATCTGACGCACACAGAAGAGATGGTGGACATCCACAGGCAGTATTTTGAGGCGGGGAGCGATATTGTGCTCACAAATACCTTTGGAGCTAATGCTCTGAAATTCCACAGTACAGAATACGAGCTGGAGGATATCGTGGCGGCTGCGGTTGTCAATGTAAAGGAAGGCGCCTGGCTGGGCGTTCATGACGGCAGAGAGGTTTATGCGGGACTGGATGTCGGACCTACAGGGAAGCTGTTGAAGCCTATGGGAGATTTAAGCTTTGAGGAGGCTTACGAGGCTTTCCGGGAGGTCGTGCAGTACGGGGAAGAGGCAGGAGCCGACTTGATACATATTGAGACGATGAGTGATACTTATGAGGTGAAGGCAGCTGTCCTTGCAGCAAAGGAAAATACGAAGCTTCCGGTATTTGCTACGATGATTTTTGACGAGAAAGGAAAGCTTTTGACTGGAGGCGATGTGGCGTCTGTTGTTGCATTGCTGGAGGGACTGAGGGTAGATGCTTTAGGAATTAACTGCGGTCTGGGACCGGAGCAGATGATTCCGATTCTTAAGGAAATCATGAAGTATACTTCGGTTCCGGTTATCGTAAAGCCTAATGCAGGGCTTCCGAAGCAGCGTGGCGGCGAGGTTTATTATGATGTTCTGCCGGAGGAATTCGGAGAAATTATGCGGAAGATTGTAGAGCTTGGCGCGTCTTTGGCAGGCGGCTGCTGTGGAACATCACCGGATTATATCCGTGCATTGGTCCGAAAGACAAAAGAGCTTAAAAACCTTGACAAGAGATGTATGCCGCCAAAGGAGCACACGATTGTGTCTTCTTACGGGAAGGCGGTGTTCCTCGGAGAAGAGCCTCGGATTATCGGAGAGCGGATTAATCCTACCGGGAAGAAGAAATTTAAAGAGGCCTTAAAGAATCATGATATCGACTACATTCTGCGGGAGGGTATCTCACAACAGGATGCAGGAGCACATATTTTGGATGTAAATGTGGGACTTCCAGATATTGATGAACCAAAGCTTATGCAGGAGGTTGTAACGGAGCTTCAGAGTGTATCCAGTCTGCCGCTGCAGATTGATACCGTGGATGTGAAGGCGCTGGAGGCGGCCATGCGTGTTTATAATGGGAAGCCTATGGTAAATTCAGTAAACGGCAAGCAGGAATCTATGGATGCTGTATTTCCTCTGATTCAGAGATACGGAGGTGTTGTTGTAGGGCTGACGCTTGATGAGGCTGGAATCCCCGATACAGCTGAAGGCCGCGCCGAGATTGCAGGAAGGATTATAAAAGAGGCAGAAAAGTATGGCATTCAGAAAAAGGATATCGTGATAGATGTACTTGCCATGACCATAAGCTCGGATCCCAAAGGAGCGGGGACAACTCTTGATGCACTCCGGCTTGTTCGGGAGAGATATGGGGTATGTACTGTACTTGGCGTGTCGAATATTTCCTTTGGACTGCCTTATCGTCCGGCGGTAAATTCTAATTTCTATACGATGGCGATGCAGGCAGGCTTAAGCGCCGGGATTATCAATCCCATGTCTGAGGATATGATGCGCTCTTATTATTCCTTCTGCGCGTTGATGGATTACGATGCCAACTGTGAAAGATACATTGAAAAATATGGAAATCAGGCGGCAGCTTTCGTGTCGGGAAAACAGGCAGAGATAACACTTAAGTCAGCTATTGAAAAGGGGCTTAAGGAGGAGGCCCGCTACGCGGCATATGAACTGGTGAAGATACAGGCGCCTCTGGAGATTATCAATGAGCAGATGATACCGGCTCTTGATACAGTAGGAAAGGGCTTTGAGAAAGGGACTGTATTTCTTCCCCAGCTTTTAATGAGCGCAGATGCGGCGAAGCTTGCATTTGCAGTACTGAAGGATGAGCTGGCAAAGTACGGAGACACACAGCAGAAAAAGGAAAAAATAGTTCTTGCCACAGTAAAAGGTGATATACATGATATTGGGAAAAACATTGTAAAGGTGCTTCTTGAAAATTACAGCTTTGATGTGATTGATCTGGGAAAGGATGTGGATCCGGAAACGATTGTGGAAAAAGTAATCGAAGAGGATGTAAAGCTGGCAGGTTTAAGCGCACTTATGACCACAACAGTTGTCAGCATGGAGGAGACGATAAAACTGCTTAGAAAGAAAAGACCCGATTGTAAAGTTATGGTAGGAGGAGCGGTTTTGAATCAAGAATATGCAGATATGATAGGAGCAGATTTTTATGGCAAGGATGCGATGCAGTCTGTCTATTATGCACAGAAGCTTTTGAAGGAGGAGATGTAAAGGATGAGTCTTGTGATACCCAAAAACTATGATCCGCATCTGAGTGTGCGGGAAACACAAGAAGCGATTAAGTATATTCGTGACACATTTCAGAAGGAATTCGGAAAGGAAATGAATCTGGAGAGGATCTCTGCTCCGCTTTTTGTGGAAAAGAGCAGCGGCCTGAATGACAATCTGAACGGGGTAGAACGTCCGGTTCAGTTTGATATTGCGGCAGTTCCAGAGGAGACCATAGAGGTGGTGCACTCTCTTGCAAAATGGAAGCGCATGGCTCTTCATGAGTATAAATTCAAACCAGGTGAAGGATTATATACGAACATGAATGCGATCCGCCGAGATGAAGAGCTTGATAATCTGCACTCCTGTTATGTAGATCAGTGGGACTGGGAGAAGGTAATTACGAGAGAGGAGCGCACCGTAGAAAAGCTTGAGGAGACCGTGCGTACGATTTTTAAGATCATCAAGCATATGCAGCATGAGGTGTGGTACAGATATCCCAATGCAGTGAAGCATCTTCCGGGGGAAATTACCTTTATTACTTCCCAGGAGCTGGAGGACAGATATCCGGGCAGGACGCCTAAAGAGAGGGAAAATCTGATCACAAAGGAGCTTGGCTGTGTATTTTTGATGCAGATTGGGGATAAGCTTAGAAGCGGAATTCCTCATGACGGACGTGCGCCGGATTATGATGACTGGAGCTTGAATGGAGATATTTTATTTTGGCATGAACCGCTTAACTGTGCTCTGGAGATATCCAGCATGGGGATTCGTGTAGATGAGAAGTCCTTAGATGAGCAGCTTAAAAAGGCCGGCTGTGAGGATAGAAGAGAACTGCCATACCACAGGATGCTTCTTGAGGGACAGCTTCCGCTTACCATCGGCGGCGGTATCGGACAGTCCAGACTCTGCATGCTGCTTTTGAACCGGGCACATGTAGGAGAGGTGCAGGCAAGTATCTGGCCCCAGGAGATGCGTGAAGTCTGCAGGCAGAATGATATATTCCTTTTGTAGAGGTGCAGGAAAAGGGTGGATCTCAAGTATATCTGTGCGGCTTGCAGGCATGTAGAAAAAAGGCTTTCGGCAGGATGTGTACCAGAAGGTATGGAGGCGGCCGAAAGCCTTTATTTTTGTGTTTTCATTTTCAGTTTTATGTCTCTATATAACTTAGGGATTTCGTCAGGGGACAGGGAACGGACTTTTTCTTCTGTACCATCCTGTACGGCCTGTTCATAATACCAGCATTTGAATTCCAGAAGGTTAAGTGTTTCCTGCATTTTTTCGATCTGCTTTTTGACGGCATCTCTACGGCTCTGGAACAGTGTAAGCCGGTTTATAAGAGAAGCCTTGTCGCCTTTTATAGCCATGTCGATAAATTTTTTGATTTCTTTGATGGATAAACCGGATTGCTTTAGACATTCGATAACTTTCAGCCATTCATAATCCTTGTCGGTAAACATCCGGATTCCGCCGCTGGAACGTTCTACAAACGGGAGCAGTCCTTCCTTGTCATAATAGCGCAGAGTGGAAGCCGGGATACCCGAAACCTTTGCCATTTCACCAACTGTATATAACATAATCAATTACCTCAGTAAGTTTTATATGTGAATCTGTAGAATTTTATAAAAAAGTTTTATATAGCTCTTGACTTAAAGTTTACTTAAAGTTATATGATTAATGTAAACTTATTATATAAAGTTTAAATTTGAAAGTCAACGAAAACATTGGAAAGTATAGGAGGATTTTAACAATGAGCAAAGCATTAGTGGCGTATTTCAGTGCAAGCAAAGTGACAGAAGGGGTTGCAGAAAGCCTGGCAGAAGCGATAGGGGCAGATCTGTTTGAAATTAAACCGGAGATTCCGTATACGGATGCTGATCTTGACTGGCAGGACAGAAAAAGCAGAAGTTCGGTTGAGATGAACGACAGAGGATGCCGTCCTGCGATCAGCTCCAGGGTAGAGGATATGGGACAGTACGAGGTTGTTTTTGTCGGATTCCCGGTGTGGTGGTACAGGGAGCCGTCTATTGTTGATACCTTTATGGAGGCCTATGATTTTGACGGAAAGACGATTATTCCTTTTGCCACGTCCGGTGGAAGTCCGATTGGGAATTCCGGAAAGAATATGCAGACTTTGGTTCCGGGAGCAAAGGTAATGAAGGGAAAATGCTTTGCCGCAAATGTCTCCGAAAAGGTACTTGCGGGCTGGGCGGCAGAATGGCTGTAAAATGATTGAAATTAACGCTCTGGCAACTGCCGGTTGACAGATTTGACAGTGTACTTTCTGGACTGCAACCTGTAATTATGATAAGGTTGATTACAGAATTAAGACAGTACAGGAGGTAAAAATATGATATTAGCAGATAAGATAGTGGCTCTCCGCAAAAAAGCAGGCTGGTCACAGGAGGAACTGGCAAATCAGCTTGGCGTAACAAGACAATCTGTTTCAAAGTGGGAAGGTGCACAGTCTATACCAGATTTAGATAGAGTAATTCAGCTGAGCAGAATATTTGAGGTATCGACAGACTATTTATTAAAAGAAGAGATAGAGGAGCGTGAATACGCAGAAGAAGCGTATTCCTCCGATAATATGATCCCGATACGGCGTGTATCAATGGAAGAAGCTTCGGAATACTTAAGGCTGTGCAGAGAGTCGGCGCCCAAAATAGCGGCAGGAACCTTTCTATGCATCATCTCACCGATTTGTCTTTTGCTTTTAGGCATGTTCAGTGAATATTCGATACTGAGAATCTCGGAAAATGTGGCGGGAGGAATGGGAATATGCATTCTGCTGGCGCTGGTAACGGCAGGAATCGTACTATTTCTTTCCTGTGATGCGAAGGTAAAGGAGTTTGAATATCTGAATAAAGAAGTATTTGAGACAGAGTATGGAGTAACCGGGATGGTACAGGACAGAAAAAAGCATTTCCAGAGCACATATTCCAGTCTGAATATTAAGGGGACAGTGCTTTGTATCTTATCGGTTATACCGTTGTTTGCTGCTGCGTGTACAGATAATGATGTTCTGGGAGTAATTGCTCTGTGCCTGCTTCTGTTGATTGTAGGAATCGGCTGTATAGCGTTTGTGTATGGAGGCGTGATTTGGGGGGCCATGGATAAACTTCTGCAGGAGGGAGATTATACACAGGCAAAGAAAAAGAAAAAGCATGTTCTTGGTCCTGTCAGCGCAGTTTATTGGCTGATGATTACCGCCGTATTCTTCTGGTATACTTACGGTCCGGATGGAAACGGACATCCGGGATCAAGTAAGTTTATATGGATGATCAGCGGGGTGCTTTACGGGGCGGTAGTTGTTATTGTCAGGCTGATCGAAAAAAATACTGAAAAATAATAAAATAAAAAGATAACTAAGCATAAGAATTTAAAACGGAAGCGGTGGAATCTCAGCAGAAGGAACGGATTGCCACCGTTTTGTCTATATAGCACATAGGTTTTATTTGTCTTATAGAATAATCAAATAATTACATATGTAATATCTATTAGACAAAAGAAAATGAGAGAGTTAAAATGATACTGCAAATTTGTACATTTTTACAATAAGGAGGAAACAGCATGAAAAGAAAACTAATCGGCATATTATTGTGTGCTGCGATGGTGTGCGGACTTGCAGGATGCGGAAAAAGCGGGGAAACAAAGGAAGGAGAGACGGCGGGAGAAAGCGGCGCTGCGAAGAAAGATACGATTGTCTGCGGTATAGCAGATAATGTGCCGGGGATTTTTAATCCGCTGGTTGCTACAAAGACAACGGATCAGGATATTAATAAGATTATCTATCCGTCATTGCTGGAGATTACAGATACGGGAGACTTTCAGCCGTACCTGGCAGAGTCTTATGAAGTTTCAGAGGATAATTTGAAAATGACATTTCATCTGCAGAAGGAAGCGAAGTGGCATGACGGGGAACCGGTTACGGCAGAGGATGTAGCGTTTACATTTGAAAGTATTTTTGACGGAAGCTTTACGGGAACTTCTTATGAGAAGGTCTCTTCTATTACCGGAGCAAAGGATAAGCATGAAGGAAATGCTGAAAAAGCAGAGGGAATCAAGATAATTGACGAACACACAATTGAGTTTACGTTTGATCAAGTGTATGCACCGGCATTTGCGGATATTGTGACAAGAGGAATTATTCCAGAGCATATCTGGGGCAGCATTCCGGTAGCAGAATTTGAAAATCAGGCGGAGTTATTTAAAAAGCCGGTCGGCTGCGGACCATATAAGGTAGACGAATACGTAGAAGGCCAGCATATTAACATGACTGCAAACGAGGATTTCTTTTTGGGCAGGCCGAAGACAGAAAAATTTGTAATTAAGATTGTTTCACCGGACAGTATTCTAGCTGAATATCAAAACGGTACGATTGATATTGTCAGTGTAAGGGATCTTACCTCTGATGACCTTACAACACTTACGGATACGCTGGGAGTAGAAGTAGTGAATTTCCCGAATAACGTATACAGGTACATCGGAATTAATATGAGAAAAGAAGTATTCCAGGATAAGAATTTAAGAGAGGCTCTGATTTATGCGATAAACAGAGAGCAGATTGTGGAAAGTATTCTTGAAGGAAAGGGTGTTACAGTAGAGGCGCCGTTTTTACCAGCCGGCTGGGCAAAGGCAGATGAGAGCAAGCTTACGGTACGTTCCTATGATCCGGAAAAGGCAAAGGCGCTCTTGAAAGAATCCGGGTATGAGGACAGAGACGGTGACGGGATTGCTGAAAATGCGGACGGAGTGAAGCTGTCCTTTACCTATAAAATACCTTCTGATTCTCAGATTACGGAACAGGTAGCTCTTGTGGTCCAGCAGAGCTTTAAGGAGATCGGAGTGAATGTTGAGCTTAAAACCTTTGAATATCAGGCGCTGGCCACAGAAGCAATTTTCAATCATGATTTTGATTTCTATACACTGAACTGCCAGTTCGGACTTGACCCGGATATTAAATCCTGGTGGCATTCTTCCTCTGCACAGGATGAACCGGGAGTTCCAAGCTGGAACTTTGACAGCTTTAAAAATGAGGAGGTCGATAAGCTGATAGACCAGGCAAATGCAACACTTGATCAGGATGAACGGAAGACCGCATACAATGACGCTGCCGCGGTTATCAGTGAGGAGGCTCCGATGATCTTCCTGTACGTACAGGACAATGCATATGCATACCCAGAAGGAACAGAAGGATTTTCGCCGTATACATTTAATGTATTCTATAATGTGTATAACTGGACTGTTCCGCAGAAATAAAAAACATAAAATATATCTTAATGTATATCTGAGGCTGCTGCGTTATGCAGAGGCCTCAGTGTTATATACAGATACAGGAGAAAAAAATGTGGAAATATCTATTAAAACGAATCGGTATTTCAGTGGTGATACTTGTTATTGTGTCAATTGTGATTTTCGTGCTGATTCGAATGCAGCCGGGAAATCCCTTTGTAGGAATGGTATCTGCCGATACGGATCCTGACTATATTGAAAAGAGGATGGAAGAGCTGGGATATAATGCGCCCCTGCCGGAACAGTATGTAAAATGGCTGGGACGTACCTTAAAACTTGATTTGGGATATTCCTTACAATATAAGCTGCCGGTGGCAGAGCTTATTCTGGGACGTATGAAAAACACATTGCTGCTGTCGGGGACTGCATTTGTATTAAGTTCGTTTATAGCGGCGGCAGCGGGTGTCTATACAGCCTATAAGCGGAAGAGTATTTTTGATCATGTGATAACGCTTATTTCTTTTGTTATGGTGTCGGTGCCGACATTTTTCAGCGCTCTTCTTTTGATTAAGATTCTAAGCTTTGATTTAGGGCTGCTGCCTCCGAGCGGAATCGTAACATCCGGAAGCAGCTATGTGGGATTGGAACGAATAAAAGATACGTTAGTACATATGGTGCTGCCGGTAGGGATATTGACCATTGTACAGTCAGCCTCTATGATGCGGTATATCAGGGCCTCCATGTCAGATATTTTTACGCAGGATTATATGCGGATGGCAAAGGCTAAAGGCATGAAAGCCGGCAGATTGATATGGGTCCACGGCTTTCGCAATGCGTGGACAGCAGTAATTACCTTATTTGCCATGCAGTTTCCAAGTCTTTTATCGGGAGCAGTTTTGACGGAAACTGTGTTTGTATGGCCGGGGATTGGAAGACTTAATTATGATGCGATTCTGTCACAGGATTATCCGGTTATTATGGGAGTTACAATCTTTATGGCAGTTATTATCGTCGGAATGAATCTGCTTGCAGATGTGCTGTGTGCGGTTGCAAATCCACGTATCAGTGTGTTCAGGAAGGAAGCAGGAACAGTATGAAAAAAGATCAAAATAAACCATTAGAAAAATCAGAGCATATTGCCTTGTACAAATTTATTCACAATAAAACGGCGGTTATCAGCGCTGTAATCTTGTTTCTTCTGGCGGCAGTGTCAGTTTTGGCTCCGGTACTGGCATCTTATGGATTTGATACGACAGATTTAATGAACGTAAGGAAGGCGCCGGGAAGCCTTCATATTCTGGGAACAGACAGTGTGGGAAGAGATGTATTTACACGCATTCTTTACGGAGGACGGGTATCTATTCTGGTGGGTATCAGCGCCATGCTGATACAGCTGTTTCTTGGTACGCTTCTAGGAATCGCAGCGGGATATTACAGCGGTATTTTAGATATGATTTTTTCAAGGATTGCAGATGCAATTATGTGTTTTCCGTTCTTTGTGATTGCCATGTCGGTTGTAGCTGTAATTGGTCCGGGTACCTTTAAGCTTGTATTTGTGATCGGATTTCTGATGTGGCCGAAGCTTTTTCGAATCGTAAGAACAGAGGTGATGGAGCTTAAGGAAAATGACTATATTGCTGCGGCAAAGGCGATGGGGATGTCTTCAGGAGAGATTATGATAAAACATCTGCTGCCGAATGTGATGTCGCCGGTACTTGTCTCATCGACGTTATCGGTGGCGCAGGGAATTATTCTTGAAGCGTCGTTAAGCTTCTTGGGGCTTGGGGTCCAGCCGCCGCTTGCAAGCTGGGGAAATATGCTTTCGGATGCACAGAGCATGTCAGTACTGGCAAATAACTGGTGGATGTGGGTGCCGCCTGGAATTATGGTGGCATTGACGGTACTGGCAATAAATTTTGTGGGAGAAGGACTTAGAGATGCGCTGGACCCTAAGGTGCGCGGATAAGAGAGGCAGTTATGGAATTACTTAAAATAAAAAACCTGTCAGTGTCATTTAAGGTGGCCTGCGGGCGTGTACATGCGGTAAATGATTTATCATTCTCTTTACAAAAGGGAAAATGTCTTGCGATAGTCGGGGAATCAGGAAGTGGAAAGAGTGTGACGGCGCTGTCTATAATGAGGATTTTAGAGACGAACGCGTCGGTAGACGGCGGACAGATCCTTTTTGAAGGACGAAATATTCTTGCGGTGAAAGAAAAGGAAATGCAGAGTATTAGGGGGAAACAGATATCCATGATCTTCCAGGATCCGATGACGGCACTGAATCCATCCTATACGGTGTATAGACAGATTGCAGAATTATATAAACTGCACAGGAAGGCTGCAGAAAATGTAAAGCAGGAGATTACGGAGCTTCTTGGAAGGCTACATATTCCCAATCCGGAGCTTATTTTAAAGAAATATCCTTTTGAGCTTTCAGGGGGGATGTGTCAGAGGATTGTAATTGCGATGGCATTTGCGCTGAAGCCGGATATCATTATTGCGGATGAGCCGACTACTGCACTTGATGTAAGTACGCAGGCAGAAATTTTGAAGCTGCTAAAGGAACTGTCGGAAGATACGGGAAGTGCAGTGCTTCTTATCACGCACGATATGGGAGTTGTGGCAGAGATGGCAGACGAGGTTATGGTGATGTACAATGGGAGGCGGGTAGAAAAAAAAGAAGCAGAGGAATTTTTTCGGAATCCGGAGCATCCATATACAAAAGGATTATTAAGAGCAAGGCCGGAGAATTTCAACGGTAGATTTATAACCATGTCGGACGAAAGGGGGGAAATAAAAAGTGGAGGAACAAAGTACACTTCTTAAAGTTTCCGGTCTTAAGAAATATTTTCCGGTTAAGGGGACTCAGATTATCGGAGGAAAGCGTATGCTGAAGGCAGTAGACGATGTAAGCTTTTCAGTGGAAAAAGGAAGTATCATGGGTGTGATCGGGGAGTCGGGCTGTGGGAAATCTACAATGGGCCGTACAATTTTGAAGCTGACAGAACCATCGGGAGGAAGTGTAAGGTATAAAGATAAGATTTTGTTTGATGTAGAGGGCAGACAGGAAATAGGGAAAAAGGAACTTTTGAAGACGCGAAAAGAGATTCAGATGATATTTCAGGATTCCTATTCGGCGCTTGATCCCCGGCAGAATATACTTAAGGTACTTTCAGAAGGAGTTGTAAAACATAAAGTAACAGACAAAGGCAGTGTAAAAGATTACTGTGCTCATATTCTTAGTCTCTGCGGACTGGAGGAATCGGCGCTGTACCGTTTCCCTCATGAGTTTTCCGGAGGACAGCGGCAGAGAATCGGAATAGCGAGAGCGCTGGCAGTAGGACCGGAATTTATTGTGTGCGACGAACCTACAGTAGCGCTTGATGTGTCGGTACAGTCACAGATTTTAAATCTTATGCTGGATTTAAAGGAGAATATGTCTCTGACGTACCTGTTCATATCCCATAATATCGGAGTCGTAAAGCATTTTTGTGACAAGATTGCGGTCATGTACCTGGGAAGATTTGTGGAGACAGGAAATGCATATGAGCTGTGCAGGGAGCCTCTGCATCCTTATACGCAGGCTCTTTTATCGGCAGTTCCGATCACGAATCCGTGGGAGAAGAAGAAGCGGATATATCTGGAGGGAAGTATTCCGGAAGGCTCAGATATTCCGAAGGGCTGCCGTTTTCATACGAGATGCCGGCATGCGCAGGAAAGATGCAGGATTGAAGAGCCGGGCCTGTCGGAGGCAGCTCCGGGCCGTTTTGCCGCGTGTCACTTGTATTAAGAAGATATTGGCAGCTTAAAGTAATGAATAGAGATAGAAGAGAGGAAAAAATATGGAAGATATAAGAGTAAAACGTTTGGTAAAAGCGCTTGGATTAGAGCGTCATATTGTAGGAATTGAGTTTCTTGCGTACAGACAGGAATTTGAGGAAAGTAAGGCCGAAGCACTTAAGGAGAAAAGAACCTTCTGCGGATTTGTGAATAAAGCAAGCAGAGGAGAGTCTTTAAAGGTGACAGGAGAGAATTTCAGCTGTCTTGGAGGAGCACAGTCCATTGGCGTGCTCGTAGAACCGGAGACAACAAAATCCGGCAGACTCTATGAGCACTGCGGCTTATATTCAAGTCATGCTGTGGCGAGATCTGTCAATGAAGGCATGCAGCATATCAAGCACAAGGTTTATGGAGTGAAGGCTTCGCCACTTGAGGAGACGGAAGACGCAGACGTGGTTATCATATTAGGAAATGCAAAACAGATGATGCGTATTATCCAGGGCTACTCCTACGAATATGGAGTTGCACGTCATCTGACAACGGTCGGAAATCAGGCGATGTGTTCCGATCTCTGTGCAAAACCGTTTATGAATAATGATATTAATTTTTCGCTTATGTGCTGCGGTGCAAGAGCCAGTACACAGTGTACGGACGGAGAGATGGGTGTCGGTATGCCGATTCAGATATTCAGACGGGTGGTCGACGGTGTGCTTGCGACACTTAATCTGACCGAGACAAATAATGTAAAGAAGGAAATTCTTGAGCGGCTTGACAGTCCTGATGAGCTGGGCTTTGAGATTACCATGAACACAAGCTATGGAAAAAATGCAGGTGAGTACCGTGAAAAGGCGCTTAAAATGGAGAAAGAGGAAGCAATAGGCAAATTGAACGAAAAATAGAACACGATTTTGTCCGCCAAGTATCTTGTAAAGCCAAAAAGAATCGAGTAAAATAAACGAGAATAAAATAACAGGAGGATATGTGTTATGATACGAGGACTTGACACTACAGTCAGAAAAATTCGCAGACAAGTATTTGAAGAGGTTGCAAGACTCGGCTTTAAGGGAAATGCAGAGACTTTGAATAATGATATGGAAGCGATCCCTTATAAGATGGTGAATGACGAGACAAAATATCGTGACAGCGTGTACCGTGCCCGTGCAATTGTAAGAGAGCGGCTCAGACTGGCAATGGGACTTTCGCTTCGCCCGGAGGATAAGCCTGTGCACCTGACTGCCGGTGTGGAAGCGAGCAACATTTCAGATAAATATTACGAGCCGCCTCTTATGCAGGTAATTCCTTCTGCGTGTATGGCCTGTGAAGAAAAGGGCTACGAGGTCAGCAATATGTGTAAAGGCTGTCTTGCGCATCCCTGCATGGAGGTATGTCCGAAGGATGCTATCTCATTCGTAAACGGAAAATCCTACATTGACCAGGAGAAATGCATTAAGTGCGGTAAATGTAAATCTGCATGTCCATATGATGCAATTGCGAAAAAGGAGCGTCCGTGCCGGCAGGCGTGCGGAGTGGGAGCGATAGAGTCGGATGCGCAGGGACGTGCGAAGATTAATAATGATAAATGTGTATCCTGCGGTATGTGTATGGTAAATTGTCCGTTTGGAGCGATTTCCGATAAGTCGCAGATATTCCAGCTTGCCCGTGCCTTGACGGATGGGGACAAGATTATTGCGGAGATTGCGCCGGCATATGCAGGGCAGTTCGGAGACAACATTACACCTAGAAACTTAAAGGCAGCACTTGAGGAGCTTGGTTTCTCAGAATTTTATGAGGTTGCGCTGGGGGCAGATATCGGTGCGGTTGCAGAGGCTCATCACTATGTGGAGAAGGTGACTACAGGGGAGCTTCCATTCCTGCTTACTTCCTGCTGTCCGTCCTGGGCGATGCTGGCGAAGATCTATTTCCCGGATCTGGTAGATCAGGTATCCCAGGAGCTGACGCCTATGGTTGCCACTGCGCGTACGATTAAAAAGGTGCATCCGGATGCAAAGGTGGTGTTCATCGGTCCTTGTGCGGCGAAGAAGCTGGAGGCGATGCGGAGAACTGTAAGAAGTGACGTGGATTTCGTTATTACCTTTGAGGAACTGCAGGCAATGTTTGACGCAAAGGATATTGACCTTACCAAATACGAAGCGGAATCTTCCTTCCATAATGCGACAGGCGCCGGACGCGGCTACGCGGTAGCGGGTGGTGTTGCCGATGCAATCGAGAAGTGTATCAAGGAATACTATCCGGGCACGGAAGTAAATATTGAGCATGCAGAAGGGCTTGCAGAATGTAAGAAGGTATTGGCTTTAGCGAAAGCAGGTAAGATGAACGGCTGCCTGATAGAAGGAATGGGCTGTCCGGGAGGCTGCGTGGCAGGCGCCGGGACAAATATTCCGGTACCAAAGGCTCAGAAGAAGATTAAGGATTTTGTAAAGGCTTCGACCCTGCCGATTCCGCCGAAGGAATTGGAGGAGATTGAGCTGGAATAGACATAAACATGCCCGTCGTTGACAAACGGCGGGCATGTCATTATAATTAGAAATTAGTCTGAGATTAGTAGGAGGAGAACATGCAGAAATACGGAGTAAATGAATTAAGGAGAATGTTCCTGGAATTTTTTGAGAGCAAGGAACATCTGGCAATGAAGAGCTTTTCACTGGTGCCCCATAATGATAAGAGCCTGCTTCTTATCAATTCCGGTATGGCACCGTTAAAACCATACTTTACGGGACAGGAGATTCCACCGAAAAAGCGTGTTACAACCTGTCAGAAGTGTATCCGTACAGGAGATATTGAGAATGTAGGAAAGACAGCCCGTCACGGGACCTTTTTTGAAATGCTGGGGAATTTTTCATTCGGAGATTATTTTAAGAGAGAGTCTATCCACTGGACCTGGGAATTTTTAACAGAGGTGGTAGGGCTTGATGCGGACCGGCTCTATCCGTCGGTTTATGTGGAGGATGAGGAAGCCTGGGAGATTTGGAATAAAGAGATCGGAATCGCGCCAGAGAGAATTTTCCGTTTCGGAAAGGAGGATAACTTCTGGGAGCACGGCTCCGGTCCCTGCGGCCCCTGCTCAGAAGTTTATTATGACCGCGGGGAAAAATACGGCTGCGGGAAGCCGGACTGTACGGTGGGCTGTGA
The DNA here is from genome assembly GCA_946558465.1 of uncultured Lachnospiraceae bacterium. GTDB lineage: Bacteria > Bacillota > Clostridia > Lachnospirales > Lachnospiraceae > CAPEBR01. The sequence goes on from CAMNTM010000012.1 coordinate 40,034, forward strand.
CTGTGACCGCTATATGGAAATCTGGAATAACGTGTTTACACAGTTTGATAATGACGGAAATAATCATTATACGGAGCTTGAGCAGAAAAATATTGATACCGGTATGGGACTGGAGCGTCTGGCATGTATTGTGCAGGATGTGGATTCCATGTTTGACGTGGACACTCTTCTTGCACTTCGTCAGCATGTATGCAGACTGGCGCAGACAGAGTATGGAAAGGAATATGACACGGATGTGTCAATACGTGTGATTACGGATCATATCCGTTCGGTTACATTCATGATCTCGGATGGTATTATGCCATCCAACAGCGGACGGGGCTATGTGCTTCGAAGACTTTTAAGACGTTCATGCCGTCACGGGAGACTTCTCGGTATCGAAGGAGAATTTTTGACAGAGCTTGCGAAAACCGTTATTGAGGGCTCTAAGGATGGTTATCCGGAGCTGGAGGAGAAAAAGGAATTTATCTTTAAGGTTATTGCGAAGGAAGAGGAGCAGTTCAATAAGACGATTGATCAGGGACTTTCGATTCTTGCCGGTATGGAAGCAGAGATGGAGAAAAACAAAGAAAAGGTGCTGTCCGGAAAGGATGCTTTCAAATTATATGATACGTATGGATTCCCGGTAGATCTGACAAGGGAAATCCTGGAGGAAAAAGGACTCAGTATTGATGAGGAGGGCTTTAAGAAAGCGGCCGAGGAGCAGAAGAAAAAGGCTCAGGGAACTTTCGGAGAGACGAATTACATGGGTGCGGATGTGACCGTGTATGAGTCTATCGATCCGTCTGTTACGACAGAGTTTGTAGGATATGATAATCTGTCGTTTGAATCAGAGATAACCGTACTGACAACGGAGAGTGAGCTTGCAGATGCACTTTCTGACGGAGAAAGAGGAACGGTATTTGTAGAGAAGACTCCGTTTTATGCGGCCAGCGGCGGCCAGGAGGCGGATAAGGGAATTATCCGGACAACGGATGGAGTGTTCCAGGTAGAAGACGTGGTAAAGCTTCTAGGCGGTAAGATCGGCCATGTGGGATATGTGGTAAAGGGGATGATTCAGTCCGGGACAAGGGCAGAACTCGTGGTAGATGTCACGAACCGTGAGTTATCTGCAAGAAACCACAGTGCAACGCATCTGCTTCAGAAGGCGCTGCGGCTGGTCTTAGGCTCACACGTAGAGCAGGCAGGCTCCTCTGTGAATGCGGACAGACTTCGGTTTGATTTTACTCATTTTTCAGCGTTAAGCAGAGAAGAGATCAGAAAGGTAGAAGAGATTGTTAATGAAAATATTAGGAAGGCACTTCCGGTAAAGGCAGAAAATATGCCGATTGAGGAAGCAAGAAAGACCGGGGCAGCGGCTCTCTTCGGCGAGAAGTACGGAGATATTGTGCGTGTAGTCAGCATGGGAGAGTTTTCGAAGGAATTCTGCGGCGGTACACATGTGGAGAATACAGGGGTTATTACCGCGCTGAAGATTATATCTGAGACGGGTGTGGCGGCAGGAGTCAGGAGAATCGAAGCATTGACCTCCAAAGGCCTTCTGAAATATTACGATGCACTTGAAGAGACACTCCTTGAGACAGCGAAGCTTGTAAAAGCAGCGCCGGATGCCCTGCCTGATAAGGTCAGACATCTGCTCGCTGAAAACAAGGCGCTTGCCGGTGAGGTTGAGAGCTTAAAAAGCAGGCTTGCCCAGGATGCTATGGGGGATGTCACAGACCAGATTCTAGAGATCGGCGGTGTGAAATTTATCGGTGCGAAGGTAGAAGGCGTGGACATGAACGGACTCCGCGAGCTGGGAGACCAGCTGAAGGAAAAGCTTGGAGAGGGTGTTGTGATGCTTGCGTCCGCTGCAGGCGGTAAAGTGAACCTGATGGCTGCAGCGACAAAGGGAGCAGTTGAAAAGGGCGCTCACGCCGGGAATCTCATTAAAGAAATTGCAGGACTGGTCGGCGGAGGCGGAGGCGGACGTCCGAATATGGCGCAGGCCGGCGGAAAAAATCCGGAAGGGATAGATGATGCCATACAGTGTGCCAAAGAGGTTTTGAAAAGCCAGGTAGAAGGCTAGCAGCCGGCGGCAGTGAAGAGTCGGTTTTGTGTTTAACGAACTGATATTTCCTGTGAACAATGACGAAGTTTTGTCTGAGTTCGGTAAAATACAAAAAAAATATTGACGTAGGCTGAATATGTGTTATAATCGTATGTAGTGCAATAAATATACCCGAACAGTCGTATAGTGCACAATATAGGACTGGGGGGAGGTTAGGTGTGAGAGTATGTCAAATGTAATCGTTAAAGAAAACGAGACGTTAGATAGCGCTTTACGCAGATTCAAAAGAAACTGTGCAAAGGCTGGTATCCAGCAGGAAATTCGTAAAAGAGAGCATTACGAAAAGCCGAGTGTAAGACGTAAGAAAAAGTCTGAAGCTGCTAGAAAGCGCAAGTATAACTAATAGGTGCAACGATTGGGGTGTTCCGTATAACACCCCGATTTTTATGCTGTGCCAAGCATACGGACAAAACCGTCCAGAGAACGGTTTTAAGTTGCCATGTAACTTGAAGATACTAGTTGATGTGGGCTGCCTATAAGCGGCAGTTAAAGGAGCAGAATTATGTGGTGGAATAAGGTTGTCTTTGGTTGGAGTGCATATCATGTTGTCTTATGGTTTCTGACCTACAGTATATTAGGGTGGGTTGTGGAATCCATTTATATGTCGATATGCAATAAGAAACTTACAAACAGGGGATTTACGAGGGGACCAATCTGCCCGATTTACGGGGTCGGTGCGCTGACAGTATTTTTTATACTTAAGCCGTACAGCAGCAATCCGATCTGCCTATTTTTTATGGGCATGTTTTTGGCAACAACGCTGGAATTTTTTACGGCGCTTCTTATGCAGAAGATATTTGGTGAAATATGGTGGGATTATAACGAGAAGCCATTTAATTACAAAGGTATTTTATGTCTGGAAAGTTCGATTGCCTGGGGATTTTATACTCTGGGACTGTTTCTCTTTTTACATAAAATGGTTGTGGGCATTGTAGACAGGATTCCGCTGCTTGCCGGAAAGATAGGCGGAAGCATTATACTTGCCGCCTTTACCATAGATTTTATGACCGCACTTTACAGAGAAAAAAAGGATGATATTCCGGATAAGGTCTGGGAGTGGAAGGAAATATTGGTAAATAAAATAACCGGTGATTAAAAAGAGGTATTGACTGTAAAAAAACAAAGGTATATACTTAACGTGTTAAAAGCAAGGGCGCTGTATCATAGGATGCGGTGCCCTTTTTCATGTCTTCGAGGTGTCCTGCGGCAGATTGCAAAGGATACGGCGGAATGCTTCGTTCATGTGAGAATACACTGTATTTTTACAAAGTAACATTATAACTACTGAGAAAGGAAGGAGATTTTTATGAGACTCAAGGATACAAAGGTTACAGCTCAGGAGCTTAAGGATATGGCAGAAAAGTACATGGTTGAGACTTACGAGCGCTATGATTTTATTGCTGAAAGAGCAGAAGGAATGTATCTGTATGATGAAGAGGGAAATGCATATCTGGATTTTTACGGGGGAGTTGCAGTGAACAGTCCGGGGAACAGGAATAAACAGGTTGAGGAAGCTGTTAAGGATCAGCTTGGCGATATTGTGCATACATTTAACTATCCTTATACTATTCCACAGGCATTGTTAGCGAAAAAAATATGTGATGCAATAGGGATGGATAAAATTTTCTACCAGAATTCAGGGACAGAAGCGAATGAATGCATGATTAAGATGGCGAGAAAATACGGAGTGGATCATTATGGTCCGGAAAAATATCACATTGTTACAGCAAAAAACAGCTTTCACGGAAGGACCTTCGGAGGAATGTCGGCAACCGGACAGCCGGACAGTGCAGTTCAAGAGGGATTCGGTCCGATGGTTCCGGGCTTTTCTTACGCAGAGTTTAATAATCTGGACGACTTTGAATCAAAGGTGACAGAGCATACAATTGCAATTATGATTGAACCTGTACAGGGAGAGGGAGGGGTACATCCTGCATCACAGGAATTTATAGAGGGTCTTCGAAGATTATGTGATGAGAAAGAGTTGCTCCTGCTTTTTGACGAGGTACAGACCGGATGGGGACGTACCGGTGCAGTAATGGCTTATATGGGGTATGGTGTGAAGCCGGATGCCGTATCTATGGCAAAAGCGATGGGAGGAGGGTTACCTATCGGGGCATGCTGCGCGAGAAAAGAAGTGGCGGAGGCTTTGAGCGCGGGAACTCATGGTTCCACATACGGAGGCCATGCGCTTGCCTGTGCAGCGTCGCTTGCATCGGTATCAGAAATCTTAGAAAAGGATTTGAGCAGAAATGCGCGTGAGATGGGCAGATATATGAAGAAACAGCTGTCGAAGCTCCCTCATGTGAAGGAGGCAAGGGGCAGAGGGCTTTTAGTGGGCTGTGAGTATGATATTCCGATTGCAGCGGAAGTAAAGCATGGGTGTCTTGAACGCATGGCGCTGATTACGTCAATCGGAGACTCCGTAAACCGTATGATTCCGCCGCTTATTGTAACCAAAGAGCAGATTGACGAGCTTATGTTTATTATGCGTGCCGCAATCCAGGATGCAGCGGAAAAATATGAGGAAATGAGACTGGCAGGCTAGTGTACCGGCACATTTATATTTTGTCAAATGGCTTATTTGAAAATAAAGGTATCAGTACACTAGAACAGTTCATGGTAAAGCCGGCCGAGGGGAAGTCCTACTACATTATTGTAATCTCCGCAGATACATTTGATGTGGATGGCAAATGCTCCCTGAATGCCGTAGGCGCCTGCTTTATCTAAAGGATCCCCGGATTCTACATAAGCCTGCAGATCTTCCCGGACAACAGGGTAAAGGGTCACGTCCGTCTTTTCATAAAAGGTACGAAAAGTTTCCCTTCCCTGCCGGACTTCGATGAGTGCGACACCGGTGTAAACCTGGTGGGTGCGGTCTGCCAGCATAGAAAGCATATCGTACGCTTCAGATTTGTCCTTTGGTTTTCCTAGAATCTCATCCCGGTAAACGACGATGGTGTCCGCGCCGATGATGGTAAAATCCTCTGTATTGTCAAGACGGGTGCGGACATCCCGTGCTTTCCCGGAAGCCAGCTCCATAACAATCTCAGCGGGCTCTGTCTTTGTAATCTTTTCCTCCGCAGAGGAAGGGATTACATCAAAAGAAAGGCCGGCCTGTGTAAGCAGTTCTCTTCTGCGGGGCGAGGCCGAAGCTAAAATATATCTCATAATACAACTCTCCTTTTCTAAATGCCTGTGAAGGTATCAGCGCATATTTTCCTTACAGGATAGTTTTTTGACAGTCAGCTTGAAGATGCAGACTGCATCCACAGCCTTATCGGGGAAATTCCAGTCGGTTTTTCCGGTATTATGCTGCATGATGGCCTGCAGGGCAGTCCTCTTTTCTGAAATATCTTCAATAAAAGTTATTATGCCCTCGCCGATAATACTCTGAAAACAGGCGGAGTACGAGCAGGCGGAGGCTCCTTCCTTTAATTCATGATTCGTGTCCATCTCAAATCCTGCATAAGGCTCCTCAGACATCAGGCGGATTTTCCGGCCCTCCTTTGCACTGTGAAAATAAAAGGTATGGGCTCCGGCTTCTTCTTTATAGCCAAAATTCATGGGCACGATGTAGACATGTCCGTTGTCGAAAAGCCCCAGCCTGCAGCAGCGGCAGGAGGAGATGATTTCTCTGATTTTTGAGGGATCTGTAATTTCACGCTCTTTTCTTCTCATAGGTTTTAAATATTTCCATTGTCAATTGTAAGATACAGAAAGTAATTCTATACCCCGTCTTTGTATGACGCTGGCATCCTTTCAGTTAATATTTATATACAGTATAGCACAATTTATCATAGAGCAGACAGTTAAAATTGTAAAAGAAGAGTTTTACTTATGCAGCTGACGAAATCCTTTTGGCGTGATTCCGGTATACTTTTTGAATGTTTTTCCAAAATATGCACTGTTATTAAATCCTGTCATAAATGCAATATTTGTAATTGATTCATCTGTTTCTCTTAAAAGCTTTTTTGCCTGTTCAATCCGATAATGAATCAGATAATCCATAGGTGTCTGATGAAAAGTGTTTTTAAATGAACGGATACATTCTTTTGTACTGATTTTTGCATAAGCAGATATATCGGCAATGGATATTTTTTCCGAATAATGCTTATGTATAAAGCTTAAAATATTCTTTGTCCGTTCATGAGCATAAGAGATCGGGAAAATATTTTTTCGCTGTTGTGCTTCAATTTCTTCTACAAGAACAAGCCATGCCTGCGACAAAAGATTCCGTATTTGGAATTCAGGATTTTCTGTATTATATAATCTGGTTAATGTATGCAGGATTTCAAGAAATTTTTTCCCGCTTTCGGTACTCTTTGTGAGTATTATAACCTCAATGGACTGATTTTTTAAAACCGGATTCAGATATTTTGATTCGTAAATGCTTCGATGGTGTCCTGTCAGAAGAATCGGATGAAATAAGTGGGCGTGTTCAACAGCAGTCAATGACTGTTCTTCTTTTCGTTTCGTATTCATAATATTCGTATTAATAAAATAAGCTTCACCCTGCTGAATAGTATAAATTTGATTCACAGTTTCGATAACAATAGACCCTTTATATGCGTAATTAAATTCAAGCTCTTCATGCCAATGCCAGGGAATAGTAAAATTGCTTAGATCTCTTTCGTGCATAGTATATGGAAACTCATAGGTTATTCCGTCTATCTGTTCAACAGCATTTTCATCTTGTATAAATGAGCGGTTCATAGATTTTCCTTTCTTTAATAAAAAATTATAAAAAATTCCTTGTTTAGTCTATATATTTATATTATATGGATTAAAAATGATATTTTCAAGTCATATATTTCAATATAATAAATGTATTAAAAGAATCAAAAAAAGCACAAAAATAATTCCGGATTTCAAAAAAATCATATATGTATCATAAAATAGAGAAAAATGAGACATTTAAAGGATAATAGTGAGACATAATAGACAAGTTGTCTAAAAAAAGTTGAACTGAGAATTCATAGTATATATAATGCATTTGAAATCAGAGAAATCATGAGACAGAAGAGAAATATAAAATAGAAATCGAAAAAGAGGATAAGAGGTATGACGGTATCAAGGAGCAGGAGAAATATTATTTATACAGAAATTTTAAGAGAAGAATTAAAGGCGGCGGTTGGGTGTACGGAGCCGATTTCTATTGCGTATGGGTCGGCATATGCCGTTCGGGTACTGGGAAAGCGGCCGGAATATTTTGAGATTGCCTGCTCAGGAAATATTATCAAGAATGTAAAAGCAGTAACGGTTCCGGGGACCGGCGGGCTGAGAGGAATTGAGGCGGCAGTATTGGCAGGCGCTGTAGGCGGAGATTCAGAATTGGGAATGGAAGTGCTTTCCGGGCTTACGGATCTGCACAGAAAGGAAATTGATGTTTTACAGAAAAAAGGAATTGTTAAAGTAAGTCTTCTAGAGACCGGGCATGCATTACATTTTATTATTAAAGCATTTGCCGGCGGGGAGAACGTTTCTGTGGAAATTGTGGATTCTCATGTTCAGATCGGCGAAGTGTGGAAAAATGGACAAAAATATCAGGATTATAGAAAAAAGAGTATTGAGAAGAAAACACAATGGAGACAGCAGCTGAATTTGAAAGATATTCTGGACTATGCGGATACAGTAGAGTTAACGGCAGTTGAAAATCTGATAAATAAGCAGATAGAGTATAACATGGCCATAGCAGGAGAAGGACTTCAGAACTTCTGGGGAGCATCTGTGGGAAAAACATTGTTGGAAGGAAGAAAGGATTTATACACGCGGATGTGTGCATCTGCGGCTGCCGGAAGTGATGCAAGGATGAACGGGTGTTCTCTGCCGGTTGTTATAAACAGCGGCAGTGGTAATCAGGGGCTTACAGTGTCTGTTCCGATTATTGTATATGCAGAATATTATGCATTTTCTAAAGAACGATTATATCGTGCATTATGTGCGGCAAATTTAATTGCCGTACACCAGAAGACGGGAATCGGAAAATTATCTGCTTTTTGCGGAGTGGTCAGCGCGGCTGCCGGAGCGGTTTGCGGGATAGCGTATCTGGATGGGATGAGCGTGGATGTTATTTCTCTGACACTTGTCAATACGCTGGCCACGGTCGGCGGTATGGTGTGCGACGGGGCAAAAGCCAGCTGTGGAGCAAAAATTTCCACTGCATTATATACAGCGTTTCAAAGTTATGAGATGGCAAAACAAAAGAGGGGGTTCCAAAAGGGAGAAGGGATTGTAAAAGAAGGAGTAGAAGAGACTATAGCCTGTGTAGGGCGGCTGGCATCAAAAGGAATGCGTGCTGCAGATACAGAGATTTTGAATATTATGTTAGGTAATTGAAGGCGGAGTGTGTATGGAGCTTTTACAGTTAAAAGAAGAAATTACAGCTTTAGCATATATGTTAAAACGGGTTACAAATGGCGATTTTGTAGTAGTTGATAATCATTTGAACAGTTTGGTCAACACCTTTGAATATGGTGATGATTTGGTGGACGATGTACAGGCGGATTCTGTAGTCGGAAATGTAATAGTAACCAGGCGGGTGCAGGTGGTAAAGGATAAACAGGATTTTAAAAAGTGTTTGAATTGTCCTTCATTTAGAAAATGTAAGATAGAAAGTATTGCCGGAGCTCCTATATATGTGGAGAGAACCTGTGTCGGAGCGGTAGCCTTGCTGCTTAGAAAGGAGAACAGAGAGCTTCATAGGAGTTATAAAGAAACGGAAGAATATCTGGAGTTAATTGCCCGGATTTTTGCAGATATGGTTCAAAGCAGATTATATAAACAGGAAATAGATTATTTTACTACTCTTTTGGGAACGGTGTTTGGATATGTAAAAGAAGCGGTGGCGCTTACTGACGGCCAAAGAAAGATTTTATTTGTTAATGAAAAGTTCAGCAGTTTTTTTGGAGATGGAAAAAAGATTATTGGGAGAAATATAGAAGAATTACTTAACACAAAAGTAAAAAAATCTTTGCCGGCCGGCCAGTCATGCAGTCTGGGAGAACGGTTTGACAGACCGGGTTATGTCAGTATGAAGCTTGTTCTTATTCAAAGAATTGGTTCTCATAATAAAAAAGAGATATTCTTATATAAATTTGAAAATATTAACATATCTACACTTCAGAGACAGCAGGCAGAAATTTATGATATTCGAAAGTGGCTTGTGAACTGTCTGGGCGTAAGTCCTGGTATGCGGATAGCCCGGACATCTGCATTACAGGCAACGGAAAATGAACTTTCTATTTTGATTGAGGGGCCTTATAAATACCAGAATGATGAACTAGGACATATGTTTCTTTTAAAAGACGCTGCAGATGGAGAAGGAATTCTTGAAATTGACTGCAGCAGAGATAGTCTGGTGCTGGAACAGGAGCTGTTTGGCATTAATAGGAACATGAAAGGCGTGCTGCATATGGCAAAGGGAAGAACGCTTTCTCTTCACTCAATTCAATGTATGCCTTTATATCTTCAGAAAAAGGTAGTCGACAGTTTGACTGTTAATCAAATAAGGGGAGAGTATGGGACGAATGTCCGGATCATTGCTACTGCAGAAAAGAATTTGTCAGAGCTGGTGGAAAGAGGGTTATTTTTTGAAAAGCTGTATATTTATATAGCTCGTAATCGTATCGAATTACCTGAGCTTCAAAGAAAAGAAGATGTTCAATACTACTTTAAAAAGTATATGAAATATTATGGAAATATTTATCATAAGGCAGAGGTGAAGGTAAAAGAGGAGGTGTGGGATTATCTGGGAAATTGTGTCTGGGATGAAGGCGGAAATTCGATAAGGCAGCTGACAGAGCTTATACTATTGAATCCTGATATTAATCTGGTGACAGTAGATACTGTGAAAATGATTCAGATTAAATACGGACTCAAAGCTATGGGGGGAATAGAGGACGAGAATGAAGAAAAGATCCGCAGGCTTCTTGTCTATAGTGGGAAAAGTAAAAAAGCGATTGCTGAGGAGCTTGGAATTGGACGTGCTACGTTGTATCGGTGGATAAAAAAATATAATTTATAATAAAAAAACAAAAGAAAGAGGTGCATGAATTTGAATGGAAAAGAAAGGGTAAAAGCATTACTTCAAGGAACGGAAATTGACCGTACACCGATCTGCGGGTGGTATCATATGCCGCTGGTAGACAGAAATGTAGAAGATTTTGTAAGGGAACTTATTGTTTCTACGGATGTGAATCATTGGGATTTTATTAAAATTATGACCAATGGACACTATTATACAGAGGCTTTCGGGGGTGAAATCTGCTTCTCTACAGATAATACGAAATGGTACGGTGAAATTGAGCGTTATCCTATTGTTACTGCTGAAGATGCCGCCGGACTTCCGGTGTTAGGACGGAATAATCCGGTGTTCCTAAGGGAGGTGGAGATTTTAAAGAGATTAAAAGAACATTATAAAGATGAGATCCCGATTCTCGCAACAATTTTCAGCCCGCTTACAGCGGTGCAGGAGTGTGCAGGATGTCTGGACCCCGGGCCTGTGAAAAAGATGATGAGAGAGAATCCGGAGGCATTACATAAAGCGCTTGAAGCTGCCGTTTTGTCTAATATGAATTTTTTGGACATGCTGTTTGAGGAGGGAGTAGACGGAATATTTCTGGCAAACCAGTATTCTATGGAGCATATTCTTACAGACGAGCAGTATGAGGAGTTTTGTATTCCTTATGAAAAGAGAGTGGTGGAGTATTGTAAAGAAAAGACCTGGTTTAATATGGCACATATTCATGGAAACAGAAATCTGCGGATGGAACCTTATTATGCATACGGTGATGATGAAATTCAGGCATTGAACTGGGAAAATTGTCCGAAAGATGTGCCGCAGAAAGAGATTCGGTCGATTCGCGAGGTGAAGGCAAGGACACAGAAGATTATTATATCGGGTATTGATCAGATGAATGATACGGTATCGGAGAAAAATGACAGGGCGGCGGTGAAGGATTTAATTGTCAGACGCTTTAAGGCGGCGGCAGAAGAGGTGGGAAGTAATCGTTTTATCTTTGGACCGGGCTGTGCGTTACCTACAGGAGGTTCCTATTTGAATCATATTATCTATGAAACTGTAGAGGAATATGGGAGGACAAAGCATTGATTGAAATCAGAGGATTATGTAAAAAGTTTGGCGATATTCCTGTTCTACAAGGAATTGATATCGACATCATGGAGGGAGATATCTATGGACTGGTGGGTGTCAGCGGCGCGGGTAAGTCTACTTTATTAAGATGTATCAATGGCCTGATTCCATATGAAGAAGGATCACTTCAGGTAGACGGAGTTGAGATTAGCGGGCTGAAAGGTAGACAACTTCGGGAATTTCGTTCTTCGGTAGGAATGATATTCCAGCAATTCTCACTTCTGGAAAGAATGACGGTGCTTGAAAATGTATGTCTTCCTATGAAATGTTTAAAGTATGACAAAAAGCTTATGATGGAAAAGGCTATGAAAAACCTGGAGCTGGTAGGAATGGCTGATAAACATAAGGCGCTGCCCAGGGAATTAAGCGGAGGACAAAAACAAAGGGTGGCTGTTGCCAGGGCTATGGCGTCAGAACCAAAGATTCTTCTTTGTGACGAGGCTACCTCTGCACTGGATCCCAATATTACACAGTCCATTTTGGAATTGTTAAAGGAGATTAATCGGAAATCCAACATCACTATGGTAGTAGTTACTCATCAGATGGAAGTTGTAAAAAATATCTGCAGTAAGATGTCTATTCTGAGTCATGGAAAGTTAAAGATAAGCGGAGGGGTTGAAGATATTTTTCTGAATCATCCGGAGGCTTTAAGTGAGCTGCTTGGTGAGAGTACAGAGTTTCCGAGAGAAAAAGGTAAGGCTTATATTGAGATTTTAAAAAGCTCTGACGCCGGTAAAAATACAGAATGTATTCTGTCTGCTCTGGCTATACAGACAGGAATCCATTTTGATATCGTATGGGGCGGGCTGGCAAAATACTGTGATGAGGTGGCAGGTAATCTGGTTATTAGTATAGACGATGCACAGTCAGAGCAGGTACAGAAGTTTTTGAGTGAAAAGCAGGCAGGCTGGCGTCTGCTGGAGCAGAAAGGAGGAGAGAGAGTATGACAATAGACCGATTAATTAACAGTATTATTCTTCCGGGGCTGGGCAGCACGTTAATCATGCATATAGTTTCCTGTATTACTTGCTTTGTTATTGGATTGATATTTGCGCTGATTTTAGCGACGACAAATCCTCATGGCTTAAATCCGAATAGACTGGTCTATGGAATTGTCAGTACGATTATCAATGTATTGCGTTCTATTCCATTTTTGATTCTTTTGATTGCGATTATTCCGGTAACGAGAGCAGTCTGTGGAACAATTATTGGTACAAAGGCAGCTATATTTGGGATTACAGTGGCAGCGTCTCCCATGGTGGCAAGATTATTGGAGAGCAGCTTTAAAGAAGTAAACCCAGTATTAATTGAGGCGGCGAAATCCTTTGGCGCTAATGATTTACAGATTATTTATCATATTATTATCAAGGAATCTATTCCTTCTGCGGTAACAAATCTTACTATGGCTGTAGTTAATATATTAGGATTTACAGCTATGGCAGGTGTTGTAGGAGCAGGCGGGTTAGGAGCAGTGGCTTTGACTTACGGCTATCAGAATTTCGATGATCTTGTTATGTACAGCACAGTCGTAGTTTTGATTATATTGGTGCAGATTATCCAGTGGGCCGGAAATATTATCTATGCGAAAGTAAAGTAAGTAAAGAAATAATAAAAAATAATACGGGAATTTTACTCTTAAAAAGAGTGAAATATAAATGTCTACGAATAAAAGGAGGAAAAAATGATGAACAAAGGCAGAAAAATGACGGCAGTTTTGTTAGTTCTGGTGATGGCGCTCTCATTAGCGGCATGCCAGAAGGAGGGACAGGAGGCATCGGGTGAGGCCGAAAAACCAGAGCTTACCGTAGGCTGTTTGGCAAGAGATGAGGATTCCGTGAAGTGGATTGCAGAGAAACTGGCAGATAAGTATGTAATTACGCCTCGAGTATATTCTGAGACTGTAAGCATTATGCAGGCGGCAGCAGACGGAGAAGATGATCTGAACTATATTGCCAGCATTCCATACTGGGAAAACTATAATTCAAGTTACGGCGGTGATTTGATTTTTTATAAGGATCATGTCACAGCAAGTCCGGCGCTTTTTATCAGCCAGAAATGTAAGTCTCTGGAGGAAATTCCGCAAAACGGGATCATTGCTGTTGCCAATGATAATGCAAGCAGACTTCGTGAACTGAGATTTTTGCAGGAGCTGGGTGTACTGGAGTATGATGAAAATGTAGAATATCCAACGGTTCTTGATATTACGTCGAATCCGAAAAATCTGACGGTAAATGAGATTGATGCAAGAAGCCGTGTTGGAGCTCTTCCAGATTATGATGCGTTATCAATAGCATCATCTAATTTCTGGATGATGGATGCAGGGGAGAGAGAGAAGTGTGCGATTCTTGCACAGGAGTCTGATCAGGCCTGTGCAGACGCGGGCGGACAGGGATTCTGCTGTTTGAAGGAGAATGAAAACGAGCCGTGGATGGAGGATATCTGGAAGACGGCTTGTACGAAGGAATTTGCAGACTGGCTGCTGGAAACCTATGAAGGAGCTTTTATACCCATCGGGTATTATCTGCAGAGCGGTCAGGTAGAATATGAAAAACCAACCTTTGAGGTTCCAGATATTTACGAATAGATAATGGAGGAAAATGCTATGGCGACTATTATTGTTATGACAAGTGTTAGTTTTACAGAAAAGGAAAGCAAAGACTTTATTAAGTTAGTAGCGGATACGGCGGTTGAGGCGTTTCACCTGCCGCCGGATATGAGAGATGTATATTTGAATGTAATACCAGAAAGCTGCCAGACTTCTCATGGGCATGGCCAGATTACTTTCTTTGTATATACCGCTCCGGGAAAGCCTGTCGAGTATAAGAGGGCGCTGGTTCAGGGTATGCAGGAGACGGTAAATCAATTCTTTCAGGAAAAGGAAGTTAATTCAGTAGTCATAATAAAAGAGCATCCAAATGAAAATGTAGGGGCCGGCGGTATCTTAAGATATGATGCAAGAAAAGGAAATTAATTATTCAGAACGGGTGAATAAAGATATGATAATTGATATAAGAGAAAAGGTAAAAGAAACAGAGCCTTTGGTGAGGGAATGGTTTCATTATCTTCATGAAAATCCGGAGCTGGGATTTGAAGAATTCCAGACGGCAGCATTCGTTGAGGAGACTTTGAAAAGCTTTCAGAAAATTGAGGTAAGGCGTTTGGGGAAGACGGGTGTTATGGGAATCTTAAAGACGGGAAGGCCGGGAAAGACGATAGCATTTAGGGCTGATATGGATGCACTGCCGATTCAGGAAGACAGTACGCACAGAGTATGTTCTAAAAAGGCTGGTGTTATGCATGCATGCGGACATGACGGGCATACTGCCACTCTGCTTGGGGCAGCAAAATGTTTATCACAGATGCAGGAGAAGCTTCAGGGAGAATTTCGTTTTATTTTCCAGCCGTCGGAAGAGATTCAGCCTGGCGGAGCCAAAAGGATGGTGGAGGAGGGAGCAGCAGACGGTGTAGATTATATCTTTGGCATGCATTATAATGCGGACGAGATGCCGGGAACCTTTCTGATACATTCGGGAACAGATTTTGCAGCGAGCTGTAATTTTCGGATATGTTTGAGCGGAAAAGGAGGACATGCTGCATTCCCACATTATTCTCAGGATACAGTATTGGCCTCGGCTCAAATTGTATCGGCTCTGCATCAGATTGTACCCCGTTTTCTGGATCCGCAGTCAGGAGCCGTACTTAGTGTAACTCAGATACATGGGGGAAACAGTTATAATAGTTTCCCAGAGACTGTGGAGATGGGAGGAACCATACGTTATCAGGATGAGGAGAGCGGCAGAGTACTTATAGAGAAGGCGCAGCAGATTGCACAGGGGATTGGAAATGTATATGGTTTTTTATGCAGATGGGAATTAAAAGAAGGATGTGGATTAGTGTACAATGAGCCTGTATTGACGGAAGCAGTAAAAAATCTACTGGAGTGTCAGTTCGGAAAATGGAATGTAATTAATCATAATCCAGTGATGGGGTCGGAGGATTTCTCGGAATATTTAAGGAAGGTAAGAGGAGTATATTTCTGGGCAGGCTGTAAGACTGTAGAAGAAGATGGAAGCTCTTATCCGTCGCATACTTCCGGTTATCAGTTAAATGAGGAAGCTCTTGGTTATGGATTGGAAAGTGTTATACGGGTGATGACTGCATTTTCGCAGAATTAAAAGGAGGATTTTAATATGCAATATATGAAAATTGGGAAATCGGGTATTCAGGCGTCGGTTATTACTCTGGGTGCTATGGGGATCGGCGGTGGAACCTGGTGGAGAAATTCTGATGATCAGGAATCCATACGGACCATTCATCAAGCGTTAGAACTTGGGGTTAATACGATTGATACGGCGCCCGTATATGGATTTGGACATAGTGAAGAAGTAGTAGGGAAGGCTGTTAAGGGTAACCGTTCGAAATATATCATTTCCACAAAATGTGGTTTATGGTGGGATGATGAAGAGGGAAGCTTTCGCTTTGAGAAGGATGGACATAAGGTAACCAGAAATCTTACAGCGCATGCTATCCGGACTGAAATTGAAAGAAGTCTGAAACGTCTGGGAACAGATTATATTGATATTTATTATACGCATAATCCTGTCTGCCCTCCGGTTATGACTCCGGCACAGGAGACAGTGGGAACACTTATGGAGCTTAAAAAAGAGGGAAAGATTCGTGCGATTGGTTCTTCTAATATGACGCCGGATGAAATCAGACAATATACGTCTCTTGGTGAAATTGATATTATTCAGGGACATTATAGTATGCTGGACCGGAATGCGGCTAAAGAGATTATACCGCTGTGCCGTGAGAAAGGACTTCCGTTTCATGCTTATATGCCGCTTGAAAGGGGTCTTCTTACAGGTAAAATAACAAAAGATTATGTTGTGCCTGCAGGAGATGCAAGAGATGATTCTCCGCTCTGGAAGCCGGGTGTATTTTCAAGGGCTGTGGACTTCGTAGATAGTCTTCAGGATATTTGCCAGGCATATAACTGCAGCTGTGCGCATCTTGCGGTTGCTTATCTGCGCGCCAAAGGTGAGGATATTAACGTAATTGCCGGGGCAAGAAGAGTGTATCAGATTGAAGATATTGTACATGCAGTTGATGTGAAGCTTACAGAGTCTGATGTGGCTGAAATAGAAAATCGTATTCAGAAATATAATCTTTAAGAGGAGGAATGAATCGTGAATAATTTTGTTTATTATGCACCGACACAGGTAATATTTGGAAAAAATGCAGAGGCGGAGCTGGGGAACCTGGTAAAAGATTTGAATTGTAAGAAGATCTTAATTCATTATGGAGGACGAAGCGCCGAGAAAACGGGCGTTCTGAATAAGGTGGCAAAGGCTGTGGAGGATGCAGGTATCGCTTATGTGAAGCTTGGAGGCGTAGTGCCTAATCCGCATTTGTCATTGGTTTATGAAGGAATTGAGCTTTGTAAAAAGGAAGGTGTGGATTTTATCCTTGCAGTGGGGGGCGGCAGCGTTATTGATTCTGCCAAAGCAATTGGCTATGGCGCGGCTAATGAGGGTGATGTCTGGGAGCTTTACAATGGAAAAAGAAAACCAGATGCCTGTCTTCCTATCGGGGTCGTTCTTACTATAGCTGCAGCAGGAAGCGAAATGAGTAACAGCTCTGTTTTAACAAAGGAGGATGAGGGTTTGAAGCTTTCCTGTAATACAAACCTGGCCCGTCCCAAATTCGCTGTCATGAATCCGGAGTTTACATTGACTCTGCCGGATTACCAGACTTCCTGCGGATGTACGGATATTTTCCTTCATACGGCAGAGCGTTATTTTACAAGTAATGGAAATATGAGTATTACGGACAGTATTGCAGAAGCTCTTATGCGTACGGTAATTAAATTTGCAAAGGTTCTTCGGAAACAGCCGGATAATTACGAAGCAAGGGCAGAAGTTATGTGGGCAGGAAGTCTTTCCCATAACGGACTTACCGGATGTGGAAATAAGAGAAATGATATGGCAACACATATGATGGAGCATGAAGTGGGCGGTATGTTCGACGTGGCTCACGGAGCCGGACTTGCGGCATTATGGGGAAGCTGGGCAAGGTATGTCTATAAAGACTGTCTTGGAAGATTCGTAAAATTTGCGGTAGAAGTTATGGGGATTGAAGATGGAGAGGATAAGGAGGCCGTGGCGCTGAAAGGAATTGAGGCGGTAGAAGAATTCTATCGTTATATGGGAATGCCTACCTCTTTGAAGGAACTCGGTATTTCACCTACAGAGGAGCAGATAAAGAAAATGGCCCATCTTTGCAGTCTTGCATGCGGCGGTACGAATGGTTCCGCGAAGGCGTTGAATGAAGAGGATATGGTGAAGATTTATCATATGGCGATGTAGGGGATAGTCTGCTATAGGGACATCCGGATAAGTAAAAGGAATCTATTTGTAGGTTCCTTTTTTAATTACGCAGTGTCCGGCAAAACGCGCCAGTGACGCGTTTTGTCGGACTGGGCTGTGTTTTTTATCGAATATTTGACGCGGATATTTGGCATGAAAGCCATGAAATATTTTATGGGATATTACCTGAAAGGCAGTTGGGTTTTTCCTTCCTGTATGTTATAATGTGCACGTATCCTCTCTTGCTTGGGGCGTGTATGTCTTTGCTAAGAGAGGGTAATGACGGTTCAGGCAGGTCTGAAGAAGAAAGTAAAATGGAGGAAAAGCAGTATGTATATCAGTGATATAACAACTACGGCGCCCACAGACGAGCGAATGCCTCTGGAGCGGAAGATGTATGAGACCTTAGATAAATTAAAGATTCCATATGAGCGGGTGGATAACGACCCGGCAGCTTCGATGGAGGAATGTGCAGCCATTGACAAGGCGATTGGGACGGAAATCCGAAAGAACGTATTCCTGTGTAATCAGAAGAAAACCACATTTTTTCTGCTTGTGATGCCGGCAGATAAAGCGTTTGATACGGCTTCCTTCAGTAAGAAGCTTGGGGTATCCCACATGTCGTTTGCACCGCCGGAGAAGATGCTGGAGCATCTGGGTACGACTCCCGGTTCGGCCAGTGTTGCAGGACTTCTAAACGACGAGGATGATTATGTTCAGGTAATTATAGATAAGGAAGTGGCGGAAAGCGAGTGGTTCGGGTGTAATCCGGGAATTAATACAAGTCATTTGAAATTCAGGACAAAGGATTTGATTAAGAAGTTTCTTCCTCATGTTCATCACAGGCCGAGGATTGTAGAGCTGTAAATGTATTTTTAGAATACTTTAGAAAGGAGGAATGTCAGATGCGCAGTATATCTGCAGAAGAGCTTGGGAGTATTCTTAAGGGCAGGAAGCCGGGAGAGAGACTTGGACTGGCCGAATTGGAATTTAAGGGTATGGATTTGACCGGCTGGGATTTAAGTAACACAGATTTGACTTTGAGCTCCTTTCAGGATACGGTGTTAAACAATGTGGATTTTCACGGCAGCAGTGTGGAGAATGCATTATTTGACGGCTGCCCGATGCATGGCGCCGATTTTCAGAACGCGGATATGAGGACGGCCTCTTTTCGTTACTGCGATATGAGGAAATGTAATATAAGAGGTGCAGACCTGTTCGGCGCGGTGCTGGAATTTGCAAGGCTTGAGGAAATTGAGCCGGACGAGAACACGAAGTGGTTCCGCCTGTACTGTCCGGAGAAGGGAGCATTTCTCGGTTATAAAAAATGTGTCAATAACCGGCTGGTACAGCTTCTGATTCCGGCGGATGCCAAGCGGACGTCGGCGACACGTCCTTCCTGCAGATGCAGCAAGGCGAAGGTACTTACGATTAAGAGCTTTGATTTTAAGGAAAATTATGAGGAAGCGTGGTCTCTTGTGGATGAAAATTTCGTGTACAGGAGAGGCGAATGGGTGGAAGTGAAAAATTTTAATGAGGACAGGTGGATGGATTCCACGACAGGAATTCATTTCTGGCTGACCAGAGAAGAGGCAGAGGCGTATTGATATGAAGACGGCAGAGGATTTAAAACAGTTATTGTACCGGATTGACAGAAAGGGCTATCCGGCTTATAAGGAGACGAAGGGAAGCTATCGTTTCGGGAAATTTATGTTGGTGATAGACCATGTGCAGGGGGATCCTTTTGCGGCGCCCTCTAAGCTTCATGTGGAGGTGGCCGGGAGACAGGCCGGCTTTCCGGAGCGTCTGTACGATAAAAAGCATAAGCGCGTTGCACTTCAGGATTATCTGACGAGGCAGTTTGGAAGGCTGGCGGAGAGATATTCCTTTCAGGCAAAAGGCTCCGGAAAAAGCGGAATTCTGTCTGTGACCAGATGCGGGCAGGAAATATTAGAGAGAAGTGCCTGTACCGTGAATCCGGCGGACGGAGGCGTAGTCGTCCGGTTTGAGGCCGGCTTTCCGGCAAACGGAAGGACGATTAATGCCAGGGAGCTTATGAAAATTTTATTTGATTTTCTGCCGGAATGTGTAGAGAAAGCTTTGTTTTACAAAAATCTGAATCAGACTGCGGCGGAGAAGGTTATGGAGCTTTCGGAAGACAGAGAGTATATCCTGAATCAATTAGAGCCGCTTGGACTTATTGCATTTGTGGCTGATGGGTCAGTGCTTCCAAGAGAGTCCGGGGTATCCCAGAGGCCGATGAAGGAAGCGGTAAGCTTCCGGTCACCAAAATCAATGGAGGTAACTCTAAAGCTTCCATATAAAGGAAGAATTTCCGGGATGGGGATACGAAAGGGAGTTACTTTGATTGTAGGCGGAGGGTATCATGGAAAGTCTACACTTCTTAAGGCACTGGAGATGGGAGTGTATCCGCATATAGCAGGCGACGGCAGGGAATATGTGGTGACGGCAGAGACGGCAGTAAAGATTCGTGCGGAGGATGGACGAAGCATCAAGCATACAGATATCTCTATGTTTATCAATGACCTGCCGAATGGAAAGGATACAAAGGCATTTTCGACAGAGGATGCCAGTGGAAGTACTTCACAGGCAGCTAATGTAGTAGAGGCTGTAGAGGCAGGTGCAGAGGTGTTTTTCATAGATGAGGATACGAGCGCTACTAATTTTATGGTGAGAGATGAGTTGATGCAGAGGGTCATTCACCGGGATATGGAGCCGATTACCCCGTTTATTGAGCGGATGCGGGATTTGTATGAGCTTCACGGCATTTCTACGGTTCTGGTGGCGGGAAGCTCCGGAGCCTATTTTGAGGTGGCGGATACAATTCTGCAGATGGATAAGTATGTGCCGAGAGAGATTACAGAGAAGGCTAAGGAGACTGCAAGGGAATATCCTGCGCTGGAGCTTCCAAAGGGCAGGGCAGAGCTTCCGGGCTTCAGGAGATATCCGGGAAAGAATCCGGGGATTGTACACAAGGGCCGGATTAAGATTAAGACTATGGGTAAGGACGGCGTTTCACTGAATCATGAGAATGTGGATCTAAGGTACGTGGAGCAGCTTGCGGACTATGAACAGCTTACCTGTCTTGGATATATGCTGAAATATATGGAGGAGCACGTATTTGACGCAGGAAAGAGTGTACAGGAGATTGTGGAGGGACTGGTGGAGAGAATTAAAAAGCAGGGATTTGAAGCCTTTTGCGACGGCGGTTATCTTCCGGGCAATCTGGCGCTTCCGAGAAGCCAGGAGATCTATGCGTGTGTAAACCGGTATCGAGGTCTGAAGCTGTGAAGGAAGCTGTGATAGAAAATCCGGCAGAATCTTTGATACTCAGGCCGATAGCCCGCATACGGACAGATTTCCCGGAAAAATTCGGAGTTCCCAGACAGAGCGGGCTTGCAGATACGAAAGGGGAGATCGTCTTTCTGCCGGAATATAGGAATCCGGAGGCATTGCGGGGGATTGAAGAATATTCACATTTGTGGATTTTATGGGGATTCTCGCAGGCTGCAGGAAGATCAGAAAAGGGCTGGCATTCGACGGTGCGTCCGCCGAGACTCGGAGGAAACGAGCGTATAGGCGTGTTTGCAACCCGGTCGCCGTTCCGCCCCAATCCCATCGGCTTGTCCTGCGTGAGGCTTGAGAAGATACTAAAGCGGAGAGAAGGGCTTGTTTTATGTGTGGCAGGTGTGGATATGACAGACGGGTCACCGGTCTATGATATAAAGCCTTACCTTCCCTACGTGGATGCATATCCGGAAGCATCTGGCAGCTTTGCAGGAAGAATGAAAAATTATGAGTTATTAGTAGAATTTCCTGAGAAATGGCTTGAGAAGGTGCCGCCAGAGCACCGGACAGTACTTCGGCGGATTTTGTCGCAGGATCCCAGACCGGCCTATCAGGGGAGCTCTGAGCGGATATACGGTATGCAGTATGCCGGACTGGAGGTAAAATTCATGGTGGCGGAAGGGGTATTGACGGTATGTAAGGTCGAAAGCTGCGGAAAGAAAAGAGAGAATGATATGATGCAGAAGGCAGAATAGAAGACTACAAAAGAAGGAATGTGTTGAGGATGAAGAAAATATTAATGATCGGGACAGGCGGTACAATAGCCTCAAAGGAGACGGAAGAAGGGCTGACTCCGGGGCTTACGCCGGAGGATATCTTATATTATATTCCGGATGTGAAGCATATCTGTGATGTAGAGACAATTCAAGTGTGTAATTTGGACAGCACGAATGTAAAACCAGAGCACTGGCAGCTGGTTGTAAGGACTATAGAGCAGAATTATTACAGCTATGACGGGTTTGTCATCTGCCACGGTACAGATACGCTTGCGTATACAGCCTGCGCGTTGTCTTATATGATACAGAATTCTAATAAGCCTATTGTAATTACTGGTGCACAGAAACCAATCAGTCATGACGTGACGGATGCGAGAACAAATCTTTTAGACAGCTTTATTTATGCGGCGGACAAGCATTCCCAGGGAGTGAATATCGTGTTTGACGGCAAGGTTATAGCCGGAACGCGGGCGAAAAAGGAGATGTCCAAGAGCTACAATGCATTTTCCAGTATTAATTTTCCCTATCATGCGGTTATCAGAGACAGAAGGCTGATTCGGTATATTCCGGAGATGCCGTATAAAGAGCGGGTGCATTTCTATTATAATATGAAGAATAGTGTGTATGTGCTGAAGCTGATTCCGGGACTGAACCCTGATATTTTGTATTATCTGTTTGAGAATTATGATTGTATTGTGGTAGAGAGCTTCGGAGTAGGAGGAATTCCCCAGTCTCTGGCAGAAATATTCCGCCAGAAGATGCGCAGATGGGAGCAGGAGGGCAAGCATGTAGTTGTGACAACACAAGTAGTCAACGAAGGCAGTGATATGATGGTCTATGAGGTAGGCAAGACGATTAAAAAAGAATTTAACCTGATGGAAGCCTACGATATGACCACAGAGGCAGTAATTACAAAGCTTATGTGGCTTATGGGTATGGAGGGGCTGTCAAAAGCAGAATTCAGAGAACTGTTTTATCAGCAGATTAATTATGATATCCTGTTTGCAGAATAAAACGGAGAGTAAATCTGGTGTGCAAAAAATACGCATTTAGAAAAGGAGAAGATGTATGAAATTCACAATGAACAAAGATATTACCTATGAACAGGCGGTAGAGCGTATGTTTGAAATACTTGGAAGCAGTCAGGTTATGGCTCTTGCAACCAGTGTGAATGACCATGTAACCGTGCGGAATATGAGCTGTCTGTTCTATGATGAGAAGATTTATTTTAAGACAGATATAAATTTCCGTAAGACAAAGCAGATACTTGCGAATCCCAATGTAGCATTGTGCTGGAGCGGTGTACAGGTAGAAGGAACAGCAGAGAATAAGGGGCTGGTAGTTGATGAGCCGGGGCAGCGCTTTGCGAAAGGTTATGAAAAAAGTTTTAAGGGAAGCTACAATAAATACAGTCATGAGGATACAGAGATACTCATTGAAGTATCACCGGAGTATGTTGAGGTCTGGGATAACAGTGACGAGGGGTATGCTTATCAGATATTTTTAGATTTTCGTAAAAAAGAGGTAGAAGTGAAACAGTACGATAAGAAATAGACAAAAGCATCTCTTGTGCAGACAGTCGGATAGAAAAAATTCTTCCAATTGTCTGCACAAGAGATGCTTAAAAATGTATTCTGCCTGTTTTTTGTGTTCAGGCAGTGGTAAATGCCTTCAGCAGTTTATAAGTGTTCATCATGCCTTCTGTATGTGCTCGTTCGTAATTATGAGATGCGTAAACACCGGGGCCGATCAGACCGTGACGGATGTCATGTCCACTTCTTAAGGCGGCTGATGCGTCCGAGCTATAGTGAGGATAGATATCCACCGCAAAATCCAGCTTCTGTTCTTTAGCGGTATTGATAAGTCTGGTAGTAAGGCCGTAATCATAAGGGCCGCCAGAGTCTTTCGAGCAGATAGATACCATATGCTCCGTACATTCCAATCCGCCGCCGACACAACCCATGTCCACGGAGATTATTTCAGATGTGTCGGAAGGAATCGCGGAGGCACCGTGTCCGACTTCTTCATAGACTGTGAACATCAAAGTTACCTTCCGGTTTAGTGTAAGGGAATCTTCCTTTACTGCCTTTGCAAATCCAAGAAGGATAGCGGCAGAAAGCTTATCATCCAGAAAACGGCTTTTGATATATCCGCTTTTTGTAATGACAGTGCGGGGGTCCAATGCGATAAAATCTCCGTTTTGGATGCCCAGCTTTTTTGCGTCTTCCTTAGAATGAATATTTTCATCTAACAGAATTTCCATATTTGCTTCGTTTTTTTTCTCCTTCTCATCAGCAACGTGCTCGGAGGGCTCTGTATTTAATACTACACCGGTAAAGGTACGTCCGTCACGAGTATGTACGGTACAATTTTCACCGTCACAGGTATCCCATTGATGTCCTCCGATTGTAGTCGGACGAAGACGGCCGTTATCCTTTATCGTTCTGACCATAGCTCCCAGTGTATCCAGGTGTGCCGACAGTATAAGAGGATTTCCTTTACCGCCTAAAAGGACGCTTACGGTTCCTTTGTTAGACAGCTTAGGTTCGTATCCCATAGCCGTGAGCTGCCGGGATACATAATCAGATACCCGGTGTGTATATCCGGTAGGACTGGGAATAGAAGTAAGTGCCGTTAATTGTTCTAGAATGTAATGTTTCATTAAAGTTCCCCTTTGCTTTGATATTATTTTTAAACTAATAATTATTATGATAACGGCAAAAAATAAATTGTGCAAGAGCTGCCGTGAAAAATAAATTATATTTGCTTATCACCTGTGCATAGTGTATACTTATCGAGATACAATGATGATAGAAAGTGAAATAGGAGATAATTATGGCATTAACAGATTATACGAAGGCGTACAGGCTTGGAAAGAAGGACTATCAGTACCGGCTGCTGCATGGCCAGCAGCCTACACTGCAGGTGTTGGATGACATACTTCCGGTCCGGGGAACATTTTCAGAAGTACCGCTTGGGCTGGTGCAGATTCCGATTGATCAGATTGTGGGAACGAAAACGGGCGGAAGAAGCAATGCATTTGCCGGAAATTTTATGCCGATTCTCAGAGAGAATACTGAATTTGCAATGAAGTGGGGGAGGCTCAGCACGAGTCATGTAAATGAGGGAATTCGTGAGCCGATTAAGGCGTATGAATATATGAACAAATTTTACGTGGAGGAAGGCAATAAACGTGTCAGCGTGATGAAATTTTTTGATGTTGTGTCGGTTCCGGGTGTTGTGACCAGAATTGTCCCAAAGCGTACGGAGGAAAAAGAGAATAAAATTTATTATGAGTTTATGGATTTTTATGAGTTGTCTAAGGTAAATTATATTTGGTTTTCCGAGGAAGGATGTTTTGAGAGGCTTCAAGAAGCGGTAGGAAAAAAGCCGGGCGAAGTCTGGACAGATGAGGAAAAGCTTACCTTCAGTTCTATTTATACGAGATTTTCTGCAGAGTATGCGTCAAAAGGAGAGAACAAGTTAAAGATTACGCCAGGAGATGCGTTTCTGGCATTTATTGAATTATACGGCTATGAGGATGTCTGTGATAAGACAGCGAAGGAGCTTAAGACATTAATCTCCAAGAGCTGGGAGGAGTTTAAGCTTCTGGAGGGTGAGGAGGCTGTAGAGCTGAAGCTGGATCCGAATACGGAAAAGAAGCCGCTTTTAAATCTTCTGTTTCCTGCCGTTACAGAGCTTAAGATTGCGTTTATTTATGAAAAGACAGCCGGAACCTCGGCCTGGACCTATGCACATGAGCTTGGAAGACTTCATCTGGAGCAGACATTTCCGGAGGAGGTGCATACACTTTTCTATGATAATGTGACAGAAGAGACGATTGAGGAAGCCATTGATAAGGCTCTTCGGGAGGACTGCAACATAATCTTTACAACGTCGCCGGCATTTGTTCAGGCCAGTGTGAAGGCGGCAATTGCCAATCCGGATGTGAGGATATTAAATTGCTCCTTAAATACCTCCCACCGCTATATCAGAACCTATTATGCGCGTATGCATGAGGCAAAGTTTCTGATGGGCGCCATTGCCGGAGCGATGGCAGAGAATGATAAAATACTGTATATTGCAGATCTGCCTATCCGGGGGACTATTGCAAATATTAATGCATTTGCACTGGGAGCGAAGATGATTAATCCGCGGGCTGCAGTATATCTGGAGTGGTTTTCTCTAAAGGATAAGGATGTGTATGAGGATATCCGGCATACGGATGCAACCTGTATTTCAGGAAAGGATATGGTGATTCCGGAGGACGCTTCCAGATATTTCGGTATCTATCGTCTGGAAGAGGGATGGCCGAGAATTTTTGCTATGCCTCTGTGGCATTGGGGCAAGTTTTACGAGCGTATGATTCGTACGATTATGGATGGAACATGGAAATATGATGACGATCCGTCTGTGAAGAAAGCAATTAATTACTGGTGGGGAATGTCTGCCGGAGTGATAGACGTTATCTGTTCACAAAGCCTTCCGATTGGAACAAAGCGGCTGGTAGAGCTTTTGAAGAAAACGATTTCGACAGGAGAGTTTAATCCATTTTCCGGAATTTTGTATTCGCAGACCGGAATTGTCCAGGGCGATCCGAATTCGAGCCTTACACCTGAGGAGGTGGCTAACATGGACTGGCTGGCAGAAAATATCGTCGGAAAAATCCCAAAGGAGGAAGAGCTGCAGGATCACGTAAAGCCTGCGGTTACGCAGCAGGGTGTTAAGCAAAAGGAAGGTTAGACAAAAGAGATGAGGATACTGGCAATTGCAGATGAGGAATCGGCCTATCTATGGGATTATTTTGAAAAAAGTAAATTAAAAGGGGTAGATCTGATTATCTCCTGCGGGGATTTGGCACCGGAATATCTTTCCTTTCTTACGACAATGACGTCGATTCCGGTCTTGTATGTACATGGAAATCATGACGAAAAATATGATAAGAAGCCGCCGGAGGGATGTATCTGTATTGACGATATGGTTTACGTGCATCAGGGAGTGCGGATTTTAGGATTAGGGGGTTCCATGCGCTATCGTGAGGGAAAGTATCAGTATACGGAGAGGCAGATGGCAATGAGAGTAGGAAAGCTTGCTTTCCGGCTGTTCTGGAAAAGAGGATTTGATATTTTGGTAACTCACGCTCCGGCTTATCAGCTGAATGACGGGAGAGACCTTCCGCATCAGGGATTTAAGGTGTTCCGTACACTTTTAGATAAATACCGGCCGAAATTTTTTCTGCACGGACATGTACATATGTCTTACGGCAGAAAGCATAAGCGGTATGACAAATATGAGGATACTCATGTGATCAATGCTTTTGAGAGATGTATCTTTGAGTTTGAAGACGAGAATCTAAGAGAGCATGTAGTCAGATGAGAGGATTAAAATTAAGAAGAGTTTAAGAGTGTGTGATTTATGGAAATTGAGGTATATTGCAGAAGAAAATGGTTAAGACGAATCCTTATGCGGATGTGTATACTGGTTTGTCTGTGCCTGATTATGCAGGGGCTTTTGCAGAGCTCTGTGCGTGCAGAGGATAAACAGGGAAGAGAAGAGAGGAAGGAAGAGAAGCAGGACAGGCAGCAGGAAGAGGAAACACAGATATGGCAGGGAGATACCATATACCTGGCAGCCTTTGGGGACAGTATTGCCAAAGGCTATGCCGGACAGGGACAGGAAGATTTAAGAAGCTATACGCAGCTGATAGCAGATAGAGTATCAGAGGAGACGGGACTTTCTTCAGAATGTACAAAATATGCAAAGAACGGGCTGGATTCAAAAGGACTGAATTCCAAGATGCTGAGTACAGAGGAAGCATTGGCAGAACTGGACCGGGCAGATATTATTACGGTGACCATCGGTGCCAATGATTTGCTTCAAGAGTGTAAAAGTGCAGCTCAGGAGGTATTGGGGACGGAGCGCAGGTTTGTGAGCGTCTATGATGCCTTTGATGCGGTGCAGGAGGGAGTCGAGAGTAATCCTCTGTTGATTATGAAGGTTCTGGATGTGCTGAATGAATGGGATTATACTGTATTTGAAGAGCAGTGGAGCGCCGCTATGGAAACTATATCCCGGCACAGAAAAAGTACAGCGCAGCTGATTGTGACTAGTATCTATAATCCAGTCAGTAATTTTGAGCTGCCGGGCACGATGAATTCTATTGTGGAGGATATTATCCAGAATATGAACCAGATTATGTACGACTGTGCAGAAAAGTATGATTATCTGGTGGTTGATCTCCTGGAATCAGATATTTGCGATTATACCCAGTCTGATGGACTGCATCCGGACCAGGAAGGACAGAAGCTGATCGCAGAGCTTGCTCTTGAAAAAATTGATACCGGGCGTTTTATTGGAGAGCCGGAGAAGGAGATAAAGGAAGAGCCGCGTCCCAAAAAGACTGTACGGCAAAAGTACAGTATATGGACCTTTTTAGGACCGGTGCCGTTTATTGTGCTTTTGATTTTAATTGGTTTTATTGTTGTGCTGTTATTTTGGAAGACGAGGAGTAAACGCCGCTAACCTGCGCAGTATTTTTAAACGGATAAGATATTGTTGAGATGAAAAAATCGACTGTGTTTCCCGGCCCGGGCAGCTCATAATGTAGATATGAATTGTAAGGGAGAGATAAAAGAACCTGAAGTATGGGGGTTTTAGTGCCATCCAGGAAGGAACAGGAGGATGTAATATGAGTGAAAATAAGGAATGCTGCCACAAAACAAAGGAGCGTACAGATAAGGAATTTACAGATTTGATCCATCGTCTGAACCGGGTGGAGGGGCAGATACGGGGAATTAAAAGAATGGTTGAGGAAAATGCCTATTGTACAGATATTCTGATGCAGGTATCGGCGGCGAATGCGGCACTTAACAGCTTTACGAAGGTACTGCTGGGAAATCATATAAAAACCTGTGTTGCAAGAGATATTAGAGAAGGGAAAGAGGAGACGATCGACGAATTGGTTGTCACTCTTCAGAAGTTGATGAAATAGAAATTTTAGTTATATTTTGTTAAGTAAGCTATTACAATTAGTAATAATAGTTCTGTATGGAGAGTTAGTGATGAAACGGTTTTTAGCACTATTGCTTTTTGTGAGCTTATGTGTACAGCCAGTCATGGCGGCGGATGCCGGGCAGGAGGCTGACCGGGTGGTTTTACAGGAGGAGATAACGGGGGAAGAGAGAAACGAAGAGATAGAGGAGAGTGCAGAAGAGACGGCGGGAGTTGAGGTTTCAGCGCCGTCAGCGCTTTTGATGGAGGCGTCTACCGGACAGGTAATTTATGAAAAGGATGCAGATTCCAAGCGTCCTCCGGCGAGTGTTACGAAGATTATGACGCTTCTTCTCATTTTTGATGCGCTGGAGGAAGGGAAGATTCATCTGGAGGATGAGGTGACAACCTCAGAGTATGCAGCATCTATGGGAGGCTCTCAGGTGTTTCTGGAGCCGGGAGAGGTTCAGACGGTAGATACACTGATTAAGTGTATCTCTGTAGCAAGCGCAAATGACGCCTGTGTAGCTATGTCGGAGTATATCTGTGGAAATGAGGAGGAATTCGTGGCCCGGATGAATGCACGGGCTGAAGACTTGGGTATGGAAAATACACATTTTGTCAACTGCAATGGTCTGGATGCAGAAGGACATCTGACGACAGCAAGGGATATTGCACTAATGTCCAGAGAGCTTATCAATACATATCCGCAGATTCGAGATTACTGTACAATTTGGATGGAAAACATTACCCACACAACAAAAAAGGGAACGTCCGAATTCGGTCTTACAAACACGAATAAGCTGATACGCCAGTACGAATATGCGACAGGGCTTAAAACCGGCTCCACCAGTCAGGCAAAGTTCTGTGTTTCTGCAACAGCTGAGAAGAATGATATGGAGCTGATTGCCGTCATTATGGCGGCTGAAGATGGCAAGGCCCGCGTACAGGATGCAACAGCGCTTTTAAATTATGGCTTTGGGAAGTGTAACAAATATCAGGAAGAAAAAATGAAAAATACAGCTTCGATACCAGTAAAAAGAGGAGAGCAGGAAGAGGCAGGAACTGTACAGAAGGAGATATTTACATATATTGATACTACAGGGGCAGATCTGAATTCCATTGAAAGAAAAGCAGTTTTAAAAAAGAGTCTTAAGGCCCCGGTAAAAAAAGGTGAAAAGGCCGGGGAGGCGAAATACTATCTGAATGGCACGGAAATCGGAAGTATAGATATCATTACGACAGAAGAGGTGAAGGAGATAAGCTATAAAAGTGCTATGTGGAATTTGATGGAGAAGTTTCTGCTGTAATCGGGGACAGGGCAAAAGTGAATCGGGGACGGGGTATTTCTCAAAATACCCCGTCCCCGATTTATTAGATCGCCCGTGTATATTCTTTCAGCCATTCGCGTTCATCATCATTAAGATGCGGTGCAACGACTTCGTATACTTTGGCGTGATATGTATTGAGCTGTTCCTTGTCTTCAATGGTCATCATAGCCGGATTGACAGCGTCCAAATCAATCGGTGCGTAGGTGATCGGTTCAAAGTAGAGGAACTGGCCGTAATCTGTTTTTGGGCCTTTGTGTACAAGCAGTTCATTTTCGGTACGGATGCCGTGTGAGCCTTCGATATAGATACCAGGCTCGTCAGTGATAATCATGCCGGGTTCGATAGCGGCCTGCTCGTTTTTACGGATTTTGATACGGAAGCCGCAGGGCGCTTCGTGGATATTCATCAGATATCCGACGCCGTGTCCGGTTCCGTGGTTGTAATCAATACCCCGTTCCCATGCGGGCATTCTTGCCAGGATATCGAGATTGTAGCCGCAGGTTCCATAGAGAAATACAGCTCTTGCAAGGCGGAGGTTGCACAGAAGAACCGTAGTAAAGTCATCCTTCATGCGGTCGGTAAGTGTTCCGAAGGCAAAGGTCCTTGTAATATCAGTGGAGCCCTCCATATATCCTCCGCCGGTATCCGTGAGGAATAATCCGTCTGTTACAACCGGAATATTTGTCTCAGGAGTTGCAGCGTAGTGGACGATTGCGCCGTGTTCGCCGGAGCCGCAGATTGGCTCGAAGCTCTGCCACAAGTAACCCTCCTGTTCCTTGCGGAATCTTTCCAGCTGCTCTGCAGCGCTGATTTCCGTAACCTCTGATTTTCCTACATTTTTCTTCAGCCAATACATGAATTTTGTAATTGCAACGCCGTCCTTTATGTGAGCGTTGATAATATTTTTAATCTCGGTATCGTTCTTCATGGCCTTCATAAGTACAGTCGGATTGGTCTGTTCGATGACTGACGCGTTCTTTGGAAAGTTATTATACAGAGCGTAATTCAGTCTTGCAGGGTCCACCAGAATAGAGCTGTCAGCCGGCAGTTTTTTTACATCCTCGTAGATTGCGTTGTAGGGCTGAATGAAGATATGGTCTTTTGCAAGCGCTTCTTTCATTTCATCAGTAAGCTTGCGTTCATCAACATAGAGTTTCATATCCTCCATCGTAATGACTGCGTAGGATAAAAGCAGCGGGAAATATTCGATATCGTCGCCGCGCAGATTTGTAGTCCAGCAGATATCGTCAAGCGCCGCGATAATATGAGTATCGGCGCCGGCATTTTTCATGGCCTCGCGAATACGGGACAGCTTGCTTTCGGTACTTTCACCGGTATATTCTACACCCAGTGCAAATGCAGGCTTTTTAGAAAGCGGCGGACGGTCTTCCCAGATTTTGTCAATCAGATCTTCGGAATAGTTGATTTTACCGTTTTTCTTAGCAGCGGCCTCTTCAAGAGCCTGTCCCTCTCCCATTGCGACAACGCGTCCATCGAAGCCTAAAGTGCCGTTTTCCGGAAGAATTTTTTCAACATATTCTTCTACGGTGGGAACTCCCGGCTCGCCCATCTTAAACAATGTAACGCCGCTTCCCTCAAGCTGTTTTGCGGCCTGGATAAAATATCTTCCGTCCGTCCAAAGCCCTGCCTCCTGCGGTGTGATTACTGCAGTTCCTGCAGAGCCTGTAAATCCTGTGATGAATGCTCTAGCCTTAAAATGTTCCCCAACATATTCACTTTGATGGTTGTCATCTGTAGGCACCATGTACACATCATAGCCTCGTTCGCTCATTAAAGCACGAAGAGCAGCAATTCTTTCTGGTACATTCATGGTAAAAACCTCCCTTAATATAGTATGATTTTCGGCAGCAATGAAACTACTGTATCAGAGTAGTTTCATATGATTACCCATGATTGAATTTTAGCATATTTATTTGCAAATTAACAGGAATAATTATATAATTATCAGTATGAGTCAGTCATTGCTAGTCTGAGAGGCGAATCATGTCTGTATAAATGAGCATGTAAGATTGGCGGTGAGAGGAATGCCCGTTTATAAGCAAAGAAGCGCTGCAGGTGCGTTTTGTGAATGGTGCGGGCCGAATTGTTATAGATATCAATACAAAAGGGGACCGGTAAATGCTGAAGGATAAAAAATATTTTTTGTTTGATATTGACGGGACGATTGCCATAGATGACAGGCTGTATGACGGAAGTAAAGAGCTGATAGAATATATTGGCAAAATCGGAGGACGATCCTTTTATATTACGAATAATTCTACGAAAAGCCGTAAGGATTATATGGATAAATTTTCAAAATGGAATATTTCCACAGATGCAGACCAGTTTATCACGGCTTCCTATGCCGCCTGCTGTTATCTGAGAGAGCAATATAAGGGAAGGAAGCTTTTTGTACTTGGAACGCCGTCCTTTGCAGAGGAAGTAAGAAGCTTTGGATTTGAGGTTACGGAGCAGGCAGAGAAAGACGTAGCCTGTGTAGTAGTCGGATTTGACCGTACGCTGCGTTATGATAAGATTGAGTCGGCCTGTGAGCTTTTATTCCGGCCGGAGGTGGACTATGTGGGGACCAATCCGGATTACCGGTGTCCCACTTCTTACGGTTTTGTGCCGGACTGCGGAGGTATCTGTGAGATGCTTAAGGTTACGACAGGGCGGACCCCTGTATATGTTGGTAAACCGAATGAAAGAATTGTGGCAATATGTATGGAACAGGCGGGGGCGTCTCCAGAAGAAGTGCTCGTGATAGGGGACAGACTGTATACGGATATTGCCTGCGGAATTCGTGCAGGCGTAGAGACTGCGCTTGTGTATACCGGGGAGGCAGGCCCGGATGATCTGAAGGACACAGAGTTTATGCCGGATTATACGTTTGAGAATATCAGAGAGCTGTATGAAGCATTCCGGGCCGACAGGCAGGAGGGAGAGGGGCATTGAAATATATAAAAATCGCAGTGGGTTTTATATTTTTGATATCTGCAGAAATTATACGGGAGCTCAGAAGCTTCCGGGTTACTTCCTATAAAATTACTCTTGGTAAGACTGTTTCTGACGAGACCGGTTTTGATAAGAACAGTTTGCGTGAGGGTATCTCGGACAGGACCGTGTCTGGGAATCAGGGAAGGTCAGCCGGAGAGCACAGGCTTGTGTTTCTAAGTGATCTTCATAATCAAGTGTATGGAAGGGGAAATTCCAGGCTCCTTCGCGCTGTTCGCAATGCTGAGCCGGAGGTGATCCTGGCAGGCGGAGATATGCTGGTAGGAAAGGCCGGCCGCAGCTATGAGGCGGCAGCAGATTTTGTCCGGCAGATGTCCAGCATCTGCCCGGTTTACTATGCCAACGGCAACCATGAGCAGCGTATGAAGGAAATGCCGGAATGCTATGGACAGGATTATTTTGAATATAAAGCAAAGCTTGAGGAGGCCGGGGTGCACTTTCTGGAAAATGATTCGGCAGAAATCCGGCTTGGAAGGCTGCCGGTCCGGATAACAGGACTTGAGATTCCTCTTTCTTGCTATGGGCGCTTAGGAAAAGGAGAGCTTAATAAGAAGCAGGTGGAGGAAAGAATCGGGAAACGAAAGCCGTCGGTTTATGAAATTCTGCTGGCACATAATCCTGTTTATATGAAGACGTATTTTAAATGGGGAGCTGATCTTGTATTGTCGGGACACTTCCACGGAGGAATAGTGCGTATTCCAGGCATTACGGGGATTATTTCTCCCGGTTTTCGGATATTCCCCAGATATTCAGGCGGAATATACAAGGAAGGAACACAGACGGCCGTTGTCAGTAAGGGGCTTGGGAGCCATACGATTCCCATTCGTTTGTTTAATCCGGCAGAGGTTGTGGTATTAAGGGCTTGTGAACGAGACGGGAATCATGTATAATAATAAAGTTGTCTCATCGCAAAGCAATCTTAAATGGATGACGGAGGACATATATGGGAATTCCGGTAAAGCTGCAGGTGTTTGAGGGGCCTTTGGATCTGCTTTTACACTTGATTGATAAAAATAAGATAGATATATATGATATTCCGATTGTGGAAATTACAGGCCAGTATATGGAGTATATACGGGCGATGGAAAAAGAAGACCTGAATATTATGAGCGAATTTCTTGTGATGGCGGCAACGCTTCTTGACATCAAGTGCAGGATGCTGCTTCCGAAGGAGATGAATGAAGAAGGCGAGGAAGAGGATCCAAGACAGGAGCTTGTAGAAAAGCTTTTGGAATATAAGATGTATAAGTACATGTCGTATGAGCTTAAGGATCGTCAGGTAGATGCAGAGAGAGCGATTTATAAAAAACCGACAGTGCCGGAGGAGGTTTTAGAGTATGTAGAGCCGGTGGATTTGGACAAGCTTCTCTGCGGACTGACGCTTGCAAAACTTAACCTGGTATTTCGGGATGTGATGAGGCGTCAGGAGGATAAGATTGATCCTGTCCGCAGTAAATTCGGCAGGCTTGAAAAGGAAGAGGTTACCCTGACAGAAAAGCTTGAATATGTGGCAGAGTACGCAGGCAGGCACAAGAAATTCGGATTCCGTTCTCTTCTGGAAAAACAGGCATCCAAAGTGCAGATAGTTGTTACATTTCTGGCAATTCTGCAGCTTATGAAGGAAGGAACGATTTTCATATCACAGGAGCAGCCCTTTGAGGATATTTTGATTATGTCGGAAGTGTGTGAACGCAGTGGTGAAGGCACGCCGGCTGCTGCATATGGACAGGAGCAGGAAAGGTAATATGGAACAAGTGGAGATTAGCAGGTTAGAGGGAATTATAGAAGCAATTTTATTTACAATGGGAGATTCTGTGGAGCTTGGCAAGATAGCTGCTGCGATTGAGCACGATGAGGAGACAACCAGAAAGCTGATACATCAGATGCAGGATAAGTACGAAGCGGATAATAGAGGAGTGCATATTATTGAGCTTGAGGATTCCTTTCAGATGTGCACCAAGACGGAAATGTATGAATATCTTATACGGGTAGCAAAGCAGCCTCCGAAATATGTGCTGACGGATGTGCTTTTGGAAACGTTGTCCATTATAGCGTACAAGCAGCCGGTAACAAAGCTTGAGGTAGAGAAAATCCGCGGCGTAAAGTCGGACCATGCAGTAAATAAGCTGGTGGAGTATAATCTTGCCTGCGAGGTGGGCAGGCTTGACGCGCCGGGAAGGCCGATTCTTTTTGGCACGACGGAGGAATTTTTGAGGAGGTTCAGTATTCATTCTATAGACGAGCTTCCCAGTATGAATCCGGAGCAGGTGGAAAATTTCAAGGTGGAAGCAGAGGAGGAGGTTCAGCTTAGACTGAATGTATAGATTGATAGAACACATCATATATTATTTTAAAAGTCTGAAAAAATGGTGTGTATAATGAAGAGAAGATTGGCAGCTGCAATATGTCTTTTATGCATAGGATTTACACAGTTTTTCTGTTCTTATATGTGTGTGCAGGCACAGGAAACGAAGGAGAGTGTCTCTGAGGCTGCCGGACCGGAGAGTCTTTACGCCCAGTCGGCGGTTCTTATGGATGCTGACAGCGGGCGTATTTTATTTGGCAGAGAAGAGAATAAGAAGCGTCCCATGGCCAGCACGACGAAGATTATGACCTGTATTGTGGCATTGGAGAATATGCAGGAGGGACAGACGGCGGCAGCCTCTGATTATGCCGCAGGAAGACCGAAAGTAAAGCTTGGGGTAAGGAGCGGCGAGGAGTATTATATACAGGACCTTTTGTATTCTCTTATGCTGGAGTCCCACAATGACAGTGCCGTGGTGATTGCGGAAGGAATCGGCGGAAGTGTGGAGGAATTTGCAGAGATGATGAATGCAAAAGCGGCGGAGATTGGCTGTGTGGATACACATTTTGTTACACCTAACGGTCTGGACGGGGAGGATGAGGGAGGTATTCATTCTACAACGGCAGCAGATTTGGCAGGAATTATGAGGTACTGTATTATGGAATCGCCCAAAAAGGAGGATTTTCTTGCTGTTACCCAGACCAGAAGCTATCAGTTCACAGATGTATCCGGTGCAAGGAATTTTTCCTGCAGTAATCATAACGCTTTTCTTGACATGATGGATGGTGCGCTGACCGGGAAAACCGGATTTACTGCAGATGCAGGCTATTGCTATGTGGGAGCCCTCAGGCAGGGAGACAGAACCTTTATTGTAGCACTTCTTGCCTGCGGCTGGCCCAATAACCGGAATTATAAGTGGAAGGATACGCGTGCTCTTATGGAGTATGGGCTGGCAAATTATGAATACCGGGATGTGTGGGAGGATTTTCCAGATGTAAATATTCCGGTAAAAGGGGGAATATCCGAAGAAAATCCCTATGCAAAAAAGAGTGTGGTAAGAGCAGGGCTTGCGGATAAGGAGCAGGAGCTTATGCTTCTTTTGAGACCAGATGAGACGGTGGAAACAGTCCAGGAGCTTGAGGATTCATTTGACGCGCCGGTTAAGGCCGGGGAAAAGGCAGGTACGCTTACTTATTATCTGGCCGGAGAGCCTGTTCGAAGCTATGAGATTGTGACGCTTGGGGAGACAAAGAAGAGAGATGTGTCCTGGTGTTTTCAGGAGATTCTAAGGAGGGTGTGTCTGTAACCGGAGCGTGGAGTCAAAAAAGATATCTGCAGAGAAAGAAGCAGAGGGAGGAGAACAGGACTTTTGGCGGGAGACAGTCTTATTCTGAAGTTCTGTGGAACTTTTGTGCTGCGTTGACGCTGCAGGGAAAATGTGTTAGAGTAAAATTGCTGAGGGTAATATTTACTATTTTATATCTTTTTTTCATTATTTTGCTGTTGACATTTCCAGATAAGTATTATACTATATTAATCAAGGTACGAACATTAGTTCGTTAATAAAAGGAGAATTTAGAATGGCGAATAATAATGAGGATAAGAAAAAAGCATTGGATGCTGCGATAGCGAAGCTTGAAAAGGATTTTGGAAAGGGAACGGTTATGAAGCTGGGAGATCCGGCTGCTCAGGTAGTGGTGGAGACGATTCCGACCGGATCATTAAGTCTGGATATCGCACTGGGACTCGGCGGGGTTCCGAAGGGACGTATTATAGAGGTTTACGGACCAGAGTCCAGCGGTAAGACGACAGTGGCGCTTCATATGATTTCCGAGGTTCAGAAGCGGAACGGGATTGCGGGATTTATTGATGCAGAGCATGCTTTAGATCCGGTATATGCGAAGAATATCGGGGTTAATATTGATGAGCTGTATATTTCCCAGCCGGACAGCGGAGACCAGGCGCTGGAGATTGCGGAGACGATGGTGCGTTCAGGAGCGATGGATATTATAGTGATTGACTCTGTGGCTGCTCTGGTTCCGAGGCAGGAGATAGAAGGCGACATGGGAGACTCTCATGTGGGTCTTCAGGCAAGACTGATGTCCCAGGCGCTCAGAAAGCTGACTCCGGTAATCAGCAAGTCAAATTGTGTGGTAATCTTTATCAACCAGCTCCGTGAAAAGGTGGGCGTGATGTTCGGAAATCCGGAGACAACTACCGGCGGACGGGCGCTGAAGTTTTACTCATCCATCCGTATGGATGTACGGAGAATCGAGACATTGAAGCAGAGCGGAGAGATGATTGGGAACCGGACGCGTGTAAAGATTGTCAAGAATAAGATAGCTCCTCCATTTAAGGAGGCAGAGTTTGATATCATGTTCGGTAAAGGAATCTCGAAGGAGGGAGATGTTCTGGATCTGGCGGTAGATCTGGGGCTTGTAAGCAAGAGCGGCTCCTGGTTTGCCTATAATGGCGATAAGATCGGCCAGGGGCGTGAGAATGCAAAAAATTATCTTTCTGCACATCCGGAAGTTATGGAGGCTCTAGATTCAAAGATCCGAGAGCATTACAGCTTTGGAGCCGGAGGAGAAGAAAAAGATAGCAAGGAAGAAAAAGAGCCTGCAAAGCCGGCTAAGACGACGAGAAGAACGAAAAAAGACGAAGAGAAGGAAGAGACAGAGGAATAGTACATGATTGTCACAAGAACAGAGGCCGTGACGAAAGTAAAATATAAGGTGTACATAGACGGACAGTTCGCTTTTGTATTGTACAAAGGCGAGCTGTCTCGCTATCAGGTGAAGGAAGGGCAGGAGATCACAGAGAAGACCTGTGAGAGAATCTTCGCCGAGGTGCTGAGGAAGCGTGCGAAGCTGCGTGCAATGCATCTGTTGAATGATATGGGACGTACGGAGTCGCAGCTTAGAATGAAATTGGAACGGGATGGTTATCCGGCGGAGATAATAAAGGAAGCACTTGATTATGTAAAATCCTTTGGGTACATTGATGATCTGAATTATGCGAAAAGCTTTATAGAAGGACGCAAAGGGAAAAAAAGCCGCAAGGAGATCTATATGAAGCTCTTGGAAAAGGGGGTTTCTTCTGAAAATATTGAAGAAGCGATGGAGGACTGCTATGAGGAGGAGGATGCTTCTGCAGCCATTCGAAAGCTTATTGAGAAACGGCATTTCTGTCCGGGGAAGGCTTCTTATGAAGACAGGCAGAAGCTGACAGCATACTTAGTGCGCAGAGGATTTGCCTATGATAATGTATGCCGGACGATGGATGCGGTAATTGAGGAGTATGAGGATTCGTAACTGGTGCTTGACATCCGGGTGAAAAGAGTATAGAATTTAAGTGTTGTATTTGTACAATGAAAACTAAATAAGGAGGTGCTCCTGTGCCGAGTGGAATGTTTATTGCTGTGGCAGCAGTGCTGGTCATCGCAGCGGCAGTCATCAGTCATTTTGTTACGGTTTCCAATCTGAAGAGCAATGCGCAGTCGAAGATCGGAAATGCGGAAAGCAAGGCGAGAGAAATTATTGATGATGCAGTGAAAACAGCCGAGGCAAAGAAGAAGGAGTCTTTCTTGGAAATTAAAGAAGAGTCTATCAAGAATAAAAATGAGCTTGAAAAAGAGACGAAGGAACGCAGAGCTGAGTTACAGCGGTATGAAAAGCGTGTACTTTCCAAGGAAGAGGCTTTGGATAAGAAGGCAGATGCGATTGAGCGGCGCGAGGCGGGATTTACAGCAAAGGAAGAGCAGCTACGTCAGCGTGAAGCAAAAGTGGAAGAGCTGAGCAAGCAACGAGTACAGGAACTAGAAAGAATCTCAGGACTTACCTCCGAACAGGCAAAAGAATATTTGTTAAAAACTGTTGAAGAAGATGTAAAGCATGATACCGCAAGGCTGGTCAAGGAATTAGAGATGCAGGCAAAGGAAGAGGCAGATAAGAAGGCAAAGGAATATGTTGTCACTGCTATCCAGAGATGTGCAGCAGACCATGTTGCGGAGACTACGATTTCGGTTGTTCAGCTTCCAAGTGACGAGATGAAGGGAAGGATTATCGGAAGAGAGGGACGCAATATCCGTACATTGGAGACGATGACGGGTGTTGAACTGATCATTGATGATACCCCGGAGGCGGTTGTTTTATCAGGATTTGATCCGATAAGGCGGGAAGTTGCAAGGATTGCGCTTGAGAAATTGATTGTTGACGGACGGATTCATCCGGCAAGAATTGAGGAGATGGTGGAAAAGGCGCAGAAGGAAGTAGATGCTATGATTCGTGAAGAAGGCGATGCGGCGGCTTTAGAGGTTGGTGTTCATGGAATTCATCCGGAGCTTATCAAGCTGCTCGGAAGGATGAAGTTTCGGACAAGTTATGGTCAGAATGCATTGAAGCATTCAATTGAGGTGGCTCAGCTGTCAGGACTTCTTGCCGGAGAAATCGGACTTGATGTCAGAGTGGCAAAAAGAGCAGGACTTCTGCACGATGTTGGAAAATCTATTGACCATGATGTGGAAGGCTCTCATATCCAGATTGGTGTTGATCTCTGCAGGAAGTATAAGGAGTCAGCGACAGTCATCAATGCGGTTGAAGCACATCACGGAGACGTAGAACCGGAAACTCTGATTGCATGTGTAGTGCAGGCGGCGGACACGATATCTGCGGCAAGACCGGGTGCAAGAAGAGAGACATTGGAAACATATACAAACAGGTTAAAACAATTAGAAGAAATCACCAACCAGTTTAAGGGTGTTGATAAATCTTTTGCAATTCAGGCAGGTAGAGAGATTCGTGTTATGGTAGTTCCAGAGCAGGTATCTGATGCAGACATGGTATTGATGGCCAGGGATATAGCGAAGCAGATTGAGTATGAGCTTGAGTACCCAGGGCAGATTAAAGTCAATGTAATTCGTGAGTCGCGGGTTACAGACTATGCCAAGTAGAAGATAAATGTGAAGAGATGATGCATCTTTGACAAAAGTCAAGGAGGCACATCTCTTTTTAGTTAGCTGCTGACTAAAGCCCTGTCCTCAATTGGCACAGAAAGGTGAGAGATGAGCGGAGAGATCAGACGAATAAAAAGAGAGCTGGCCTATACTGGGACTGTAGTAGAGGTTTATAAGGATTATATGGAGTTTGAGGATGGCAAGACGGCGGAATGGGATTATATTCATCACAACGGAGCGGCAGCGGTGGTGCCGGTGTTAGATGATGGAAGAATCCTGATGGTTACCCAATACCGTAATGCACTGGAGCGTGATACACTGGAGATTCCGGCAGGTAAGCTTGACGAGCCCGGAGAACCGGGAATTGAATGTTCGAAGCGGGAACTGGAGGAGGAGACGGGATATAGATCAGACAATCTGGAATGGCTTCTTACGCTTCGTACGACAGTGGCATTCTGTAATGAGAGAATTGAAATTTATGTTGCAAAGAACCTTAAGCCTTCAAAGCAGAATC
Organism: uncultured Lachnospiraceae bacterium; assembly: GCA_946558465.1. Taxonomy (GTDB): domain Bacteria; phylum Bacillota; class Clostridia; order Lachnospirales; family Lachnospiraceae; genus CAPEBR01. The sequence goes on from CAMNTM010000012.1 coordinate 80,860, forward strand.
TTGACGAAGGTGAGTATGTGACGGTGAAGGCATATACGCTTGAAGAGCTTAAGAAAAAAATCTATACAGGCGAAATGGAGGATTCAAAAACAATAGCGGCAATTCTTGCCTATGAAGATAAATATGTGAAGCAGAAATAAGAATATATGAAAAGCCCCGGCATATAATAGAGTATCTTGACCAAAGGAGGTTTTGGCGTGAAGATACTGGAAAACAAAAAGTGTTTTGTTTTATTTTATATGTCGGGGTTTTTTGCCGGAATTTTGTACGCCAATTTTGTATCTAAGGATTATGTTGCAGGTATGGGAATCTTTAATGAGTTTTTTCTGGATCAGTATGTCCAGATGGAGATTGATCTGGGAGAATTTCTGTGGTATGTAGCATATATCAGACTTTTTCCTGTGATGGTTTTAGCGGCAGTCGGGTGTACCAGGTTCCGAAAGGGAGCAGCGCTTACATATGTTGTATGGACAGGCTATTCCTGTGGGATGATTTTGACAACGGCGGTCATGAAGATGGGTGTAAAGGGAATTATATTATGCCTTATAAGCCTGACTCCGCAGTTTTTATGTTATGCGGCAGGATATATTATGCTTTTGTGGCACCTGTTTTGTTATCCCAGGACTCGGTGGGATCTGTCGAAAACAATCTGCTTTGCTTTATTTATGCTGATGGGGATACTGCTGGAATGCTATGTAAATCCAATTATTGTGAAGATGTTTCTTCGAACTCTCTAAAGCGGCAGTTAGATATATACCGGAATACCAGGCATGTTTATAATCACCTTTTTTTCACAGATTCACCATATTTTACCCATATTCTGCATCTATAATTTCATATGTCAGAAAAATCAGGAGGTCAGGATATGGGCTGTCAGAATGTATTTGAAAGGGTAGAGAAAAAATATCGGCTGAGCAAAAAGCAGTATGCAGCATTTTTTGAGGCTGCCGGGCCGAAACTTCATGAGGATGAATATGGACTGCATACGATTCGTAATATTTATTATGATACCGCGGATTATGAGTTGATTCGAAGGTCGATCGAGAAGCCAAAGTATAAGGAAAAATTCCGTCTGCGGGGCTACGGGAAAATTCAGGAGGAAAGTTCGGTATTTCTTGAAATAAAAAAGAAATATAACGGGGTGGTATATAAGCGGAGGATAGAGCTTGACATGCAGCATGCGCGCAGCTATCTGGAAGATGGAATCCGTCCTGAGGGGGAAGGACAGATTTTGAAGGAGATAGACTATTTCATGAAATTTTACCATCCTAAGCCCAGGCTGTATCTGGCCTATGACAGGATTGCTTACGTAGGAAATGAAGACGACAGTCTGAGACTTACGATAGACCAGAACATCCGAAGCCGCAGACACCGGCTTGAGCTTACATATGACGGGGAATGTGAAATTTTAAATCCGGGAGAGTGTCTGATGGAAATTAAAGTGTCTGCTTCTTATCCAGTCTGGCTTGCAGAACTTTTAAGCAGATTCAAGCTTTATCCGGTATCTTTTTCTAAATATGGAGAAATATATAGAAAACACATGGAATACAAAAGAGAAAGTGAGGGGAAAAGTATATGTTTACGAGTGTGCTAAATCAAGCGGAAGGGGGACTTACCGTACAGAGTGCACTGCTGTGTACAGCGGTATCAATTTTACTTGGCCTGTTGATTGCGGTTATATACAGAAACCAGGGAGTATGCAGCAAAAATTTTTGTATGACGCTTGTGATGCTTCCGGTGCTGGTTCAGATGGTGATTATGCTGGTCAACGGAAATCTTGGAACCAGTGTTGCAGTACTTGGAACATTCAGCCTGATACGTTTCCGCTCAGTGCCTGGCACGTCGAAGGAGATAACGGCAATTTTCTTTGCAATGGCAGTAGGTCTTGCCGCAGGGACAGGATTTTTGACATTTGCCGTGGTTATGGCAGTTTTGGTGGGAGCTGTGTTTTTACTGCTTGAGAAAACGTCTTTTGGAGAGTGGAGACAGGAATATAAAAATCTGCGCATTGTGATAGCCGAAAACCTGGATTACACAGATATTTTTGATGATATTTTTCAGGAATATACAAAGAAATGCAGGCTTCAGAGAGTAAAGACTACAAATCTGGGAAGCATGTATGAGCTGGATTATTAGGTTACGTTAAAGGATGTAAAGCGGGAAAAGCAGATGATTGATGCAATCCGGTGCAGAAATGGGAATCTGACAATTATCTGCGGGCGTCAGACGGCGGCCCAGGAAGAGCTGTAGAGGTACAAGGATGAAGAAAAAAAGGTTTTTAGCATTTATAACAGGAATGCTTCTTGTTGTTCCGGCCGGGAGCCTGGCCGGCTGCAGCCAGGAAGCATCAGAAAGCAAAGAGAGTGTAGAAAGCAGTGCAGGGGCGTCCGGTCATGCGTCAGAATGCAGCGTTTCATTGACAGAGGGAAAATACAGTGAGGAGAAGCTTGATGATACATGGGATGTGGCGTCGGCAGTACAGATTCAATTAGAAAATGATACGATTACTTCTGACGGAAATAAGGTAAAAATAGAAGAAAATAAAGTAACCCTTACAGAGGCGGGAATCTATGTTCTGTCCGGGCAGTTAAAAGACGGACAGGTAATCGTAGATGCAGAAAAAGAAGATTATGTGAAAATTGTACTTAACGGAGCGGATATCTCATGCAGCAGCTCGGTGCCTGTTTACAGTAAGGGCGGAAACGTGATTATTACACTTGCGGATGGAACAGAGAACAGTATTTCCGACGGAGAAGGATATGTTTATGGGGAGGGAGAGACGGAGGAGCCGTCAGCGGCGGTTTTCGCAAAAGACGATTTGACTTTTAACGGAACAGGGACATTGACTGTAAACGGAAATTACAACCATGCCATTCAATGTAAAGATGCACTTAAATTTGTTGACGGCACCTATATGGTTTCTGCCGTTAATGACGGGATTGTAGGAAAAGACAGTATATCTGTAAAAAACGGACAGTATACGATAGAATCCGGCGATGATGGCATAAAGGTGACAAATTACGAGGAACAGGATAAGGGATATGTGTTGATTGAGAATGGAATATTTCGTATTACTGCCGGAGGAGACGGCATTCAGGCAGAAACGCTCCTGCGGATTAACGACGGAGAGTTTCAGATTGCCGCCGGAGGAGGAAGCAGCGCTGAAGAACTGATTTCGGAAGGAGAAGAGCAGGTTGGGCGAAGGGCAGAATCGCCGGATGGTTTCAATGGCGGCGGAGCCGGTATGCCGGAAGGAGAAAAGCCGACCGGAGAGATGCCGGAAGGAAGTATGCCGGAAGGAGAAAAGCCGACTGGAGAGATGCCGGAAAGAGAAAGGCCAACCGGAGAAATGCCGGAAGGAGAAGCAGCGGCTATGGGTCAGAAAATGCCGGAAGGAGAGGTTCCGGTTCCGGGGAAGAAGAAACCGGCCGGGGAAGCTTCGGATGCGGAAATATCGGACCCTGAATATGAGGAAGAAACCGGGGGAAAAGCATTGAAATCCTATGTGGAGCTTGTAATTGCCGGCGGAACCTTTGATTTGGACGCTGCGGACGATGCAGTTCACAGCAATCAAAATATTACTATTGCAGACGGCGAGCTGACAGTTTCGACAGGAGACGACGGATTACATGCCGATCATTTGCTGACGATAGAGTCAGGCGGTATAGATATTCTGAAAAGCTATGAAGGGCTGGAAGGGTTCGAGATCATAATAAATGGCGGTGATATCAAGATTTATGCTTCTGATGACGGGATAAATGCTGCCGGAGACAGCGAAGGTTTCATGCCTGAGGAGGACCAGGGAGCAGTGCTGACAATAAATGACGGTACGGTGTACGTAAATGCGCAGGGAGACGGTCTGGATGCCAATGGAGACATTTTCATAAACGGCGGGAAAATATCGGTGCACGGCCCGTCAGACGGCGGGAACGGGACGCTGGATTACGCGTCCATATGTAAAATTACAGGAGGAACCTTTGTTGGTATCGGAAGCGCCGGAATGGCACAGAATCCAAGTGAGGATTCTATACAGCCGGTTATTGCGGGAAGCTTTGCCGGGTCTGTTGAAGAAGGGACTGTAGTTGCTGTGAAGGATAGTGAGGGCAGAGTGATTCTGTCAGCAAAGACAGAGAAGACGGCTCAATGGTTCGCACTGTCCTCTCCGGAGCTTAAAGAAGGAAAGACCTATCTAGTATGTGCAGGAGGGGAAGAGAGAGAAGTAAAGACGGGAGAAGGGATCAGCATTGTAAATTTTAAGTAACCATCCAGCCGTTATGTCCAGGCACATTTATTATATGTACCTGGACATAACGGCATATGAATCATGCTTTTGTCTTGATGTACCGGTACAGATAACCGAGGCAGATCAGAAAGATGAATATCTGGCTTGCCAGAAGTCCCCATAGATAACCGAAAATGCCGTACAGCGGAATCAGGCAGAAGACGCAGGTGATCCGGATGCCGAGGCTTATGGAATTGATGGCAAAGGAAAGATGTGTTTTTCCCAGTCCGTTGAGAATACTGATTAAGGTATTATTTGTATAGAGAAACGGGCATATCCAGGACATGGCAGCGATATAACTTCCGGCTGCGGGACTGTGGAAAAGAAAGGAGCCGATCCAGTCTCCGAAGCACAGAAGGAATACGCAGCAGGCACTTCCGAGGAAAATACAGCAATAGACAGATTTCTGTATGATATCGGATAATTCTTTTTTGTGATTCATTGCCTGAATCTCTGCAACTGTCGGAAGAAGCATTGTAGATACGGAGTTTGTGATGGCAGAGGGAAAAAGAATACATGGCAGAGCCATACCGGTAAGGACTCCATAGGTGCTGAGTGCGCTGCTTTTTGCCATGCCGTACATCTGCAGACGGATGGGAATAGAGATGGCTTCCACACTCTGCAGTATATTCAGAAGAACACGGTTGGCAGTAAGAGGACAGGAGAGCATGAGAAGCTCCCGGCTGTCCCGGAAAAAGGTTTTAAGCGGAAGTCTGGGAAGAGGCGCCAGAAGAGAGCCTCTTCGAATATGCCACAGGCAGTAGACAGATGATGCAGTTTCGCCTATAATGAGTCCGGCTACAGCTACAGAAACACCGAGTCTGTTTCCCTGAATGAGTGCAAGCTGATAGATCAGATATACAGACAGAATACGTGCGGTCTGCTCCAGCAGCTGTGAGACAGCCGGTACAAAGGTTTTTTTCTGTCCCAGGTAATATCCGACAATGCAGCTGTGCACGGCAGAAAAGGGAAAGGCGTAGGAAAGAATTACCAAAAGCTCTGTACATCTGTCATCCCGGAGAAAAGAATCAGATATAAAAAGGGAATATTTCTGGAGAAATATTGTTACGGCACAGGATAGTGCCACAGTTAAAATCAAACTTGTATACAGGAGGCTTCTGGCCTCTTTTTTTTGATTACAGGTAAGTCTTCTTGCTACACAGCGGGACAGGGCGGTTTCTATCCCGGCACAGGTGAGAGAAAAGCAAAGGGCATAGATAGGGAAAATGAGCTGATATAGTCCCACCCCTTCCTCTCCAAAGGTGTGGCTTAAGAAGATTCGATAGAAAAATCCCATAAATCGTGTAGCAAAGCCCGTAGCTGTTAAAATGAAGGTGCCTTTTATAATTGCGCGTTTTCTGGACATGAGCGTTGCTCCAAAGAAGATATTGCTATAAGATATTCTTTTCAGAGACTTGACAGAACTAAAATAGAGTGATATTCTACAAAAAGAAAAATCCTAGTAAATAACTATGATTTAAAAGAAGGTGAGAAGGTGAAATTATCAACAAAGGGAAGATACGGCCTTCGGGCTATGATAGATCTGGCGCGGTATAGTGAAAAAGAACCGGTGTCAATCAGCAGCGTGGCCGCCAGGCAGGAGATTTCAGAAGGATATCTTGAGCAGATGATGCCGCTTCTTAAGAAAGCCGGACTTGTAAAAAGCATCCGCGGAGCCGGAGGAGGCTATATTCTGGCAAAGGAGATGAAGGAGATATCGGCAGGGGATATTCTGCGGGCTCTGGAAGGAAATCTGGAACCGGTCAGGTGTGCGGCATTTTACTCTGAGGAAGGCTGTATGGCTTCGGAAGGCTGTGTGACAAAGTATGTGTGGCAGAAAATAAATGAAAGTATCAATCGGACTGTAGATGAGATAAAGCTTGACGAGCTTGTAAGAGAGAGCAGGAGTGTGAATCCGCAGGGAGAATGTGAAAATCACAGATGCAGTCAGTAAAAATTATAAAATACAAAGTGAAAGGATAATGAAAAAATATGGATAAATTAATCTATCTTGACCATGCGGCTACAACGAAAACGGCGCCGGAGGTTGTAGAGGCGATGCTGCCGTATTTCACAGAGAATTATGGGAACCCTTCCAGCGTCTACAGCTTTGCGGCTAAAAATAAGGACGCAGTAAACAGGCAGAGAGAGATCATTGCGGAGGCGCTTGGAGCAGACGGCAGCGAAATATATTTTACGGCAGGGGGTTCGGAAGCAGATAATTGGGCGTTAAAGGCAGCAGCAGAGGCATACGCGTCAAAGGGAAGACATATCATAACGACAAAGATAGAGCATCATGCAGTTCTTCATACGGCAGAGTATCTTGAGAAAAAGGGCTGTGAGGTAACGTATCTCGACGTGGATGAGGAGGGATTGATAAGCCTTGAGGAATTAAAATCAGCCATCCGCCCGGATACTATATTAATTTCTGTAATGTATGCAAATAATGAGATCGGGACCATCGAGCCTATAAAGGAAATCGGGCAGATTGCGCAGGAAAATGGAATCCTGTTTCATACGGATGCCGTGCAGGCCTTCGGGCAGATTCCGATTCGAGTAGACGAGTGCTGTATAGATATGTTAAGTGCCAGCGGTCATAAGCTGAACGGGCCGAAGGGAATCGGTTTTCTATATATCCGTAAGGGAGTAAAGATTCGTTCCTTTGTACACGGAGGCGCGCAGGAGCGAAAGCGCCGTGCAGGAACAGAGAATGTTCCGGGAATTATCGGTCTCGGCACGGCGGTGGACCGCGCAGTAAGGACGATGGAGGAAAGGACAGCGAAGGAGAGAGAGCTGAGAGACTATCTGATCGAGAGAGTATTGTCAGAGATTCCATATTGTCGTCTGAATGGGCACCGCAGCATGCGTCTGCCGAATAATGCGAATTTCAGTTTTCAATTTATCGAAGGGGAATCTCTGCTTATCAGACTGGATATGAAGGGCATCTGCGGCTCCAGCGGTTCAGCGTGTACGTCGGGGTCTCTGGACCCGTCCCATGTACTTCTGGCAATCGGGCTTCCACATGAAACGGCGCATGGTTCGCTGCGGCTTACGCTTGGAGAAGAGACGACAAAGGAGGATGTAGATTACGTGGCAGATGTGCTGAAGGAGATTGTGGCAGGACTTAGGGAGATGTCGCCTTTGTATGAGGATTTTCTGAAAAAGAATCAATGAAAAACAGATGTAAAAAATAGAAAAAGCAGATAAAAAGGTTACTGGTAAAGGGCCGAGAGAAGATAGAAAATCAAGAAGGAGAAAAAACGATGTATTCACAGAAAGTAATGGAGCATTTTGAACATCCGAGAAATGTAGGTGAGATAGAGAACGCAAGCGGAGTGGGCACGGTAGGGAATGCGAAGTGCGGCGACATCATGAGAATTTATCTTGACATTGACGAAAATCAGATTATTCAGGATGTGAAATTTAAAACCTTTGGCTGCGGCGCTGCGGTCGCTACCAGCAGTATGGCTACGGAGCTTGTAAAGGGGAAATCCATCCAGGAGGCGATGCAGGTAACTAACAAGGCAGTTATGGAAGCTCTGGACGGACTTCCGCCGGTAAAGGTACACTGCTCACTACTTGCGGAGGAGGCAATTCATGCAGCATTGTGGGATTATGCGAACAAGCATGATATTAAGATTGAGGGATTAGAAAAGCCTAAGTCTGATATACATGAAGGAGAAGAGGACGAGGAAGAAGATTACTAGAGGATGATATGGGTAGTATTATGACGATATGCATTCGATTTTTATTCTGCAGGGCGGAGAAAAGGAATGCAGCGGAGGCAGCATGAAAAAAGAAAGAGTAGTAGTGGGAATGTCAGGCGGAGTAGACTCGTCGGTAGCGGCCTGGCTGCTGAAGGAAAAGGGATATGATGTTATCGGAGTGACGATGCAGATCTGGCAGGATAAGGACAGAGAGCTTCTGGAGGAAGAGGGAGGCTGCTGCGGATTAAGCGCGGTGGAGGATGCAAGAAGAGTGGCAGCAGAACTTGAGATTCCTTACTATGTCATGAATTTTAAGCGGGAGTTTAAGACTCAGGTAATAGACTATTTCGTCGGGGAATATCTAAAAGGACGTACTCCGAATCCCTGCATCGCCTGCAACCGCTATGTGAAATGGGAGGCGCTGCTTAAGCGGAGTATGGAGATAGGAGCGGATTATATTGCTACCGGGCATTATGCACAGATTGAGAAGCTTTTAAACGGCCGGTATACATTGTGCACGGCGGCATCGGGAAATAAGGACCAGACCTACGCGCTCTACAGTCTCACACAGGAGCAGCTTAAGCATACGCTGATGCCGGTGGGCGCCTACAGTAAGGAAGAGGTACGGCTGATGGCAAAGAGGCTTAGGCTTCCGGTGGCAGACAAGCCGGACAGCCAGGATATCTGCTTTGTTCCGGATGGGGATTATGCTGCTTATATAAAAGCAAATACAAAGGTGCCGGTTCGGCCGGGGAATTTTGTAACCTTAGATGGAACTGTAGCAGGCCGTCATAAAGGGATTGTGCATTATACGGTAGGCCAGCGCAAGGGACTTGGACTGGCGATGGGCTATCCCGTATTTGTACTGGAGATTCGTCCGGATACGAATGAGGTAGTAATCGGAAGCAGCGAAGAATCATTGTCCAGGTGCGTGAGGGCGGAGCGGCTGAATTTTATGTCTGAGAAGAGCCTGGAGGGCAGGCGCAGGGTGTGGGCAAAGATCCGCTATAATCACAAGGGTGCGTGGTGTATTGCTGAGAGGACCGCAGAAGATGAGCTGGTATGTACCTTCGAGGAGCCGGTAAGAGCGGTAACTCCGGGACAGGCAGTTGTTCTTTATGACGGGAGCCATGTACTTGGAGGCGGAACAATTATAGGAGAAAAATAGACGATGAGAGCAGATGTTCACATGCATTCAGCATTTTCAAGTGATTCGAAGTCAGAGCCGGAGGAGATGATTCTCGGAGCCATAGACAAGGGCCTTGAGATGATATGCTTTACAGATCATTATGATAAGGATAATACAGACTGGGGAGCAGAGGATATCTTTGATCCAAAGGAATACTTTCGAGTGTTCCGGCCGCTTCAGGAAAAATACCGGGAGCAGATAGAAATTCGAATTGGTGTGGAGATAGGGCTGCAGCCTTATCTGGCACCGTATTATACAGAATTTATACAGAAATACCCCTTTGACTTTGTAATCGGCTCTGTACATTCAAGTCAGAGATGTGATATTGCATATGGAAAGCTTTTAAAAAAGTATTCGGATGAGGAGCTTTACCGGCTGGTTTTAGAAGAGATGCTGGAGGACGTAAAGCAGCACGATTCCTTTGATGTACTGGGGCATCTGGATTATGTAGTGCGCTACGGAAAGCATAAGGAGGGTACATATTCCTATAAAAAATATTCAGATGTGATAGATGAGATTTTAAGAATTCTGATCTTAAAGGGAAAAGGACTTGAGCTTAATATGTCAGGCCTTAAATATGGCCTTCCCTTCGCCCATCCGCATCCGGATGTGCTTAAGCGGTACCGGGAGCTTGGCGGTGAAATTATTACTGTAGGGGCAGACGGGCATAAGCCGGAGCATATCGCTTATGATTATCATAAGGCAGAGGATATTTTAATCGGCTGCGGCTTCCGGTATTATGTGGAATTCAGGGAGAGAAAGCCGGTATTCAGGCGGATTATATCATAGTTTTATGTGGTGAAAGCCTTGTTGGAGAAAAGGAGTAAAAGGACGGCACGCACGGTCCGGCGGAGCGTAATATAGATAATTATGCAGAATTACGAGAAAGGCGGCAATATTTTAAGCGGCTTGCATAAAAATGTCTGTATCTCCCATAAAAATGGAAAAGGCACTTGAATTTTTGTACAAGGTTTAGTACAATAAGGCTTGGTTGATGATTCTTTAACGAAGTTAAGGAATTCAAAATAAGAAAACTTTAGGAGGAATTAATCATGGCAGTAAAAGTAGCGATTAATGGATTCGGACGTAT
>CAMNTM010000013.1 GCA_946558465.1 uncultured Lachnospiraceae bacterium
GGCTGGGTATCGGTAGGAGGCAGATGGTATTACTTAAACGGAAGCGGAGTAATGCAGACCGGCTGGTATAAGGTAGGGGGAAAATGGTATTATAGCTATAGTAGCGGAGTTATGGCAGCAAACACATGGATTGGTTCTTATTATGTCAACGGCTCAGGAGTCTGGGTAAAGTAAACTGTTTCCGGGGTATTGGCCTGGAGGAAGAGCAGACAATTCCTATAGCGCGTTGATTGAAAAGAGGAGGAGTATCATAGTGTCCGCATTGATTATAATCTGCGCTGCAGACGAAACAGATGTACCGGGAATCTCAGAGATTTCGGAGGAGTCTTATCGTCAGATGGAGCATAAGGAATGGTTCTATAGAGATGATGCAGCGTGTATAAGAAGACATGTTTCTCAGGAGGGCTTTATTTTGAAAGCGGTAGTTTCTGGAGAGACTGCCGGTTTTCTGATGGTACGTTGTCCTGAGGAGGCGGAGGATAATCTTGGAGTTTATCTGGATTTATCGCCTGAGGAAATGCATCTGGCTGCGCACATGGAGACGGCTGCAGTTAAAAAAAAATACAGAGGTCTCGGAATCCAGAAAAAGCTGATGGCAGAAGGGGAAGAGATTCTTAAAAAACAGGGTTATAAATATATTATGGGAACCGCACATCCGGATAATGTATATAGTGTGAATAATTTTTTAAAGCTGGGATATAAGATTATTGCGGAGGATAAAAAATACGGTGGTCTGCCCAGGTGTATATTCTGCAGGCGGATAGGATAAAATTGAAACCACGGGAGAAAAACGAATGAATAAAGGATTTTTTGTGTGTATTGTTTCGTGTCTGTTATGTCTGTTGTCTGCCCTGATTTTTACAGTTCTTGGAGGAAAAGCAGCAATGCTGATAAGTGGTTTCAATACGCTTTCAAAGGAACAAAGAGAGTTATATGATAAAGAAAAAATGTGCAGAGATCAAAGAAATATTTTTTTAATCTGGTCAGTCATTTTAGGAATCGGGGCTGCTCTGTCTTATTTTGTATCGAAGTATGCAGCGGCTGCAGCGATTATCGTATGGTTAGTCGTATTTTTTAAAGATGTACACTTAGACGAGGAAAAGGCATTCGGAAAATATCGGCTGAAAAGCAAATAAATAAGCCGGGAATCTGAGAAAAGGTTCCCGGCTTATTTATTGTATATATGGAATATTATCCGATAAGCTTCATGATTACGTTATTCCAAAGCATATTCATACCCATTGCAAGAGTAACGGCGCAGGCGATACCGCCCAGGATATTTTGAAGTACGGAGTTGGTGTGCTCACCCAGCATTTTCTTATTGTTGCCTGAGATTACAAAGAAGATAGCGATAAACGGCAGGAAGAAACCAGATAAAGCCTGTGTTACAATAATAATCTGGGTAGGAGTTTTGCCCATCATGGCGAGGACAGTACCAAATGCGATAATAACGCATGTCAGAATCTTACGCAAGTTGTCTTTGTCTTCCCAGTGAAGCAGGCGGGCGATAATAATACCGCACATAAACGGAGTAGCAATACTTGACGACAGACCGGCAAGAAACAGCCCCAGATCGCCGATAATACGTGCGGCAGGTCCCAGCACAGGCTCAAGTGACTGAGAGAAAATAACAGGATTTGTGATCTGTGTACCTGTTCCGTAGAGTACCGTGCCGGCGGTGATGATGATGCCGAGTGTCATAAGAACGCCTAAGATGACATTGAATCTTGTGTCAAATTTAGAGTCGCCGTACCTTCATCGCCTTTATATTTTTCCTGACAGCCCATAGAATGGTATACCAGGTTGATTGCAATAATGGTTGTTCCGATTAAACCCATACAGTTTACAAGGCTTCCTTCCGGAAGACTTGGGATGACACCTTTGGCAACGCTGCCCCAGTCAGGATTGGAGAGGAACATTGTGATAATGAACAGAACACCCATTGCAACTACGAAGAACTGACACACAAGCTCTAAAAGCTTCGGAGTACCGAATACAACCGTAGCCATGGCAATAAGACCGACTACAAGACCGGTAACAGATACCGGAAGACTGGTAAGATCTGCCAGGCCATTGGCGGCGCCGATTTCATTTCCGGCCATGAATCCAAGACCAGTAAATAAGATGGCAAGTCCCATAAACCATGTGACAAAGCCCTTCCATGCTTTGCTTTCGCTCATGCCGAGCGTTGTTTCAATTACGCTGTGTCCGCCGTATGCAGCGATTCGAGAAGAAATATCCATCAGGATGATAGATGCAATTCCTGAAAATATCACTGCCCACAGCATTGCATACTGAAAATTTGTACCGGAGATGGTAGATGTCGTGATGGTACCGGGTCCGATAAATGCACTGGCAATAATCGCTGCCGGTCCCATGTTTTTCAGCTTGTCAATAAAAGATTTTTTCCTCATAGTTCTCAGTTCCTTTCTGTTGAATACTAATATGACTTTCCTAGTATAGCATATTTTTTTTAGATGTACAAAAGCATCTTGACAATCCGGATTTCCCGGCATATACTAAATACCAGATTTAGATTTCCTATATTTTTAAACCGATGAACGAGAGAAGTAGATAAGAATATTTGTTTTCAGAGAGCCGCAGGAGGTGAGAGTGCGGCAGCAAGAGTTTTTATTGAATGGACTCGTGAGGGCGGCTTGAAATTTCAGATTTACAATGTAACGGTATGGTGTACGTTGACTTATCTGAGAGAGTAGATGCTGACGGGGGACCTGATCCGTTATCAGGAGGGCGTGTATGACAGTACATGAAGGAGCGGCCTATGCGTCTTGGTTTTAAGACGGCAGGCAATGTGGGTGGTACCGCAGGAGACGATAAGAATATCAGTCCTTGTCCCATTGGAAAGTGATTTCCGATGTGGCAGGGATTTTTTATTTTAAGGATTTTCTCTGTTTGGGAAAATTTCGCAAAGCATTTTATAAAAGCTGGATTGAAAAAGAAAGGGAGTGCTGTAGTATGAGTGAGAAGAATAGGAAGAAAAAAGGGCGTTACGGAGAATATGGCGGACAATATATTCCGGAAACGTTGATGTGTGCAGTCCAGGAGCTTACAGATGCATATGAAAGATATAAAAACGACCCGGAGTTCATACAGGAACTTACAAAGCTTTTTAGAGATTATGCCGGGCGTCCTTCTATGCTGTATTATGCTGAAAAGATGACAAAGGATTTAGGAGGAGCAAAGATCTATTTAAAGAGAGAGGATTTAAACCATACCGGCTCCCACAAGATTAACAATGTATTGGGGCAGGTGCTTCTGGCGAAGAAGATGGGAAAGACAAGAGTCATCGCAGAAACCGGCGCAGGACAGCACGGAGTAGCGACTGCAACAGCGGCGGCGCTTATGGGGATAGAATGTGAGATATTTATGGGAAAGGAAGATACAAACAGACAGGCGCTGAATGTATACCGGATGAAGCTTTTGGGGGCTAAGGTACACGCAGTAACCAGCGGAACGCAGACGCTTAAGGATGCGGTAAATGAGACGATGCGGGAGTGGAGCAGACGAATGGATGATACGCTTTATGTGCTGGGTTCTGTTATGGGTCCCCATCCATTTCCAATGATTGTCAGAGATTTTCAGAAGATAATCGGCGAGGAGATTAGGAGTCAGCTTATGGAAAGAGAAGGGAAGCTTCCGGATGCAGTAGTTGCCTGTGTTGGAGGCGGAAGTAATGCAATGGGAGCTTTTTATGATTTTATTAAGGATTTGGAGGTGCGTCTGATTGGCTGTGAGGCGGCCGGACATGGGATTGATACCGATCGGCATGCAGCTACGGTGGCAAAGGGAAGTACAGGAGTATTTCACGGCATGAAATCTTTATTCTGTCAAGACGAATATGGACAGATAGCTCCGGTGTACTCTATTTCAGCCGGACTTGACTATCCGGGAATCGGACCGGAGCATGCACAGCTTGCCAAAGAAGGAAGGGCGCAGTATGTGCCTGTCACGGATGAAGAGGCGGTGGAGGCCTTTGAATATTTATCAAGAATTGAAGGGATTATTCCGGCAATAGAAAGCGCGCACGCGGTTGCTTACGCTAAGAAGCTGGCTCCGGCTATGAAAAAAGACGAGATTATTGTAATAAATCTGTCCGGGCGGGGTGATAAAGATGTGGCAGCGATTGCAAGATACAGAGGAGTGAAGATATATGAGTAGAGTAAAAGAAGCATTTCAAGATAAAAAAGCATTGATTCCATTTATTACAGGAGGGTATCCGTCACTGGAGGTGACAAAAAAGCTGCTTTCTGTTATGCAGGAAGCGGGGGCGGATTTAATAGAGATAGGAATTCCGTTTTCTGATCCGGCAGCAGAAGGAGTTGAGATACAGGAGGCAAATGAGAGAGCGCTGGCAGCAGGCTGCACAACAGATAAGCTGTTTGATATGGTAAAAGAATCGAGAAAAGAAGTAAAGGTTCCCGTGATATATCGGACGTATTTTAATCCTATTTACACTTATGGAAAGGAAAAATTTATGAAACGGTGCGTCGAATGCGGGATTGACGGTGTAATTGTTCCTGACCTGCCTTATGAGGAGAAGGATGAGATTTTACCGATGTGCAGGCAATACGGTGTAGATTTGATTTCTATAGTGGTTCCGTTTTCAAAAGAGCGGATTTTCAGGACAGCAGAAGAAGCAGAGGGATATATTTACTGTGTATCCCGGCCTGACTTAGAGAGAAAGGGAGAAAAGATACAGACAGCTTTGGCCGAGACGGCAGCTCTTGTGCGTGAAGCGGCAGATATTCCATGTGTGGCGGACTATGATAGTCTGGAGCCTGAACAAGGACGAACGCTTGTGAAGATTTTTGACGGAGTGGCCGTGCACAGTGCGGTTATGGAGCTGATTTCCAGGTATGGGGAGGCATGTGTGCCTCATGTCTCAGAGTATGTGAGGAAGATAAAAGAAGCGGTAAAATAATACAGTAAAAAAATACCGGCTTAGCGGAAGTAGACATATTTTTGGCTAAGCCGGTATTTTTTAAATTTTTTGTAACCATACAAGGAATTATACTGTCTAATATATATAAAGGAAGACGTCTTTACTTTTTAACAAGGGAGAAAAAATGTTATGAATGCACAAGAACAATTACGGCTTGTAAAGAAGGCAGTAAAAGGGAATCCGGACGCTTATGGGAAGCTGATTACAGAGTATCAGGAATATTTATACAAGATGGCGTATCTTTATGTATATGATGAGGAAATGGCGCTGGATGTGGTTGGTATGACTATATTAAAGGCATATGAGAGCATGGCATCACTAAAAAATCCGGAATATTTCAAGACCTGGATTACAAAAATATTGATTCATGTATCTAAGGATGAACAAAAGAAGATAGTTTACTACAGTGAGCTGGAGGAAGCTCAGACAGCTGAAGAGACCCCAGGGGTATCTCCGGAAGAAAAATGTGATATTAACTCAGCGCTTGAACAGCTGCCGGAGAAATACCGTACGGTTATTTACCTGAAATATTTTGGGGAGCTTTCGGTTAAGGAGATCGCATTTGTCATGAATGCACCGGAGGGTTCGGTGAAGGCCTATCTTTGCCGGGCAAGAGAGGAGCTTAAGAAAATACTGAAGGAGGATTATGTATATGCAAATTAAATTTGATGAAATTCAGATTCCGAAAGAAAGATTAAATGAGACCGTCAGAGAAAGTATGGAGGAGGTATATGCCAGGTATAAAATAAGAAGACGAAAAAGCATTCTGGCAAAGAGTCTGACGGCTGCTGCGGCAGTTCTTCTGGCGGCAGGGATATGTTTTTCCAATCCAGTACTGGCTGCAAAGATTCCGCTGATCGGGCACATATTTAGGCAGGTCCAGGAAAAGCAGCGGTATCCGGGAAATTTCGACGAAGTGTCTGGGCAGGTCCAGGAAAAAAATGAGAGCACCTCAGAAGGCATTACCATGACATTGTCTGAAGTATATGCAGATACAGAAGCGATGTATGTTTCTGTTATGATTAAATCAGAGGAACCATTTCCAGAGAAGCTGAGAAAAGCAAATGTAATAGATGGACAGGACATAGGATATCATTTGTTTCTGGAAATGGAGCAGGAGTTTGATTTTCTTGAGCCGCCGGCAGAATATGAGCCCTGGGAGTGGCCGGGAGAAGAGTTTCTCTGGGAGCCGATTGACGTAGAGGGGGAATTTGCGGATGATTATACTTATATAGGTACCTTCCGTACAGACTTTAATCTGTATCCGTTTGGCGGTGCAGATATCCTGGATAATTTTCACTGGAAGCTTAAGGTAAATAAAATCCATTGTTACGAGTTCTACTCTAAGCAGGGCGTGTGGGAATTTGAGACAGATGCGGCAGTAGATAAGAAAGGCACAAAAACTATAGATGTGAATGAGAGTGCACCCAACGGAGAGGTGATCACATCTGTGACAGTAACGCCATACGAGGTGATTGTGAATTATGATTTTGATGAAAGCAGGGTGCAGCCAGGATATGAAAGAGGTGATATGATTCAGAGTGTTATGGTTGATGCAGCCGGAAAACAGATTCATGATAAAGTAGGTATGTTTTCGGCAGAAAGATATGATATATCAAAAATTACAGTATATTATTTTAAGGCGGGAACGGACGAGGAATATGTGAATATTCAGGAGAGGATACGTAAAGAAGAGGAGAAGGAAACTCTTTTAGCGTATCTGGAAGAAATTGCAGTACATAAGATAGAGATGAATCTGGCGGAGTAATTCTGTTTGTAAATGTTCAGCCTGCTAAGTTTCTTATTATTGATAAATTTGTAATGGAATCTCGACTGTGTATATGCTAGAATGTTTTTAAAGTGTTATATTTCCATTCTATTATAAAGAGACAGGAGAGTGCAGATAAAGTGACAAAAAAATATTTCTTTTTTGACATTGACGGGACATTGACAGACAGGGCGACGGGAAAGGTAGTGCCTTCTGCGGCGGAGGCAGTCAGGAAGCTTCAGGAGGCAGGGCATTTCGTGTCAATAGCAACAGGGCGTGCCTGCTATAAGGCGGAGGGCTTCCGCAGGGAGAACGGCTTTTTACATATGGTATGTAACGGCGGGCATGGGATAGTTTATGATGATGAGTTAAGAGAAAACCGCCCGCTGGATTATGAAAAGGCAAAGGCTGTCTATGACCAGGCGTTGGAGCTTGGATATGGCGTGTTTACAGCAATTGACGATTCGAATAAGATATATGCCAATAGTTTTCGATTTTATGACCAGTCAGGTGTAAGAAAGGAATCCAGTGTTTACATTATTGATGAAAATTTTGATCCGGCAGACAGAGGCGTTATCTATAAGCTGTATATTTCTATCCCGGAGGAAGAGGAAGACAGGCTTACACTGAAGGACACGATAGGATGTCTGCGTTTTGAAAAAGAGTATCTGATGTTCCAGCCGGATGAAAAGCTTGAGGGGATTCTGCGGATGCTGGAATATGCAGGCGGAAAGCCGGAGGATGTGGTTGTATTTGGAGACGACTATAATGACATGGTTATGTTTGATGACAGGTTTTATTGTGTAGCTATGGGAAACGGCTGTGACGCGCTAAAGGAAAAAGCGGACTTTGTGGCAGATAAAAATACGGCAGACGGGATTTATAAAGCCTGTAAGGAGCATGGATGGTTTTAAAATATGCCATTTTTTCCAAGATATGCTATAATTAATTTATCTATATTGCAGAAAGGAGATTCTACATATGAATCATGAAAGAATTAATCGTGTATTGGCGAAGATGGAAGAAAAGGGTCTTACACAGCTTATCGTATCCGACCCGTTAAGCATCCGTTTTCTTACAGGAATCATGGTAAATCCGGGAGAGAGACTTTATGCTTTGATTCTTAAGTCAAACGGAGAGCATGTGATGCTGCTTAATTATCTTTATTTCGTATCGGACACTGGGTTCAAGGAGGTGTGGTTCAGTGATATGGAGGATCAGATATCCATTATTGCTGAACAGATTGACCCGGGCCAGACGCTTGGAATCGACAAGACCTGGCCGGCTCGTTTTTTGATTCCGCTGCAGGAAAAGTGTCCGGAGCTTAAGACAGTATGGGGTTCTGACTGTGTGGACGGTGTCCGCGCTGTAAAAAACGAAGAGGAAATCAAAATTATGAAGGAAGCTTCTGCCATCAATGACAATGTCATGGAAAAGGTAAAAGTCTATATCAAGGAAGGTATGACAGAAAAGCAGGTTGCGGATTTCATTGACAATGAGTACATGAAGGCCGGCGCAAGCGGCACAAGCTTTGATACGATTGTATGTTTTGGACCGAATGCAGCGGACCAGCACCACGAGCCGAGTGAGACAAGAACATTGAAAGCCGGAGAGTGTGTCCTGATTGACATGGGCTGCGTATGGCAGGGATATTGCTCGGATATGACCCGGACCTTCTACTGCAGAGAGGCTTCCGCCGAGGAGCAGGAAATCCATGATATTGTCCGCGAGGCAGTTCTCCGTGCAGAGTCTGTAATTAAGCCGGGTGTTCGTTTCTGTGATATTGATGCACAGGCAAGAGATTATATTGAAGAAAAGGGCTACAGCAAATATTGGAAAATCCGTCTCGGCCACTTTATCGGTCAGGAGGATCATGAGTACGGGGATGTTTCTCCTATCAACAAAGATGAAGCAGAACCGGGTATGATTTTCTCTATTGAGCCGGGCATTTATATAGAAGGAAAGTATGGTGTCCGTATAGAGGACCTGGTTCTTGTGACGAAGGATGGATATGAGCTGTTGAACGCCGTCGAAAAGAAATGGGAGATTATCGGCTGATGATTGCTATTTATCCTGGTTTTATATATAATGATACCAGAGTTTAAAAGCTATGTGGTCCAGGGAAGCGTGAGGCTGCATGCAGAGCCAGGATATGAGATGGTATAAAAAGGAGGTTTTTGTTTAAATGGAGATTAGAGAAGGCTATATGCCGTATCTGGAGTATAAAACATACTACCGGATTGTAGGAAAAAAGACAGGGGACAAGAAGCCGTTAGTGCTCCTGCACGGAGGACCGGGATCAACACACAATTATTTTGAGGTTCTGGACAGGCTTGCAGAGGAAGACGGACGTGAGCTTGTGATGTATGATCAGATTGGCTGCGGAGAATCCTATGTGGAGAACCGTCCGGATTTGTGGAATGCAAAGACCTGGATTGAAGAACTGACTGCGTTAAGAAAGCATCTCGGACTTGATGAGATACATCTTTTGGGACAATCCTGGGGAGGAATGCTGCTTTTGGATTATGTGTGCAACTATAAGCCGGAGGGATTAAAGAGTCTGATACTTTCCAGTACGCTTCCGGCATCCTGGATGTGGGGAATTGAGCAGCATCGTATGATTAAGGAGCTGCCGCAAAAGATGCAGGATGCAATTGAAAAGGCTACTACTACAAATGATTACAGTGATCCGGTATATCAGGCAGCAGAGACAGAGTATATGCTTCGTCATGCAGCAGGAGCCGTTACTGAGGATTCGCCGGAGTGCTTAAGGCGTCCGGTACAGAAAGGCGGAGAGGCTTATGTTGTGGGCTGGGGGCCGAATGAGTACACTCCGATGGGAACACTTAAGGATTATGATGTAACAGAGCAGCTTAAGGATATCAAGGAGCCGGCGCTTGTCATTAATGGCGGAAATGATCTGTGTACTCCATACATAGCCAAATATATGTATGACAGAATTCCAAATTCTGAATGGGAGCTGTTCCGTACCTGCCGCCATATGTGTTTTGTAGAGGATAACGAAAGATATGTGGAGCTTATGAAGGAATGGCTGAATAAAAATGACTAGGAAAAAAGGCTTTACGGCGGCATTTATGGCCGGACTGCTATGGGGCGCGACAAGCCCCATAGCACAATTTTTGTTTCAGAATAAAGGAATTACGTCAACGTGGCTGGTGCCCTACCGTTTGGTGGCGGCAGGCAGTCTTCTTTTTGTATATGCAGTTTTTTTTAAAAAGCAGAATCCCTTTTTGGTATGGAAGGATAAGAAAGATGGAATTCGCCAGACTGCATTTGCAGTTTTCGGAATGATGGGAATGCAGTATTCTTTTTTTGCAGCAGTACAGGAGACAAATGCAGGAACAGCAACTATTTTTCAATATTTGAATCCGGCTATTTTGATACTATATTTTGCAGTAGTTTATCGGGTTGCGCCGAAGGCGAAGGAAATAGCTGCTGTAGCGTGTTCTGTGGGCGGTATTTTTCTGGTGGCGACACACGGGAATGTGCAGGAGCTGTCTATCTCCCCTAAAGGCTTGCTGCTTGGACTGGTACTTGCACTTACTACCTGCTTCTATGGAGTGATACCGGGGCCGCTTCTTAAAAAATTTCCTGCTGAGACAGTCTGTGCCTGGGGAATGCTGGCAGGAGGCGCGGTGCTTATG
Organism: uncultured Lachnospiraceae bacterium; assembly: GCA_946558465.1. Lineage (GTDB taxonomy): Bacteria > Bacillota > Clostridia > Lachnospirales > Lachnospiraceae > CAPEBR01. Next base: position 10,397 of record CAMNTM010000013.1, read on the forward strand.
GCGGTGGTCAGACCATGGAGATTTCCGGTACAGGCAGACTGGGTTGTGGCAGCAGGCTTTCTGGCGATAGTAGTATTGGGTACGATTCTGCCGTTCTGTTTTTATCTTGCTTCGCTTAAAAGTATTGGCTCTGTGTACGCGGGGCTTTTGTCCAGCGTAGAGCCTGTGGCGGCAACGGTGCTGGCAGCAGTATTTTTGGGGACTAGATTTCAGATGATAGATGTGGCAGGCTTCGTGCTTGTATTGTCAACGATGTTTATTTTAAATATAAATGCAACGTAATATATCGGCATATTCGTCAGTGAGTATGTCGATATGACATTTTCGGTATAAATTCAGTAAATAATTACAGATGCATGCGGCATATGTTTATATTAAAATCCGCCGTCTATTCCGATAACCTGTCCTGTCACATAAGCAGGAGCGTCTGCTATATTCCAGATAAAAGAGGCGGTTTCTTCGCAGCTTCCAAAACGTCCCATAGGAATGTCATATTCCAAAGCTTCTCTTTCCTCCGGAGTAAGCTGCCTGTTCATATCTGTGTCAATGACGCCGCAGGCGACTGCGTTTACCTGTATATTGCTTGGGGCAAGCTCTTTTGCGAGAGCCCGTGTCAGTCCGTTTATTCCTGACTTTGAGGCGGAGTATGCAGCTTCACAGGAGGCGCCTGTGGTTCCCCATATAGAGGAAATATTGAGGATACGTCCGCTTTTTTTTGACAGCATGGGGGGAACAGCCTCCCGGCAGCAGTAAAAGACAGAAGAAAGGTTTGTCTGTATAACATGGTTCCATTCTTCATCACTCATATCACATAAAAGCCCGATATGGGCAATGCCGGCATTATTAATCAGTACGTCGAGGCTTTGACATTCCTGATAGATGGTCTGAAAAATCTGTCTGACAATACCCGGATTTCCAACGTCTCCGGGTACGAGCGTGCAGGAGCCGTTTCTGTCAGATTCTATCTGTGCTTTTACTTTTTCTAACTCTTCAATGGATGTACTGCAGTTTATAAATACATGATATCCTTTTGAGGCAAAGAGAAGAGCAGTACTTCTGCCGATTCCTCTTGATGCGCCGGTGATAAGAACTGTTTTACGAAGCATGACTTTTCCTCCTGATATATTGAGATTTCCTTAATAAAGTTTTAATAGAGTTTTATAAAATGATAAGATTATTATATAACGGAATCGTTGCCATTTAAAGAAGCAGGTGATATTATTTACATATTAGATTCAGCAATTTAGATCTGGCAATTGCATTTGTATCGGAACATTTACTATCTTGGAGCTTAGCGGTTCAAGAATTATACACCATAGGAGAGGACTAAAATGTTATCAAAGCTTAGTGTGAAAAAACCGTACACGATTGTTGTGGGAGTTGTATTGATTATTATTCTTGGAGTAGTTTCCTTTACGAGTATGACGGTGGATCTGCTTCCGAGTATGAACCTTCCGTATGCGTTGGTTATGACTACGTATCCTGGTGCAAGTCCAGAGGAGGTAGAGGAGATTGTAACAAAGCCGGTTGAGCAGACGATGGCTACAGTCAGCAATATCAGCGAAATCCAGTCGGTGTCAAGTGAAAATGTATCAACAGTTGTTTTGGAGTTTGACCAAAGTGCGAATATGGATTCCGTGACGATTGAGATGCGTGAGAGTCTGGACCAGATCAGCGGCTTTTGGCCGGAAGGTGTGACGAATCCACTGATTATGAAGCTGAATCCAGATATGATGCCGGTGCTTATTACAGCAGTCAGTGCTAAGGGAGAGAATGCGGCGGAGGTCAGCAGAGTAATAGAAAATGAAGTCGTTCCGGAGGTAGAAAGTGTAGAAGGAGTAGCGTCTGTCAGTTCTACCGGAAGTATTGAGGAGACGGTAGAGATAACTCTGAATGAGCAGGAGATTCATGCGCTGAGTGATGACATTAAGGCAGAGATGGAGCGGAAGGTTAATGAAGCCAAAGGTGCGCTTGACGAGGCGAAGGCACAGGTGGAGAGCGGAAGGAATGCTCTGGCATCAGGAAAAGCGCAGGCGTCTCAGGGACTTTCCGAGGCGGAGGCCCAGCTTTCGGTAAAGAGTGAAGAGCTTACGCAGGCCCAGCTTGAGATTACGGAAAAAATGGCTGAGCTGAATGTGGCGGAGACTCAGACTTCGCAGTCTCTGGCGACGGTACAGGCCGGAAGACAGGCAGCGGAAGCGCAGCTTGCCCAGCTTGAGGGAGCCAAACAGCTGTATGACCAGCTTAATGCGCAGCTTGGAAGCATGCCGGATGGAACACCCGGAAAACAGGAGCTGGAAGAACAGGTAGCGCAGCTGGAGCCGCTTGTAAGTAATTATGATACAGCTAAACCGGCTCTTGAGGCGGCGATAGCGCAGCTTACAGAGCAGGAGACGCAGCTTACACAGGCCCAGGCCCAGATTTCGGCCGGAAAGCAGCAGCTTACCGAAGTACAGTCTCAGGTCAATGACGGAGCTCTTACACTTGCAGAGGCGAGAGGACAGCTTGCATCGGCCCAGCTTGAGGCGGCCGCGGGGCTGGGAGAGGGAGCAGCGCAGCTGGCAGCAGGAGAGGCGGCATTGCAGATGCAGGAGGCCCAGATGGAAGGAGCTTTAGCAGATGCAGGGACTTCGGCAGATGTGGGAAGCATGCTGTCTGTTGATACGGTGAAGACAATTCTGGCGGCGCAGAATTTCCGTATGCCTGCCGGATATGTGACAGAGGAAGGGATAGATTATCTGATCCGGGTCGGCGATAAGTTTTCGGATATTGATGAGATAAAGGATCTTGTATTGTTAGATATGGAAGGCTTTGATCCAATAAGATTATCGGATGTGGCAAGTGTAGAGCAGGTGGATAATGCAGATGAAACCTATGCCAGGATCAACGGCAAAACAGGTGTTATGCTGAGTATTCAGAAGCAGACAGGGTATTCTACCGGTGATGTGAGCGACCGTGTTCTGGAAAGGCTTGAGAAGGTAAAGAAAGAGCATGAAGGAATTGAGACAGTCACCCTGATGGACCAGGGAATCTATATTGATTTAATTGTAAACTCTGTGCTGGAAAATCTGGTATACGGAGCAGTTCTTGCCATTATTATTCTTCTTGTATTTTTGAAGAGTGTGCGTTCTACCTTTGTTATAGCGTGCTCTATCCCGATCAGTATTATGGCGGCGATTGTAGCGATGTATTTTTCTGGCGTGACTTTGAATGTCATCTCACTGTCAGGTCTTGCACTTGGTGTCGGCATGCTGGTGGATAATTCGATTGTCGTAATCGAGAATGTCTATCGTATGAGAAATGAAGAGGGTCTGTCAGCGGGGGCCGCAGCAATTGAAGGTGCACGGCAGGTAAGCGGAGCGATTATGGCTTCCACCCTTACCACGGTCTGTGTATTTCTGCCTATTGTGTTTACGGAAGGTATTACAAGACAGCTGTTTGTCGATATGGGGCTGACAATAGGATACTCGCTTCTTGCAAGCCTTTTGGTGGCACTTACCGTCGTACCGATGATGTCTGCCGGACTTTTGAAGAAGACAGAGAGCAGAGAGTCAAAATTCTATGTCCGGCTCAAAGAAACCTACGGAAAAATTCTTACAGGTGCACTTCATAAAAAGCTTTTTGTAATTCTTGGAGCGCTTATGCTGTTCGTGGGAAGTATTGCATTGGCAGTATCACGGGGAACAGAGTTTATGCCAGAGATGGAGAGTACACAGATCAGTATGTCTCTGGAGACAGAGGAAGGCACCAGTCTTGAAGATACGGCAAAGGAAGCTGACAAGATCATGGAAAGAGTCGGCGGGCTCGACGATGTGGAAAATGTCGGTGCACTAGTTTCTTCCGGAGATATGATGGGGACCCAGAATGTGACGAACCGGGTAGAGTTTTATGCAATTACGAAAGAGAATCCATCACTGTCTAACAAGGAGATAAAGAGGGAAATCGAAAAGCTGTCTGAGGATATTCAAGGAGAGCTTACAGTAAATATGTCCAATATGGATATGAGCGCTCTTGGAAGCTCAGGTGTGAATATTCAGATTAAAGGAAGAGATTTAGATAAGCTCCAGGAGATTGCAAAAGAGGTCAAGGGTATTGTAGAAAATACAAAAGGAACCCAGAATGTAACTGACGGTACAGAGGATAATAATGAAGAGCTCCGTGTCATTGTTGATAAGTCAAAGGCAGTTTCACACGGGCTTACTGTGGCACAGGTTTACCAGGAGCTGTATGCGAAGCTTGCCGAGCCCCGCTCTGCAATGTCGCTTGGAACCGATACACAGGATTATGACGTCTATGTCATTGATGATGCGAATGAACAGCTGACTCGTGAGGATATTCGTAATATGACGCTGACTGTTACGAAACAGGATGGTACGACAGAGGATGTAAAGCTCTCAGATGTAGCAGAGTTTGCAGACAGTACCGGACTTCAGTCTATAAACCGGCAGGCGCAGAGCAGATACATGTCGGTGCGCGCCGAGATTGAGGAAAATGATAATATCGGACTTGTCAGCAATAGGATAAAAAGCGCGTTGGATTCTTACAAGGTTCCGGAAGGATATGAGGTAAAGATGACCGGTGAGGACGAGACCATCAATGAGGCGATGATAGAGCTGTTTAAGATGCTTGCCCTTGCGCTTGTATTCATGTATCTGATTATGGTAGCGCAGTTCCAGTCTCTTAGGTCGCCTTTCATTATTATGTTTACGGTTCCCCTTGCATTTACCGGAGGACTGTTGGCGCTCTGGCTTGCCGGAATGTCAGTAAGCGTCATTGCGATGATTGGATTTGTTATGCTTTCAGGTATTATTGTAAATAATGGTATTGTGTTTATTGACTATACGAATCAGCTGATAAGGGAGGGCATGAAACAAGAGGAGGCTCTTGTAGAGGCAGGTAAGACGAGGCTTCGCCCGATTGTTATGACAGCGCTTACGACGATTCTCGGTCTGTCAACGATGGCAGCCGGATTTGGGATGGGTTCTGATATGGTGCAGCCGATGGCAGTGGTTACAATCGGCGGTTTAATATATGGAACAGTGCTGACGTTGGTTGTAGTTCCCTGTATCTTTAATTTATTTCACAGAAGGGAGAAGGCAAGGCTCCGGGAGGGGATCGAAGAACAGAATGTTGATGAAGATATTCTAAGTCATTCCGGGACGGAGAAGGAATCTGAAGAAGAGCGGTAACAGGGCGTTTCTGCCTAAGACTGTTACGAGCAGCGGGAACAGATGTCAGAGGAACAGTAAGGAGTACAAAGATGAGGGAGAAAAACATGGTTGATAAAGCAGTCGAATTTGCGACAAGGGCGCATGAAGGGCAGTTCCGCAAGGGAACAAGGAGGCCGTATATTGTGCATCCGGTTGAGGTTGGGGACATTGTATCGACGCTGACAAAGGACGAGGAGGTGATAAGTGCAGCGATTCTTCATGATACGATTGAGGATTGTGAGGGAGTTTCTCAGAGGATTCTCGCGCAGGAATTTTCCGAACGTGTTGCCTTTATGGTGGCGCAGGAGAGTGAGGATAAGTCTAAGACATGGATGGAGAGAAAAAGAGCGACTATCGAGCACCTGCGCATAGCTCCTCATGAGGTTCAGATGATAGGACTGGCGGACAAGCTGTCAAATATGCGGGATATAAATCGAGATTACCCGGTAGTCGGAGAGGCACTCTGGAGCAGATTCCGCATGAAAGACAAGACAATTATCGGATGGTATTACAAAGGTATAAGAGATGTCCTGAAGGATAGATTTGACGGAGAACCGGCGTATGAGGAATACTGCAGCCTGATTAAAAAGAATTTTGACTAAAAAATTCTTCACTTATTTCCGGGGCCTTTTATCTTAATACACATTAATTCATCGTCTGCAAGATCAGCCCGGACAACGGTTATTGTCCAAAGGAACCTCTCAAACAATGCCAGCGCTTAGCGAGGTATTTTCGAGCTTAGCGTCTGCTGCATTGTTTGCGAAGCGAGAGCGTGGTGACGTGGACAATAACCGTTGTCCGGGCGTACGTGCAGTACAAATTTCCTCTGTTCCTACAAAACCTCTATAAACCGCATAAATGCCTCACGTCCTTCGGGCGTACATTTATATACTCCGGCATTCTCCAGAACATGGATGAATGTCTGCCCGACTTCTTCCTTCAAAATATCCATAATATTTTCACTGTTGACTGTCTCGTATTTTGGAAGGAAAGTGTCTGCCCAGTCGGCATGCTTTTTGATCTTTTCGTTTTGCCGGATGTCTTTGCCGGTTATAATATATTCAGCCAGAAGCTCAAGTTCTTCTTTAAGTCTTGAAGGAAGTACAGCAAGGCCCATTACCTCGATAAGTCCGATATTTTCTTTTTTAATATGATGATATTCCGCATGCGGATGATAGACGCCCAGCGGATGCTCTCCGGTAGTGATATTGTTCCGGAGTGTCAGATCCAGCTCATAGATACCCTCTCTTTTTCTGGCAATCGGAGTAATCGTATTGTGAGGTTCTCCGTCTGTCTCAGCAAAGATAAAGGCTTCTTTGTCTGTATAGGAACGCCAGCAGTTTAATACATGTTCTGCCAAATCAATCAGCCGTTTTTCATCCTTGTGGCGGATACGAAGTACAGAGAGAGGCCACTTGACAATTCCGGCCTCTACATCCTCGTAGCCGGGGATGGTTACGGTTTTTTCAATTGGAGCCTTTTCCATAGCGAAGGTGTAGTGTCCTCCCTGAAAATGGTCATGGCTTAGGATAGAACCGCCGACAATCGGAAGGTCTGCATTGGAGCCGAGAAAATAGTGCGGAAAGAGCTTGATAAAGTCAAAAAGTTTGACAAATGCTGCCCGGTCTATTTTCATCGGAATGTGCTCGCCGTTGAAAACGATGCAGTGCTCGTTGTAGTAAACATACGGGGAATACTGGAATCCCCAGCGGCTCCCATTAATTGTAATCGGGATGATGCGGTGGTTTTCTCGTGCAGGATGATTGATACGTCCGGCGTAGCCTTCATTTTCCATGCACAGCTGGCATTTCGGATAACTGCCTGCCTTTGCATTCTTTGCAGCGGCGATTGCCTTCGGGTCTTTTTCCGGTTTGGAGAGATTTACGGTAATATCAATTTCGCCATAAGGAGAATTTACCTTCCATTTCAGATCTTTTTTTACGCGGTAGCGGCGGATGTAATCACTGTCCTGGCTGAGCCTGTAATAATATTCAGTTGCTTCCTCAGGGGAATTTTTATAATGTCTGAAAAACGTATCCTGTACCTGTGCAGGACGAGGCAGCAGACAGTTCATAAGCTTCGTATCAAATAAATCGCGGTACACAATGCCGTCCTCAATGATTCCGCGTGTGACCGCCTCATCAAGAAGATTTTTCAGGATACTTTCCAGTTCTTCTTTCTCTGAGACACTGTCTGCTTCTGTAATTTCCATATCTTCATAACTGTCCTCCCGGAACAAATCCAGAAGAAGGTTTGTGGTATAGATTCGTTCGGTTTCCGGAGTAAGGCCGGTCCGAATTCCATATTCGACTAATTTTTTGATGTTTTCGTATAGCATGATAAATCCTCCCTGTATTCTGATTAGCTCAGTTTTCTTGCTCCGTCGCCGATATCAACTACATAAAATTCTGCTTTGTGTCCTATTTGTTTCAGGTATTCGTCTCCGACAGTCTGGATAAAGCTGTCTACGGCCTCATTTTTCACAATGCTGACAGTACAGCCGCCGAATCCGCCTCCCGTAATGCGGGATCCGATGACACCGGGCACTGCCCATGCAAGATTTACCAGGATATCTATTTCCTCACAGGAGACCTCGTACTTGTCTCTTAGTGATTCGTGAGACTGTGACATCAATTTTCCGAACAATGCAATGTCATTGTTTTTAAGTGCTTCTACCGCGCGGATAGTTCTTTGGTTTTCATATACTGCATGCTCGGCACGTTTCCTCCTTACCGGATCCTTGACAGTGCCTTTGAGGCATTCGAATTCCTCCTCGGTAAGGCTGCCTAGAGAATGGATATCGGCTGCAGTCTGAAGCTCTTTTAGAGCGGTCTCACATTCCTGTCGTCTTTGATTGTAGGCGGAATCCACCAGACTGTGCTTAACCTTACTGTTGGTGATAATGATTTTTGCATCTGGAAGCTTAACCGGAGCGTATTCATAGCTTAAGGTGTTGGTATCAAGGAATATAGCATGGTCCTTTTTTCCCATTGCACTTGCGAATTGGTCCATGATTCCACAGTTGCAGCCATTAAAGTTATTTTCGGCATCCTGGCCGATTAAAGCGATGTCTGTCATAGAAATATGATCAAAGTCAAAGGTGTCCTTTAAGATAATACCGGTTAAAACCTCCAGTGCGGCAGAGGAGGAAAGGCCGGAACCGTTCGGGATGTCTCCGTAGATGGCGATGTCAAGGCCGTGTGTAAGTTTTAGTCCCCGTTTCTCAAACGCCCACATGACTCCCTTTGGATAATTGGTCCAGGAGGCTTCTTTGCCAGGAACCAAGTCATCAAGGCTTGTTTCAGCTATGCCAAAGGAATCAAAATTCATGGAATAAAAACGAAGGGTGCGGTCCTTACGGTCTCTGACAGCAGCATAGGTGCCCAGAGTAAGTGAGCATGGAAATACGTGTCCCCCGTTGTAGTCGGTATGTTCGCCGATAAGATTGACGCGTCCGGGAGCAAAATAAGTACGGATTTCCCCGTCGCTCCCGTACAGCTCTTTGAATTTTTCTGTTAATTTCTCTAACATTTTAACGATCCTCCTGACATTTTTAAAATTTTTATTGCGGAAATCAGTGCATTATTTTATGATTATAATGATAATGAGGATGTGTAGAAAATACAATAAGAATATTATAAATAATTATAAGGATATTGAGAAAATGCAGATAAATATTGAAAAAAATCAAAAGGAAATTAAGGCTCACGGAAATTATGAGTTTCCGGTGGGGATTAATGTGGAAGCAATTCAAGCCTATGAGCAGGGAGCCTTTTTGTGGCACTGGCATCCGGAGATAGAGCTCACCTGGGTAATGTCGGGGGAAATTGAGTATCATGTAAATGACAGGCGGTATATTCTCAGAGAGGGGGAAGGGCTTTTCGGGAACAGTAATACACTGCATTCCGGGTATATGAAGGATGGGCAGGAATGTGTATATCTGTCGGTGACATTTCATCCGAGATTCTTATACGGGTATGAGAACAGCGTACTTCAGACGAAATACGTGGATTTTATAACGGCAAATGACATGTGGCATTCACTGAAGCTTGAAAAGCATATGGCATGGCATCAGGAGATTATAGACAGTCTGAGAAAAATCTATAAATTGTCAGAAAGGCCGCCGGCGGATTATGAGCTGGAAGTGCATATGCTTTTGCTTGGGATCTGGCAGAAGCTGTATCGTTTCTTTCATTCTCTTCCAGAAAGAGAGCAAAAGCCTAAGAAGTCCCAGAAGCATCTGGAAAGACTTAAGGAGCTCATATCCTATATACAGGAAAATTACCGTCATGAGATTACACTTGACGAGGCAGCGAGATGTGTAAATATCTGCAAAAGCGAATGCTGTCGTTTTTTTAAGAAGCATATGGGTATGACGATTATGGAATATATTCTGTTTTTGAGGATTCAGAACAGTCTTTCCTATCTTAAGGAAGGAGAGAGTGTGACGAGAACTGCCGGACTTGTGGGGTTTTCAAGCCCGGCATATTTCGGGCAGATATTTAAGCGGTATATGAAGTGTACTCCGAGAGAATACCAGAAAAGCGGCGGGGAGTAGAATGATTAGGTAAATTTTCTTACCCTGAGAGGAACTCCGATTTTTTCAGCCAGCCTTCTGCAGTCCTCAATATCCTCCTGCGGAAGTACATCGACCACAGAAAGCTGGACGGTTTCTATGCACTGCTGTGCTTCGCGGGCGAAATTAAGCAGGGCATGAAAAGCTCCGTCAAACTGCGGCCGGGTTATAAGATTATATTTTTCTTCTGTCGGCGCATTCAGACTGATGGAGAGAGAATCTACTGTTTTGGCGAGCCGGGGAATGATGTCAGTGTTATGATACAGATTTGCAAGGCCGTTTGTGTTGACACGAATCTTAAGGTGATAAGTATCTTTGGCGTAGCGTGCAGATTCCAGCAGAGTGTCGAGAGCGCAGGTGGGTTCTCCATAACCGCAGTAGACAAGCTCAGTACAGCCGGTGAAATCAAAGCTGTCCATAGCTTCCTTTACTTCGGCAAGAGTGGGATCCTTTTTGTGCCATAGAGTTTCGGCGTCTCCGACAGTGTCTATATGATTTCGAATACAGAAGCTGCAGCTGCAGGTGCATTTGTTGGTAAGATTTACGTATACCTGTTTTCCATAGGTGTAGAGGATATCAGCCATTTTATAATGTTCTCCTTTTGTATTTTTTACTTGTAAACGTTTTTTTAAGGTGCTGTTTTAAATGCTTTTCTGAGGTATCAGCATAGATAAATATTTTTCATAGTTTACACCGTCGTTGCGTGGTACATGTTCTTTGACAGAATCCAGGAGGGAGGCTTTAAGAAAGCTTCCTGCTGTTTGTATAAGAGAGGGGATCTCGTCACCCCTGGCAATACCCGCTGCAATACAGGAGGCAAATAAATCTCCTGTTCCCGAATAGCTTTCCCCGATATATGGAAAGGAACAAAATGAAACCGTATCCTTTGTAACGTACAGATTACCGATTTGCCGGGTTCCGCTATTATCTGTGAAGGAAATACCGGTGACAATGATGTGAGACGGGCCGTCTTTGCAGAAGGAGCGTGCAAGCTCTGCGGCAGTGTCTGTCAGCCGGTCTACGTCAGACAAGCTGTTTATATATTCTAAATCTGCATCCGTAAGGAGACACAGCTCTGTGAGATTGGGAGTGATAATATCTGCCTGTTTTGCAAGAATTTTCATTCGGCCGAGAAGTTTTGATGTAAAAAAGGGGTATTTTTTTCCGTTATCCCCCATGACCGGATCTGTCAGAAGGAAAGTGCCGGGAGTATAAAAGGTGTCGATAAAACGAAGAATTTGTTCAATTTGTTCCTCGCTTGCTGCGAATCCGGTATAGATTCCGTCGAATTTCTGGCCCATTTTTGACCATTCCAGACGGTAATATTCCATCTTTTCCGTATAGTCGTCGAGATAATAGCTTGGGTATCCAGTCTGAGCAGTCAATATTGCGGTGGGAAGAGGACATGCCTGGACTCCCATTGCCGTGATTACGGAGATAGCGGCAGTAAGAGAGCAGCGTCCGAAGCCGGATAAATCATTGATTACAGCAATCTTTTTTGTCATGTAGAGATTCCTCAATTTCTTTTTTATTGTTATATTATCATTAAAGTGGTTGTTTTGAAAAGTCCAGATATTGAATGACTGAGCAGACCAGTTTGTCCGAGTATTGAGCAGTTGGTGTATGAATGTCCTAAGCCTGCTTTTATATAATAAAATCCCATGCTGGATGATGATTTTAGTTTGTGGTAATATATGTAATGGAATATGTCAATACTTTAATGTACATTTTATAATTCTATCATTGAATTAAGAATAGGAAAGAGGCGCAGAGCATGACGAAAGTAGATATTATTTCCGGATTTTTAGGAGCCGGAAAAACCACATTTATCAAACAACTGATTCATCAGGTTTTTAAAGGAGAGAAGCTGGTACTGATTGAAAATGAATTTGGCGAGATAGGGATTGACGGTGGATTTTTAAAGGATGCAGGAATTGAGATTACAGAGATGAATTCCGGATGTATCTGCTGTACTTTAGTGGGGGATTTCAGCAGGGCCCTTAAAAAGGTTATTGAAGAGTATCATCCGGACCGCGTGATGATTGAACCCTCCGGTGTGGGAAAGCTTTCTGATGTAGCCAGGGCAGTGGAGGCTGTGAAGCAGGATACGGACATCGAGATTACAGGAAGAATTACGGTCGTTGACGGGAAGAAGGCGAAAATATATCTGAAGAATTTCGGGGAATTTTTTGAGGATCAGGTGGAATATGCATCTACAATTGTTATCAGCCGTACTCAGATGATGACAGATGAAAAGGTAGAAGAGTGTGTGCACATGCTTTGGGAAAAAAATGCAGAGGCAGCCATTATCTCTACCCCGTGGGAAAAGCTTGGAAAAGAGGCAGTTCTGCATGCGCTTGAGCAGGGGGCAGAGATAGAAGGGCTTTTGGAGGAGCATGAAAAAGGATGCGGCCGGGACCATCATCATAAGCATGAAGAGTGCTGTGGTCATGAGCACCATGAGCATGAGGAACACTATAGCCATGGGCATCACAGGCATGTTCATGATGATCATGAACATAGCTGCTGCGATCATGACCATAAGCGCCATAATGGACATGAAGAATGCTGCAGCCATGACCAGCATGGACATCATCACCATCATGCAGATGAAATATTTACAAGCTGGGGCCGCGAAACTGCCCATAAATACACAGATGAAGAGCTGGATCTTATTGTAAAAGCGCTGTCGGAGACGGAAGTTTACGGCACGATTCTCCGTGCCAAAGGTATTGTTGAAATGTCAGACGGAGTCTGGAAGCAGTTTGACCTTGTACCGGAGGAATGTGAGGTGCGGAAGGGTCAGGCCGATTATACAGGCCGTGTGTGTGTGATTGGTACGGATTTAAAGGAAGATGAGCTGCTGAGGCTGTTTCATATATAATTATAGTTGAGAAAGAAGGATTGTATTATGTTTGGACAGGCACCTACGCCGGTATTTGTAGTGACCGGCTTTTTAGACAGCGGGAAAACGACGCTTGTAAAGGAAACCTTGATGGAGCAGGAGTGGATAGAACCGGGCCTTACACTTTTAATCTGCTGTGAGGAGGGGGAAGTGGAATACTCTAGGGAATATCTGGATGAAAGAGAAATAGTTCTCCTTAACATTGAAGAATCGGCTCAGCTGAATACAGATTTTTTCAAAAACTGCGAGAAAAACTATCATCCCATGCAGGTTGTCATAGAATACAATGGTATGTGGAAACTTCAGGAGCTTCTGATGACAAAATATCCCCGCAGCTGGCAGCTTCAGGGAGTATATTCTACAGTAAATGGTACAACGCTTGACATGTATCTGAAAAATATGCGTAATGTACTGATGGAGCAGCTTACGGAGTCAGAGCTGATTGTGGTAAACCGCTGTCCGAAAGGGACAGACCGTTCCGGTTTCCGCCGTGCATTAAAGGTGCAGAATCCGATGGCACAGTTGATTTTTGAAGGTCTTGACGGGAAAATAATTGAACCGTCTGCAGAGGACCTTCCTTATGATGTGACGGGAGAACGGATTGTGATTGATGATGTAGATTTCGGTATCTGGTATGTGGATGCCTATGACCATCCGGAGCTTTATCTTCACAAAGAAATAGAATTTGTGGCGCAGACCTTCCGGCCGAAGGGGATGGAGCAGAATATGTTTGTGCCGGTACGGAAGATTATGACGTGCTGTGCAGACGATATACGCTTTTACGGTTATCCCTGCAGGATAACAGATAAAACCGAAGTTCCTCTCAAAAAATGGGCCCGTATCCGTGCAAGGTTTGAATTTGAGGAGGCGGTCTCCTTCGGAGGTAAGCAGCCGGTATTATATTTGAATTATATTGAACCGGCAGAAAAACCAAAGGAAGATGTGGTGTATCTGGGCTGAAAGAGCTTTTGGTAATTTCTCAGGTACGTGATGCGGCAAAGATGCGCGGAAGGGAATAGGATACGGATGGTATATTTGAATATAGGAAAGATATCTCCGGGGTATACGGTCAGTCGTATCGATACTCCATCTCGTGTGCATCGTTATAAATAGTGAAGCCGAGTATCTGAATTTCCAGTCCTTCATAATAATATTCCGGATTTTTAGAAGCGCCGTCATTCAAGTAAGCGTGCCACTGGATAATCTGATATAAAACGGCATGATATTCAACCGTACCGCCATCCTTATAGTGCCGGGGCACAGGGAGGCATAATAAAATCAAAAGTACCAAAATAAGAATTTTTATTCTCAGTTTTTTTCTTTTAAACATATCAATAAACCGCCTTTGGTCTGTCGTGTATTTCCTGTGTATATTATAATATATCTTCAAGTGTAATAGGTGTAAGTATATAAGATTACCGTCATCATCATAACATATTAAGAAAAAAATATAAAGAATAATACTGCCTGGCTGCATCCACAGAGGGTCTTTATTTGTCTAATGAGTGTAAAGAAAAACGAAAGGGGTGGGGTTCATGGAGGTTTTGCTGGTAAAACGAGCACAGAGAAATGACGTAGATGCATTTGTAAGTCTGATGGAGAAATATAAAATGACTCTTTACAAGACAGCAAAAAGCTATCTGAGAAATGAAGAGGATATTGCGGATGTAATGCAGGATACGGTTCTGTCGGCTTATGAGCATATCTGTGATCTGAAAAATGCGGCATATTTTAAAACATGGATAACGAGGATTCTGATTAATCACTGTAAAAATCTGCTGAGAAGGCAAAATCAGTGCGATACGGTAGAGTGGCTTGCCGACACGGAGGCTGCGCCGGAGGATGACAGAGAATTCTATGAACTTTTAAAGGAGCTTCCGGAGGATTACCGGGTTATTTTTGTCCTGTATTATGGAGAAGGTTTCCGTGCAAGAGAGATTGCAGAGATTTTAGAGATGAATGAGAATACGGTGAAAAGTAAGCTGATAAGGGGCAGAAAGAAACTGGAACAGGCGATTTGTTATTAATAGGAGGCGGGATTTATGCAGAGATTTGAGAATAAGGCAAAGGAAACGTTGAAACGAGATATTCATATTTCTAATGTAGTTGATAAAAGGCTTCAGGAGACTTATCAGATGCTGGGACTAAGTCCGGCCGCGTATAAAAGGAAAAATCGTACAAAGCGGCTTAGTGCGGCTGCTGCCGCTGCAGTTATCTTGTGCTGTATTGTGCCTGGCGCGGCGATTGCATCAGGAAAGCTTGATTTCTTTGAGGGATTTTTCGGCAATACAAACCGCAGATCAACAGGGGTTATAGAAAAAGAGATGGATACTGGAAAGGGCAGTACAATCACTGTGACTATACCGTCTAAGGAATATGTGCCGGTGGATGAGGAAAAAGCATGGGAGATGATCGGCTCTCAGGTGATGGATGAACCGATTGAAAAAGAGATTGGCGGACATAAGCTGAGAATTGAAAATTTTGCATATGATAAAAACGGGGCGCTGGCATATTTTACTTTGGAGAAAGCTGGAGGGATTACAGCTCTCAAAGGAGACGATATGACGAATCTAGAGAAGGGTGCTACTTTTTTTACAGAGGAGTCGGATTTTAATATCTGTTTTTGGGGCAGTGAACAGGTAGATGGTCATGAAAATATTTACATTGATACAGAAAACAGCACATCTGAAAAGATGTACTGCTACGCATACATTTTATGGGGAGAAAGTCTAAAGGAAGGAGATATTCCGCAGCTTGAGATGATGCAGTATCCATGTACCTTTAGTGAATTGTATGCTATGGACGATGAGGAGAGAGAGGCCGCTTACAAGGAGGTTAAGACGGAGAGAGTGAAGCTTACGGATAAAGGGCAGATTCCGGTAAGGAGTATTGATATGGGCGAAGAGGGATACTTGGAGTATTCTCCGGTATCTATGAATATTGACATGACGAAAGGGCTGGGATTTTCTGAAGAGGAAGCAGCAGATCCTGGAAATATAAGCTATCTGGAAATAAAGTATAAAGACGGTACAAATTATGTTATTACGGATAGAGAAAAGGAGACAGAGAACAGCGGTTATGTAATTGGGACAGATACGGGGGAATATAAGGTAATGTTCAACAGGCTCGTAGATGTCAATGAGGTGGAGGAGATTGTAGTAAATGATGTGAGCTTTGTAGTAAAATAATTTTATAAAAATTGCAGTAAAAAAGCAGTAAAGGTTCATGTATACCTTTGCTGCTTTTTTGCGTCCGATGGAAGCTGCCAGCAGCAGACTTTTGAATGATCTGTATTAAGTTGTTTCATTTGTAGCTGTCAGCTGTTCAATAGCATTTTTTATTCCATGGATAATTGGGTAACGTTCTCCGGCGGAACCAGTAAAATAACCATTTGCGTCTGATTCTTTTAAGACAGTGCGGATAACAGATATATTATCCAGAGGTTTTCCGTGCAATAAAGTAATGGAATCAGGATTTTCATTCTTTACGGAATCGCAGATGATATGGAGGTATTCAGTGATTCTATCCAGTGTAGGCTCAGTGTCGGAAGAAAGGGAATTTTGGTCAATGATAATGCCAATGAGCGGACTTCCGGCGGCTGCGAAAGCAACGGCTTCTTTTAGGGAATAAGACCAGCCGAGCGTTAAAAGATTTTTAGACAGTGCATAAGTAATTAATCTATGCAGGCTTTATACTGAGACAGCTTGGTCTGGGGGATTATTTTGATGCGGTTTCCGATGGGAATAATATTACACACTCGAAGCCGGACCCAGAGGTATTTGTAAAGGCAGCGCAGTTTATAAAGGAAGAGCCGGAGAACTGTCTGGTTGTAGAGGATGCAAAGGCAGGGCTTGAGGCGGCAATCGCCGGAGGCATGAAATGTGCAGCAATCGGCGATGCAGTAGAAAGCGGGATTGCAGACTGGAATTTGAGCACGTTTTCGGATTTGATAAAGGAAGCGCCGGCTTGCTAAGAAGATATAAATATGATAGAATAGCTCTGAAATACAGCATATTTGCTGGGGATGTACAGAGAGGGGAAAGGAATGTCAACAATTAAAGATATAGCTGAGCTGGCAGGGGTTTCTGTTGCGACTGTGTCCAGAGTGCTGAACTATGATGAGACGCTTAATGTGCATGAGGAGACAAAGAAGAGGGTATTTGAAGCAGCAGAGCAGCTTGAATATCATATGAAGGAAAAAAAGAAACGGAAGCGGAAGCTTAAGCTTGGAGTAATCTGTTCCTATTCACCGGAGGAGGAGCTTGAAGATACGTTCTACCTGTCTGTGCGCGTGGCAATTGAGAAAGAGATAGAAGAGGAAGGCTTTAAAAGGGTTGTGATGAGTACGGAAGATACTGCAGAGCAGGCTGCAGCCGTGGATGGAATTATCTGTCTTGGGACATTCAGCCGGTCTACAATCGAGAGGATTGACCGCTTTCAGAAGCCGCATATTTATGTAGATACAATCGGAAACCGCAATACGGGAGATTCTATTATAACGGATATAAAATATTCGGTGCTGCAGGTAATGGATTACCTATGGGCCCAGGGGCACCGCAGAATTGGCTTTATCGGCGGAAGCGAGCTGGATTCAGACGGCAGGGAGGTGCTGGATTCCAGGATGCCGTCCTACCGGAAATTCTTAGAAAAAAAGAATGCGTTATATGAGGAATATATCCGGATAGGGGAATATACTCCAAAGGATGGCTATCGTCTGGCAAAGGAGTTGTTAGAGCTGCCCCAAAAGCCTACCGCCATTTTTACGGCAAATGATTCTCTGGCAGTGGGGTGTTATCGGGCGATTCAAGAAAGCGGCTTTCGGATACCCCAGGATGTCAGTGTGATAGGTTTTAATGATATATCTATGGCAAAATATCTGATGCCTCCGCTGACAACAGTACATGTCCATATGAATTTTATGGGGAGGCAGGCTGTCCGCATGCTTACGGAACGCATCCAGTCAGACAGAACAATAAATATGCATGTCTCTGTTCCCACTCAGTTGATGATCAGGGAGAGTGTGGGCAGAGTTATCAAATAAGGAAGACGCAGAATATGAATGAGGTTTTTTAAGAGAGCTGCTTAGCAGCATATCTGTATCGGGCTGTGAGGAGCCGGTGCAGGAGATAGTAAAGAAGTATATGCAGGAGTGGGCAGATGAGATACGTGCAGATGAAATGGGAGATGTTGTCTGTGTATTGAATCCGGAGAATGAAAGCAGGATTATGCTGTCTGCACATGCAGATGAGATCGGAGTGATTGTCTCCAATGTGACAGAAAGCGGAAGACTTCAGGTAATTGAGCGCGGAGGGATTATTCAGGCCAATTATCCAGGACAGCAGGTCATGATTCAGACAAAAAACGGAATTATCTTTGGGGTCGTAGAGGCAAGACGCGAGCTGTTTGAAAAGGGCGGTGTCAAGGCGAAGGATTTTTTGATTGACATAGGTGCACGGACAAAGAAGGAGGCACTCGAAAGGATATCATTAGGTGATGCAGTAGTACTGGATACAAATATCCGGAAATTGATGAACGGACGCTTTACAGCCCGTGCACTGGATGACAGATTAGGAGTCTTTATCATTATGGAGGCTCTGAAATGTGCGAAGGAGAAAGGATGTACAGCAGGTGTATATGCGGCTTCCACAGTGGGAGAGGAAACGACCAAGAACGGGGCATACTGGTGCAGTACTCGCATTCAGCCGGATCTGGCGGTAGTGGTAGATGTGACATACTGCAGCGACTACAGCGGCATGGACCCGTCTGAGGCCGGAAACGTGGAGCTTGGAAAGGGTCCGGTTCTCTGCAATAGTCCGATTGCGGCAAAAAGGCTGAATGATAAGATGGAAAAGTGTGCGGCAGATATCGGAATTGAGATTCAGTGCGAAGCAGCTTCTCGTTTGTCTTATACTGACGGAGATCAGATTCATTTTTCTAATCAGGGTGTTCCGATAGTGTTGTTGTCTATACCTCTTAGATATATGCATACCCCGGCAGAAGTGGCCGACGAAAAAGATGTGGAAGCATGTATTGAAGTACTGGCTGAGTTTTTGTGCCGGTGCTGAATAAAATAAGTTTATAAAGTAACCAGAAGATTCCTCCGGCAGGCAAAAGTGAAAGCCTGCCGGGGGAGTTTTTATATTTTTCTAATTTTGTCTAATCCATCAATGCCATAGCCTCTTCATCGGCGATAATCACCGCATCCTTGTGAAGCTGCAGTACGGAAGCGGGAACCTGCGGAGTAATTGGTCCGCATACAACCTTCTTTAATATCTCAGCCTTATCCCTGCCGCTTACGACTACGAGAACCTTTTTTGCCTGCATAATGTTACGGATTCCCATTGTGTATGCCTGGCGCGGTACGTCAGCCTCGCAGGCAAAGAATCGTGTATTTGCTTCAATTGTGCTTTCTGTCAGGTCTACACAGTGCGTGCCGTCTGCAAATGCATCTGCCGGCTCGTTGAAGCCGATATGTCCATTGTGTCCGAGACCGAGAAGCTGCAGGTCGATGCCGCCTGACGTGTCGATAATCTTATCATAATCTGCACATGCCTTATCGGAGTCTGTTTCCAGTCCGTTTGGAACGAAAGTACGTGTCTTATCAATATTAATATGATCAAATAAATTCGTATTCATGAAATAACGATAGCTTTGATCATTTTCAGGTCCAAGTCCCTTGTATTCATCCAGATTAATGCTGGTTACACTTGAAAAATCCAGATCTCCCTTCTCATACCATTCGATGAGCTGTTTGTAGGTTCCGACCGGAGAGGAGCCGGTAGCAAGTCCGAGTACACAGTCTGGTTTCATGATCACCTGTGCGGAAATAATGTTGGCGGCCTTACGGCTTAAGTCTTGATAATCCTTTGCCTTGTAAATAATCATACGTGTAATTCCTTTCTCTTAAATAATTTATAGAGCAGTTCTCTTTCATTATAAGTATAGCAGTTAAAAAAGGAATTTCAATAAAAATAATTACAATTGGGAATAGTAAAACAGAAAGGCAGGAGAAAGAAAAAACATTGAATTGTGCATATTGACCAAATTTGAGGCCGAAAATTAGGAAATATGAAGAGAGATTTGAAAAAGTCTGAAAGCACTTACGAAAGATATATGAAGTATTGAAAATGAATTTTTTCCTGCATATACTTGGGAGCAGGAAAAGGGAGGTATTGGAGATGTGTAATGAGTGTAGTGAAATGAATGAAAGGATAGATAGGCTGAAAGGAAAATTAATTGTATCCTGCCAGGCACTTCCTCATGAGCCGCTGCATTCTTCTTTTATTATGGGACGGATGGCACTGGCAGCGGCGGAAGGAGGCGCATATGGCATCCGGGCAAATACAAAGGAGGATATATTAGAAATCAGGTCTCAGGTTGATCTCCCGATTATCGGAATTGTGAAGCGGGGCTATGAGAAAAGCAATGTGTATATCACACCTACCATGAGGGAGGTGGAGGAGCTGGCAGAGGCCGGTCCGGAGATTATCGCTGCAGATGCAACAGGAGCCGTGCGTCCGGGAGGGGTGGCACTCTCAGAATTTTTCTGTCAGGTGAAAAAGAAGTATCCCCGTCAGCTTTTAATGGCAGACTGTTCTACTGTGGAGGAGGCGCTTTATGCAGACAGACTTGGATTTGATTTTATCGGAACTACGATGGTCGGCTACACACCTCAGAGCAGAGGGGACAGAATTGAGGGAAATGATTTCGAGATTATAAAAAGGATACTTGATAAGGCAAAGCACCGGGTCATTGCGGAGGGAAATATTGATACACCGGAAAAAGCAGTAAGAGTGCTTGAGCTTGGAGTGTTCAGTGTAGTAGTAGGCTCTATTATTACGAGGCCTCAAATAATTACCAGACGTTTCACAGATGCAATTGAAGGTATAGAGCTTGAAAATTTTAACATAAAGCAAGGTTAGCATGTCAAGGTGTATTTTCAGAAACTGAAAACACGAAGAAGAAAAGGAGGAGGAATGACATGAGAAATCTGGATAAGTACAAAGGAGTCATCCCTGCATTTTATGCATGTTATGACGAAAATGGGGATATCAGCCCCAAAGGAGTTCAGGCACTTACGAGATATTTTGTTAAGAAGGGAGTAAAAGGAGTCTATGTAAACGGGTCCTCCGGCGAATGCATCTATCAGAGTGTGGAGGATAAGAAATGTGTACTGGAGCATGTGATGCGGGAAGCAGCGGAAAAACTTACGGTAATTGCGCATGTGGCATGTAATAACACGAAGGACAGTATGGAGCTGGCAGCCCATGCACAGTCGCTGGGAGTAGATGCAGTTGCAGCTATCCCGCCGATTTATTTTCACTTGCCGGAGCATGCCATAGCGGCATACTGGAATGCCATCAGCAGTGCCGCTCCGGAAACAGATTTTATTATCTATAATATTCCCCAGCTTGCGGGAGTAGCTCTTACACCAGGTTTATTTCGTGAGATGAGAAAAAACCCCAGAGTTATCGGGGTGAAAAATTCATCTATGCCGGTACAGGATATTCAGATATTTAAGGAGGAGGCCGGAGAGGACTATATTATCTTTAACGGACCGGATGAACAGTTTATCAGCGGACGCATTATCGGAGCAGAGGGTGCTATAGGAGGGACCTACGGTGCGATGCCTGAGCTTTTCCTTAAGCTTGATAAATACCTGAAGGATGGGCAGCTTGAAGAGGCCAGGAAACTTCAGTATATGGTAAACCAGATTATCTATAAGCTTTGTTCGGCGCATGGAAATATGTACGGTATCATCAAAGAGGTGCTGAAGATAAATGAGGGACTTGAGCTGGGAGGCGTAAGAAGTCCCTTGCCGGCGCTGGAAGAGGGTGACAGGGCCGTTGCAGAAGAAGCAGCGGCGATGATTCGAAGTGCTGTGGACGAATGTCGGCGATAAAAGCAAAGAAAGTATATGTTTGCAAGTACATGAAAATGATTAGGAGGAAAAGCTATGCAGGGTTTTACAACGATAGATTTAGTTATTTTAATCGTATATCTGGCAGCAGTATTGTTTGCAGGACTACATTTTGCAAAGAAGGAGATGAAAGGGAAGGAGTATTTTAAGGGAGACGGAACAGTGCCCTGGTGGGTTACCTCTGTATCTATTTTTGCAACACTTCTCAGTCCGATTTCCTTTTTATCTCTGGCGGGTAATTCCTACGCGGGAACTTGGATTATGTGGTTTGCACAGCTTGGAATGCTGCTGGCAATTCCGATTACGATTCGGTTTTTTCTTCCTGTCTACAGCAGGCTTGATATAGATACGGCATATCATTACCTGGAGCTTCGGTTTGGGAGTAAGGGGCTTCGCGTTTTGGGAGCGGTTATGTTTATTATTTATCAGATAGGACGTATGTCGATTATCATGTATCTGCCTTGTATGGTGCTTGGGAGCCTGACAGGAATCAATGTGAATCTTCTGATTATGATTATGGGTGTGATAGCTATTATATATTCTTATACAGGAGGACTTAAGTCAGTATTGTGGACGGATTTTATTCAGGGTGCAGTTCTGTTAATTGGCGTTACATTTGCACTGGTGTTTCTTCTTATGCATATTGACGGAGGAATCGGAGCCATATTTGGTGCATTTGCCGGGGAGCATAAGTTTTTGTCTGTGGATCAGCCGATATTTAATATAAATATTTTTAAGGATAGTGTATTTATTTTGGTTGTGGGGGCAGGCTTTAATACTATGGGCTCCTATGTTTCCAGTCAGGATATTGTGCAGCGTTTTACTACTACAACGGACACGAAAAAGTTAAACAAGATGATGCTGACAAACGGGATATTATCTATTTTTATAGCAACTGTCTTTTATCTGATTGGAACAGGCCTGTATGTATTCTATAAGCAGAATGCCCTGCCTCCTGCAGCGGCACAGGATCAGATTTTTGCATCCTATATCGCTTTTGAACTGCCAGTCGGCATTACAGGCCTTTTATTAGCAGCTATCTATGCGGCTTCCCAGTCTACTTTATCAACCGGACTTAATTCTGTTGCCGCAAGCTGGACGCTTGATATTCAGGCAAGACTTACAAAGAAGGAATTAAGCTTTGAGAAGCAGACAAAAATCGGTCAGTATGTGTCGCTGATTGTAGGCGTTTTTTCAATCATTGTCTCTATGGTTCTGGCAAATGGAGGAGTAAAATCTGCGTATGAATGGTTTAACGGCTTTATGGGACTTGTGCTTGGCATATTAATCGGGACCTTTATTCTGGGAGCATTTACAAGGTGTGCCAATACCTTTGGTGCAGTGCTTGCATTTGCTTTGGCCTCGGCAGTAATGGTGGGCATCAAATATTTCATGCCGGCAGGAGCTGTGTCGATCTGGTCCTATTCCATAATTTCAATCGCAGTGTCACTTGCTGCAGGGATTCCGGGAAGCCTTATATGGAGTAAGGTAAAAGGAGAAAAGAAGGTGCCGGCCCCTCACACAACAATTTACAAAAGGCCGTAGACAGAAAGGAAGAAAAGATATGATTTTTGGAAATATGAAGGATATTGAAAACTTTTCTTTTTTGGAGGATCGGATTAAGGAGTGTTTTTCCTATGCCGGGATCCATAAACTGGAGGAGTATGAGAAGGGCTGTCATGAGATTGATGGAAATAGATTTTACGTAAATATCGTGGAATATACAACAGCTTCAAAGGAAGAGCGGTTTTGGGAGGCACACAGGGAATATCTGGATATTCACCTGATGCTTTGCGGGAAAGAACGGATAGACGTGAATTTTATTCGAAATATGAAGCAGAAGGAGTATCAGCCGGAGACAGACTTTCTTTCGATGGATGGCGAGAGAAACGGGTTTGTGATTTTAACTCCAGGAGATTTTCTGATCTGTTATCCTGAGGATGGGCACCGGACGGCAGTATCTGCTGCCGAGACAGAAAAGGTAAAAAAAGCCATCTTTAAGGTGCGTATATAAACCGCTGTTAATTTTCAGCACAGAGTATAAGATTGCAGAGAATATCAGAATATATTATAATGAGAGGCAAGGCAGCAATGAAAAGATATATAGGGATTGACATCGGTGGTACCGCGATTAAATATGGAGTTTTGAGCGAACGCGGGGATTTTATAAGACGCGGTAAGAGAAAGACGGAGAGCTATAAGGGCGGGCCGTCAGTTTATGCAAAGATAGAGGAGATTGTCAAGGAGCTTTGTACGGCAGAGGATATAAGCGGTATTTGTGTGTCTACGGCGGGGATTGTAGACATCGAGAAGGGGGAAATCACACATGCGGCTTTGCTGATGCCGGGATATGCGGGAGTTCAGATAAAGGAGGGATTGGAAGAACGTTTCGGACTCCCCTGTGAAGTGGAAAATGACGTAAACTGTGCCGGGCTTGCAGAATATATATCAGGGGCGGCAAAAGGCCGAAGGATTACTCTGATGCTGACTGTCGGGACTGGAATCGGAGGCAGTGTTGTCATAGACGGAGAAATATTCCGCGGGAGCGGCGGCAGTGCCTGCGAAGTGGGATATATGCTGATGCGGGGAAGTGATTTTCAGTCTCTGGGAGCCGCCAGTGTATTGACTAAGAAAGTAGCAGGCTGGAAGAAGGAGCCGAAAGAGCTGTGGAATGGATATCGTGTATTTGAGGAGGCCAGACAGGGGGATTTACTGTGCCGCAGAGCAATTGATGAGATGACAGACGTGCTTGGACAGGGAATTGCAAATATCTGCTATGTGTTGAATCCAGAGATTGTGGTACTAGGCGGCGGTATAATGGCTCAGAAAGATTTTCTGAAAGGTAAGATCAGACATTCAGTAAAAAAATATCTCATTCCCGGTATCGCAGACAGGACAGAGATAGAATTCGCGAAACACGAAAACGATGCCGGAATGCTTGGAGCACTTTACCACTTTCAGCGGTGCCGGGACAGAAGGCAGAAACACGACAGATAATGAGGAGACTAGAATGGAATACTATGTAAAATCTGTGGTGCCTGTTATAGAGTCAAATTATAACAGCCTTACGGCAGTAGAGAAGGGGATAGCTGATTTCTTTATTCAAAACCGCACGAAGATGGATTTTTCGGCAAAGGCAGTAGCAGAGAGGCTTTATGTATCGGAGGCCTCTCT
Organism: uncultured Lachnospiraceae bacterium; assembly: GCA_946558465.1. Classification (GTDB taxonomy): domain Bacteria; phylum Bacillota; class Clostridia; order Lachnospirales; family Lachnospiraceae; genus CAPEBR01. The sequence goes on from CAMNTM010000013.1 coordinate 35,182, forward strand.
GTCAAGATTTGCAAAAAAATGCGGATACCGGGGGTATCGTGAGTTTATTTACCAGTATGAGGAGACATTTGTTGAGAAGCAGGAGGCAATGGCCGGAGATACCAGGATGGTGCTGAATACCTATCAGGAGCTTTTGAATAAGACGTACAGTCTGGTTGATAAAGCTCAGATAGCAAGAGTCAGCAGATTTTTAGGAAGAGCTCAGAGAGTCTTTGTGTGCGGAAAGGGAAATTCTGGATTTGCCGCGGGCGAGATGGAACTGCGTTTTATGAGAATCGTTGTAGATATTGATTCTATCCGGGATGCAGATCAGATGCGGATGCAGGCAGTGTTTCAGGATGTGAGAAGCCTCATATTGGGTATCAGTATAGGGGGAGAGGATGAAGATATTCAGTATCTTCTGCAGGAATCTCATAAACGCGGTGCAGTAACGGTGTTGTTTACTGCACAGAACAGGAGCGGGTATAGTGCGTTCTGTGATGAAGTGGTTCTGGTTCCGTCGCTTAGGCATCTGAATCACGGAAATCTGATTTCTCCGCAGTTTCCGATTTTGATTATGGCTGATATTATATATTCCTATTATGTCGGGCAGGATAAGTATGGGAAAGAAACTCTGCACGATAATACATTGCGGGCGCTGGAAGGAGGAAAAGGAAATGGTTATCAGAAACGTGAAGGTATATGGTGAGGATAAGAAGTTTTCAAAGGGAGAGATTGTAATTAAGGATGGTCTGTTTGCAGAAAATGCAGGAGAAGACGAGGAAGTGGTTGACGGGGAGGGCTTTTATGCAATTCCTGGATTGGTAGATATTCACTTTCATGGCTGTATGGGACACGATTTCTGCGATGGAACTAAGGAGGCAATTGAAGAGATTGCCAAATATGAGGCTTCTGTCGGTGTGACTGCTATTGCACCTGCAACTATGACGCTTCCTGTAGAAGAGCTGGAGCATATATTGTCGGTTGCTGCTTCATATAAAAAAGAAAAACATAAGGGTGCCGATTTAATTGGCGTGAATATGGAGGGGCCGTTTATCAGCGAGGAAAAGAAGGGAGCTCAGAATAAGCAGTATATTACAGCCTGTGACAAAGATGTGTGTCTGCAGTTTCTTACAGCTTCGGAGAATCTGGTAAAGTTTGTCGCAATTGCGCCGGAGAAAAGTCCGGATTTCACGGAGTTTATCCGGGAAATGAAGGACAAGGTGCAGATTTCCCTTGCTCATACGAATGCAGATTATGATACGGCAAAGGCAGCTTTTGATGCAGGAGCTAATCATGCGGTACATTTATACAATGCGATGCCTGCATTTACGCACCGCGCTCCAGGGGTAGTAGGTGCGGTATCCGACTGTGGGCATGTAGGTGCCGAGTTGATTTGTGATGGAGTACACATCCACCCGTCGGCAGTACGAGCAGCTTTCAAGATGCTTGGGGCTGACAGAATCGCTCTTATAAGTGACAGCATGCGGGCGACAGGTATGGCAGATGGACATTACACGCTTGGAGGTCTGGAGGTAGATGTCACAGGCAATCGTGCGACGCTGGTTTCAGACGGGGCACTTGCCGGATCGGCTACGAATCTTATGGATTGTATGAAAACTGCCGTAAAGCAGATGGGAATTCCTCTTGAAACAGCAGTTGCATGCGCGACAATGAATCCGGCAAAGCAGATAGGCGAGTATGAGAACTACGGCTCCATAACACCAGGGAAAAAAGGGAATGTGGTGTTGCTTGATGAAGAACTGAATGTACGGATGGTAATCAAAGACGGAGTAATTGTAGTTGAATTGTAGTTGGGGACGGGGTATTTCTCAAAATACCCCGTCCCCAATTCCCTTTTACCCTGTCCCTAATAATGCTTTTACAGCTCCAATCATTCCTGCATCATTTGACAGAAGAGCAGCTTCGATCAACAGTCCCTCAGCAAACTGCGGCATAACACGTCTTAGAACCTTTTGACGTACTTTATCAATAAAAAGCTCCTTTTGTGCACTGACTCCGCCGCCGATTAAAATAATTTCCGGATTAAAGATGTGAGTAAGGCTGACCAGCCCGTCGGCAATATTGGAAATCCAGATATCTGTCATTTCTTCTACAATTGGATTGCCAAGTGTCAGCTGATGGAAGATGCTGCGCCCATTAATTTTTTCAGCCGGGAAAGGTTTAGAGAGCTGCTCATATTTTTCACGCACCATTTGAATCAGTGCTGTGGTGGAGGCGTAGCGTTCATAGCAGCCTCGATTTCCGCAGGTGCAGGGGATGCCTTGATTGTTAATAGAAAAGTGTCCCAATTCTCCGGCAATGCCAAGTTTTCCTTCCAAAATGGAAGAATTTACAATAACACCCCCGCCGATTCCAGTGCCGATAGTGATGACAATAGCATTTTTATGCCCTTTTGCAGCACCGATCCACTGCTCTGCAATAGCAGCACTGTCTGCGTCGTTGATGACAGAAACCGGGAGATGGTATTTTTCTGCCAGTTTATCCTTAATTGGAGAACCGATCCAGTTTTTGATATGCCCTGCCGAACCGATGACCGTACCGGTATGTGTGTCGATCTGACCGGTGGCAGATACACCGATACCGGCAAGATTAGATATGTTTATGTTATGTTTTGCTAAAAAGCTATCCGTTTCCTTTAATATAGTATTCAGAATAGGAGTTTCATAATGGTCAAAACAGACACTGTAAGAGTCTTTTGTTAAAATACTCCCATTCTCATTAAGAATACCGGTTTTGGCAGATGTTCCGCCGATATCAATACTTAAAAATTTCATGACAGTTCGTTCCTTTCTATTCTTTTTTGTTCGTTTTTTCATTCGTTATTTCATCAAGATTTATATTTAATGCCGACATTGTTTTGGTATGTATAGAGGATTTGACCGCATAGTCTGTCCTTAGATAGTAGGTATAAAACATGTCTAACATAATTAGAAGTGGAAACTGTGGAGAGATAAGTGTCCCGCTTGCAAAGTTTTTTGGAGCTGCCACAGGAATAATCTCGTCACAGCAGTTTAAAAGGTCAGAATTTCTGGCGGCAGTAAGAAGTACAACGTAGGCGCCGTGTTCCTTTGCGATTTTTATTCCGTTTAAAAGCTCCTTTGTTTTTCCGCTGATAGACATAGCAATGATCAGATGATTCTCATCTACCAGAGCGGAAGATATCTTCATTAAATGTGAATCGGTAACAGCATCAACCAAAAGCCCTAAGCGCATCAGACGAAGCTTAAATTCCTGGGCGGCAATGCCGGAGATTCCCATCCCGTATATGAGAATGCGTTTGCTCTTTGAGACGGAAAAGGCCAGTGTTTCCATCTGTGTTTCATTGATAAGATGAAGATTTTTGTCTAGAATGTGCTGGTATGAGGAGGTGACCTTCTGGATCATTTCGTTTACATTTCCAGCAGCATCCTCGACGCTTATTTTAAGACTGTATATAAATTCGCGGAAGCCTTTGTAGCCGCATTTTTTGGCAAACCGGGTCAGGGATGCCTCGGAAACGTATAAAGTATCGGCGATGGCTTTAGCAGAAAAGTCGGTGATATTCTTAGTGTTGAGAAAAAAGTCAGCAATATTTTTCTCGACAGGTGTCAGTTCATCATACACATCTTCAATTTCTTTTAGTATCAGATTTTGTATATGCATTATACAATTCGCTCCTTTGTACGTTTTTTTTACTATAAACTAATCTAAAAAAGAAAGCTAATATTTCAGAGAAAATAAAAGTACTTTCAATTTATATGACAAAAAAATTCAAAAATAGAAAATATAATCAGAAGATTTAAACGACATTGAAAAATCAGAAAAATAAAACTATAATTAGTAAAACTAAAAAAGATTTGAAATATTAAGAAGATATTTCAAAAATATCAAAAAATAATGGCCGTTTATTTTGATAATATTAGTTTGAAAAGATAAGGAGAATCATGACAAAACTAGAATTATTCCAGAAAATGGAAGGAAAATTGATTGTTTCTTGTCAGGCTCTTCCAGGAGAACCGCTGTATGTAGAAGATAAATCCATTATGTATCTGATGGCAAGAGCAGCAAAGGAAGCCGGGGCTGCTGCGATTCGTACAAACAGTGTCCGGGATGTTGTTGCGATAAAAAAGGAGACTGGTCTGCCGGTGATTGGATTAATAAAAATCCAATATGAGGGATATGAAGGATATATTACTCCTACTATGAAGGAAATCGACGAATTGGTTCAGGCGGGTGCAGATATTATTGCATTGGACTGTACTTTGAGAAGGAGAGGCGACAATCTTACCGTTAATGAATTTATCAAAGCGATTAAAGAGAAATATCCGGAGATAATTCTTATGGCAGACATATCCACCTATGAGGAGGGTATGAATGCCCAGGAGGCTGGAATCGACATGGTAAGCTCTACATTGAGCGGATACACGAAATATTCTCCACAGCTGGAAGGGCCGGACTTGGAATTGGTGAGAAGACTGGCAAAGGATTTGACGATTCCGCTTGTAGGTGAAGGCAGGATACATACGCCGGAGCAAGCAGCGGCGGTATTGGAAAACGGGGCATTTGCGGTCGTAGTCGGAGGTGCGATTACGAGACCGCTGGAAATTACAAAACGATTTATTGATGTAATAAACAAAGTTCATAAAAAGGAGGAAGAAAGAATATGAAAAAGAGACTGTTATCAATCTTACTGACTGGTATCATGGTGAGCGGTTTCATTGCAGGCTGTGGTTCATCCGGCGGTTCTGGGGACAGCTCCGAAGGCGGCTCCGGCGATAAGCCGTATGAGGGTGTGGAGATTAATGTTTTGTGTGAAGGTCATGCATCAAGCAACGCCTATGAAAAGATGGCGGGTGAATTCGAGGAAGAGACAGGAATCAAGGTAAACTTAGAGATTATTCCTTATGAGGAACTTCCGCAGAAGGTGCTTTTAAGCTTTAGCCAGAAGAGTGATGACTATGATATGATTATGAATGACAGCCTGTCCTTACAGGGATATGTGGATAATGATTATGTGGCATGTCTGGATGATTATATTGCAAATGATGATCTGAATCAGTGGTATGACAAGGCTGATTTTGTAGAGGCTTATGAGGGTATGATGGAGGTTGACGGAAAAGTATACGGTTTTCCGGTATATGGAGAGGCGACTTTCCTGATGTACAGAAAGGATTTATTTGACGAGTATGGCCTGAAGGCTCCGACAACAATGGCTGAGCTTGAGGAGTGTGCAAAAACAATTTATGAGGGAACAAATGGTGAAGTGGCAGGCATCACGCTGAGAGGACAGCAGGGAATCCATATTGTATATACGTGGGGCGCATTTCTTTGGGGCTACGGCGGACATTATTTTGATGAGAATGGAAAGCTTGACCTGAATACAGAGGAAGCAGTCGAAGGAACTGAGGCGTTCTGCCGTCTGTTAAATAATTACGGTCCGGAAGGCTATACAAACTTTGGCTGGCAGGAAAACCGGCTGCTGTTCCAGCAGGGCGGAGCTGCTATGACAATTGACGCTACAGTAAACGGCGCTTACTGCGAAGATCCGGATGAATCAGATATTGTAGGAAAGGTAGGATATGCTCCGGTTCCGGCAGCAGTTGAGAATGAGGAAGGCGGTCCGGCGGCGCTTGCGGTACATGGATTCTACATTAATAATGTAATTGAAGACAAACAGAAGGAAGCGGCATTCCTGTTTGGAAGCTGGGCAACAAATGCGGCGACTCAGGAGAAGATGATGGGTGTTGAGCCGCACTGCGGCGTAAGTTCTCTTAAGGCAATTGAATCTGATGCATTCCAGGAGAAATATGCGGCATTCGGAAATGATATGGTAAAGGCATTAGAGGTTGCGAATCCATTATATGTTCCGACAAATACAGAGGCTAATGAAATTATTAACAAGGTAGGAACAGCGTTATCAAAGTGCCTCGTAGAAAGTGATGATATAGCTGGAATCTTGAAAGAAGTAAACGATGATGTAAATAGTAATGTTTTGAAATAAATATTACCAATAGACAGTATCTGCAGCTTCCAGGCTGCAGATACTGTTCCATACGGAGATAGTATATGAAAAATAAAAACAGAAGTACTGCCCGTGCTTTTGTGCTGCCCGCCCTTATTACAATGGTTATGATTATGATCGTTCCCTTTCTGTATGCAATTTACATTACGATGAATGATGTAAATCTGCTGGAAAACGGCGGAAAGTTTGTATGGGCAGGATTGAAAAACTTTAAAACATTTTTCTCAGACAGCAGGGCATTAAATTCAGTTGTTGTGTCGGTAAAATTTCTGGTAGGTGCATTGCTTCTGGAGACATTCTTTGGGATAGCTGTTTCCACGTTTTTAGACAGAAGATTTCGATTTAAGGGGATTGTAAGAGCATTAATTATTGTTCCTATGTTCATGACACCGGTTGTATCAGGATTAATCTGGCGTGCGTTTTTTGATCCGCATGCAGGAATTGTAAGTTATATATATCAGCTTATTTTTCATCATAAGCTGGATATGCTGGGTTCTACATCGAGTGCACTGTGGGCGCTGATTATTGTAGATATGTGGCAGTGGACTCCATTTATGATACTTCTTATTATGGCAAGTCTTGACGGGCTGTCAGAGGATGCAGTGGAGGCCGCGAAGGTGGAGGGCGCCAGCGAGCTGCAGATTATTACACGAGTAAAGATTCCGATGATTAAACCTACGATTTATATGGCGATGATGATCCGTGCAATTGATGCTCTGAAGATATTTGACGCGATATTTGTCATGACGAAGGGCGGTCCGGGAAGTGCGACAGAGACAATGAATATGTATTCCTATGTTGTTGGATTTAATTTTTACAGGATCGGTTATGCGACAACCATTTCCTTTATATTTACGATTGTAGTGACAATAGTTTTGAGTAAGCTGATGCAGAAAAACAATAGTCTATAGGAAGGGGGCGTGGTGAAGAAAATGGATTTACATCAAAAAAGGATTATAAAAAGAACCATCCGCAGAATTTTATTCTGGCTTGTGCTGGCTGTGATACTTATGTTCTTCATGGCTCCTTTAATATGGCTGGTATCGACATCGTTTAAAAATTATATAGATGCGTTTGCGATGCCGCCGAAGCTTGTATTTAAGCCGACGCTGGAAAATTATATATCGGTATTTAATAAGGCAAACTTTTTCAATTATATGAAGAACAGCATTGTTTGTGCGGTGATTCCGACGGCGGTAGGAATTATTCTGGGAGTTCCGTGTGCATATTCGATTGCAATGTTAAAACTTAAAAATCCGAAGAATCTTTCGTTTTTTTTCCTGAGCGCGAGGATTGCACCGCCGATTATGTCACTGCTGCCATTGTATATTATTTTTAGCAAAATTGGAATTATCGGGGATAAGATTACGATTATCATTATGTATACTTTGATGTGTATTCCGATTGTCGTGTGGCTTATGCCCGTGTATTTCCGGGAGCTGCCCATAGAGCTTCGTGAGGCGGCCAGAGTTGACGGCTGCAGTGAATTCAGAGTGTTTTGGAATATTGTGCTGCCGCTGGTAAAAGGCGCTGTTGCGGCAACTGCAATTTATTGTATTATTACCTGCTGGAATGAGTTTCTGATTGCGCTCGTTCTGTCAAATAAAACAAGCCAGACGCTTCCTGTTACTGTCACGAGCTTTATGACGTTCCAGGGAACACAGTGGGGACCGCTGACAGCGGCAGGTACGATTATTATGGTTCCGATGCTTATCTTTGGATTTTTTATACAGAAATCATTTGCCAAAGGCCTGGCAGGCGGAGCAGTAAAAGGATAGATAAATTATAACAGTGCAAGGAGGAAATAAAGAATGTCAGTAAAAGTAGCAGTAATTGGTATGGGGCAGATGGGTACGGTTCACGCGGATATTTATAAAAAAATACCTAATGTTGAATTAGCCGCGGCATGTGAATGGAATGATGAGAGACGCGCGCAGGTAGAGAAGGATTACGGCTGTAAGGTTTACAAGGATTATAAGGAATGCCTGGCTGATCCAGAGATAGAGGCAGTCAGCATCGTGCTTCCTGATAATATGCACCGGGAAGCCGTAGAGACAGCGGTGGCAAATGGAAAGCACATTCTGCTTGAGAAGCCGCTCGCAAAGGAGCTGGAGGATGGCAGGAAGCTGTATGAGATAACAAAGGATTATGACAAGGTATTCACGACAGGCTTCTTATTAAGATTCGATCCTCGTTTTGCTTCTATAAAAAAGGCGTTGGATGAAGGGGAGCTGGGAGAGATTATTCATATGTACTGTAGAAGAAATTCTCCGATTATCGGGCCGAGAAGATATATCGGCGCATCTGACTTATCCATGCACGTAATGATTCATGATATTGACTATGTAAACTGGTTTATGGGTTGCGAGCCTGTGAAGGTATTTGCTAAAGGGAGAAGTGTGCTGCTTAAGGATGTGAACATGAAGGACGTAATCTATGCAGTCGTTACTTACGAAAACGGTGCAATTGCCTGTCTGGAGGCGTGCTGGGTTCTTCCGGAAAAGTCACCTACGATAATTGATGATAAGGTAGAGCTGGTAGGAACAAAGGGTGCTGCATATGTAGACAGCTGTGATAATGGAGTACGGCTTGTGACGAATGAGAAGATTCTTTATCCAGATTCCCGTCACTGGTTTTATGCAAATGGCCTGCCGGAAGGAGATTTATCAGAAGAGATTATGGCGTTTATTAATAATGTAGTTAATAATACAAAATCAATTATTACACCAAAGGATGCATATGATTCTCTGCGGGTAGTGGATGCAATCGAGCGTTCTATGGCCGAAGGAAAAGAAGTAACGTTGTAATTCAAAAAAGCTATTGTAAAGAGAATATCCTGGGGAAAGGAATGCAGGAATGTACAGAAAATATCTGGAACCGGAATACGCGGAGGCAGCACCGGAGGTAAAGATTGGAATGCCTCAGCGCATAGATATGAAAGAACCTGGGAAGTGGAGAATCAAAACAAATTATGAGACAGTCTCCTCTGTCGTGTCAGAAATTTCCAGATGCCGGTGTTATGAAAGCTTGATGAAGGTAAGAGTTGAAAACCGGATCTGCTTGCGTGAAAGTAAGCAGATTCCAATCCGGTTTTACTATCCGGAAAATCCGCCAGAAGACGGGAAAAAGCCTCCGATTATGCTGTTTTGCCACGGCGGAGCGTTTTCTATGAATAATATTGATGTATATGATCCGGTATGCCGTTATTTTGCCGGATATGGGGGCATTATAGCGTCGGCAGTAGATTACAGGCTGGCGCCGGAGCATCCATTTCCCTGCGGACTGGAGGACTGCTACGCAGCTCTTGAATGGACTGCAGAGCACGCCTCAGAGCTTGGAGGAAGTCCGGATGATATTCTTGTATGCGGCGACAGCTCCGGTGGAAATTTTGCGGCTGTACTTTGTATATTAGCGCGAGAGAGAAAAGGTCCGGTGATTCGAAAGCAGATATTAATTTATCCGGTTACGACAATGGCCGAGACGTCGCCGTCAGAATCAGAAAGACGGTATGAAAAGGGATATTTTTTGGAATATCAGGATATTCAAAGACTGCCGGAAGGGTATGTGCCGGAAGAGATATGTCTGGCTCATCCATATCTCTCACCACTATATGAAAAAGAGCTGAAGGGGCTGCCGCCTGCCGGATTTTTTTCGGCGGAGTGCGACCCGCTTCTGGACCAGGGACTTTGGTATGCTGCAAGGCTTCATGACGCAGGAGTTAAGGTAGAATATCACATATATAAAGGGATGATACATGCATTCTTGAATGGTACTTATGGGAAGACCTTCGAGATGATGGATGAAATAGGAAAGTTCGCAAGAGAATAATTTTTACAATGACATGCCCGGAAAGCATTATTAAAGTCTTCCGGGCAAAAATATTTCATTATAAAATCTGGATATTTGACTTAAATTATCTGATAAATTTTTGTATATCAATTTCTGACAGTGCTGCTTTATAGTATTGCTCCAGATCGGTCTCTTCTTTTTCAGCTAATTCATGGTGCAGGCCCATAATACCGCACAGTGTTTTTGCAAATTCAATCGTCCAGCTACGTTTTTTCATCTGAAAAACATGTCCGTTTACACGTTCTGCCTTATGAAATAAATCGCTGTTTTCACCTACAGTGTCAACAATGATGATGGTCGTCATGTTATGATCTAATCCGCCTATTTGTTTATATGCATTGAATCTTGTAACCTTATCTAAGGTGACTTCGGGATTTCCCTTGCCGATAAATCCAATGTCGATACTGACGGCATTTCCATTGTAGGTAACAGTGGCGTCGGTTTCACGTTCATTTTCGTCCATATTAGACAGCCAGAATAATTTTTTGCTTTTGTCGAGCAGCTTCGGCGGGGCGGATAAAAATGTAAATCCAAGCGTAGTAAGAAGTGTACCTAAAACTAATTTTTCAAACATTTTTCCATTCATTGATTTTGATGAGCCTCGGATACTTAAGGTTTGTGCGCCTGCAGCCATCAGCATGAGAGAAAAAATATTCCAGTCCAGGCGAAGCTGCCGTTCATTTAGGGTTATGGTTCCAGACAATTCTCCATAAGTATTTTCTAATTCTTTTACGATATCATGCATTGACTTTGAGAAAGAATGCTGATAATCGTTGATATTTTTTTCAGTTCTTACTATGTTATCGAGTTCCTTTTTGGTCAGGCCCAGAAGCCATAAATCAAGAAGTCTTGCGTCTCCCTTTGAATGGATTAAATCTTCGGCGATGTATTTTGAGTAGTCTTCAATAGAGTTCGTATGTATATTGCTGTCCTTCATATATAGGTCTAACATTGCGGAGTATGAATTGAGCAGTCTTCTTTGAGTAATAAATTCTGTTATATCACGGACATTGCCGCCTAAAAAGACTTTTCTTACAATATCCTTTACACCCTCTTTTCCTACCATATTGGTGAAGTCTGTGCTTGTCGCTTTAATATTATTTTTTCCCAGGGTATTGTAATTATTAAAAATGCTCATATATGTGCTCCTTGTATTCTGCCAGTTTATCCTGATAGGTTTTGATAATCAGCTGAGTGATTTCTTCTTTGGGTATATCCATCCTTTTGAGTACGCGGATTAATTCGTGCAAATCATATTCTGTGTTTTCTATGTCATCTGGAAGCTTGGAATAATCCTTAAATTCATATTGAAATGGATGAATCAGATTATTCGCAGCATTTAATTCCTCTTTTGAATACTGAATGTATTCGTCCGAACATTCAATAGATACAAATCTCCGGTTTAAGTTTACGGCGGCTTTTGCAGTTGTTCCTATGCCGCCGAAAGGATCTAGAATAACATCATTTTTGAAGGAATAGTATTGGATTACTTTTTCAGCCAGTTCTTTTGGAAAAACAGCAGGGTGTCTCTTGTCCCGGGCAGGTGATATGTGCCATACGTTTGTTTTTTCGTATCCGTCGGCTATTTTTGAATCTCGGATAATAGCCGGGTCCGGATGATTTCTTATAAAATGATCTATAAGTATAGCCGGTTTTTTTCTGTATACCATAACATATTCTGTTACGGGAACTGCCTTATACTGCATAAGATTTCTGTCAGCGGAAAATCTCCGCCCTCTGCCGCTTGCCCATCCGGCTCCCTCTGGTTTTTCCCAGATGATGTCATCAATGAATTCGAAGCCTTCTTCCATAAAAATCTGATGAATGTCAAATGGAACAGCAATTCTTGAAGAAGATTCGCTTCGGCTGGTTCTGGGAATTAATACGTGAGAAGAATTCATAATGAAAAATTTGCCGTCTATCAGAACTCTCCGGCATTCCTTTATTACCTTCCGCAGCAATGCCAGATAATCATCATAAGTGTCATATTCTGAATACTGCTTGCGGGCATTATAATATGGCGGCGAAGTAAAAATCATATCAATAGACTGCTCTGGAAGCTGTGTTAAAACCTTTTCAGAGCGTCCCTTTAGCAGCATATTATTTAAAGCAGAGATTTTGTATTTTTCTTTTTTCTTTTTGTATTTTTTAACGGAGACAGTTTTTCCGGTATCTATTTTGTCCCTTCGGCAGTTCAGGACACGGAGATCAGAAGAGAGCTTTGTATCTATATCTTTTGTATATGCATTTACAACAATTTCTCCGATTGCTTCTTTTTTATATAAAACAGGAACATTCCATACATGATACCGGTCAAAAATTTCCGGTAATCCAAAGCTTATATCTTGCAAATCAAAAAGCTGGTCTTCCAGATACTGCCTTACTATGTTTTTGGCCTGTTCTGTATTTATGACGGCGTATTTTCTTTTTTCAGAAATAGAGTGTCCCATATAGGTTGTCCCCTTTCTAAAGATGTTTCTATTATATTCTGAAATGGTTAGATTCGCAATGGAAAATCTATATGGTTCTGTTTGAACCTCAAAAACATCTTTTAAAACCGAAAATCATACATTTTATACAAAATCTATTGCCTGTTAAAAAAAATATAGTTAAAATATAACTAAGAAACAGAGACGGCCGTCTCTTAAATTTGTAAATATGAATGAGAAAAAATGAAGGATGGGAGAGCTGAAGATGGAAGAAAAGAAAAAAGGTTTTTCGATATCTCTTACAACGCAGATTTTGATTGCGACAGTAGGCGGTATAGTATTTGGTACTATTATAGGTCCCTGGGCGGCAAATTTAAAATTTATCGGTGATATTTTTATACGTCTGATCCAGATGTCTGTAGTGCTTCTGGTTATGTCCGCGGTTGCGGCGGCAGTAGGAAGCGGTGACGGACAGGATGTAGGAAAGATGGGCTTTCATACATTTAAGTGGATTATTTTATTTACCGTAATTTCAGCAGGCTTTGGTGTGATTTTGTCTATGCTGCTTAAGCCGGGCGTTGGTATTGAGATTGCAAGTGCAGAAGAGGTTGCAAATGCGGCTGTAGAGTCTGCTTCCCTGCAGGATACGCTGCTTGGCTTTGTTCCGACAAATATCATCGGTTCAATGGCGGAGAGTGCTATGGTTCCTTGTATTGTATTTTCTCTGTTTTTCGGTGTTGCGATGGGTGCATATACCAAGCAGAGCGGGAACCGGAATATGGTAGAGTGGGTAAAGGGAATCAATACGATTATTACCAATATTATTAAGACTGTTATGAATATTGCACCAATCGGTATCTTTTGTCTGCTTGCGAATGTTGCGGGCGCCACAGGACTTAAGGTGATTATTCCGATGATGAAGTTCCTGCTTGTACTTTTGATTGGCGATACAATTCAGTTCCTTCTGTTCGGACCATTTACGGCAGCGCTTTGTAAGGTAAATCCGGCAAGGCTGCCTAAGAAGTTCGCAAAGATGTCTATTATGGCAGTAACCACGACCTCTGGTGCAATCTGCCTTCCGACGAAAATGGAAGATGCAGTTACAAAGTTTGGTGTAAGCCGTAAGGTTGCAGACTTCACAGGACCGATTACCATGTCTATGAACAGCTGCGGAGCAGCACAGTGCTATGTTGCTGCAATTTTCTTTATGGCGCAGTCAACCGGAATTGAGATGACGGTTTATCAGATGGGGATGGCAATCCTGTTATCCTGCTTGATGTGTATGGGTACCATATCTGTACCGGGCGGCTCTGTAATTGTTTATACATTCCTGGCGTCCTCACTGGGACTTCCGCTGGAAAGTATTGCAGTACTAATCGGTATTGACTGGTTTGCAGGAATGTTCCGTACTCTGATGAATGTAGATGTAGATGTTATGGTCGGTATGCTGGTGGCAAGCAGGCTTGGCGAGCTGGACCGCGATGTATATAATGAAAAGAAAACAGTTACTTATAACTAAGGTTTCAAATTACGAATTTGAACATACATAACTCTCTCTGAGCCCTCGATATGGCAGCATATCGAGGGCTCTTTGATGAATGTTCATCGTTTTTGTTGTAAACAGAGGGCAGGTTATGTTACCATAAAAAGAAAAGCAGCGGCAGTGTCCGAGCTGCTGCACAAAGCATCTTGAGGAGAAGAAAATGCAGGAGAATAAGCTTGTATTTGAATTGATTCTTAATATTAGTCTCCTTGTGCTGATTGCAAACCTGATTTCTAAGTTCAGATTTATTCAGAATCTGATTCTGCAGGAAAGAAGAAGTGTAAGGAGCCAGATTATTTTATCCGTTATATTTGGCGGAGTGGTTATTTTATCTACATACACCGGGATTGATATTGGGTTCTACAGTTTGAATACACGGGTTATCGGGGCAATGACAGCAGGACTTCTGGGAGGTCCGGTTGTGGGTTTGTATGCGTCGCTGGCAGGAGCGGTTTATGTGTATTTCTTTTCCCTTCCGCAGACATTTGCAATGGCGTCTGCATTTTCGACTATGCTGTTCGGACTGTTGGGAGGAGGATTTTATCCATATTTTCAGCGCGGGAAATGGAAATATAAGGATCTGTTTTTACTGACATGCTTTGCAGAAATCTGTGATATGGTATGTCTTCTTAGATTTACTGTACCGGTTGAAGCGGCGTTAAATACAATTCTGCAGATTTCTATACCAATGATTGTGTTGAATGCGGGCGGGATTCTGATTTTTATTTCCAGCTTTAATAATGTATTTGTTCAGCAGGACATAGAGAGAAGCCGGCAGCTGCAGCAGGCCTCCGGGCTGGCAAAAAAATGTCTTCCGCTTCTGCTTGGAGGAATTGAGAATAGAGAAAATATGGAAAAGGCGGCTGGGATTATTTTAGAGGAAACAGACTGGGCCGGGGTTATGATAACCGATAGAAATAAGGTTATCACAGGCCGGCAGAAGGAGGGAATAGAGCAGCTTGAGATGGACAGTCAAATTCCGGATATTGGTTTAGAAGCAATGAAGACGGGAAATCCGGAGACGATGTATCAGGTTCCGGCCTCTAGCGCATCTTATGAATGTATGAAGAAATATTCTCTTATAGCTGCGCCTCTTATTATCCGGGATCAATCAATTGGATGTATGATTGTGTGGGTGAAGAAGCAATGGGTATCTCGACGAAGCGAGCTGGAGCTTCTGCAGCATCTTGTCGCTTTGAGTTCCTATCAGATTGCGCTGGCAGAGCTTGAGAAGCAGAGGAGTATGAGGCAGAAGGCTGAATTCAAGGCACTTCAGTTTCAGGTGAACCCTCATTTCCTTTTTA
Source organism: uncultured Lachnospiraceae bacterium (assembly GCA_946558465.1). GTDB lineage: Bacteria > Bacillota > Clostridia > Lachnospirales > Lachnospiraceae > CAPEBR01. The sequence continues at coordinate 50,311 of CAMNTM010000013.1, forward strand.
ATGCACTGAATACAGTGTCCTGTGTCTGCCGGGAGAATCCAAAGCGGGCCAGAGAGCTGTTGATTGTGCTTGCGAATTATTTTCGATATAATCTGAATTATGACGCTTACATGGTGCCTTTTGAGGAAGAGATGGGACATGTAAGGGATTATCTGGAACTTGAGAAGGCCAGGTTTGAAGAAAAGCTTGTGATTTCCTATGATGTACCAGAGAATATAGCAATAGAAATACCGACCTTAATTCTGCAGCCTATCGTAGAAAATGCAGTGCGTTACGGAATCAGCCGGGAAGGAAAGAGAGAAGTAATGATTTATGCAGAGGAGAGTGAAAAAGGCTGTCTTGTACGTATCCAGGACAAAGGAAGAGGAATATCAGAGGATATTGTTGAGAGATTGATGAACGGGCAGGATATCGGGAACAGTATTGGTCTTTGCAATGTACATAAGCGGATGAAAAGTATATACGGAGAGGAAAACGGGCTTCGAATTATAAGTTCGGAAAAGGGGACTTGCGTTGAGCTGTATTTTGCCGCATAGGAGGTTCTGTTCTGAAAAAATGTTTGGAGAAGAAAGGGATAAGAGATGAGAGTTGCGGTAATTGATGATGAAAGGCCTGCAAGGAGTGAGCTCAGGCATCAGCTGCTTGAGCTTTTGCCCGAAGCAGTCGTTGATGAAGGAGAAAGCGGGGCGCAGGCTCTTGAGATGGCTGGAGAGAGGCAGTATGATTTGTTTTTCCTGGATATCAATCTGGGAGATATTAAAGGAACTGTTCTTGTAAATGCCCTTAGAAATATGCAGCCAGATACAAGGATTGTTTTTGTGACAGCCTATACAGAATATGCCGTGAAAGCATTTGAACTTGGAGTAGAGGACTATATCCTAAAGCCGTATGATAAAAGGCGCCTAGAGAAAATGTTGAAAAAGTGCGGATTTGTCAGGGCGGAAGGAATAAAAGCAGATACGAGAGATGTACTGAAGAGAATTGCAATCAATACGGGCGGAAGAATAATCTTTGTAGAGGTACAGGATATTGTATATATTGAGACTTATAACCGGGGCTGTCTTATACATACAGCTAAAGAAGAGTATTTTGAAGGGAAATCTATCGGAGAATTTGAAAGACGTCTGGAAAATATGGGGTTTTTCAGGAGCCAGAAAAGCTATCTGATTAATATTGATAAGGTGAGAGAACTGTTTCTGTGGAGAAACAACAGCTTTGCCATAAAGATGGAAGGCTATGATGAGAATATACTTCCGGTAGGGCGGGAGAAAATAAAAACTCTGCGGCAGTTGTTGGGGACGGGGTAAAACGAGTTTTACCCCGTCCCAGATTAAAAAAGCCCTGTCCCAAATTAAGGAGGAAAGTGATATGGTGCGAGGAGAAGGTGCATGCCTGGTATGCGGAAAGCCGCTTATATATTACGAAAAGGCAGTGCAGATGGAATGTGTTATATGCGGAGGCAGATTTGAAAGTTATGCAAGCTGCGAGGATGGGCATTATGTGTGCGATGAGTGTCATGCAGAAAAAGGAGTCCAGGCCGTTATGGAAGGGTGCAGAAAGAGCTGCTCTAAAAACCCAATTGAGATTATGCAGAATCTAATGATGGATCCCTACATATATATGCATGGACCAGAGCATCATGTTATGGCAGGAGCAGCGCTTTTAACTGCATTTTATAATTGCGGCGGCTTTGATAAAAGGGGCGGCCGGAGCGCTTTTGAGGAAGCCCTTGAGGAAATGAAGGCAAGAGGGAGTGAATATCCGGGCGGAGCCTGTGGTATGTGGGGATGCTGCGGAGCAGCGGTCAGTACCGGAATGTTCATAAGTATAGTGACGAAAGCGACACCTCTTACCGGAAAATCCTGGGGGCTTTCAAATCAGATGACAGCCAGAGCGCTGGAAGCGATTGCAAAGCCCGGCGGACCCCGCTGCTGCAAACGGAATTGCTTTTTGGCAGTAGAGGAGGCTGTGAAATTCGTAAAAGATAATCTGGAAATTGCGATGGAATTACCGGAGAAAATCCAGTGTGGATTTTCCCCGGAGAACCGGGAATGTCTGAGGAAAAGATGTCCCTTTTATAATACTGGAAGGTGATTTTTGTTGAGTTTTTTGGCAATGTCCAGATTTCTGGACTGCATCAGAAGCAGCACGATGAACATTTTGAATGAATAACAGGAGGACAGATTCATGGAAAGAAGACAATATGTATGCCCTAAATGTGGCAATACCCATTATGAGAGTGATCAATTCCAGGCGACAGGGGGAAACTTTGCGAAGGTATTCGATGTACAGAATAAAAAATTTGCAACTGTAAGTTGTACGCGGTGCGGATATACGGAATTGTATAAGCGGATGAACTCGGATGGATGGGATATTATTGATTTTCTGATAGGATAGGTTAAAAAGGGACAGGGCATTTTGAATTGGGGACGGGGTAAAACTCGTTTTACCCCGTCCCCAATTTCACTCTTGACAAACCTCAGGAAATCGTTTAGCATATCAATCAGGTCAAAGGCTTTGAAAAGAAGAAGTAACAGTCTCTGTCCCCGGACAGAAAGCAGCCGTCTGATGAGAGGCGCACGAGGGGCTTGATTGTGAATACATCTTGGAGCTTCACACCGAAAGCATAGGTAGCAAGTAGGCTGTGACGTGTTGGCATACGTTATGAAGGCTGGAGCTGTGAATACGCAGCTTATGGAGGCCGGCAGTGTAAGCTGTCGGTGAAAAAGGTGGTACCGCGGATGATTTTCGCCCTTATCTGTTAAGATAAGGGTTTTTTTATTCCCGCGAAGCAACGAGCCAAGCGGTCATGCTTACATGGATATTTGACTGGCAAAATGCAGGAATCGGAGAGGAGGCCTATATGGCAAAAGAGAAAAAAATCAGTCCGGCCAGGCAGCGGATTATAGATAACTGTGAGATACAGAAGCAGAAATATCATGAAGAAGGATATGAGGAGTGTCAGGAGACAATTTCTGTTGTGAAAGCAAATGTTATGGCATTTGTAACGGCCGGTCCCTTTGCTGCTCTTGGGGTTGTAGTATGGGTGTTTGTAAAGCGCGGCGGGGAAGGGTCATTTAGTCTTGGAGGCATGGTGTGTTTTTGTGCCCTGATATTTCTGTCTATTTTTATCCATGAGTTTCTGCATGGCATTGTCTGGTCTTTCCAGGCAGAGAAAAAGTGGAAGAGTATTTATTTTGGTGTTATGTGGGAATATTTGACACCTTACTGCCATTGCAGGGAGCCTTTAAGACCCAGGCAGTATCTGACCGGGGTCCTCGCGCCGTTTGTGGTGCTTGGTGCAGGTCTGTATGCGGCGGCGCTGCTGTCAGGGAGCTATATGCTGCTGGCGCTGAGTCTTATCAATATTTTAAGTGCGGGCGGAGATACAACAATTGCGTGTATGGAATGGAAATATCTGAAACAAAATGATAGCTGCTGTATACTGGACCACCCAACAGATTGCGGATTTATTGCATTTGTTAAAAATACAAATCAGCAGAGTATTACTTAGAAAATATTAAAATTAGAAAATATTAAAAAGGGCAAGAAAACATAATCTATCAAAAAGAAAAGGAGAAATGTTATATGGGAATTTATGAAGAACTACAGGCGAGAGGTTTGATTGCGCAGGTAACAGACGAGGAAGAAATCAGAGAATTAGTCAACAACGGAAAAGCCACATTCTACATTGGATTTGACCCGACGGCGGACAGCCTTCATGTTGGACACTTTATGGCGCTCTGTCTGATGAAGCGCCTGCAGGATGCGGGAAATAAGCCGATTGCCTTAATCGGAGGCGGTACCGGGTATATCGGAGATCCTTCCGGAAGAACGGACATGCGCTCCATGATGACCCCGGAAACCATTCAATATAACTGCGACAGATTTAAGGAGCAGATGAGCCGGTTTATTGACTTTTCAGAAGGCCGGGCGCTTATGGTAAATAACGCCGACTGGCTGCTGGATTTGAATTATATAGAGATGCTCAGAGAAATCGGACCGCATTTTTCCGTAAACCGTATGCTGACGGCAGAATGCTACAGGCAGAGAATGGAAAAGGGACTTAGCTTCCTGGAGTTCAATTACATGATTATGCAGAGCTATGACTTCTACATGCTGTTCCAGAAATACGGCTGTAATATGCAGTTCGGCGGCGACGACCAGTGGAGCAATATGCTGGGCGGAACGGAGCTTATCCGGCGTAAGCTTGGAAAAAATGCATGCGCGATGACGATTACGCTGCTTCTTAACTCCGAGGGCAAGAAGATGGGCAAGACCCAGAGCGGCGCCGTCTGGCTCGATTCAAAGAAGACGTCGCCTTTTGAGTTTTATCAGTATTGGAGAAATGTAGCAGATGCAGATGTTCTGAAATGTATCCGTATGCTGACCTTCCTTCCGCTGGAGGAGATTGATAAAATGGATTCCTGGGAAGGAGCGCAGCTGAATCAGGCGAAGGAAATTCTGGCTTATGAGCTTACAAAGCTGGTTCACGGAGAGGAAGAGGCAAAAAAGGCCCAGGAGGCGGCCAGAGCAATCTTCAGCCAGGGGGCGGCAGCGGATATGCCGACAACAGAGCTGTCGGAAGAAGATTTAAAGGATGGAAATATCGATATCTTAACGATATTGGTAAAAAGCGGTCTTGTTCCTTCTAAGGCGGAAGCGCGCCGGGCGGTACAGCAGGGCGGCGTAGCGGTAGATGGGGAAAAGGTGTCGGATATCTACCGGACCTATGCCGGGGAAGAACTGTCCGGGGAAGGAATTGTAGTGAAAAAGGGAAAGAAAAATTTCCGGAAAGTTATTATGCTGTAATCCGTCCTGCAGACATAGAATGATTTTAAAAGAATGCGGAAAAGTGGAAGATTCATGAGAAAGAGTCAGAGAAAGAAGAGAACGGGAAAGAAAGGGAGATTTTTTATAACTGTGCTTCTTGTATCCGCTGCGGTTTTTATGTGCGTCTGGTCCGGTCTTACAGGCTGGCCGGACGCATGTATTATCAGTGAGATAGTTAAGGGAGGCGGAAGAAGAGGGAATGAATCCCCCGAAACAGCGGGCCAGGCAGCTATGCCCGCATGGCTGTTTGACGGCGGCCGTATGGCTTTTGACTTTGACAACGGGAGTGAAGGCGCATACCAATCCAGTTTAAAGATAGAGAATACAACAGGCGTGGAAGCGGGCACGGTTCTCTCTTCCGGTAAAATTGATATCGGTGCGCCGGAGAAATATTTTACAATTCAGGAAATTGATGATAACATTTTCAAAAATGTAAATGGAAAATCTTATCATGAAAATGGGGATATTTCTCTGAATGAGCTGCGTTATTTAAAACTTCTGCATTATAATTATGAGCACGAGATACAGGTCGGCGAATTGATTGTCAACGAGAAGATTGCCGAAGACTGCAGAAATATATTCCGGGAATTATTCGAGCAGGAATACGAGATTCAGTCCATGCGTCTGGTAGACAATTACTGGACGGGAGACAGCGGAGAAACCGATAAGAATTCTATCGAGCATAATAATACATCTGCTTTTCACTATCGGGTGATAACGGGAGGAGCTGCGTTGTCAGAGCATGCTTTAGGATATGCCGTTGACGTGAATCCGCTGCAGAATCCTTATGTGAATCTGGATAGAGACGGTAATCCGACGCAGTATTATAAAGATATGGAGCTTTATCTAGATAGAACATCGGGCGCCGGACATATGATTACGTCGGAAGATATTTGTTATCAGACATTTATCAAATACGGGTTTTCCTGGGGAGGAGACTGGGAAAATCCGAAAGATTACCAGCATTTTGAGAAAAAAATAGAGTAAGTGGCCTGTATAAAAATGAAGAAACTGGATATTTTAAATAAGCCAAATCGATTTATAATGTACCTGACTTGAAAATATTTTATGCCCGTGAAGCAGCGAGTCAGGCAGCCATGCCTGCACGGATATTTGGCGGCTGCCGCGAGGGTCAAATACTCCGCTGCCTGCTGCGCTGGAGGTTTGATGCCCGGTCAGTCTGCTGCGCCGGAGGTTTGATGCCGGTCAGCCTGCCGCGGGTTATCTGATTGACAGGAGGTACATAGTATGAGTGAAAAGAGATATGAGCTTAACAAGCAGCTGGCACAGATGCTTAAGGGCGGCGTCATTATGGATGTTACGACGCCGGAGCAGGCGAGAATTGCCGAGGAGGCCGGAGCGTGTGCGGTCATGGCGTTGGAAAGGATTCCGGCGGATATCCGGGCGGCCGGAGGTGTGTCTCGTATGAGCGACCCGAAAATGATTCGAGGTATCCAGGAAGCTGTTTCCATTCCGGTTATGGCAAAATGCAGAATCGGACATTTTGTGGAGGCTCAGATTCTGGAAGCTATTGAAATTGACTATATCGATGAAAGCGAGGTACTTTCTCCGGCAGACGACAGGCATCATATTTGTAAACGGAAATTTAAGGTTCCCTTTGTGTGCGGCGCAAGGGATTTGGGCGAAGCGTTAAGGCGGATAGCCGAGGGGGCCTCTATGATTCGGACAAAAGGGGAGCCGGGTACTGGTGATGTTATACAGGCAGTCCGGCACATGCGTACGATGAATGCAGAGATGAGGAGGATTCAGCATCTCAGAGGTGACGAGCTTTTTGAGGCGGCAAAGGAGCTGCAGGTTCCGATTGATTTGATAGAATATGTACATGAAAATGGGAAACTGCCCGTTGTGAATTTTGCGGCCGGAGGCGTAGCGACTCCCGCAGATGCGGCTCTTATGATGCAGCTGGGAGCGGAAGGCGTTTTCGTGGGCTCCGGAATATTCAAATCCGGCAATCCGAAGAAGCGTGCGGCGGCAATTGTAAAGGCTGTGACGAATTATACGGATGCAAGAATGATTGCAGAATTATCGGAGGATTTGGGAGAAGCGATGGCAGGCATCAATGAAAATGAAATAGAGCTTTTGATGGCGGAGCGGGGAAACTAAGATGACGGTTGCAGTTTTGGCTCTGCAAGGGGCCTTCGCGGAGCACGGAAATATGCTGGAAAGACTGGGAGCAGAGTATTTTGAAATTCGTAAATATGAAGATATAAAAAGACCCTTTGACGCATTGATTCTTCCGGGAGGAGAAAGTACTGTGATGGGAAAGCTTCTTAGAGAGCTTAAGCTTCTAAAGCCGATCCGGGAAAGAATAGAAGCAGGGATGCCTGTATTTGGAACATGTGCAGGGCTCATTCTTCTGTCAGGCAGGGTAGAGCCGGAGATGACAAGGGGATGCCTGGGTACGATGGATATACGCGTGAAACGAAATGCCTACGGAAGACAGCTGGGAAGCTTTTATACGGAAGGTGAGTTTCGGGGAATCGGAAGGATTCCCATGACATTTATCCGTGCGCCGTATATCTCGGACGTGTATGGAAGCACGAGGATTCTGGCAGAGACAGGCGGAAGGATTGTGGCTGCCAGACAGGGAAATCAGCTTGTTACTGCATTTCATCCGGAGCTTTCAGATGATGCTCGTGTGCACAAATATTTTCTGGATATGATAAAAGAGGAAAGGGATACAAAAATATGACACTGACTCAGCTGCGTTATATACTTGCAATTGCAGATACCGGCTCCATGAATGAGGCGGCAAAGAGACTCTTTATCGCTCAGCCAAGCCTGTCCCAGGCAGTGAGAGAGCTGGAGACAGAGATAGGATTTGAGCTGTTTAAAAGAAGCAGCCGCGGGGTGGCGCTTACACCGGAAGGACAGGAGTTTTTTGGATATGCAAGACAGGTGGCGGAGCAGTATGAACTGATGGAATCCCGGTATATCAAAAGAAAAAACGTAAAAAAGAAATTTGCAGTTTCCATGCAGCACTATACCTTTGCCGTCAATGCATTTGCAGAGATGGTTAAGCAGTTCGGCATGGACGAGTATGAGTTTGCAATTCGCGAGACAAAGACCTATGAGGTTATTGAGGATGTGAAAAGCTTCCGCAGTGAAGTCGGAATTCTGTACTTGAATGATTTTAACTGTAACGTGCTGAGTAAGCTGTTCAAAGAGTCGGAGCTTCAGTTTCATCCGCTTCTGGAGTGCGGTGTCTATGTCTATATGTGGAAGGGGCATCCGTTGTCCGACAGAGAAGAAATCGACATAGAGGAGCTGGAAGAATATCCCTGTCTGGCTTTTGAGCAGGGCAGTTACAATTCTTTTTATTTTGCCGAGGAAGTTCTGAGCACCTATGAGTATAAGCAGATAATCAGAGCAAACGACCGGGCGACACTTTTAAACCTCATGACGGGTCTGAACGGGTATACGCTTTGCTGTGGCATTATCTGCGAGGCGTTAAACGGAGGAGAGTACTGTGCGGTGAAGCTTAGAACAGACGAACGCATGACTATCGGCTATATAAAACGTAAGGGGGTTGCGCTCAGTCCGCTGGGCGAGAAGTATGTGGAAGAGATTAAAAAATTCCGTTCTATGGATAAGGTAAGTATAGAACGCCAGGGCTGGTTATAGGAGGAAACTATATCCAGTCCTCTTTTTTATGTATTAGACAGGGAAAGCGTTATGTATTAACATAGGCTTATCAAATATGCAGCAGCAAACATGCGGTATCAAATATGCAGCAGTAAACATGCGGCATCAAATACGCAGCAGCAGACATGTGGCATCAAATACGCAGCAGCAAGCATGCGGCATCAAATATGCAGTGTCGAATACATATTATCAAATATGCAGCAGACATGCAGCAGTTAGAACATCACAGAAAAGGAGAGACAGCTATGAGTAAAAAGAGAAGAGAAGAAAGAAACTTTAAATTTGAAACATTACAGCTTCATGTAGGACAGGAGCAGCCGGACCCGGTGACAGATGCAAGGGCAGTGCCGATTTATCAGACCTCCTCCTATGTATTCAGAAACAGCGAGCATGCGGCAGCCAGATTCGGGCTTTCGGATGCGGGCAATATCTACGGACGTCTTACAAATCCTACGGAGGACGTATTTGAAAAAAGAATCGCGGCGCTGGAAGGCGGTATAGCGGCGCTGGCAGCAGCCTCCGGAGCGGCGGCAATTACCTATACATTTCAGAATCTGGCACAGAAGGGCGACCATATCGTATCAGCAAAAAATATTTATGGAGGCACCTATAATCTGCTGGCGCATACACTGCCACAGTATGGGATTACGGCTTCATTTGCAGATGTATTTGATTATGAAGCGCTGGAAGCTGCGATTCAGGAAAACACGAAAGCGGTATTCATTGAAACTCTGGGTAACCCTAACTCAGATGTTGTGGATATTGAAAGAGTGGCGGGAATTGCTCATGCACATAAGATTCCGCTGGTGGTGGACAATACATTTGCGACGCCATATCTGGTAAGGCCGATAGAATACGGCGCAGATATTGTCGTACATTCTGCCACAAAATTCATCGGCGGACATGGAACGACCATAGGAGGTGTGATTGTAGACAGTGGAAAATTCGACTGGGAGGCTTCCGGGAAATTTGCTTCTCTGACGGAGCCGAATCCGAGTTATCATGGAGTAAGCTTTACAAAGGCGGTGGGAGCGGCGGCGTTCGTTACAAAGATTCGCGCGGTTCTGCTTCGGGATATGGGTGCTACTTTGTCTCCCTTCCATGCGTTTATTTTCCTGCAGGGGCTTGAGACCTTGTCGCTGCGTGTAGAGCGGCACGTGGAAAATGCACTGAAAGTAGTAAAATATCTGGAAAAACATCCGCAGGTAGAAGCGGTACATCATCCTTCTGTGTCAGAAAATGAAGAGCAGAGGAGATTGTATGCAAAATATTTTCCAAAGGGCGGCGGCTCTATCTTTACCTTTGAAATAAAGGGAGATGCCGGGAAAGCGAAAGAGTTCATTGATAATCTGGAGCTGTTTTCCCTGCTTGCCAATGTGGCGGATGTGAAGTCGCTGGTGATTCATCCGGCAACGACAACGCACAGCCAGTGTACGGAGGAGGAGCTTCTGAGTCAGGGAATAAAGCCGAATACTATCCGGCTGTCCATTGGAACAGAAAATATTGACGACATTATCGAGGACCTGGAGGAAGCTTTTAAAGCAGTAGAATAGTTCTGTACAAAAAGACATTTATAAAGAATTAATTAAGACAGCAGAGTCAGTCCGTATGGAAAGCATTCATGAAGTATTAATGATTTACAGACATAAATATTAAGAAAGTTTTGAGATAATCCCCTTATAATAAAAAATGATGTCGGGTTAAAGTTTTATTGATTTTGGCATCATAAATTATAAGGGGGTTTTATCATGAGTATATTTGGCTGGTATTCGCTTGGATGCGTGATGATTCCGTGTCTGCTCATTCAAATTCTATTAATTGTGAAAAGTCAAAGGCTTCGCGGGAATAAAAACAGGGATATAAGGAAAAAGGAGCTGGGACTGCATTTCATTCAGGTATGCATATTTCTGATATATATCTGGATGGTACTGGAAGTTACGGGCATAGGGCTGTTATCAGATATTCTGCGCAGTGAAACAAAACTTCTGGCGGGCGGCGTAAATCTGATTCCTTTCGATTCAGGAGTGAGAGGATATATCCTGAATATAATTATGCTGATGCCCTTTGGATTTTTGACAGCATTTATCTGGAAGGAATGCCGGAATGTATGGAGGGCGCTGGCGTCTGGTATGGGATTTTCGCTGTTAATTGAGTTTACCCAGCTGTTTAACTACAGGACGACAGATATCGACGATTTGGCTGCCAACACATGCGGGGCTGTGATTGGTTATCTGATATGGAAAGTATTCCACCGCATATTCGGCGATATTATGCAGACAGATAGACTATGCAAAAATGAGGAAATACTTTATGTACTTGCGGCAATGGGAGGGACATTTTTGCTGTTTAACCCGTACCTGCTTCTGAGTTTCTATAACTGAATGTGAAAGCTTCAATATAAAAAGCTGGACAAAGCTGCGCCCACAGGGATAAAATGGTAATAGACCCCTTTGGCTGCAGAGGGTATTGTAGGAGGTATGTCAATGGATAATTTTACATTTTACAGTCCGACTTATTTCGTGTTCGGGCATGATGAGGAAAAAATGCGGGTCATTATGTAAAGCGCTTCGGAGGAAATAAGGTGCTTGTACATTTTGGCGGTAATTCAGCGAGAAGCTCAGGTCTTCTGGACCGGGTGGAGGCATCTCTTAAGGCGGAGGGGCTGGAGTATGTTGAGCTTGGCGGCGTAAGGCCGAACCCGAGAAGCGGGCTTGTATATGAGGGAATTGAGCTGTGCCGGAAGGAAAAGGTTGATTTTATACTGGCGGTGGGCGGCGGAAGTACGATTGATTCTGCGAAGGCTATTGCCGCGGGTGTACCCTATGACGGAGATTTCTGGGACTTTTACCGTGGAAAAGCATTTTCGGAAGCGCTGCCTGTCGGCACTGTGCTTACGATTGCTGCGGCAGGAAGCGAAGGCTCTGCGGATTCGGTAATTACATATGAGGATGGCATGTATAAGAGAGGAGCAACCTCGGAGGCGTTAAGGCCTGCATTTTCCATTCTGAATCCGGCGTTGACCCAGACGCTTCCGGCGTATCAGACTGCATGCGGCATTACGGATATTATGGCGCATCTATTCGAGCGTTACTTTACGAATACAAAAGAGGTGGAAGTGACAGATAGGATGATAGAGGGACTTCTGATGACGATGATTCACGAAGCGCCGAGAGTGATTGCCGACCCGGATAATTACGAGGCGCGTGCGAATATAATGTGGGCGGGAATGATGGCGCATAATAATTCCTGCGGCGTCGGACGGGTTCAGGACTGGTCGAGCCATGATATAGAGCATGAGCTGTCGGCAATCTATGACTGTGCACATGGCGCTGGTCTGGCGGTTGTATTTCCGGCCTGGATGACCTATACGATGGAACATGATGTGAATCGGTTTGCCCAGCTTGCCTGCCGGGTGTGGGGCTGCTCTATGGATTTTGCGCATCCCGAGGCAGCGGCGCAGGCAGGTATAGCGGCGCTGAAAGCATTTCTTAAATCAATTGGAATGCCTGAGAATTTTGCCGGACTTGGGGCGAAGGAAGAGGATATTGAGCGGATGGCACATACCGCATGCTATGGAGACGGACGAAAAGGAACGATTGGAAACTTTGTGAAGCTGGATGAAAAAGACGTTGCAGATATATACAGGCTGATGCTGTAAGAGTCATAAAACATGCGGCCGGCGTGCAGGTGTGTACGCCGGCTTTAAGATGCTATGCAAATGAAAAAACCGTCCGGAGAACGGTTTTAAGCCGCCATGCAAATTGGAGTGTATTTTTCATAAAAAAGGGAGGGCCGGGATTATGGGTGAGCAGCTGACACAGAGTGATGTAAAGAAGATTCAGGAGGAGATAGAATACCGGAAGCTTGTGGTGCGGAAAAAAGAGCTGGAGGCGGTAAAGGAGGCTAGGGCGCAGGGGGATTTGAGCGAGAATTTTGAGTATAAGGCCGCTAAGCAGGATAAGAACCGGAATGAAAGCCGTATTCGTTATCTGGAGCGGATGCTTAAGAATGCCCGGATTGTGTCGGACAAATCAAAAGGAGACGAGGTGGGAATAAATAATACGGTAAAAGTTTATTTTGAAGAGGACGACGAGACAGAGGAATACCGGCTGGTGACCAGCGTGAGAGGAAACTCCATGCAGGGCTTAATCAGCATAGAATCTCCGATGGGAAAAGCGCTTCTCGGGCATAAAGCCGGAGAAAGAGTGCTGGTAAAGACCGGCGAAGACAGCGGATACTATGTTGTAATAAAAGAAATCGATAAAACAACCGACGATTCCGGGGACAGCCTGCGGAAGTTTTAACGGTTCTTTGGCTGATGTCAAATGCCATTTGAGAATACGGGCAGAAGTGTACCTTTTACAAACTGGATACGGAACTTGCATAAGCACTTGCTGCTGATCGAAAGAAACAGTTAAGCGGCAGGTGCTTTTACTTTTTCAAAAAATCAGAGTACAAAACAATAGCAATAGATTTGCTCCTTGAAGCTTCATTGTCATTGATACGCTGCAAAAGATACGTACCGCTTCCAAAGACAACGCCTACGTAAGCGATTACGGCGATATATCGCTGATAAAGGATTTTGCCGACAGGCATTCCGTTCGGTGGTGGTCGTCCATCACATCCGCAGGCAGAACGACAGCGATGTGTTCAACAAGGTATCTGGCACGATAGGGCAGACAGGAGCGGGGAAAAGCAACGAAACGAAGCTTGAAACAGGCAAGGAAAATACTTTATTATTTAAATTATTTGTTATGTCGCCAGAACGGGTTGCTGATATTGTTTATAATGCTCTTATGAAAAGAAAAACGGCAGTTGTGGCGGGAATTTACAACAAAATACTTGTTATGTCATCTTATATCCTGCCTGACAGATTAGTTGATTATTTTAGCAAGATGATGTTAGAAAAACAATGCCAAGCAGACTAAATGAAAAACAACATTTAGCAGACAGTTTGTTCTTGCATACTAAGGGTGGCATAATTGCCTATTTTCCGTGGTGGTTTTCCATAAAAAAACATATATAATGTTATTTAAGAGGTGATATTATATGAATTTAGAAGAAAAATTGCAAATGCTAAGGAAAAAGAATGGTTATTCTCAAGAGCAGCTGGCAGATAAGATTGGGATAGCAAGGCAAACTGTAAGCAAATGGGAAAACGGACAAGCAATTCCAGAATTAAATGGATTGATATTATTAAGCGAATTATATGGCGTAACCATTGACAGAATAGTAAAAGATGATGATGAGTGCAACATTTTATTGTGTAAGGGTGCGGACATTGACATCAATAAAGCTGTTTCCTTTTTGGTTTCTGCAAAAAAGAATACTTATCCAATCAATGAAAATAAAGTGCAATCTTCTCGAATGAAATCCAGTGATTTTTGTTATGCGGAAAATGAGTATAAATATTACGATACGTATTTAGGCGGCGAAAAATTTACTGGTGAAGAAGCGGTATGGTACTGTGATAACCCTATTTGGTGCATGAATTATTCTGGTCGGGTTATAGGGAGTAATTTTAACAACGGATTTTTGAAAGAAGTCTTATTGCAGGTTACAGAAAAATTCCCTTATCGGGGGCCAAAGATATATACAAAAGGCGATTATCATTATCATTGTAAAGTAGATGGGGAATTTGTTTGGTTTCAAGGGTACGAAGATATTTTTTATTTGGATGAAAAAATTTATGAATGTTATTTTCATGGAGGTGTAATTCAATAGATGGATATTATAGAGTAAAAAATAAATACGAAAGATTATCTGACGAAATCAAATTTGCCAGCAAGTGATTATGTGATAAATCCTTATGCCGGCTGTACTCACGTTTGTAAATATTGCTATGCCAAATTTATGAAAAGATTTACAGGACATAGAGAGGAATGGGAGAAATTTATAGACATTAAACAATGCGAAAAGCCTATTAATCTAAAAAAATTAAAGGGAAAAGGCTGTCACCACATAATGAACAACGATAAACTGGGCGAACTCCGCATTGCTGTCGAGGGAGAAAATCACAGCCGAGTTAATTCTCCCTTTTATCTTAACAAAGGCATATTGCCCGTCAGCTTGTTAATCAGCTTTTTATTGCCGCAGATTGCGATACCAATATAATTCAATTTAACCTCTGAGGTGTTTGCCATTTTACCAATGAACTCATCGTAAGTCTTACACCCCCTCGCCAAATCAGAAAAATCAACAACTGTAAGCTCTGCAAATTGTGGTTCAAATAGTTTTGTTCTGAGGTTTTTAAGTATCTCCGTATTTCCCTTTAATATCGGTACGGGAAACTGTATAATTCCCATGTGAGAATTGCCCTCTAAATCAAGCACATCATTTCCAACAACATCTGGCATTTTCATTCCCATAGTAATGCCGAGGATAGCGGCGGTATTAGCGATAATCCCAAGTGGTAAATTTTCATCAACCACAATTACGCATTTTTCATTCTCTACATTCATTCGGTTTTCCTCTTTTCTTAAATTTTAATTTACTTTCCGAAAGAAATAAGCCGATTAAGGTAAGCCCTATTCCTATTGCAGCCATCCATGTGATTTCTTCCTTTAGCACAATAATAGATGTGACAACGGTGATAACAGGAACTATATAGATATACACGCTTGTCTTAACAGCCCCAAGCACCATGACAGCATAATTCCAAGTAACAAAGCAAAGGGCTGACGCACCCAGACCTAAATAGATAAGGTTTAGAGTGTACTCTGGCTTTAGAAACTTCTGAACATCCAATCTGAAATCAAAAAGAAACAGGAACGGGAGCATGAAAAGTATTCCGTATGTAAATATCCGCCTTGTCGCCCCAATGGTGTTATATCCATAGCTTCCTATTTTTCGTGTCAGCAAGGAATAAACTGCCCATACGAATGCTGCGGCAATCGCCAGAATATCACCAGTAGGATTCAGTTCTAATTCCTTACCGTTAAAACTGATAAGGCATATTCCCATCATGGCAACTACAAAGCCAACAAAAAATTGTGCTTTAAGTTTTTCTTCTGTCTTTAGAAATACAGGAGATAAAACGGCAGTAAAAAACGGGGCGACAGAAATAATAACACCGACATTAGAAGCCATCGTATAGGTTAAAGCTATATTTTCAAGCAAGTAGTATAAACATATCCCGCATAGGCCCGCAGCAGCGAATGTAAGCTCCTGTTTTTTATCCTTTATTCTCAATCGTTTCGGATAAACGGCTATCAGCACAAGTAATCCAAGTAAAAATCTGAAAAACAATATTTCTATCGGTGTGAAATCTGCAAGCAGTATTTTGGTGGATATGAAAGTCGTTCCCCATATCACAATCGTAATCAGAGCCGTAATATGCCCTGCGGCAGCTTTTTTATTCATGGTTTTTGCAGCCTTTCTTGAAAATGCGTCCGTATGCGGCAGGCGACAATCCAATAAACATATTAAAAAAATTTGAAAAGTGGCTCTGGTCTGAAAAACCTGTCTGTATTGCGGCGGAGGCCGCAGATACGCCTTTCTCCAACAGTTCCTTTGCTTCGCCTATCCGAATCATTTGAAGATACCTGTAAGGCGTAACTCCCTTTGATTTGGTAAACGCACGAAGTAAGGTCGATTTACTAAGACCGCTGCATTTACAGAGGGCAAGTCTTTTCTATTTCTTTGCTACACTCTGGAATACAGTTCTCAAAGGGTTGTCCGTAATGCTCTATAAGTAATGTAATGAGGAGCAGAAACATTTCTTCTTTTTCAAACTCTTCCCCGCCGTCCATAATCATTTGATGCAAAGAACGAAGATAGAGATTCAGCTCATCATTCTTAATGACATTTTCAGAAAACCCAAACAATATCCTTTGCCTGATTATTTCCTCTGTTAATGAAAGCATCGTTTCTTTTGGAATATTCAACCCTCTGTAATCAAGCGTTCCGCCGTCACATTGCACGCAACTGTGGTTATCGTTTGGATTGAATAAAAGTATGTTCCCCTGACCTATCATATATTCTTTATTTTTGCAGGATAAACAGCGTGTCCCTGCTTCCATAAAACCTATCACATAGTAATCGTGAAAATGGTCCGGGAATGGCTGTACGATTCCTTGAAAACGATATGCTTCAAGATGTAAATCGTCATCATAGCAGACTGTTCGTATTTCTTTTTGCATGGCAGCACCTCCTAGCACCCTATATTATACTCAAAATGTTTGTTGATTTCTTGTAAGATATCTTCATTTTCCAAAAACATGGCTGTGATGAAAAGAACAGGAAAAGGAATAAAGCGCCTTGCCTGTTCTTTTCATCACAATATAAATATTGAATGCTTCTTTATTGTTAATTTTCTTTGCGCATATAAAGATTACAATAGCAGTAGCGATAAGAAAGCCTGCAAAAAAGACCGAGGGATTTGTTGCTGCTTTTGTTCTCTAATAAGAATATTCTGCTGCTGTTTTTCCAGCATTTCTGTTTTTACTGATAAGTCATCTATTTCTGATGACTTTAGCAAATAATCAGTTGTAACATCAAAAACTACACTCAATGCTACTATTTTTCCATTTCTGGAACCGCCTGACCGCTCTCTCATTTTGAAACAGACTGCCTTGAAACATCAAGTTTTTCGGCAAGCTGTTCCTGCGTTAAATTTATTGCTTTTCTGAGTGTCAATAATTTTTCTGAAAAACTCATATTACTCTATCCTTCTACTTTTTTTGATGCCTAATGATATCAAAATAATATATCACATTCCATACAGCTTCCTATACATTTACTTAACCAAGGGTAGAATTCGAAATCAATTTGTAGAAAAACAAGCTTGTGAGCAGAGTAGTGTAAATCGCCCTTTTATGCTCTTTCAGATAGCACCTGTGTCGCTGTCCCCATACGCCGATGGGATTTCTTTCTTCTTCGAGCAGTTTTAAATTGGGAAGAAAGTAATCTCCAATCTGTGTATAAGTGCCGCCCATTTCTTCAAAAATTGTCTTTTTCATCATCTTAAACCTCCGTAATTTTGAATGTTTTGGTTGGTGCGTTTACGATTTTAATTATAATTCTATCAATCGCATCGGTGTATCTGCCCACATTTTTTGACCTCCTTCGCCTAAAGTATAGCAGAGGATTTTCCACTTTGCGAATGTGCGATTTTATTTTTGGTATAAAGAAAGCCAGCATAAGAAGTAGAAATGCTTCTTACGCTGGCTTTTGCCTTTGCTATCGCCCATAAGCCGCATTCCGGCAGGTAAACCCTTCTCCGATAATCCGGTCTCATGCTCTGCTCCCAGCAACATATTTTCAAAAAAATATTCCAAATACTTGGTCGTTGCATGAATTCCCCGGGTCAAATGATTGTAGTTTGCCCGCACAAGGGTATTGCGGAAGTACCAGGAGTGATCTGCAAATGCATCATTATAAACGGAAAAACCAAAGTTCTTCAAGTACTTCACAATGAAAACTGCCGTGGTTGTGGTATTTCCTCCACAAAAGGGATGAATCTGTTCTGGCCGCCACCCGGTCTGCCTCCTCTGTTCTTAACTCCTCTTCCTGCCTCTCCTTGTCTGATGTATTCTTCCAAATCAAACTGCCATGGCTTCTGTACAACCGGCTTTTTATCCATGTAAATGTCTCCCTTAGAATCTGCGCTGATAATTTGGAGAAACAAGGATTGCATTTTTACCGGTTGTGTGCTATCCTACTATAAAATTCCATAAGCAATTGTTCGCCGCCGGGTGAGTAACAGCGTTGAGGTTCGTATCGTTAGGCCATAGAAGATACGAGGTTCGGCGCTTTTACTGTTTTTAGGGGGGTGCTGTAAAATGAAATGTTTGTCTTCAAAAGGGAGGATTTTATGTGCGCAAAAAGCGGAGGCACAGATATGTTCAAAGATTTTTTTAATTATGTGTCCCTTAATATTCTGGGGCAGTGTGCTTATTCCTGCTATACTCTGGCAGGGCTGTTTTTTCCGGGAAGATAGTCAGACTCCTGGGGGCGGATGATACCAGCGAGCGGGATGAAGCCTTGCAGCAGATTGCTGTGGCCGGGCTTAAGCTGTACTTCATGGCATGTCCGCTGATGAGAGGTTTTTTTATTTTAATACCAACGGCATTTTTGTTTTCCATACTCTTCGGCATAGCGGGCGTATGGTGTGCGTTTCCCTTTACGGAGCTTGTGACCGCGGCTTTAGGAGTGCTGCTTTACGAGGCTGAAAGCAATAAAAATAATAAAAAGAAAGATATGAGGAGGAAGAATCATGAACACTGAAACAAGAGAAAAAAATTTATGTTGGACCAGCCGTTTATCAGGCTTTTCCCGGACATCGCCATCGGTGTGATGGCAGTAGGGGATATCAGGAAAGAAGGAGAGATACCGGACGGTGAAAAGGATGAGATCCGCTCTTTTTTGGCCCATGCCAATGAGGAGGCTAAAAAGTTTCTTACCAGCCAGGTGATCTCCGAGAACAAAATTCCCGCCCTGTGGAGGGCGGCATATAAAAAATTCCCCGGCAAAAAGGGAGCGCGCTGTTCCATTGAGGCCCTTCTAAAGCGGGTTCTTCATGGAAATTCGGTGCCCTCTATCGCGCCTACGGTTGACATTACCAACGGAATTTCCTTAAAATACGGATTCCCCATCGGAGCGGAGAACCTGGATGCTTTCTGCGGGGATCTTCATTTAGGAGTGATGAAGGGCGGAGAACCCTTCCTTCCCCTGGGCGATGAAGGGGAAGATGCCCCCCTGGCCGGTGAGGTGGCCTATTATGATGATTGCGGGGTGGTCTGCCGTTGTTTTAACTGGCGTGACGGAAGACGAACGGCTGTTACAGAGAACACGGTAAATGAATTTATCGCCATGGAATGTATAGAGCCGGAGAGAATCGGGGAACTGAAACTGGCTATGGAGGAACTGGCCATGCTGCTTGAGAGGCATACAGGGGCCAGAATCTGTGCCAGCGGGATCGTCACAGCCGCGAAAAAGGAAATGGTGATATTTGCTCCGTAGTTTTGAATATATGGATAAAATCCTTCATAACTGAGGCAGCGCGGCGCTCCTGCGCCGGAAAACTTTCCATTCTACCTGGCGGGAGGGATCTCTGGTACGGGGAACATAGGGAGTTTCGTTTTCCATATGTTTTAAATCCAGGCAGGGGAAAGGACGGCCCTTCGCCGGGACAGCCAGGGAGGTGGCAGGATGATTTTGGGGGAAAGCCAAAAGCAAGATGGTCACTGCGGACGAATTCTGCATTCAGTTCCGGCAGATTCTGATCCTTAGAGAGCGGGTTGACAGACAGCGGGGAGAGTTTGTATGCCAAGACAGTCATTGACCTGATCTTTGCCGTGGTGATGGCTTCCACTTTGGGAATCGGCGTCTGCCTTGCATCAGTTTCCGTGCTTTTGTATGAAATGGCATTAACCGTGAGCGCCAGCTTTTTATCGGTATTTCTGACTCCGGCGCCGTTTATATCAATTTTTTATATGGGTTTTTAGGGCAGACCAAGGGCAGACCGAAAAGAGAGAGGAAAAATTTAAAATTTATGCTATAATAATAACCGCCAGCAATCCAATACGCATCAGAAAGGACCTGCCATGATCATAAGCGCCAGCCGGAGGACAGATATTCCAAACTACTATTCCCAATGGTTCTACAACCGAATCAAAGAAGGCTTCCTGTATATGCGCAATCCCATGAACCCCCGCCAGGTCAGTAAGATCTGTCTGTCTCCGGAGGTCATTGACTGCATCGTATTCTGGACCAAGAACCCGGAGCCTATGATCTTAGAACTTGACCAGCTGTCTTCCTATCACTATTATTTCCAGTTTACCCTCACCGGTTACGGAAAAGATATAGAACCATGCGTTCCCCATAAAAAAGAAAAGATGCTTTCCACATTTCAGAAATTGTCCCAAGCCATAGGCGGCCAGAAGGTTATCTGGAGGTATGACCCCATTCTTTTTACGGAGCTATACACGCCTGACTATCACTTAAAGGCATTTGAACAGATTGCCGCCGCCTTAGAAGGGTATACCTACAGATGTGTCATCAGCTTTGTGGATACTTACACCAAAAACAAAAAAACACTTCATCAATTACATGCTTATGACTTAAAGGAATTGGAGCTCTTTCATTTTGCAAAAACCCTGGCAGATATTGCCAAATCAAAAGGGATGACTGTAGGAAGCTGTGCGGAAGCCGTGGATTTGTCCCCTTACGGCATCGAACACAACTGCTGTATCGACCAGAAGCTTATAGAAGAGATCTGCGGATATCAGTTAAAAGGACGAAAAGATAAGAATCAGAGGCCGGAATGCGGATGTATGGAGAGTGTGGATATCGGTGCCTATGATACCTGTAAAAACGGATGCCTGTACTGCTATGCCAATCATAGCCAGGAGAGGGTGAACAGGTACAGTATGCTCTGCGACCCGGATTCCCCCCTGCTGTGCGGAGTTCTGGAAGCAGGAGATACGGTAAGGGAAAGGAAATGAGGATTGAACACTTTGTCCCTTTAAAAATGTATCTGCTGTAATGCAAGGCGCTCATATGCCGCAGATTGGATCCCACTTCCAATGCCATAGTAATACCGTCTCCCTTATTGTATGTAGATCCCAGAAGCGCTCCATACGGCATCTGCAGATAATCCTGAATCAGTCTGATTGCTGGCGATTCATACCACACTTCCACTCCAGACTTGTGCGTCTCCACCACATTTTTATGAAGTACATTCCAGAACCGGGATTCGTTGTCACCGCTGACAGTGTAAATCTTCTGCACGCTGTCCGCGCCCTCAAGATCCGGGAAATCCCGGAAAAATGGTGAATATGGCGTGTTAATTTTGTATAATATGTTCCCTTTAGGGTATCAACACAGAGGGATTGAAAAAAGCGGGCAAAAGAGGTATCATTTAAAATAAACATAGATTTTACGAGGAATGAAAGGATACCCCAATGAAAATAATTGACAAAGTAGCTTATCTGCATCTAAAGGATGGCAAAATCTTAAGCACCCGCTCCAAAGGCAAAGACAAATACTACCTTCCCGGCGGAAAGCGGGAGGGCCATGAGTCCGATATGGAAACTCTTGTAAGGGAGATTAAGGAGGAGCTTACAGTTGATATCATAGAATCCACGGCCAGATTCTACGGAGTCTTTGAGGCTCAGGCTCACGGAAAAGAGGAAGGCGTCCTGGTAAAGATGACCTGCTACACTGCAGAATATTCCGGGGAATTAAAGGCCGACTCCGAAATCGCCGAGTTAGTCTGGCTCACCAGTGCAGATGCAGCCTTGGTTTCACCAGTTGATCAGCTGATTTTCGCTGATCTTAAAGGTAAGGGGATGCTGGATTGAGGGCATAATCCGCGCCCAAAATGTATGCTTTTTCGTTCAGGAGAGCGGCAAGACTACACTCCTGGCGACTCGAAAGAAATACGCCGGAAGAAGGGGACTCCCCATGATGCTTTCTCCAGCTTCTGTAAAACTGCTGGCTGACCTTTAGGTATTTTAAACAGCCAGAAAAAATTTTACGGGCAGAACTTCTTCCCAGCGTTCATCATTCAGGCTTGCCAGTGATGTAGTCCGGGAAATATTGATATTCCCGATGAGGGGTATTTCTCCCGCCGGTCCTTAGCGCCTGTCTTTTAGGCGCTTAGTACCGCTGCCGGGGGAACCTAAGCGAAAGCGGCCCCGAATGGGAATATCAATATCTCCCGGACGGACCCCCTGCCAACCTGAACGAAAAAGCATACATTTTTGTAGAGAAGAAAGATGTTAGAAGGAGGCAACAAATATATGGCACAACCAAAAATGAAACAGGACATGGGGACCGGAAGTATCCCCAAGCTGATGCTGAACCTGGCCATACCGGCAGTGGTGGCCCAGCTCATTAATATGCTTTACAATATCGTGGACCGGATTTATATCGGACATATTCCTGATGCAGGAGCTTCCGCCTTGACAGGAGTAGGGCTGTTTCTACCTATTTTAATGATGATCAATGCCTTTGCCATGCTGGCCGGTTCCGGCGGCGCACCCAGGGCTGCCATCGCTATGGGGAAAAATGACCGGATCACGGCTCAGAAGATTCTGGGGAACTGTTTCTGTGTGCTTATGGCCTCTGCCGTGGTTTTGACCGTAGTATTTTATATTTTTGCTCCCCAGCTTTTAAGACTTTTCGGGGCCAGTGACGTGACCCTTCCCTACGCTCTGTCCTATGCGCGCATCTACATTCTGGGAATCGTCTTCGTCATGATCGTCATGGGAATGAACCCCTTCATCACCACTCAAGGGTTCGCCAAATTCAGCATGATCACCACAGTCATGGGGGCCCTGTGCAACATTATTCTGGATCCCATCCTGATCTTCGGATTTCACATGGGAGTGCGGGGAGCTGCTATTGCCACAGTACTCAGCCAGGCCGTCAGTGCCCTATGGGTGCTGATCTTCCTTCGGGGTTCCAGAACCATGCTCCGGCTCACGCTTCCTGATATGAAGCTGGAACCCAAGGTAATCTTACCATGTCTGGCCTTAGGGATCTCCACCTTTGTCATGCTCAGTACAGAAAGTATCTTAAATATCAGCTTTAACAGCAGTCTGTCCCGCTTCGGCGGCGATGTGGCTGTGGGCGCCATGACAATTATCTCGTCCTGCAGCCAGTTAGTGACCCTGCCTCTCCAGGGAATCTGTCAGGGCGGCCAGCCGATTATGAGCTATAACTTCGGCGCCGGCAAAAAAGACCGGGTAAAACAGGCTTTTGGCTGCCAGTTTTTGGCATGTACAAGCTATGCCTCTCTGATGTGGATTCTCTTTCTTCTTATTCCCCAGGTATTTGCCGGTATCTTCAGCAGTGATTCCTCTCTGGTGGATTATACGGTGTGGGCTATGAGAATCTATATGGCAGGAATCTTTTCCACAGGTGTACAGATCGCCTGCCAGCAGACATTTATGGCTCTGGGACAGGCCAAGATCAGTCTCATTATGGCCTGCCTTAGAAAGCTGGTGCTTTTGATTCCCCTTATCTTTATTCTGCCTCAGATTCTTTCTGATCAGGTGTTCGGCGTCTTTGTGGCAGAACCCGTCAGTGATATTCTGGCTGCATCGGTTACTGGATTTATGCTGTTTTCACGGCTGAATCGGATTTTGGAGAGGGGGAGCAAGGTTTAGATACAAAAATCGAGTAAGAAAGGCCTTTCCCCCTACTCGACGTGCGGGGTGCGTGCAGCAAAATTGCTAATTTTCTTACGCACCCCTGTGCATAAAAAAGACATTCCCATTACAGCGACACAGCTGTGCCGGCTGGACATGCCTTCTTTCACCTAATACTCAAAAATTCAGTTCACATATCTACATACCTTAATAATTCTGGATACGCATCTTTATTATCTCTTATAAGCCAGCGCTTAAAGGCGGCAAATTTCTCTCAATCATTTCTGATGCTCCATTCTTTCAGCGCTGTGTTAATAGTTTCTAAAAATAGAAAAGGCAGCTGATTGTCTGTTAAGATAATCGCTACCTAAAGGTAAACAATATTCAATTTTTATATACTTCTTTCGCCTTGATGCTATAAATCTTATTTTTTCTCTCTGGCAACTATTCCATAGACAAAAGCTCCTTCATCTCCCCCGGTCCATTCTTCTTGTGTTATTGTACCATTTTCATCTTGAGCAAGCTTTGCTGTCGATAATTCATATCCCTTTCTAAAACTGCTTCCATCCGAATAGGTAACCGTAACAGTAAGCACTGCGCCATCGAATATATTCAGCATATTATGAGAAGCAACTGCTAAATCCGTTTCATCATCCATTGTTGATATGATATGATCTGGAATATAAAATCCATAATATGTTTCACTGTCATATTGTTCCATAAAATTTGTTCCACGTTTTGTACAATGATAAACTCTTATATTTTGAATATCTTGCTCTTCTTCTCTTTGTTCCAGACCATCTGTTTCAACTATGGTGTACGTATTTGGATCGCCATCCATATCCGGCATTCCCTGCGCCATCCAATCATGTATAGTTTTCTCTGTAGTATTATCAATTATCGCTGAATATAATTCTCCTTTATCTATCGAAATGTCAACATTTGAAATTTCATTCCCCTTTATGCTAAACATTATCCCTGTATATCCGTTTTCACCTATACCAGCATCAACAAAAATAACGTTTCCTTCACTCGGTTCAGCAATGTCAAGTTCTTTTGCATAAGCCGTAATAGAAAAGTCAGGAAATGATATCTTCGATTTGTCCTCCCACTGTAAATCAGATTTATCGGTATCTGTCGTCATGGATACATTTGGGGTCTTACTGCCAACATTTCCGTTAGTTAAAAATGTCACAACTAATATTGCACAAGCCGCTACTGAAATCAGTGGTTTTAAAAATTTTTTTAATTTATTCTTCCTCTTTGTATCTGTGCTTTCTTTTTCTCTCATAACATTAATTTCCTCCATTTTAATTTTTAATAATGTCTCGGTTATTTTTTCCTCCACTATTCTTGGCATTTCTATATCTTCCAAAAAAATGTTTTCTTCATTCTTTTTCATATCATTTTCTCCTTTCATTCTCCCTATAATAGTTTTTTGCAAGATTCTCTCTTCCGCGCTGAAGTCTTGTCTGGACCGTACTTTTGGGAAGTTTCAAAATTCTTGCTATCTCGTCAATATGATATCCTTCACTATAAAAGAGAGTTAAAATGATACGATACTTATCATTTAACGTGGACAATGCTTCTTTCAATTCAAGATTATAATTATCTTCCTCTGCTAGTTCTTCGTACTCTTCAAGGCTTATGGTTAATTCCCTTTTTCTACGAATATCATAACACTTATTGATTAGTATCCTTGTCATCCATGTTTTAAAATATTCTATTTGTCTTAGGTTATGTATTTTTTCCCAACAAGTAAGCATTGTATCCTGAATTGCATCTGCGGTATCCTCATCGTTCATAAGAATAGCCAAGGCAACTCGATACATATCCTTCTTATAAAGCTGCATCAACTGCGAAAAAGCATCTGGGTCTTTTCTTTTTGCTTTTTTTACTAAATCTTCTGTTTTGTTTTTCTGCATTATAGCAGTACCTCCTGTGCGCACAGTTAAATTAGGATTCCGTCAAAGCGTCCTTTGCTTTCGTCCTACATATATTAGACGGAAAAAACAGCAAAAAATCTCATTTGTTTAAATTTTTTATTTTTTGTTGATCAAAATGTTTAGGAAAGCTGTTACATATTGTATCATATCTTCCACCTTATTTTTTTCTGCCAAAGTTTTAAAATAATAATGAGAATATATTCCCTTTTTTACTTAACACAACACAGAACCCCTGCAGGGGAAATGTATGCTTCTTTAGAAAATAATACAACCGAATTCTATTTCGACAAACTAGAATTTCGTTTGCTATTTAACCATTTTCCAATACCACCATTCCTGCTCATACCTGTTCTTTTCACATTTCATTTCACTTCTTTTAATCCGGATACTGTCTTAAGATTTTCCATCCATTAATAATGGGAGTTGACTGCCTAATATATTAACAGATAATTTCCTTGCTTTAAGTAATGGTTGGTTATTCCATATGGTAATTACTGCACGAAAAAAGACTACAACCGTTTCTGTCATAGTCTTTTCCTCGAAATCTAATTTTTACATTACCGCCTGTTTGTCTGTCCTCGGTATATTTGGCACTCCTGCATGGAAATATATACCCTTTTCCCTGTCCTCGGCTCTTATCTGCTCCTTTTGGCTCTCAATCTGTGCCTTTTTCTTGTCTTTGGTGGGTTCCTCGTATTCTTTCTGTTTCTCGTTGGCTTTCCGTTTCAGATAATTCTGGTGCAGTCTGTCCTTTCTTGCCTCTTTCTTGCCTCTTTCTTCCGTATTTCCTCCAGTTCTTCGGGTGTCGGCTCTTTCTCCGCCATAGTCGGCGGTATGTATTCCCCGATAAAGTTAAAATAAATCTCTATCTTCTGTATAGTAATGACTGTCCTCATAAAAACTCCGGGAATTTTTGTGGCAGCTCCCGCCACCACCGACAATGCCGCATTGGACAGCGAAATGATCCCGCTGCTCAATGCCGTCAATATGTTTTCAAAACTGCCCTCCAGAAGTTCTACCCCCGAAGGATCGGCCAATATAAACAGCCCCTCTATCCATGCAAAACCATCCTCTAAAAACGGAAAGACAAAATCCTGAAAGACCGTTGGAAGAAATGCGATGATCTGCTTTGCTCCTGAAAAGAGCCATACCCCCAGCCAAACAGCCAATCCCCCGACAGTTATAAAAAATACTGCTGAAAGCAGGATGGAAAAGAATGCCCTTTTCCACCTGCTTTCCCCTGCTATACGGCGGACGGGCTTAGCCAGAATATATGCAATGCCGTATGCCAGCACAAACGGAAAAAGCACTGGCAGCAGATATTTAAAAACCGCATATATGCACACCGCTATCACTGCCCAATAGCAGAATTTTATCAGAAAATTTATGGTGAATTTAGATTATCTCTTTAGAAGTTCTTATATGTCGGTA
>CAMNTM010000014.1 GCA_946558465.1 uncultured Lachnospiraceae bacterium
CTTTGCTGCTGCCTCACCGGCTCAGCTCAACCATAATATCATCCGTTTCTATATAATGTCAATACTTTTTTTGCGTTTTTTTTATTTTTTTTTACATTCTTTTTCCAGATACTATATTTAGACTTTTTTATACATTTTTATACTATATATCGCAGACTGCGCGGCTGCTTACAATACTTAATATCCCTGGTTGCCCTCAGTTACAAGAAATTTGTTATAAAAATGGATGCTGTTTCCCAAGTAATTTATCCAGATATATATCCAAAGCGGCCACGTCAATCTCTTTGTTTTGCAGTGCATAAAGCAATGCCTCTTGAGCGACAATCCAGACTGAATAAAATAACCGCAAATACATACTATTTTCATTTCAAATCATCCTTTTAACTATATTGCAGTCCTTTGCACAAATGACCTTTTCTGGCGCCCTGTCCATATTTTCTGGCCGCAAAAATGAACGCCTCTATATTTTCCCATGGAGTTCCTATTGCCAACTGACAGCCCGTATTCAGATTATAGCCGCACGGAGAATCGCTGGCTTTCTCAATGCATTCCCGGACACTGGCAATTACATCACTGATGCTTCCATACCGCATAACCGTAACGGGAGGCACATTTCCTCCAATCATCATGGCATTACCCAGTACTTCTTTTGCCTCTGCAAGATCCTCACAATTATCAATACTCAAGTTCTCTATTCCGATATCAATTAAATCTTTCCAGATCTTTCTCGTCTTCCCACAGATATGGACACCCGGCTTTTTTCCGGTAATACGCTCAATTCCGTCAAACAATTCCTTTATATAAGGCTTAGAAAAGCTCTGGAAATTTTTCCAGCTTACCAGATTCTGCGACACGGCCGGATCTGCAAAGCTGCATGAAATACTGCCGAACTCATCTTTTGCATACTTCACCCACGCAAGTGAACAATCTACGGAAAACTGAAGGAGTCTCTTTAACTCCTCCGGATGCCTGATCATATCTCTCAATACATATTCCGCTTTTCTTATATTGATTGCGGTAGTTAAAGGACCGGCTACACTTGTCCGAATTCCCATATCCGGAAACGCTTTCTTTAAAAGGTGCCCTGTTTCAATGGTTTCTTTCATAAACGGTATTTTCTCAGGCTTTATAACTTCCATATTATCCAGCATCTTATAGTCTGTCAGCACACATTCCTCAAGACATTCTATGTCATTTTCAGGAAATCTTATCTTACTTCCAACCGCTCGTCCAATGCCCTTCAAGCTCATACCAAGAGAAATTCCTTCCATATCAAAATCCTCTTTCTTTTTTCTTATAAACTCCTTTTTCACTTCCAGAGACTCCCGAAACTGCTTTTGAGTAAATCCGTAAAGCGGAAGAAGCGCACTGTCGGGCGAATTGAAGCCAAAAGGTAAAAAATCCACCTCTTCACCAGCCATATATAATTTTGAACGTTCGGAATTTGTTAATTCCACCTTTTGCAAAGCCATTTCCTGCTTAAGCTGTTCATAAGTCATTTTCACACCACATTTCTTTTAGATTTTAATATTAACCGGTCCGCCTGCGGATACAAATTCCGGTATCTCCAGACTGTAAGCGCCTGTTCCAAGCGGTGAAGCCAGCAAATCATGCATTTTTAAATCACCTGCAGGTACTGCCGGCAGCGCCCTTCGGATTTACGACAGCAAAAAAACCATCCGGATATAAATCCAAATGGTTCTTTAAACGGAGAAGGAGGGATTTGAACCCTCGCACCGCTATCAACGACCTACTCCCTTTCCAGGGGAGCCCCTTCAGCCAACTTGGGTACTTCTCCAAATCACCTTACATACTGCCGACAGCAAACGGAGAGGGTGGGATTCGAACCCACGCGCCCTTGCGGACAAACGGTTTTCAAGACCGCCTCGTTATGACCACTTCGATACCTCTCCAAAATATTTAACCTTTGTCGTTTTCTCTGACGACAATTAGCATTTTATCACACAAAAAATACATCGTCAATCATTTTTTTCAAATGTACAAAAAAATGTTTCGACAATTATTTCTTAAGAAATGCTTCCGCTATTTTCAAATCCTCTGGTGTCGTAATCTTGATATTTTCATAGGAGCCTTCGAATAATTTTACCGGCACCTTCATCATCTGCTCTACAACCATAGCATCATCGGTTACATGAATATCTCCCTTTTGCATCAGCCGGAAATACGCTTCCTTAATCAAGGCTGTCTTAAAAACCTGAGGAGTCTGTATCGCCCACACAAATCTGCGCTCAGGTGTATCTGCAGCAAAATTATCCTCGTCTGCCAGCTTGATCGTATCCTTGCTTGGTACACCTGCAGCACAGGCGCCGTATTTATCCACGGTCTCATATCCGCGCCTCAGGATAGCCTCATTTACAAACGGTCTCGCTCCGTCATGGATAAACACGTACCCTTCGGTATCTGCCAGAAGCTTCAGTCCCTGCCATACAGAATCATACCGCTCCCTTCCGCCGCATACAACCGCTGATACTTTCGAAAAATAATATTTTTCTATAATTTTCTGTCTGGCGAACTCCTCCTGTCCTTCCCCGACAACAAGGATGATATTATCTATCACCTCCGACTGCTGAAAAACCTCCAATGCATAGCAGATAACCGGCCTGCCCTCTAATTCCAGATATTGTTTCTGCACAGCCGTACCCATGCGGCTTCCCCGGCCCGCTGCCAGAACAATCGCTGTACAGCTTTTTTTCTCATTTGTATACATAGTACCTCACCCGTCCGCGTCATCGTTCTCCCAGCTTCAGATTCGGAACAGCATTTAAATCCCAGCCGTGCCTCGTTCCGTTTCTATATTCATAATATGCCGCAGCTCCTATCATAGCTGCATTATCTGTACAGTAGACAGGAGACGGATAATAAAGCTTTACTCCCCGTGCTTCACATGCCTGCTTCATAGCCTCCCTGAGTGCACTGTTTGATGCCACGCCGCCTGCGATTGCAAATTTATCTGCATGATACTCCTTTACTGCATGCATAGCGTTTTCAACAAGTACATCTACGACCGCTTTCTGAAAAGATGCGGCTACATCTGCCTGACTGTATGTCTCTCCCTTCATCTGACAGCCATTTATATAATTCAGCACTGCCGATTTTACACCGCTGAAACTGAAATCATAAGGTGCATCCTCTACATGCGCCCGCGGAAATGCAATGGCCTGAGGATTTCCTTCCTTTGACACCCTGTCAATTTTCGGTCCGCCGGGATAACCAAGCCCGATTGCCCTGGCCACCTTATCAAATGCCTCTCCCGCCGCATCATCTCTGGTTCTTCCGATGATATCAAATCTCCCGTAATCCTTCACTCGTACCAGGTGTGTATGTCCTCCCGATACCACAAGAGAAAAAAACGGCGGCTCCAAATCCTTATGCTCAATAAAGTTAGCTGCAATATGTCCTTCGATGTGATGCACTCCTATCAACGGCTTCCCAGCCGCGTATGCGATCGCTTTCGCTTCCGCAACTCCCACAAGAAGCGCACCCACTAGTCCGGGACCGTAGGTAACTCCGACTGCATCTATCTCAGCCAGTGCAATACCTGCTTCTGTAAGCGCTGCTTCTATTACCTGGTTTATTTTTTCAATGTGTTTTCTGGATGCAATCTCAGGAACTACACCGCCGTACAGCGTATGCAGTGCAATCTGTGACGATATTATATTAGAAAGAACTTCTCTTCCGTTCTTTACCACAGCCGCTGCCGTCTCGTCACAGGAGCTTTCGACCGCCAGAATAAATATATCTTTCTTTTTCACGTTCTCATCCATATTTTCTACAACCCTTTTAATCTGAAAATACAAGCTCCGCCGTACGCCGGTCCTTTGCCGCAATTGCTGCCGGGAATATTTTCCGCACCTCATCCATATATTCCTCCGGTCTGGTGAGCGACGGACTATAATGTGTAAGCCACATTTCCCTTACCTCTGCTTCCTTTGCAAGCTGCGCTGCCTCGTAAAATGTCATATGCTTGTATTCCTTTGCCTTTTTCTGCTTATCCTTTTCCCCATACATTCCCTCACAGATAAAAAGATCCGACTCTCTTGCATTATTCTTTATTGACTCTGTCGGGCGTGTATCCGTACAATAGGTAAGCTTAATCCCCTTCCTGGGCGGTCCAAGCACCATATCCGGCGTATAGATATTGCCGTCTGTCTCCACCTGCTCCCCCTTTTGCAGAAGCCCCCAGTATTTCTGCGGGATTCCTGCGGCGCCTGCCCGCTCTACGTCGAATTTTCCGGCTCTGTCTATCTCCATTGTATATCCGTAGCACGGAACATTATGATTTACCCGAAATGCCTTTAGACGGTAACCATTCATCTCAAAGGTCTGTTCCGGCTCTGTTATTTCCATATATTTGATAGAAAAAGGCAGCTCAGGTGCAATAACTCTAAGCGCATTTACTACCCGTTCCAGCCCTTTCGGTCCGACTAACGTAAGCGGCTCTGTGCGGTCCGCATTTCCCATCGTGAGAAGTAATCCCGGGAGCCCGCTGATATGGTCCCCGTGATAATGCGTAAAGCAGATAACATCAATCGGCTTAAAGCTCCAGCCCTTTTCCTTAATCGCGATCTGCGTACCTTCCCCGCAGTCAATCAGTACACTGCTTCCATTGTACCTTACCATAAGCGACGTAAGCCAGCGGTATGGAAGCGGCATCATCCCGCCTGTTCCTAACAAACATACATCTAACATATTTTACCTCAATTTCTCATCTTAATGCGGAAGCTTTTCACAAGCTCGTCATAGCATTCCTCACACAAATCAAATCTGTCTACCTGATTATCCTTATCTGAAAAATATCCCCAGCGCTTCTCCACCTCCAGGACATCCTCCTGGGGAACCCCTTTTAGAACCGGAATTTCTTTTCCGCATTTATTACATATGATTCTGTCTATTTCCTGTGTTTCTTTTAATATCTCAGTATACTGGCGCATACAATTCCTCCTTGTGTACATCCTGCTCCTTTCCTGCCGGCATATACCTTCAACCGGCGGGAGCATGCTTTCCTTGCTACGCCTATATTATATCTGCTCAAAAATCCGATGCCTAGTGGAAAGTGCTGTCAGCTCTTCCAGCTATCTCATAAGCTTACGGCTCATTAGTATAGCATCCTCCGGCGGATTCGTATAGAATTTTTTTCGAATTCCGTCAATTTTAAAGCTATGCTTTTGATAAAATGATCTTGCAGCATGGTTGCTCTCTCTTACCTCCAAAAAAATGGTTTCAATTTTTTCTGTGCAGCAGAATTCTTCTGCCTCCTTCAACAGTCTCCCGGCAGCCCCCTGCCGTCTGTATACAGGTGATACAGCAATACGGGCTATCTCACACTCATCTAATACATAATACAATATGATATAGCCTGCAGGCTGGGCCCCAATCCACGCGCCGAAAATTACCGCCTGCTTTTGACTCAATGTCTCCATTAATGCACTTTCGCTCCAGGGGTCGGAGAAAATCTCCCTTTCAAGCCGGGCCAAAGCCTCTGCATTACCCTTATCCGCACACAGCCTTTCTATCTTCATTACAATTGACACATCTCTTTTCACCGGATCACTCCATCACTCTGTCTGTATCTCGATTCATTTTGACATCTGGTTTATTTCAATACTCTCATTATAATCTACCGATATCCGTAATAAGAGCCTCTGCTGCTTCCCGGCTTGTTGCCCAGCTGGTGCAGAAGCGGACTGCACTGTGCGTCTCATCAATCTTTTCCCAAAACGCGAAACCATATTTTTCTCTCAGCTTCGTAATATGGGCATCCGGAAGAACCGGAAACTGCTGATTGGTATAAGAATCAAACCAAAGCCGATAGCCCTTCTCCTGAAAAGCCTGCCTAAGCTGAAGAGCCAGATCATCTGCATGCCTTGATATCTTAAAATATAATTCATCTGTAAAAAGTGTATCAAACTGAATACCAAGAAGTCTCCCCTTTGCAAGCATGCCCCCATGCTGCTTTATAAGATACCGAAAATCCTTTTTAAGCAGCGGATTCGTGATTACAACCGCTTCTCCAAATAAAGCTCCTACCTTTGTTCCCCCTATATAAAATACATCTGTAAGCCGTGCAATATCAGAAAGCTCAAGATCAGATGCCTCTGACGCAAGCCCATAGCCTAATCTGGCTCCGTCTAAAAACAGCGGAATTCCCGCCTTCTCACACACTTCCTTCAGTGCTTCCAGCTCTTTTCTGCTGTAAAGTGTTCCATTTTCTGTCGAATGCGAGATATACACCATCCCCGGCTGCACCATATGCTCGTGATTCTCATCCTCCCAGTGATTTGAAATACAGCCTTCCACCTGCTTAGCCGTAAGCTTTCCGTCCCTGCTTGAAAGCGCCAGTACCTTATGTCCGGTCGCTTCCACCGCTCCCGTCTCATGAACATTAATATGACCGCTTTCCGCTGCTATCACACCCTGGTGCGGGCGTAGAACCGCACTGATAACTGTAAGATTTGCCTGAGTACCTCCCACCAAAAAATGCACGTCTGCCGCAGGCGCCCCGCACAGCCTCCGTATCTTTTCTCTTGCACTTTCACAGTAGATATCCTCTCCGTATCCTGCTGTCTGTTCAAAATTTGTATCTACCATCCGTTTCAGAATAGCCGGATGGGCACCTTCCGTATAATCACATTGAAACTGAAACATCACTGGTTTTCCTTTCTTTTTCCCGCCGCTCCTTCTCCTGCCGCTCTTTCTCCTGTCTCTCCCTCTCTGCCTGGGACATACGCAGATAATCCGGCCGATGGTCCGCTGCACTTTCTATCTTTCCCGCCCGGTAATAGCAAAGTGCCAGCGCACCGACAGAGGCTGCTCTCTGCCGGTTCATATTCGCCGGTGCAAAGCGAATCTCTCTTCCCGCCATAATCCGCTCCACAAGCGCAGACTTAAATACCAAAACCCCGTCACCTAAAAAAGTCACCTTTTTTTCATATGCCCAAAGCTTCTCACCCAGCTCTTCGATACTTACAGCCATCTGTCCTTCCAAAGTTATCAGCTCATTTCCGTCAAAAGCATAAATTCCTGTATAGACCTGTCCGCGCCTTGCATCCATAATCGGACACACGATGCCGTCTGTCCCGCACAGATTGTACGCTAATCCTTCTAATGTCGGCACATGAATCAGCGGCTTATGAAGGGCAAAGCCCAGTCCCTTTGCTGTCGCCGATCCGATTCGAAGTCCAGTAAAAGACCCCGGCCCCCCTGAGACTGCTATTGCATCAATCGTAGATAAATCCAGCTCTGTCATCCTGACAATCTCGTCCAGCATAGGAAGCAGTGTCTGAGAGTGTGTCTTTTTATAGTTTACTGTATATTCCGCTATCGTTTCCTCTTTCTCCAGACTACCGTCTACAACCGCTGCACCGGCAACAAGGCCGGAGCTTTCAAGCGCTAATATCCGCATATACTGATCCTCCGATAATCAAATCCTTTGTCCAAATCCTTCTCTATTTTAATCTCCGTATAATGCTCCGGAAGAATCTCTTCAATCAAATCCGCCCATTCAATCAGACTTACCCCTTCTCCGTAGATGTAATCCTCATACCCTATTTCATCCATCTCCTCCACATCACCGATCCGGTAGACATCAAAATGGTAAAAGGGCAGCCGCCCTTCCTCATATATCTGAACAATCGTAAAGGTAGGGCTGCTTACCGGCTCCTCTATCCCAAGCCCCGACGCCAATCCCTTTGTAAACACTGTTTTACCTGCACCTAAATCACCGACAAGCGTAAACACCTGCCCTGCCGACGCCGAAATCCCCATCTGACGGCCCAGTTCATAGGTCTCCTTCTCCTGCCTCGTCTCGATTACCATAAAGCTCTCCTCCGTCCGAACTTTATTGTATCATAACTTTCCTTTTTCCGCTACTGATGATATACTAAAATCAAAACAAGGAGGATACTATATGAAATTCACATTTTACCACAATAATATCAACGTACTGGACCTGGAAAAATCCGTAAGCTTCTATAAGGAAGCGCTGGGCCTTACTGTCACAAAAGAAAAGCCTGCCCCTGACGGCAGTTTTAAGCTTGTATTTCTTGGAGACGAAACTACCCCTCATCTTCTGGAATTAACCTGGCTGCGCGATATGGACCGGCCTTATGAGCTGGGCGATAACGAATCTCATCTGGCCATGCATACCGATGATATGGATGCGGCACTGGCACTTCATAAGAAAATGGATTGTGTCTGCTTTGAAAATCCCGAAATGGGTATTTACTTTATCAATGACCCAGATGGATACTGGATTGAGATTTGTCCTTAAAACATCTATGCAAAAGAAGTTTGACACTGGATTTAAGCGCTCTGTCAAAGCAGTTTGATAGACATTTCTCCATGACTGTATTATGCTCACATCAGATCGGAGAAACAAATATCAGACAAGGAGGTTATGGATTTGAAACTCAGCTCACAGTTAAAAAGATACCGTTCGGAGATGGGGCTGTCACAGGAAGAATTGGCTGAAAAAATCTATGTAACAAGACAGACTATATCAAATTGGGAAACCGAGAAAAGTTATCCTGATATCCACAGTCTGCTTTTACTTGGCTCATTTTTCAATGTTTCTCTGGATCAACTAATCAAAGGAGATGTGGAGACCATGAAAGAAGTGATTCAAGAATCCGAAATAACCCGGCTTCATCGTTATAGTATTGTTTATGCCGTCCTTCTTGTCGGATGTGCAATTTCCTTTCCTCTGCTTTATCATTTTTTAGATATAGCAGGGTTAGTCCTGTGGACAGTTTTCTATACCGTAACCATGATTTTTGCAATAAAAATTGAAAAAATAAAAAAGCAGAATTCCCTCCATACCTATAAAGAGATTGTTGCATTCATGGAGGGCGAACGATTGGATGAGATCTCTGCACAGCAGGAAATCGGCAAGCGGCCTTATCAAAAGGTTATGCTTGTGGCAGGAAGTGGTGCGATTGTGTTTGCCGTGATGGGCATAGTCGGGATGATTCTGAAATATCTAGGGCAGTGATTTTATGGCAAAATAAGGCCGGGAACCTATTTTTTAATTCCCGGCCTTCACTTTATTGCTGTCTGCCCAGCTTTATTTTGTGATCCCTTTTAAAAATAACTTATTAAAGTAAGAGTTTTTGATTCGTTCTTTCTCCTCAAAGGATGTAATGTTTTTTTTCCTGCAGTATAAAAGGATGTTGAACATAGATGTCTTATACATATGAAGAATAAATTCCTCATCAATATCCTCTCTTAAACAATTCTGCTCTCTAAGCTGCCGCAGATTTTCTCTGAGCTCATTTTCTATATCTTTATTAAATTTGTGAAAGTAATATTTTAACAGCAGCTCTTCTGACGCATTCGTTACAGTTTTATCCAGCACATACTCTTCCTCTGTCAGGACAGACCTCAAAAACTCCTTCTCTGCCGTACCATACACCATCGAAAAAGAATTCTGCCTGTTTTTTACCAGCTCTTTATACAGCTTATTTTCGCCGATATTCAGCATATAAATATACAGATCATCCTTATCCTTAAAATACCTGTAAAAGCTTCCGATTGGAATATCGGCCTCTCTTGTCAGATCTCTGATTGTAATATCTTCATATTCGTTATTGTTAAACAGCTTGTAGGCTGCCTTTAAAATCTTCTGTTTTTTCTCTTCGGATAAATTATGAAATGTATCGTTTGGCATATGCTCGATTCTTCTCCTTAAATGTTCTGGCTGACAATTAAGCCGCTTTCCAGCTGGATTTTAACCAGATCTTTGATTGGAACGACTTGATAATCCAATTCTTTCTCAAGATAACTGCACTCTTCCTCAAGATAACCGCGAACAATTTCCTGTGCCTGCTTCAGCACCTCTAATTCCTCTTCTGTACACTGAGCTCTCTTCTCCAGCTCATGCGTAACCGCCCGTAAGGTCATTGATGTGCACAGGACAGCATAAAATTTACTAATGAGCAGAGAGTCAAACATTTCAGCTATTGTTGCCTCTTTCTTAAATTCCTCCTGCTCCGCCCATTCCCTCTGTGCCTCACCGGAAGAGTCCAGCGCCTCGATATTTTCCTTCACAAGAAGAATGAATTCGTTGTCGTCACTCACATACGGCGCAAACATGTCCACAACCTTCTCAAGCCTTCGGTAATGTGCATCGTTCATTTCCACACTCTCCAGGATAATCTCCCTCTTGCTTCTGCCGCACCCAGCCATATTCTTGATTCTCTCATCATAAAAATAAGGAAGCTCCGTAATCAACGATACACTGTCTTTAAACTGCCTTGCATAGGCTGAGCTGTCTGTTCCCCGGCCGTATGCCTCCTTTGCCGGTATAGGAGAAAATTCTTCCAGATAATCATAGATATCCTCTCCCGTTGTAATTTTATAAATAGCATCTGATAATATCTTGCAGCAGGGAATCTCCGGCTGTCCCATATGAAGGGGAAGTCCGCTTTGCTGCGGTACACTGCAAAGCTTATCCCAAATCTCAGGCATTTCCCTTCCGACATACCAGAATACGCCTCCAAAGCCTGCATTATGTAAGGAGTATATAAAATCCGGCTTTATGTCCTCAATCAGCTTCATTAGCGCCTTCGTCTCAGGCAGCGGCCTGTCAAAATCATATTCCTTATAATGCATCGGGAAGGACCATTCTACCTGCACATCTCCTGCCGGCCTGAAAAAATTTTTCACATAATTGGTGACGGTAAACGGTCCCTTAAACCAATTTTCATTCAGCTTCATACCATCCGGATCTACGCATTTCACAAGATACCATGTATACCCCAGCTCTTCGCAGAATTCTTTATCCGCGCATAGTACCTGCGAAAAATATTCCAGCATCATTGCTCCTATCGGTTCATTCGGATGAGGACAGGCAAACATAAGGCCCGTCTTGAGTCCGTTTCCTATTTTCAGGCAGGTAAGTGCTCGTCCCTTCCGGGATTCCCCGATTTTAAACACTTCTACTAAATCAGGATATTTTTCCGCCAGTTCTTTTGTACTTCTATCTAATTCTTCGACTGTGTAAAAACTTTTATAATCTGGTATATTTTTTAAAACCTCGTCAATTTTCATCATCATTTTCCTTATTTATCCAGCCAGATATAAGTGTATTCTTTGTACCCTGCTTTGTCAATAGCTTCATCTGACAATGGATGTCCTTTCACATATGAATAATATGGTGTTACAAGCATCATTTCTGACAGCGGAACCATCGGCAGGTCTTCAATCAAAATCTGTTGAGCTCTTATGTAATGTTCCTTTCTGTCCTCGTGGGTAACCTTCATTCTTCCTTCCGCCAGATTCTCATCAAGCTCTTCATTCGCATATTCGTAAATATTCATAGAACCGTCAGAAGCAAACCTCAGAGACAGTCCCCCTGCATCGGGTCCCTGAAAACCGCCTAAAACTGCAATTTCATAATCATGATTTACCCATACCTTATCTGTCCAGGCAGCCATCTCAGTAATATTAAGCTTTGCATCAATTCCGATTTCCTTCAGGTTATCCTTTACAACTGTTCCGATATCACTGTATGGAATCTCATTCCATGCCTCAAGCTCAACCGAAAAATACATTCCATCCTTATCCGCTGTATATCCGGCCTCCTCAATCAGCTCCCTCGCCTTTTTTACATCACGCTCTGGATATACGTCCTCTGTATTCAAGGCCCATTCATATAAAGATACCATAGCCGTATCACAGCGCTGTCCGGCGCCTTTTAATGCCTTTTCTATAACTGCATCCTTATCTAAGCCTAATGCAACTGCCTGCCTGAGCTTCGGATCAGCAAATTTTCCTTCTTTTACGTTAAAGGCTACCTGATATCTTGCAGGCCACTGCTGAAGACCAACTACATAGTTCTCATTTGCCTGCAGATTTCCCATCTCACTTAAAGGCGGATTAATTCCAAGTATATCAAGTTCCCCATTATTAAATGCCTGAAGTGCTGTATTGGAATCTGGGATAACTGAGTAAATAATCTTATCCAAATACGGCACCTGGCCAAAATAATCATCATTTCTTTCCAGAGTTACACTGACGCCGCTCTTGTACTCTACAAACTTAAACGGTCCAGTGCCGATCGGCTTTTTATTAGCCGGATTATCAAGCCAGTCTGTTCCTTCATACAAATGCGCAGGCATAATCAGGCAGCCATACCAGCCCAAATAAGAAAGCAGATTCGAATCATTCTGTGTCAGATGGAAGATAACTGTATAATCATCTGGAGCTTCAATACTTTCTACAGAAGAGAGATTACTTTTTATCTGTCCATCCTCATTGATAATCTGGTCAAAGGTCCATTTTACATCTTTTGAAGTACAGTCTTCTCCGTCATGCCACTTTACTCCCTTTCTCAGATGGAAGGTAATCTCCAATCCGTCAGGAGATACCTCATAATCCTCCGCCAGATCCGGTACCAGCTCCTGCTTATTATTCAGTTTAATTAATCTGCTGAAAATATTCTGGCCGATATCAAACAGAACATCATCTGTCTTCGCATTTGGGTTAAAGGACTGTGGGTCCTGAGGAATACCGACTACAATCGTTCCTCCCTGTTTCGGCTCCCCGGAAGATTCTCCTCCTCCTGCATCTTCATTCGTTCCTCCTCCTTTTCCACAGCCTGCAGAAATAGTCAGGACAAATACTGACACAAGCAAAAGCGACATAAATTTTTTCATTTTTTTCATAAGCCTTTTTCCTTTCTATTAAAATTTTTAATACATTCCTTGTTCCATCTCGGATAAGGTTATTTATGATAGATGAATTTCCCCCTGAGGGTCTTTTTCATCTGTCATCCTGTGAATCCTATGACACGCTGCGCAGTGTGTCTCATTTATATAAACCGTCTCTGGATAGGTCTCATTACAAAGCTCATACGCACAAAAGCATCTTGGTGCAAAATAACATCCCGGACCATTATCTATCGGACTGGGCGGTTCGCCGTCTACCTGGATTTTTTCTCGTTTTTCAAATACATCTATCGAAGAACAGTTAGAAATCAATGCTTTTGTGTATGGATGCTGTGGATTATGAAGAACTTCGTCTGCAATTCCCTCCTCCACAATTCTCCCCAGATACATCACTGCTACCCGGTCCGAAATATACCGCACAGTGTTAATATCATGGGAAATGAACAAAAGAGTTGTTCCATTTTCTCTTGCAAGTCTTTTCAGCATCTTGAGCACATCTGCCCGGACTGATACATCCAGCATAGAAACCGGTTCGTCTGAGATCAGCACCTTAGGCTTCAAGAGCATAGCTCTTAAGATGGATATTCTCTGAAGCTGTCCGCCGGACAGCTCGTGAGGATAACGGTCCAGATATTCCTCCGCCGGACACAGTCCCACCTCATTTAATCCCTTCAAAACCAATTCAAGCTTTTCCTGCTCTGTCTCTCCAATTCGGTGAATATCCAACGTTTCCGTCAAAATTTTCCGTATCGTAAAACGCGGGTCAAAGGTGTCAAAAGGATTCTGAAATACCATCTGTACTGTTCTGCGGAATAAAAGACGGTCATTTTTATAAAACTCTCCGATCTCTCTTCCATCCAGCCAGATCTCTCCTTTTGAGGCGTCTTCAAGCTTAATCAAAAGTTTTCCAAATGTAGATTTTCCACAGCCAGACTCGCCGATAATCCCGATGATTTCTCCGGGCTTTACGAAAAGATTAATCCCATCTACCGCCTTTACTGTCTTTTTCGGCGCAAACAATCCCTGTCCCGATCTTTTTCCTCTCTGCATAAAATGTTTGTAAAGCCGGGTTACTTTAATACTGTA
Organism: uncultured Lachnospiraceae bacterium; assembly: GCA_946558465.1. Lineage (GTDB taxonomy): Bacteria > Bacillota > Clostridia > Lachnospirales > Lachnospiraceae > CAPEBR01. The sequence goes on from CAMNTM010000014.1 coordinate 13,773, forward strand.
TTCCATTATTTCCTCCCTCAAAATGACACATTACCTGTCTCCCATTTTCATATGTCACTGTCTGCGGCGGACAGGTAAAACATTTTTTCTGTGCATACGGACATCTCGGTGCAAACACACAGCCCTCCGGCAGCCTGCTTAAATCAGGAAGATTTCCATCCATACTGTATATTTCTGCCCGTTCTCCTTTAAAGTTGGGAAATGATTTTAAAAGTCCTATTGTATAAGGATGTCTTGGACTTGCTATCACATCTGTAACCAGACCATATTCTAATAGACATCCGGCATACATTACTGCAACCTTCCGGCATGTATTTGCCACAATTGACATATCATGGGTAATCATCAGACGGGTAAGCTTCAGTTCCTTCTGAAGTTTCATAATCTCTTCCAGTATCTGTGATTCTGTGATTACATCCAGTGCAGTCGTCGCCTCATCCATGATTATCAGTTTTGGATTAAACATCAGACTTAACGCAATAGATACTCTCTGCATCATCCCGCCGGACAGCTCATGCTGATACAGATGAAATACCCGTTCCGGCAGATTCACCATGCGAAACAGCTCCAGCACTCTTTTCTTTGTCTCAAGCTTCGAAACGTTCGGACAATGTACCTTATAAATATTCATCATCTGGTGTCCAATCCGGTGTACCGGACTTAAAGCATTCATAGACTTCTGAAATACTGCTGCAAGCTCCGTCCACCGTAACTTGTCAAATTCCTCTTCTGTCATTTTCAGAAGCTCTCTGTCATCAAATTCAATCTCTCCCTCTGTCACAGAAGTATCCTTAGGAAGAAGCCTCAATATCATCATAGCCAGCGTAGACTTCCCGGAGCCGGATTCACCCACGATTCCGACAGAATCCTGCTGCTCCACCTCAAAGCTTACATCATTTACCGCATGTATCTCGGTATCCTTCACCTTATAAATCACATTTGCATTTTTAATCGACAGCAGACTCATATGTACCTCCTATTTTTTCGCTCTTAGTTTTGGATTTAATACATTATTAAGTCCATCGCCTATCAGATAAAATGCCAATACTGTAATTACAATTGCGAGACCTGAAAATGTAGACACCCACCATCCGTTCACCAGATAGGATTTTCCCTGATATACCATCTGCCCCCAGCTAATCAGATTCGGATCACCAAGTCCCAAAAAGCTCAGACTAGATTCCAAAAGAATTGCCTGGGAAATATTCATGGTCGTATTGGCAATAATCGGGAAAATACCATTTGGAATAATATGTTCAATCAGTATCCTCCCCCTGCTTTTTCCCAATGTCATCTGTGCCTTTATAAATGTCCTTTCTCTCAGTGACAATGCCTGTGCCCGCATAAGCTTTGCATTGCTTGTCCAGGTAGTCAGGCCAATAATAATCATCATGTTAAACAGATTTGAGCCAAATAAGGCTACTACAATCAGAATCAGGAAAAAGGAGGGAAGCATCAGGAAAATATTAATAATTTCCGAGATAACCAAATCTGTTTTTCCCCCGAAAAATCCTGCAATTCCGCCTATAACCACCCCTATCACTGCAGAAATCACCGCCGCAATAACTCCCACCATAATGGATGTTCTCGCACCATATATAATCCCGCTGAATACATCTCTTCCCAAACCATCTGACCCAAGAAGATATTTGCTTCCCGGCGCTGCCAGAATATCCTCATTCAGCTTAAATGGGTCATGTGTCGCAAGCAGAGGCGCCGCTGCCGCAACAAATAAAATTACAGTCAGAAAAATAATACCATTCCTTAACTGCTTATTGTCTTTTAACCGTGACATAGCTTCATTCAACCTTTCCTCAGAATTTTCTTACTCATAACGGATTCTAGGATCAATCGCTGCGTATACAATATCAACCAGAAGCATCGTTACACTGATAGAAACCGACAATGTGAGATAGATTCCCATAAGAAGAGGATAATCCCGCTTCATAATAGCATCCATGAGAAGACGTCCCATACCCGGCCATGCAAATACAATCTCAACAATCACGATTCCTCCCAGTACATATGCAAGCGATATACCGAATAATGTGACTGTCGGAAGAATTGCATTCTTAAAAACATAATCCCTGAAAATCTGACTTTCCTTCATGCCGGCGGCCCGGAAGGTCGTAATAAAATCCTCCGACATAATCTGAATAACAGAAGATCTTGCAATCCGAAAGAATCTGGGTATCTGTATCAGTGTAACTGTAAGAAGCGGCAGAAACAGATGATGAAGAATATCAAGTACCTTCGCAGAGCCTGTATATCCCGCTCGTAAATCTACCATTCCCGCTGTCGGAAAAAGCTTAAATGTAGATGCAAACAGCAGAATCATCATAAGTCCCAGCCAGAAACCTGGTGTAGAATCAAACACATAGGATATACTGTTAACAGCCACATCAAATCTTGATCCCTTTTTGCGCGCGGCATATATTCCAAGCATCGTCCCGATTACAACAGCCAGAATCACACCTGTAAGAGCCAGAAGAAGAGTCGGAAATATCTTTTCTGCAATCAATGTTACAACCGGCTTATCACTGACAATCGAATAACCGAGATCTCCCTTTAAAAGTGTTCCCAAGTAATTTACAAACTGCATGGGAAGCGGTTTATCCAGACCATATTTCTCTGTCAGTGACTCGATCATCTCCGGCGACGGATTATCGTGCCCAGCCAGTATCGTAACCGGATTCCCCGGCGCCGCGTGAATGAGCACAAAACAAATCAGCAGTGAGATAAATATAATCAGAACACCTGACAGTATTCTCTTAAGTAAGAATCTTTTCATACAGCTTTACTCTCTCCTCTCCAAAAGCGAACATGTTCGCTTTTTATATGGCTTTATCATACACTAATGTGCAGAAGATGTCAAATAGTTTTATCATTTTGGAAAATTTTTGTGACATTTTGAAATATAGAAATAATATTGAAAATAAAAACGGACTCCACAGAGTCCGCTCAAAACGTTTGAATAGGATCTTTCTTATTTTGCTTTTAAAATCTGACAATATTATTTACCGTATATCTCAAACCGATACCCCGTCCTTTGGCAATACGTCTCCCCTGCTTTACATACTGGTCCTTCAAAATTCTTATGATGCACTGCATCCGGAAAAAACTGCGCCTCGAAGCAGGCTGAACTGCGCCTTTCATACACTGCACCACCCTTTCCCTTTTCCCCACTCAGGAAGTTTGCCGTATAAAACTGCATCCCGGGACAATCAGTATATACGCTCATCTTAATACCGCTCTCCTCGGATTCCAGGCTGGCAGTCTTACGGTATCCTTCTCCATTTACCGCAAAGTTATGGTCATAGCCCTGGCCGAACTTAAGCGCTTCATAATCCGCCTCTATATCACGTCCGATTTCCTTCGGCGTACAAAAATCCATCGGCGTATCTTTCACCGGCAGGAGCCTTCCAGTAGGAATAGACTCTGCATCCGCCTCCGTATAGACATCGGCATCTATCCATACTTTCTGCCTAAGCACGCTTCCCGCATCGTGCCCGTCCAGATTGAAATAACTGTGGTTCGTCATATTCAGAAGTGTATCCATATCGGGCGATGCCTTATATTCAATCTGTATCTCATTTTCATCGTTCAGCGTATACGTTACGTATATTGTCACATTTCCCGGATAACCCTGATCCATGTGAGGACTGAACATGGAAAATGTAATGGAATTATTCTCTATCTCTTCCACCTTCCAAATCCGTTTTCCATAAAAATCCGGACCGCTGTGAAGACAGTTTCCATTATCATTTTTATGAAGCTCGTAAGTCTTCCCATTTAACTCAAAGACTGCTCCTTTGATTCGATTCGTACATCTGCCGATGACTGCTCCCATGAAAAGGGTATCCGCCTCATACTCCGCCGCACTTTCATAACCTTGTACGACATCCAGTTCTTTTCCTTCCTTATCCTTTACGATTACCGACACAAGAATTGCCCCAAAATCCGTAACCCTCATCTGCATTCCAGATGCATTTTGAAAAGTATAAAGCACTGTATTTTCTCCACTTTTTATTCTTCCAAAATCTGTCTTCTGATATGACATGATGTTTCCTCCTCGTCTGCTTATTTTTAAAAATATTACCCTTATATTATTATTCTAGTCTATCGCATATGGTTTTTCAACCTAAATTCAAGGCCCTCTTTCTTGCCGTAAAATACAACAAACTATTCTTACAGATTCCTCCCAGCTTTTAAATAATCATTGACATTCATATATCCGCGATATAGTATAGTTCTAAATAGAACATTATTATCACAAGGAGGTATGCACTTGTACAAAAAAATATGGGACACACAGACTCTGCTTAAGTCCGCTTACAATAAATGTATGGCCCCTGTCTGCCAGCATCATCAGCTTACGAAAATGGAACTGGCTATTCTGTTGTTTCTGGCAAATAATCCGGAATATGATACCGCAAGCGATATTGTTGACAAAAGAAAGTTCGCCAAATCCCATGTCTCAACTTCTGTGAAATCTCTGGAAAAACGCGGTTTTCTTATAAAAAAATGCCAGGAAAATAATCGTAAGACCGTACATCTGAAGCTCTGCAGAAGCGCCTTACAGATTGTAATAGACGGACAAGCTGCACAAAAGAAATTTGGAGATTTGCTTTTCCAGAATTTTACAGATAAGGACATCAAAAAAGCATGGCAGCTTTTTTCTATGTGCATCCAGAATATAGAACATTTTTTATCGGAGGACTACGTATGATTTACAAAATTATTGTCTGCTTTATCGCCGGCATGGGGGCCGGACTCGGTACAGGATTCGCCGGCATGAGCGCAGCAGCAGTCATCAGTCCCATGCTGATTACATTTCTTGGACTTCCTGCCTACGAGGCAGTCGGAATTGCTTTGGCAAGCGACGTACTCGCAAGCGCTGTAAGTGCTTATACTTACGGAAAAAATAAGAATCTTGACATCCGAAACGGACTGGTCATGATGCTTACCGTACTTTTATTTACTCTGTTCGGAAGCTGGATTGCAAGTATGGTTCCAAACACAACGATGGGAAGTTTTTCTGTCTTCATGACCTTCCTTCTCGGCATTAAATTCATCGTAAAGCCTGTTATGACTACAAAGGAGAGTATGGCTTCTGCCGACCCGAAGAAACGTCTCGTGCAGTCTGTCTTCTGTGGTACGCTCATCGGCTTTATCTGCGGCTTCATCGGCGCCGGAGGCGGTATGATGATGCTTCTTGTCCTGACAAGTGTGTTGGGATATGAACTGAAAACCGCTGTCGGTACCAGCGTATTTATTATGGCCTTTACTGCATTCACCGGCTCAGCCAGTCATTTTTTGATTGACGGCATGCCAGATATCTGGTGCTTCCTTCTATGTGTTATCTTCACACTTCTCTGGGCAAGGCTTGCTGCGAAATTTGCAAATAAGGCAAGCGCCATTGTTTTAAACCGGGTCACCGGAGCTGTCCTGGTTGTGCTGGGACTTGGCATTATGAGTGTAAAGCTTCTGTAATACTGCATGCCGGCCAATAATCCGGAACCTTTATTTTATATCTGTAACCCATGCACCTTATATTTCCCGGACTTCTTTTGTTACAACCACCTCTGTTTTTGTGCCTGCGATATTCTTAGCTGCCACATCCTTGATGTGCACAGGTGCTTTTACTGTAATTTTCTTTATCTCTTCCATACATGCGGCGATTTTATCTTTGGGAACCGGATCCTTTGTCTTGACTGAGACTACCCCCTGCTCACCGCCGATCACTTTTATCGTGGAGGTCACGACTCTCACAGGATTCGTTACTTCATTTCTCGCATAGACTTCTCCGCGTTTACACGTATTTCCACTGATACTGATTATATCTGCTCCCTCCACTTCAACCTGCAGGGAACAGCCCAGCGGACAATTGATACATATGAATTTATGAAGCTCCATTTCTACTCTTTATGCCTCCTCCATCTGTTCCTCTATCCTAATGGTTATGGTCTTAATTTCCGGAAATTCCCGGAGCTTTTCCCGGCTAAGCATAATGCTTTCCATCTCCCCAGGCGCCATAATCAGGCGTTTTTTCTGCACAATACATCTCTCTCCGAAATATACACCGACGCTGCATCTGTGAAAGATGCTCCTTACCCGGAATCGAACCGTCACCTGCTCCGGCATCCTGGCCGGACTTATTTTCTGGGGAACCGTATAGCTTACACCGCTTTCCGGTATAAGACGAATCTCTCTTATTAACTCAGCCGGACGGCTGCTTTTATCCTCTTTTCTATATACGGCCGATTGACCGTTTTTACCTTCTTTTATACATTCTACCGGCTGGCTGGCTTTACTTTCTTTTATATATTGCGCCGCATATTTCCCGGCAAGCTCTGCTTCCTCTGACACATAATCCACAAGATCATGCACATGAAGCACATTACCGCATGCAAAAATCCCCTCCGACGTAGTTTCCAGGCTTTCATTTACCTCCGGTCCCTTTGTTGACGGGTCCAGCACGATACCGCAGTCTTTGGACAGTTCATTTTCCGGAATAAGCCCAACAGACAAAAGAAGCGTATCGCAGGATATCTCCTCCTCGGTTCCTGGAATGGGTCTTCCCTTCTCGTCTACTTCTGCAAGTGTTATCCCTTCCAAGCGTTCTTTTCCCCAAATTCTAACTACAGTATGACTGAGCATTAAGGGAATTCCATAATCATCCAGACACTGCACGATGTTGCGCTTCAGACCGCTGGAATAGGGCATAAGCTCCGCCACTGCCTTCACGCTGGCACCCTCCAGTGTCATCCGTCTTGCCATAATAAGCCCGATATCCCCGGAGCCCAAAATAACAACCTCTTTTCCCGGCATATATCCTTCTATGTTCACAAGACGCTGGGCTGTTCCGGCAGAAAAAATACCTGCAGGGCGGTATCCCGGAATATTGAGCGCTCCTCTGGGACGTTCCCGGCAGCCCATTGCAAGAATCACCGCCTGCGCCTGGATCTCAAACATCCCGTCTGACGGATTTACAGCCGTAACCTTACGCTCTGGCGAGATGTCCAGTACCATTGTATTAAGCCTGCATTCAATTCTAAGCTTTCTAACCTCCTGGATATAGCGATCTGCGTATTCCGGTCCCGTCAGCTCCTCCTGAAAGGTATGAAGTCCAAATCCATTGTGAATACACTGATTCAAAATCCCTCCCAGCTCCTTATCACGCTCCAGAATCAGAATACGCTCTATCCCGTTCTTTCTCGCAGATATACCTGCCGCGAGCCCGGCAGGGCCTCCTCCTATAATTACCAGCTCATAATCTGTCATGATTTCTCCTCTCTACTTCCCATTTACAATACTGTCCGTCTTAAGCTCTGGTACAATAATGTACTACGACTCTACGGCTTCAGAAGCTTTGAATTTCCTCCGCACTTTGTAAGCTCTGTCTGACTTACCTGAAGCTCACGGGCAAGAATTTCCATCACCTTCGGAAGACAGAATCCCGACTGGCAGCGGCCCATCCCGGCTCTCGTTCTGCGCTTGATTCCGTCAATAGAGCATGCTCCCAAAGGACGTCTGGCTGCGTCGATAATTTCGCCCTCTGTAATCGACTCACAGCGGCAGATAATTCGTCCATAAGCCGGGTTTCCAGCAATCAATTTATTTCTTTCCTTTATCGGAAGTGTCCTGGGATCCAGAATTCCCTTCCTGCTTCCGTTGTAAGAGGTACTCTCCTCTAGGTTAAGCTTCTTCTGCAAAAGCTCTGCTAGCAGTACCCCGACTGCAGGCGCACTTGTAAGGCCGGGAGACTCAATTCCAGCACAATCAAAAAAGCCCGGTGCATCTTCTGCCTCGCCAATAACAAAATCCCCGCTCTCTTCATGGGCGCGCAGACCGGAAAAGGAGGTAATCACCTCTCTCATCGGAAGATTTTCTACATTTTTTCCTGCTTTTGCGGCAATCTCCTGAAGCCCTTCCTTTGTCGTGTCTACACCTTCCTTATTTTCTATATCCACTGAAGTAGGACCGACAAGCAGATTACCATGAATGGTAGGGGTTACAAGCACTCCTTTTCCATATGCTCCTGGAAGTGCAAAGATGGTTCTTGACACATGTTTTCCGGCATTTTTGTCCAACAGACAGTACTCCCCCTTCCTGGGGATAATAGAAAGCTTCCGGCCGCTTACCATATTGTGGAGCTTATCGGCATAAATTCCGGCTGCATTGATCACGCATTTTGCGTAATAGCTTCCGGTTTCTGTCTCTATACGAAAGCCTTTTTCCAATCTTTGTATATCTCTTACCTCCGTATTAAAATGAAATTCCACTCCGTTTACAGCTGCATTTTCTGCAAGCGCTATATTCATGGAGAAGGGACATACGATTCCTCCTGTGGGTGCAAATAATGCAGACTGGACATCCGCAGAAATATTAGGCTCCATTTCAAGCGTCTCTTCCCTGGAAAGAATCTGAAGCCCTTTTACACCATTTTTAACGCCTCTCTCATACAGCTCCTGAAGTCTTAGCAGCTCTTCCTTTGCTGTACAGACAACAAGAGACCCTTTTCTTACAAACGGAAAATCCAGCTCTTTGGAAAGCAGCCCCATCCTTTCATTTCCTAAAAGATTCATTTTCGCCTTAAGAGTTCCCGGCTTTGCATCATAGCCTGCATGCACAATCCCGCTGTTTGCCTTAGAGGTTCCGCAGCATACATCCTCTTCTTTCTCAAGAACACAAATATCCGCCTGATAACGTGACAGCTCTCTGGCCGCCGCACAGCCCGATACTCCCGCACCTATAATCACTATGTCGTACATAATCTCAGCTCCTTCAAATATAACCTTTAGTAAACAGCGTACAAACTAATCCAGAACAATGTCACAGCTCCCATACAGAGGAATTCGTACTGGAAACTGCCACAGCTCCCGCCTCCAGAGCCTCCAGCACATCCTCTTTGGTGCGGATAAGGCCGCCTGCGATAATTGGAGTATTGATCATCTTATCAATCTGCCGGATAATCTTGGGCATCACACCTGGAAGCACCTCTATTACATCTGGATGAATACTCTGCTGCTGCTTTTTTATATTTTCAAACGCCATTGAATCAATCAAGAAAATTCGAAGTACCGTAAACATATGAAACTCCTCTGCCCTCCTTATGAGAGGCGCCTTTGTAGATATGATACCATCTGCCTTCGTGCTGTATTTAATAAAGTCAACAATAATCTCCTTTGAACCCAGACCTCCGATTAAATCTACATGTACCATAGCGACCTTCCCAGCCTCTTTTATCTCATCTACAATCTTCGTGATTGTACAGATATCGCCGAATAGTACAAATACAACCTGAATTTCTTCGGATGCACAGCATATTTTCAATTCCTCTTTATCCTTAACTGCTGCAATAATCGGATGCGCTTCTACTGCTTCTAAAAATTTTGTATATTTCATGCTGTGTCCTCCTTCTTCTGATAAATCTTCTGCCTGCTTCATCATCATATGCGAAACATATCTTTAAAAAATCTTCTGCCTGTTCCATTTCCATATGCAAAACATACCTTAAAAAAGCAGCTCTGTATATGTATATATACTTGTAAACCCACATGACATTCTACACATATAATTCAAAAAAGGTATATGAGGACAGCTTATGCCTACCCCATATACCTTCTCTCAATTCTCATCACAGGTAATATATCATTTATATCACATTTTTCCTATTAAGTCAAATTTCTTTCTTAATTCAACGATTTATCCCCACGGATTCTCCGTCGGATAACGCACGCCCTTCGGCTGGTTATATCCTATCTCCTCCACTGGAACACCCACGTATTTGAATACCTCGAACAGTGCTTTTCCGTAATTACCAAATGCAACTGCCCCGTGATGCGGATAATTTCCTTCAATTAATACATGGCGGTAGAATCTTCCCATCTCCGGAATTGCAAAGACTCCGATAGAACCAAAAGAGCGTGTAGCAACCGGAAGCACCTCGCCCTGTGCGATGTAGCCGCGCAGTATATTGTCCGCAGTACTCTGCAGGCGGAAGAAGGTGATATCTCCAGGAGCGATATCTCCCTCCAAAGTTCCTTGTGTTACCTCCTCCGGAAGAGTTCTTGCCATAATTCTCTGGAACTTCATCTCGCAGGAAGCAAGCTTGCCGGAAGCAGTGTTTCCGCAGTGGAAGCCCATGAAAGTATCCTTGTGTGTATAGTCGTATTTTCCTTTAATCTCTGACTCATACATATCCGCAGGAACAGAATTGTTGATATCCAGAAGCGTGACTGTATCCTGGCTAACAACTGTTCCGATAAATTCGCTGAGAGTTCCATAAATATCCACCTCACAAGATACCGGAATTCCCTGTGCCGCCAGACGGCTGTTTACGTAGCACGGCACGAAGCCGAACTGTGTCTGGAATGCCGGCCAGCATTTTCCGGCGATGGTCACATATTTACGATACCCCCTGTGCTCCTCAATCCAGTCCTTTAAGGTCAGTTCATACTGTGCAAGCTTATTTAATATCTCAGGCTTCTTATTTCCTGTGCCAAGTTCCTCTTTCATCTCCTTAACAACTGCGGGTATCCTCTCGTCACCTGCATGCTTGTTAAATGCCTCAAACAAATCAAGCTCTGAATTTTCCTCAATCTCTACACCCAGGTTGTAAAGCTGCTTGATTGGTGCGTTGCAGGCAAGGAAATTTAACGGTCTCGGTCCAAAGCTTATAATTTTCAAATTATTAAGTCCCTCTACCGCACGTGCAATCGGAAGGAAATCATGAATCATATCTGCACATTCCTCAGCAGTTCCAACCGGATACTCCGGAATATATGCCTTAACATTACGAAGCTTTAAGTTATAGCTTGCATTGAGCATACCGCAGTATGCGTCGCCGCGGCCTTCAATCAGATTGTCGCCAGATTCCTCTGCTGCCGCTACAAACATTTTAGGCCCGTCAAAATGCTTTGCCAGAAGTGTCTCGGATATCTCCGGTCCAAAATTTCCAAGATATACGCAGAGCGCATTACAGCCTGCCTTCTTAATATCCTCAAGCGCCTGAACCATGTGAATTTCACTTTCCACGATGCAGACAGGACATTCATAGATGTCTGTCCTGTCATATTTTGCTTTGTAAGCCTCTACCAGGGCCTTTCTCCTGTTTACAGACAGACTTTCCGGAAAGCAGTCTCTGCTGACTGCAACGATTCCTACTTTGATTTCTGGTATATTGCTCATAATTGTCTCCTTCTTTCTTTTATTTTTATTTTTTTACTTTCTTAAAATTTACCCTGCCGTTTATTTGCCTGACCATTTATCTGCCCGGCTATTTATATGTCGGGTTCTTTACTTTCCGATTCTTTTTTACCTGATTATTTCCCCGGCTGTCCATAATAAGCATTCGCGCCATGCTTTCGATAATAATGCTTATCCTGAAGCTCCTGCGGAGCCGGCTTATTCTCCGGGTTCAGCCATTCACACCGGGCTGCCATCTTCGCTACTTCTTCTAAAACGACTGCATTATGTACTGCCTCATGTGCATTCTTACCCCAGGTAAACGGGCCGTGATTCTTACACAGCACCGCCGGAGTTGCCGCATAATCAAGCTTTTTCTGCTCAAATTCATCGGCAATCAGAACACCTGTGTTCTTCTCATATGCCTCCTCGATCTCCTCCTTCGTAAGATTTCTTACACAAGGTACCTCCCCGTACAGATAATCCGCATGTGTTGTCCCGTAGCACGGAATCCCTCTTCCTGCCTGAGCCCAGCTGGTAGCCCAGGGAGAATGTGTGTGAACAACCCCGCCGATGTCCGGGAAACGATTATATAAAACCACATGCGTCTCGGTATCGGAAGAAGGATTATACGCCCCCTCCACCTTATTTCCGTCAAGGTCCATAACTACCATATCCTCCGGTGACAATTTATCATAATCTACACCGCTTGGCTTAATGACAAAAAGTCCCTTTTCTCTGTCAATACCGCTGACATTTCCCCAGGTAAATGTTACCAGACCATAATGGGGGAGAAGCATATTTGCTTCGTATACTTCTTTTTTTAACTGCTCTAACATATTATTTTCTCCTTTCTCTGGATTGGCCGGATTCTGCCGGACGACTAGACGCAGCTGGTCCGGCTGGCTTTTTCCGGTTGCTTTGATGCGGTTATTTTAGCTGACTTTCTTCGGTTGCTTATTTAAATGCGGCTGTTTTAGCTGGCTTTCTCCGGTCGTTCAGCCGCGCCTATTCGCAAAACGCACCTGCGGTGCTTTCCGCCGCTTTGCGGCTCCTTTTGCTCATAAGAAGGCGCTCCCTCAGCCGATATAGATGGCTGAACTGGGGGATTATATGAGATCCTTTTCTGCCGCTAATTCGATGGATATGCCTTTCTTATATCTTTCTACGAATACTTCAAAGCCTTTTACATCTTCCGGATTTGGTGCCATTTCGCTTCCCTTATTGCCTGCAAATACCTTTTCTGACAGATAGTCCTCAAGACTTTCTCCCGCTTCTTTTCGCAGCATATAGGAAGCAAGCAGCGCCATACCCCAGGGGCCGCCTTCTCCAGCAGTTTCCATAACTGATACCGGAGCGTCGATCGCCGCCGCCAGAATTCCTTGTCCGACACCCTTTGTCTTAAACAGCCCGCCATGTCCAAGAATAGTATCTATAGCTACATTTTCCTCTTTAAGAAGAATATCCATACCTACCTTCAATGCGCCAAGTGCGGTAAAAAGATGTACCCGCATAAAGTTAGCAAGATTGAATCTGCTCTCTGGAGAACGCACGAAAAGCGGCCTTCCCTCTGTTACCCCTGTAATATTCTCACCGGAGAGATACCCGTAGGACAAAAGTCCTCCGCAGTCTGCATCTCCTTCTAATGCCTTGTTGTACAAGGTTCCAAAGAGCTTGTTCATGTCTACCTCAATACCAAAGTTTTCTGCAAATTCGCGGAACAAACCTACCCAGGCATTCAAATCGGAGGTACAGTTGTTGGCATGCACCATGCCTACCAGGCTTCCATCCGGAGTCGTCACAAGATCAATCTCCGGATATACCTTCTTAAGCTCCTTCTCAAGTACAATCATGGCGAACACAGACGTACCTGCCGATACATTACCGGTGCGCTGCTTCACACTGTTGGTTGCAGCCATTCCGGTTCCTGCATCTCCTTCCGGCGGGCAGATCGGTACTCCGGCCTCAAGTGTTCCGCTTTCATCTAAGAGACGCGCCCCCTCTTCGGTCAGACTGCCTGCCTCATCTCCTGCGGACAGAACCTTAGGAAGGATTTCCTTTAAGCTCCACGGATAATTTTTTTCCGCTATCTTTTCCTCAAACTTCTGAATCATATCTGCATCAAAATCTTTTGTATTCGTATCAATCGGAAACATACCAGAGGCATCTCCTACTCCGATTACCTTCCTTCCTGTCAGCTGCCAGTGAATATAGCCGGCAAGTGTCGTTATAAATGCAACATCCTTCACATGCTCCTCACCATTTAAGACGGCCTGATACAGATGGGAAATACTCCATCTCTGTGGAATATTGTAGTTGAAAAGCCTGGTAAGCTCCTCCGCCGCCGGCCCGGTAGTCGTATTCCGCCAGGTACGGAAGGGAACTAACAGCTCTCCCTCTTTGTTAAATGCCATATATCCATGCATCATGGCACTAAAACCAATTGCACCTATCTTTTTAAGCTTTGTGCCATACTTCGCCTCAACATCCGCCGCCAGCTTCTTATAGCTGTCTCGAAGTCCTGTCCAGATATCATCTAAAGTATAGGTCCAGATTCCGTTATCCAGACGGTTCTCCCATTCATGGTCACCGGATGCTATCGGTGTATGTGTCTCGTCAATCAGCACCGCCTTAATTCTTGTGGAGCCGAATTCAAGCCCCATCACGGCTCTTCCACTATCAATTACTTCTTTTACACTGCTCATGTCTTTCTCCCTCCTGTTATGATAAATACATTTCTAATTACAATGTTGGGCATTATATCCTGCCCGGTATTACGTTCCGTTCGATAATTACATTATTTACGATACGCCAGGCTGTTCCACAAAAGCTCATTCTTAAACTGGCGGATTGTTGTATCCTTGTCAATATAGACAGCTTCAATCCCCATATACGCTGCCCAGTCGCCCACCTGCTCAGAGGTCAGATCATAGGAAAATGCAGTATGATGTGCACCGCCGGCCAGAATCCATGCCTCTGCACCGGTCTGAAGATTCGGCTGAGGAGTCCAGAAAGCTGCTGCAACCGGAAGCTTCGGCATCGGCTTCTCTATCTCTTTACAATCCACATCATTGATAATGAGCCGGAATCTGTCGCCAAGATCAATCAAGGAGGCTGCTACTGCCGGGCCTGTCTTAGCTGTAAATACAAGTCTTGCCGGATCTTCCCTGTCTCCCATCGAAAGCGGCTGCTCCTTGATGCTGATCTTCCCATCCGCAATCGTCGGACATACCTCCAGCATATGCGCCTGAAGAATTCCTTCCTTGCCCGGAACCAGATTGTAAGTGTAATCCTCCATAAAGGAAGTTCCCTTTGCGTCTTTCATTCCCTGGGTCATAATCTTCATGATACGGACCATAGCTGCCGTCTTCCAGTCTCCCTCTGCACCAAATCCATACCCCTTCTCCATCAGTCTCTGAATAGCAAGTCCCGGAAGCTGCTTAAGTCCTCCCAGATCACCAAAATGTGTAACGATTGCCTGATAATTCTTCTCCTCTAAAAATCTCTCAAACCCAATCTCAATCCCGGCCTGCACTGCCACATGCTCTCGGAATTCCTTTTCGTCTCTTCCCTCCAGAAGAATCTCATACTTGTCATAGTATTCTTCAACTAACGCGTCGATATCCCCCTTCGATACCGCGTCTACTGCTTCCGTAATCTCATTAACCGGGTAAGCATCTACCTCCCAGCCGAACTGAATCTGCGCCTCGACCTTGTCCCCCTCGGTTACGGCAACATTTCTCATATTATCTGCAATACGCATAACACGTACATGACTGCTCTCAATAACACCGACTGCGGTACGCATCCAGGAGCCTATTTTCTTCTGGACATCCTCATCCGCCCAGTAACCCATAAGAACCTTGCGCTCCATGCGCAGTCTGCTGAAAATATGCCCATACTCCCTGTCTCCATGCGCAGACTGATTCTCATTCATAAAATCCATATCTATCGTATCATACGGAATCTCCCGGTTAAACTGGGTATGCAGATGCAAAAGCGGCTTCCTGTACTCCTGAAGTCCCAGAATCCAGGATTTGGAAGGTGAAAACGTGTGCATCCAGGTAATTACACCTGCACAGTTTTCATCTGTATTCGCTTCATTAAAGGTTTTTCTGATAAGCTCATTTGTAATCAACGTCGGTTTCCATACTACCTCATAGGGAAGATTACCGCACGCATTCAAAACCTCCACAATCTTTTTTGAATGCTCGGCAACCTTTGCAAGACACGCATCTCCATACAAATCCTGTGAACCAGTACAGAACCAGAACTGATAATTTTTCGTTTTTAACATATACGTCCGCTCCTTTTCTAATACTTACAATCCCCTGCAAATAAGGGAAATTTACTTTATGTACATATTATAGAAAAAATGGGGAGTTTATTTCAATTTCTTAACTCTGTCTTTCTTGCGAAAAAGTTACCTATTCCGACTTCAATGTGGTATAATGCAATTAGAAAATTCATTGTTAGAAGACTAGAATGAGGAAGGATTCGTCCATGACATTATTAGAACTATGCCGCCAGATTACCGCTCCCGGAAGTGCCGGTGGAAAACTGCTTCCGGAAAATCACCGGCTGGGACCCCGGCTTGTCTGTCCGGAATATTCCAAATCTGTACAGGAAGTAAAGACTTATCCGCTTCTTCAACAGGAGCGGCTTTTCGCTCTATGCTGGAATATGGATAAGTATAAAGATCTATATGCGTCCATGTGTCCTTCCCCTGAAGCATTCTGTTACCGCTATAAATATTCTGCCGGCGAAAGAACTCAGCTTCATACGCATGACTATATTGAGCTTAGCTATGTTGCTGCCGGAGAATTCCGCCAGCGGATTATGGGGAAGGATATTGTATTTCAGGAAGGCGAACTGTGCCTGATCGACAAAAACTGTCTGCACCAGGACTATCTTCTGAACCAGTCTGCCACCGTTCTTTTTCTCGGAATTGCCAATGATATGTTTACGGAAATTATGGAGGGAAATGTCACCGCACAGAGGATTGTGTTATTTTTAAAGCCTGCACTTTTAAAACAAAAGGATCTGCAGCAATATCTCCATTTCCGCCCAGACGGGACTACAGATAAAAACAGCGTAAATGCACAGGAGGCAATAGAAACCTGTCTGTGTACGCTGCTTCAGGAGCTTAAGGAAAATAATATCGGTTCCCGGCACATCTGCAAAGGGCTTTTAATGCGTATTTTCCATATATTGGGGACAAAATATGAATTCTCTCTTTCCAAAGAACAACGAAAAACCATGAACTGGCTGACTTTCGAAGAGATATCTGAATATATCAGACAGCATTACGCTTCTGTGACGATACAAGATCTTGCAGATAACTTTCATTTTCAGGAGGATTATTTCAACCGGCTGATAAAGGATAAGACAGGACTTACCTATTCCGCTTATGTCCAAAGCTTTCGTCTTGAAAAAGCAGAAAAGCTTCTGGTCTCCTCAGAAAACAGCATTGAGAAAATCGCAGAAGCAGTAGGATATCATAATAAAGGGTATTTTTATAAAATTTTTCAGGAAAGATATGGGATGACACCGTCACAGTACCGGAAAAAGGAGAGGAATGCGTAGTTCTCAGCTTTACATCTGTCAATCAGCCTCTTCCAGTCTCTTTTTCCTCTCCAGCACCCCTTCCCACTGTTTTTCATCCAGCAGTTTTGGTCTCTTCATCTTATCCAGACCGCTTAAATCCAGTTTAAGCTCCTTTTGTGCTTCTAATGCCGCCTGATACAGAGGAATATATTCCTCTGTAGTCTGGGACATGACTTCCCGATTATCTGCAAAAGCATGATCGTGGTCGAACAGCGGGCAGTATCCTGTCAATTTACCGCTTTCATTGTCCATAAAGAATCCCCAGTTCTGCTCATGTCTGTCACTATTATTCAATATATAATCTGCAATCTGCATTTTCAGATAAAACGGTCTGTCTATCTTAACAGCTTCCTCATATGCATTTAATCCATAGGCCTCACAGAAAATTTTAAACTCTTCAAATGTGACAAGCGCTTGATCCTCTGACGTAAAAATCTCCGCATTTACAATCTCTTCTCCCACTCCCCTTAGCCACTGCCTTCTCTCCTCCGATAAATAGGACTCAAGTATCTCATCCCCCGAAACGGAATAACCAATATGCGGAATATGCAGAGCAGTAAGTATCTCATCTGCAGGAATCTCATATTTCCCAACCTTATGAAGATAGAGCATCCCGTCTCCTCGAATCCATCCCTTTGCGCTGGTCCCTAATGTCGTAAGCTCCGGTGTATGGATACTTTCTTTTATTTTGCCTTCTGCCTTATAACGGACATTTCTTCCTGACAAAGAGATCTCTGTAATAAACAGCGAAAGGGAGTTTCGGAACAAATTCACTTCCTCCCATGTCTTATCGTCCGTTTCCTCCTTAATCCAATAGGAATCCTCCAGACTCAATCCCCTGCACGCCTTACACACGGCATACCGGTTGCTCTGAGGCAGACGCACAGAATTCAATATTTCCTTTGCATAGCTCCGGTCTATGGACAGTGTACGGCTTGCAGCCCATTCCATAAAATCAACAAACAATATATTTTCTTTCCGCAGTGCAAACGGAAGTCTGTCAAAATCCAGCACCTCACAAATCCCGTTATCCTGTATGTTTAATATCGGACAGTCTTTTAAAAAAAGCAGCATATCTAAATCCTCGCTATACCTTTGATAAAATATATTTTTTAATCAGGAAAGCTTAAAATCTTTTGAATCGTTTTCTGAATCAGTCTTTCCAGATCCTTCAGCCTCCAATCCGGCAGATTGTATTTGCTGTGCCTCTCAAATCTGAAATCTGACAGCCTGACCAAACTCTTTCTTGTTTTGCTGTCCAGACACATCGCTGCGGTTTTAATCCAGCTGTCGCCAAGTCTCGGCCCCTTCTGCCTTAGATACTCCCCGCCGTATTCAAACTCTCCTTCCTCTGCATAGGGAAGAAGTGCAACATTGTGGTCGAACAAAGGCGCCATATCAACGATTTTCTGTGTTCTGTTATCGACAATAAATCCAAAATTATTCTTATGTCTGTCCTCATTCAGAATCACGGCATCAATTACAAACATCCGCTTCACTTTCTCTTCCAGGCCGAACTCGGCCATATTGTTTAACACAGACTTTATTGACGAGTTTCTGGGCTCGACCGCCGCATAAGGAAGAAATCCATAATCCTCAGAAGTAAACAGATCGCATACCGAACATATCTTTCCATTGCGTATCCTTAAATCATAAGTTACAAAATCATCTGTAAAATATTTTATTAGCTGGCCTGCATAAAATTCTGAATAGGGCTCCAGTCCTGCATTTCTTGCTCCTGAACTGCCCCGCTTTAAAAGCCTGATCTGCTCGCCCTCTCGAATCCAGCACTTGGCAAATGAACCATCCGTCCCATATTCCGGTGAAGTCGTACTGAGCTGTCTTCCATGTAAGCCTCCCTCAAAAGCTGTCTTTGCAATAACTTCACTAAATGGATGACTATACAAAGACACATTCTTCCAACATAAATCACTGTCTGCACGCTTCACCCAAAATGTGTCAATCAAAGACAGTGCATGAGAAATATCCAAAAAACCCTGAATGGTATCGCATCCACTTAAACGCAATAATTCTTTAATATTTTCCCTTTGTTTTGGAGCACGCCTGTTTTCAATAAAATTGTCCAGGTTTGCAAACCATTCGGGCAGCTCCACAAACTGCTCCGTAATCGTAATCGTATCAAATAACACATCCACCTCGAATTCGGCAATCACAATATCCTTATTAAGCAATACATACTTAATTGCCCGCTCTTTTGGAAAAGCATTCCTCTCATCAGCCATACCATATCTCCCCTCTTTTAATACAACCGTCCACATGCCGTCACCGCTGCCGTTCATACCGGTTTTCCAGCGGTTATTCACTATAAGTATATCAACTCTCCTTCCAAAAAACAACGCTATTTCTCGGCTGTTCCGGCGCTGAATCACCACACAAATCCGACAAAAACACGTTACCGGCACATTTTGCCGAATACTTCGTAATCAAAAAGACCGCGGCACAGTCCTCTGGCTATCCAAAGGAACTGTACCGCGGTCTGCAGTCGATAATTTAAACTTTTGATATCTGAGATAATATAATCCTTCTTTTACTTTTTCTTCTTTAAGTTTCCAAGCACGGACTGCAGCACAATGAAGAAACACAAAAGCGCTGAAAGCACGATACGTACCCACCAGCTGGAAAGTGTTCCTTGTGTGGTAATCAGGCTTGTAATCGTTCCCTTAATCAATACACCAAACAGCGTTCCAAACGGAGTTCCCACACCTCCGGAGAGCAGCGTACCTCCGATAACTGCCGATGATATCGCATCCATCTCAAGTCCCTTCGCCTGCTCAACGAAGCCTGCACAGCTGTTCAGACAGAATAAGAAACCGCCGCAGCCTGCCAGAAGTCCGTCTAAGATATATGCCTTTAACCGGATTCTTCTGACATTCAGCCCCATCATCATAGCGCTCTGCGTATTGCCGCCCACCGCATACACCGAACGTCCGAATTTTGTAAACTTCATAACAATTATAATAACAATCAATATAATAATTGCAATTACAACCGTCGGATATATGTAAGCCGGCAGGAATTTTCCTCTTTTACTGTAGGAGCCGACAGGCAGGTATATTTTATAATTTGCCCATGCAAGAAATACTTCATTCTTGATGGAAATCATCTCTTTACTGATAACCGCCGTCATACCCCGGCCAAAGAAAAGACCGGCCAGCGTTACAATAAACGGCTGTATTTCCAGATAGGCAACAAGGAAGCCCTGTACAAGGCCATATGCGAGTCCGATGCCAAGTGCAATAAGCACGGATACATAAGCGTTTACTCCCATATTCTCCATAGAGAATGCAACAGCCATACACACAAGCGCTGTCACTGAACCGACGGAAATATCAATACCGCCGGAAATCATAACGATTGTAAGACCCATACTGATTACGAGAAGTCCTGCATTCGTAATAAACAAATTAAAAAACATCTGCGGCTTCGCAAAGCCCTTATCTGCAAAAACAACCATTCCGGCCGCGTACATAGCGATAAATAATCCGACTGTAATCAGCAGAAGAAAGCCGGTTCCACTCAAGCTGAATTTCCTTTTTGGTGAAGAGGATTTTTCTGTGTTAGCCATTATTTATTACCTCCTTCCACTGCTGCATTGGAGGCAGCCTTCTTTACTTTTATTCCGGCCACATATTTCTTGAATACCGGACTTTGGAGTACTACGATAATAACAATTACAATTGCCTTATATACCGGAAGCTGATCTCCAGATACGCCCATTGCATACAGAGATGTTGACAGTGTCTGAATGGTAACCGCTCCGATTACGGAGCCCATCAGGCTGAATTTACCACCGCTTAAGATATTTCCTCCAAGTGCGACTGCAAGAATCGCATCCATTTCAAGGTTCAGTCCGATATTATTGGCATCTGCCGAATAGATACGGCTGGAAGCCACGATTCCTGCGACACCTGCTAAAAGTCCGCAGATAATGTAGGTAAGAAGCTTAATTCTTCTGGAATTAAGACCTACCAGACGGGAAGCACTTCCATTAATACCAACACTTTCTACATAAAGCCCCAGTGCAGTTTTCTTTAAAACCACATACGCAATCACAACTACGATAATTGCTATAAAGATCGGAGTCGGGACCGGACATTTTCCAAAATATCCTCCTGCTACCATATAGGAATCTGAACGGATATAGGTAATCTGTCCTTTTGTAACAAGCTGTGCAATACCACGTCCTGCTGTAAAGAGAATCAGTGTCGCAACCATCGGCTGTATATCCAGATAGGAAACCAGCACTCCATTGAAAAGTCCACACACTGCCGCTACGATTATACCTGCAAGCATGGCCAGTGCAATCGGCGCTGCAACTGTATTTACAGATACCTCACCGCCTGACAGTATCTGACAGCACACTGCTGCCGCCACTGCCATAACCGCGCCCACACTGATATCCTGTCCGCCGGAGGCTGCTGTTACAAGTGTCATTCCTACCGCCAGAATTACCAGCTCAGACGCACGATTGATAACATCCACCGGATAACCATACAATACACCGTTTGTGATGGAAATCTTAAAAAATCCAGGAATCGTAACTGCCGCCACAATCAGCATAGCCACGAGACATACAATCGGCAGGAACAGACGCATAGATGTAAGCTTTTTTATATCAAATTCCTTCTTATTCATCTCCCTCACCTCCTGCAATTGCCTTCATAATTCCTTCCTGGGTCAGCTCGTCGCCCGTAATTTCACCGACCTTTTTACCGTCTCTTAATACTCCCATACGGGAACAGGTACGAAGCATCTCTTCTACCTCTGAAGAAATAAATGTCACAGCCATTCCCTCGTCCGCAAGATCCAGCACCAGTTTTTGAATCTCTGTCTTAGTTCCGATATCAATACCTCGTGTAGGCTCATCAAGAATCAGATATTCCGGATTCGTAAGAAGCCATCTTCCGATAATTACCTTCTGCTGGTTACCGCCGGACAAGCTCTTAATTGGTGTCTCGCGGCTGGCTGTCTTAATCTGCAGAATATCAATGTATTTATCTGCCGCTTCCTCCATCTCCTTGCGGCTCATAAGCTTAAACATACCGCGCTTTGCCTGGAGTGCAATGATAATATTCTCTCTTACAGACAAATCTGCAATAATACCGTCTTTCTTACGGTCCTCCGGCAGATATGCCATACCGAGCTTCATGGCATCAAGCGGCGTATTAATCTTAACTTCCTTTCCGTTTACCTTAAGCTTTCCACTGTCCGGCTTATCTGCACCGTAGATGGCGCGCACCAGTTCGGAACGGCCTGAACCAAGAAGTCCTGTAAGACCTACAACCTCGCCCTTATTTACCGTAAAATCAAACGGACGGATACTTCCCTTTCTTCCGATGCCTTCTGCTTCAATTACAGGTACAAATTCCTTCAGCTCACCGTGTGCACTCTTAATATCCGCCAGATCATCAAAGTCCTTGCCCATCATCTTTGCTACCAGCATAACTCTTGGAAGATCTTTTACTTCGTATTCTCCTACAAGCTCTCCGTTTCGAAGTACAGTAATCCGGTCACATACCGCATATACCTGCTCCAGGAAATGTGTAACAAAGATAATACCTACACCCTCTCCCCGCAGTCTTTTCATCAGCACAAAAAGCTTCTCAACCTCATCGTCATCAAGTGAGGAGGTAGGCTCATCTAAAATCAGTACTTTACACTGCATATCCACCGCACGTGCAATGGCAATCATCTGCTGCTTTGCCAATGAACATTCTTCCAGCTTATCCGTAGCTTTGGCATCTATATCAAGGCTCTTCAGTAGTTCTGAAGACTTTTTATTCATTGTTTTCCAGTCAATAAAGCCTGCTTTTCTCGGCTCACGTCCGATAAAAAGATTTTCCGCTACCGTAAGGTTCGGACATAAGTTTACCTCCTGATACACGGTACTGATTCCTTCCTTCTGTGCATCCTGAGGTGATTTGTTAATGATCGGTGCATCACTGCCTGACATTTTGATTTCTCCGGCTTCAAAATCATGTACACCAGTAAGCACCTTGATCAACGTGGATTTACCCGCGCCATTTTCTCCCATAAGCGCATGTATCTCACCTTTTCTGAGAGTGAAGTCTACATGCTGCAATGCCTTAACGCCTGGGAATGTCTTCGATATATCCCGCATCGTAAGTACAACATTTTCTTCCATATTCGACTCACCTGCTTTCTCTTTTTCCATTTTAATTCCGCTCTGCATTATAACAATAAGAACAGCGCGGCAGCATATACAGGCTTGATATGCCTCATCTTTGCTCTACCGCGCCTTCTTTTTTCAGATTATGATCTACCCTTTATCCGACTGGTATATTCATTCCGGTATATTTCCTGTCTTGACTATCCATCGGAATATCCGGCAGTTCAAGCAGGAGCCTTTTTACGCTCCTGCTCTATGTAATTCTTAGTATTTACGTCCGTCTACAACATCCTGTGTAACCTCTGTTACTTCATACTCTTCGCCGTCGATTGTAACGGATGCTACGTCTGTACCATATGCAAAAATACCCTCGTCTACATATGCAATCTTCTCAAGCTCTTCGCCAGCTTCCAGCTTCTGAATCAGCTCTGCAACACGTGGTCCGTGAAGCGGGTTGCACTCTGTATTACAGATAATCTCGCCTGTCATTGTCATCTCAATACCAGCCTTTACAGTATCGAAGGAAAGTACAATGATATCTCCATCTGGTCCTACTGTCTTACCGGCAGCCTTGATAGCGTCGATAGCGCCAAATGCCTCGTTGTCGTTCTCGCAGTATACAACGTTGATGTTGTCATACTGTTTCAGCATGGACTCCATAACCTCCTGGCCCTTTGCCTGTGTAAACTCACCTGTCTGCTGTGCAACGATATTCCAGCCGTATTTGTCAGCTGCTTCTTCAAGTCCTTCTGTACGTCCAATCTGAGCAGAAGCACCGATTGTACCCTGAATATGAGCAATATTAAGCTCTGTCATACCCTTAGCATCTGCATACGCCTTCAGCCACTCACAAGCCTTGTCTCCTTCAAGCTTGAAGTTACCGCCTACATAAGATACAAATAAGCTGTCGTCAGATACATCTACCATACGGTCAACTGTGATAACCGGAATGTCAGCATCTTTTGCTTCCTGAAGAACTGTATCCCACCCTGTCTCTGTTACAGGTGCAAGAACGATATAATCCACTTCCTGCTGAATAAAGTTACGGATTGCTGTAATCTGATTTTCCTGTTTCTGCTGAGCATCGTCAAAGATCAACTCATAACCGTTTGCCTCGCTGAAGGTCTCCTTCATAGACTCAGAGTTTGCTGTACGCCAGTCAGACTCAGCGCCTACCTGTGCAAAACCAACAGTGATAAGATCGCCGCCGTCTCCGCTTTCCTCTGTTTTCTCTCCGCCGTCAGAAGCTTCCTTATTTCCGCCTCCGCCGCATCCCGCCAGCATAACTGCCATCATGGATACACACAACAAAGCACTTACAAGTTTTCTTTTCATGGTAAAATTCCTCCCTTTTCTTTTTTTGCCATTTACTGGCTGTGATTATAGAATACAGGAATTCTTCAAAAAAAAATACGGACTTCCTTTGGGAATAAGTACAATTTTTTACTAGATTATAAACAAATTGTAAACAATCCCACAAAGAAAGTTCGTTTTTTTACGCAAAAGGTTTACTTTTTTACTGCCGGAAGTATAATCTCCACTTCTGTCCATTCCCCATACACACTATTTATCCGAAGACCATACTGAGCTCCGTAATTTAACCGTACACGCTGTTCCACATTAAACAGCCCGAATCCAGAAGGATTTTCATAATCCTGAAGGTCCCCTGCAATCACCTTCTTTATATAATCAAGCTTTTCAGGTTTAATTCCCATACCGTCATCTCGCACCGTAAGCACCAGAGTATCTTCTTCTTTCTTTCCTTCCACCAGAATATGCCCCAGTCTTCTCTTATTTTTAATCCCATGATAGAGTGCATTTTCTACCAATGGCTGCAGAGTCATCTTCAGTATTTGATATTCGTGCAGCTCTTCCGGAATCCGTATCTCATACTCCAAAATGTCCCGATAACGAAACTGCTGAATCTTCAGATAACTTTTAATATGTACTTCCTCATCCCCGACAGACACAAAATCCCTTCCCTTACTCAGAGTCGTCCGGAAAAAATCCGACAAGGCGCTTACCATATAGACAACCTGTTCCTTTTCACCCGATTCTGCCAGCCATATAATTGCATCCAGTGTATTATACAAAAAATGTGGATTAATCTGTGCCTGCAGAAGCTTAAGCTCTGTAGCCTTGAGGTTCATCTGCTCTACCCGGATGCCTTCTACCAGATTGCCAATCTGCTCTACCATCTGGTTAAAGCTCACACTGAGCTGTACCAGCTCATCTCCGCTCTCCTCCCGCACACGGACACCGAAGTTACCACTTCCGGCCACCTTTGTCACCTCACATAGATTTCGAATAGGCTCTGTAATTCCTACCATAATCTTCCTGCTGATGAAAAACGCGGCCGCAAGTATCACTGTGAAAATAATACCGACCATCTGCACCGCTCTGTTTACATCCCTCCGAATATCTCCGCGCAGGACTTCCAGATTTCTTGTCTGGTCATAAATATACGTCTGAATCTGCTCCTGAATCAGATTCGTCAAAATACGTATATTTACATCCAGCCGTTCCATATTCAAATCATAGGTGCCGCTGACAAATGCATCCGCCTCGATCTCCTCTACCCTGTCTTCCAGTGTATTCAGGTTCTTAAGAATCCGTTTTAATTGATTTTTCGCATATTCTTCATCTGTAATCTCATACAGATTCTGAAACATCTTTCTGGCATCGTCAATCATTACATGTGGCTGTTCCGTATCAACCAGCTCCTCTGCACGCTCAACATTTGCCGCAATAATATACATGATGTAATCCAAATCATCCTTAAAATTAAAATTATATGTGTTCGCCATTGTAATTCTGCTTACAATAGCATCGTACCTGTCTGAAAAACGGTTAATCGTAATCATCAGATACAGGATCATAACTACCAGCGGCACCAGACACACCAGTACCAGTATATACAGACGCTTTTTCAGCGGAGAAATCTTTTTCCACATATCTTATCCCTCTTATGTCTGTGAGCGGAACTCTCTAGGAGTACACCCCTGCGTTTTCTTAAATAAATAACTAAAATAATGTGAATCCTTATATCCCACCGCATAAGCAATCTCTGCAGTCTTCATGGAGGTAGAACGCAGAAGTTCCTTTGCTTTTCCCATGCGGACATCCGTAAGAAATTCAATAAATGTTTTTCCTGTTTCCTGACTGAAAATCGTACTGAAATGATTTGGACTAAGATTTACGCTGGCAGCTACTGTATTCAGAGATATTTCCTCATTTCCAAAATTCTGCTCAATGTACGTCTTCGCCTCCTTTAAAAGCTGGCTGTATCTTTGCTTTGAAACGGCTTCCCTCAAAAAAATCGTCGTTTCTAAAATATTTTTCAGATACTCCTTCGTCTGCTCCACCGTAGAAAGCACGCTTTCCATCTCCTTAAAATCTCCGCACCTTACCACCAGCTCCTCCGATGCATAGCCAAGTCCCTCAAGCACTGATACCGCTGTCAGGTAAATATCCATCGCCACATATTGTCTAAAAAGCAAAGACTGTATATTATTTTTACCCAGACTTTCAAAATACTCGTCGATGAAATGAATTCCCTCTCCTTTCAATCCCGTCTTTAAAAATTTTTCTGTGATCCTTCTGTCCATCTTTTCAATCTGCAGAGAGCTTAGACTCAATTCTGAATTTTCCTCTATCTTCTCCGTAATCTCTTCATTATCAATAATCTGATTCCATTCCTTTAGATATCGATATGCAAATACTCTCTCTGCTTCTTCCATAGACTCCTTCACATTTCCAAGCCTGAGCACAATATTTCCCACAGCGCCGAAATACTCTGCTTTAGCCGGGCATTCATCCACTATTTTCCTGATTTCCTCTCTCAATCCCTCTATCTCATTGTTCATCTGCGCTTCATCCTCTGCCAG
Organism: uncultured Lachnospiraceae bacterium; assembly: GCA_946558465.1. Lineage (GTDB taxonomy): Bacteria > Bacillota > Clostridia > Lachnospirales > Lachnospiraceae > CAPEBR01. The sequence continues at coordinate 40,608 of CAMNTM010000014.1, forward strand.
GCATAAAACTGCCCAGCCCTCTATTCCACGCCGGAAATAATGCATATTACTTTTGCTGTCAAGCAGGCTTTCCACCTTTGCCGATACCTCTGCCAGCTGTTTTTGTTCATCTGCATCTCCTGATGAACTCGAAATTTTCAACAGAACTGTATTGTACATCCCTGCACTTAAATCAATTCCCACCTGCTTTCCCTGTTCCAGAATCTCAAGCACCGACAGACTCTGAGACATCACACGGCTCAGGAATTCAGCCTTCTCATACTGCCTGTTCTCCTGCATGTCATCCTCGTACTTTTTTAGAAGCTCGCGCTCCTCGCGCTCCTGGTAAATAGATACAGTTACCTCCTTAAGCACCTCTAAAAGCTTTGCAGAAGAAATCGGCTTTAACAGGTATTCTGCCACCCTGAGTTTAATTGCACTTTTGGCATATTCAAACTCATCGTAACCGCTCAAAATCAATATTTTTATATCTGGAAGCTCCTGCTTAACTAAACGGCTTAATTCCAGTCCATCCATAAAAGGCATCCGGATATCCGTGATAAGAATGTCGGGCTTTGTCTTCAGAATCATCGGATAGGCCAGCTCTCCGTCTCCTGCTTCCCCGACAAATTCATACCCTTCCTTTTTCCACTCGATACTGTTCTTGATCCCGTTTCTAATTACAATCTCATCTTCCACTAAAAATACTTTTATCATTATGAGATTCCCTTCATTGTCAGCTGAATACGCTTTTTCTTAAGGTCTACGCTCATTACCTTCACATCTACGATATCTCCGACGCTTACTGCTTCCAGCGGATGTTTAATATATTTTTTATCCGTGATCTGAGAAATATGCACGAGGCCGTCCTGGTGAACACCAATATCCACAAATACACCGAAATCAATTACATTCCGTACCGTCCCTTTCAAAATCATGCCCTCTGTCAGGTCCTTCATCTCCAGGACATCTGTCCGCAGAATCGGTTTCGGCATCTCGTCTCTTGGATCACGAGCCGGCTTCTCTAATTCTTTCACAATATCCCTAAGCGTAATCTCTCCGACTCCAAGCTCTTTTGCCAGCCTTTTGTAATCCCGGATAGTCAGCGAAAGTCCCGTAAGCTTTCCGCCTCTTATGTCTTCCGGTGCAAAGCCCTGCTTTTTAAGAAGCTTTTCTGCCGCCTCATAGGATTCCGGATGGACACTCGTCCCGTCAAGAGGATTATCACCGCCCTGAATCCGCATAAACCCGGCACACTGCTCATAAGCCTTAGGTCCAAGCTTCGCCACCTTAAGAAGCTGTTTCCGATTTGCAAATCTCCCATTCTCTTCCCGGTAGACAACAATATTTTTAGCAATCGTACTTGTAATGCCGGAGATATAAGATAAAAGCGGCGCAGACGCTGTATTTAAATCTACCCCTACTTTATTCACACAGTCCTCCACAACTCCTGATAAAGCCTCACTCAGCTTCTTCTGATTCATATCATGCTGATACTGCCCCACTCCGATGGACTTCGGGTCAATCTTCACCAGCTCGGCCAGCGGATCCTGCAGCCTCCTTGCAATAGATGTGGCGCTTCTCTGCCCTACATCAAACTTCGGAAATTCTTCACTCGCCAGCTTGCTTGCCGAATACACGGAAGCTCCCGCCTCATTCACAATTACATACTGAACCTTTTCCGGAATCTCCTTTAAAAGCTCTACGATAAACATCTCGGATTCACGTGAAGCAGTTCCGTTTCCTACAGAAATCAATGTAATATTATATTTCCTGATAATTTTTTTCAGCAAATCCTTTGCCGCCTGTATTTTCTGCGGCGTTGTAGGCGCTGTCGGATAGATAACTGTGGTTCCGATTACTTTGCCTGTAGGATCTACCACTGCCAGCTTACAGCCTGTACGAAATGCCGGGTCCCAGCCAAGCACTGTCTGTCCCACAATCGGCGGCTGCATAAGAAGCTGCTCCAGATTCTTTCCAAACACCTCAATGGCACCATTTTCCGCCTTCTCCGTCAGCTCATTTCGAATCTCCCGTTCAATCGCCGGTGCAATCAGACGCCTGTAGCTGTCCTCCACCGTCTCTCTTAGGACAGGAGTCGTATATGGATTGTCCGAATGAATCGTCTTTTTCTCCAGATATCGTATGATATCCTCCTCCGGAGCCTCTATCTTTACTGTCAAAAGCTTTTCCTTCTCCCCGCGGTTCAATGCAAGCGTACGGTGCCCTGCAAGACGGCTTACCGGCTCTTCAAAATCGTAGTACATCTCATAAACGGATTCTTCCTTCTCATCCTTCGCTGCTGAGATAATCTTCCCCTTCTGCATTGTAATCTTTCGAATCCACATCCGGTAATCAGCCTCATCAGAAATACTCTCTGCAATGATATCCTTCGCTCCTGCAATGGCCTCCTGGACCGTCTTCACATCCTTTTCTTCATCTATATAAGCCTCCGCCAGCACCTCTAATGGCTCTTCTGCCTTCTGAAGTGTAATCAGGACAGCAAACGGCTCCAGTCCCTTCTCCTTAGCTATTGTCGCACGGGTCCTGCGCTTCGGACGGTAAGGACGGTATAAGTCCTCCACAACCACCAGCGTCTCCGCTGCCAGAATCTGATTCCTAAGCTCCTCTGTAAGCTTCCCTTGTTCTTCAATACTCCCAAGCACCTGCTCCTTTTTTTCCTCCAGATTTCTAAGGTATGTAAGCCGTTCATGTAGCTTTCTCAGCTGCTCATCATCCAGAGTTCCTGTTGCTTCCTTGCGGTATCTGGCAATAAAGGGAATTGTATTGCCCTCGTCGATTAATTTTACTGCAGCATCTACCTGCCACCTCTTTACTGCCAGCTCTTCAGTAATTTTTTGATTGATGTCCATAACTTTATCCCTTTCTTGTTTCCTGAATACAACAAAATCACATCGTCCTAATAAAATATGACTATTCGCATTATAACTGAATTCTCCGCCACATGCAATATTACAGTCCACAGTTCACCCACCGCCTTCAGAGCCTGCTCTGTTTTCTTGAAAAATGTAGTTTTTCGTGCTATAATCAAAGCATATTCAGCTCTGTACATAACGCCTTAAAGGAGTTTCTTTAAAATGAAAGAATTATCAAAGCAGCAGTTAAAATCAAAAGAAACAAAAGCCAGGATATTTCGTGCTGCAAAGCATATTCTCCAAAAAAAAGGATATGAAGAATTATCAATTAAAAATATATGCGAGGAGGCCGGCGTATCTAATGGAAGCTTTTATCACCATTTCAAAACAAAGGATGACCTCCTCTCTTACTATATAGAAGAACAGCCCAGTATTAATCCGGATCTTTTAGATCTTCCCAAAACCGCAGAGGAAGCAAAATCTGCGATTATATATGTTTATCTTAATTACGTACACTACTGCGAAGAACTGGGTGTGGAATTTATATCAAATTATTATACACCCAAAAACCAGTCTTTGAATCCGCTTATTCGCACGGAACGCTCCTATCCGATTGTTACAGTTCATAATTATATGGAAAAATGTATCAAAGAGGGAATTATTATGCCTCGGATTAATCTGGAGGATATGACTACCGATATTCGTATGATTGTTATCGGAAATGTGTTTGAATGGTGCCTGAAGGGAGGACAGGCTGACTTTGAAGGAAATATGAAACGATCGCTGGAAGGATATCTGGATGGGGTGTTTTAATATATTTCTCCGCACGCTCGGCCCGCGCTATTCGCAAAACCGCACCTTTGGTGCTTTCCGCCTCTTACGCGGCTCCTTTTGCTCATAAGAAGGCGCTCTCTCGGAGAAGACATATGCTCGTAATTTTGTGCGAGCACATCCTTTCTTCGCACGCTCGGCCCGCGCTATTCGCAAAACCGCACCTTTGGTGCTTTCCGCCGCTCACGCGGCTCCTTTTGCTCATAAGAAGGCGCTCTCTTGGAGAAGACATATGCTCGTAATTTTGTGCGAGCACATCCTTTCTCCGCACGCTCGGCCCGCGCTATTCGCAAAACCGCACCTTCGGTGCTTTCCGCCTCTTACGCGGCTCCTTTTGCTCATAAGAAGGCGCTCTCTCGGAGAAGACATATGCTCGTAATTTTGTGCGAGCACAAATTACGAGCATATGTCTTCTCCGGCCGAGCTGTTATAGTAAATAAAAAATCCTTCAAGCAAGCGGTCTTAAAGGATTTTCATAGAAGGGAATATGGTAGCTGACTACCAAACAATAATATCTTGTGATTGTATTATAACGCTATCTTTGCAGGAAATCTAATCATTTATTTTAATATACTTCTTATATTTATAGAAAACTTCTATAACAGGAGGTGCGTATGTACTTTTTTATTGTTAATCCCAATGCTCGTACCGGGCTGGGACTTAAGGTCTGGCATCAGGTGGAGGCTGTCTTAAAGACTCGGAATATATCCTATCGGGCTTATCTTACCCGTTATCCTGAGCATGCATCGGAATTTGCCTGTAAGCTGACAGAAAGTGGAGAGGAACGGACTTTGGTTATTGTCGGCGGAGATGGAACTATCAATGAGGTCGTCAATGGAATACAGAATATTTCAAAAATCACTCTCGGTTATATTCCGATTGGATCAAGCAATGATTTTGCCAGATCTATGGGGCTTGTAAAAGATCCTCTTATTATGCTGGAACAGATACTATCTCCTGAGAACTATGCATACATTAATATCGGCAGATGTTCATACGGCAGTACCGTAAGAAGATTTGCAGTGAGCTCCGGAATCGGCTTTGATGCCGAGGTATGCTTCCACAACACCTCTGCCGGAATCAAACGTTTTCTGAACAAATTAAAGCTTGGAAAGCTTTCTTATACAGGAGTCGCGCTTTACTTGATTCTGGCATTAAGACCTCGTTCTATGACTCTTATCCTGGATGACAGCAGAAAACTTAAATTTCAGAAGGTTTTTTTTGCGACGGCTATGAATCAAAGATATGAAGGCGGAGGCTTTCGTTTCTGTCCCGCTGCCGATCCGGGCGATGATCTTCTGGATATTATTCTCATATCGGACATGCCGAAGCTTAAAGCACTTCTGCTTCTCCCTACTGCCTTTAAAGGATGGCATACTCGTTTTAAGGGTGTCTATATCTACACCTGCCGGCGGGCCAAGCTTCACAGTCAGACAAATCTCTGTATCCATACAGACGGAGAACCGATTACCCGCAGTGACTCTGTCTGTTATACCCTGGAGCCTGAAAAAATACGGTTAATCTGCAGCTGATACCTTAAGTATAAGCTGACAGCCCTCCGCAAAACCCATAAGAGCTCAAAATCTAAACTATTTTATATGAGGTTATCATTATGTTAATTGCATGTATTGTTATCTTAGTTCTTATCTTGAGTCTGTACCTGGCCGCTATCGCCCCAGACAGTTCTAGACGTGAAAGAATGGAAGCATACCGCGGGACAATGTTCGCTCACCGCGGGTATCACTGTAAAGAAAGAGGGATTCCGGAAAATTCTATGGCCGCTTTCCGTGCCGCTGTAAAAAAGGATTATGGCATTGAACTGGATATTCACCTCACTTCAGATAATCAGGTAATCGTCTTTCATGATGATACTTTAAACCGCGTCTGCCGGAAAAAAGGAACCCCGGAATCTCTTCCTGCTTCCAAGCTCAGACGTCTATCCCTTCTCGGTACGTCAGAACATATGCCTCTTCTGGAAGAGGTCCTTACTCTTGTAGACGGGCGCGTTCCAATTCTTATCGAATTAAAGATGGCAGACCGTTCTACCCGCTTATGCGAGAGAGCCTATCAGATATTAGAAAAATACCACGGTCCCTATCTTATACAGTCCTTTAACCCAGAAGGATTGAAATGGTTCCGGGATCATGCCCCTCACGTACTGAGAGGCCAGCTCTCTTCTAACCTGGTGAAAAGCAGTCCGGATAAACCCTGGCTGCACTGCTTCCTTGCTAAGCACTTGCTGGTGGACTTTTGGGGCAGACCAGATTTTATCTCTTACAAAATGGCGGATCTCCCTACGCTTTCTACTACAATACTTCGAAAATTTTTCGGGACCCCCTTTGCTGTATGGACGCTGAGAAGCCGAAAAGCTCTAAAAGAAGGAATTCAGCATTACGATATGCAGATTTTTGAAAAATCTCCTGAAATTTATTAACAAACCGTGAACTTCCTTGTTGATTCTTTTTTTTCATGTTATAATGCAGATTAAGTCCAGAATATATCTTAGTAAGCCGCAAAATATACTGCAGGATATATAATTGATGTGTTTTTCTTTAAGAGGGATTTTATGAAAGTTATAACAAGATTAAAAAATTTACTCCACAGATACCGTCACGCGTGGGTGCTTTTATACGGGTTAATCTATATGCCGTGGTTTTTGTACCTGGAAAAGCGGGAGAGTATTCACTACTTTATTATTCATTCTCCGCTGGATGATTATATTCCGTTTATAGAGTACTTTATTGTGCCGTATCTGCTGTGGTTTGTGTACATTACAGTTACGGCCGGATATTTCTTTTTTACCGACAGAAAAGGCTTTTACCAGCTGGCTGCCTTTTTGTGTACCGGGATGACAATTTTCCTGATTATCTGCACGGTATTTCCGAACGGACTTCATCTTCGTCCGATTGTCTTTATAAGGGACAATATATTTGTTGATCTGGTCCGCTTCCTATACCGCACAGATACTCCGACAAATGTACTGCCGAGTATTCATGTATTTAATTCTATCGGCGCCGCAATTGCGGTTGCGCGCAGCAGCGCCCTGAAGAGACACAAAGCGGTCCAGTATATTTCATATATATTAACAGGCTTGATTATACTATCGACAATGTTCTTAAAACAGCACTCCGTAACAGATGTAATCGCTGCTGTTGCGATGGCATGTATAATATATCCATTCGTATATGCGGCTGAAGGACGAAAAGCTGCTAAGCTTTCCCACCAGCCAATATAAATATTAATCATACAAATTAAGAGGAGGACTATGGATTATGAGAGCAGAATTCAGTGAAAATCTGATTACAGGCAATGAGCTGATTGATTCCCAGCACAAAGAATTAATCGACAGAATCAACAAACTTTTAGACAGCTGTGAACAGGAAAACGGAAAGGTAACTGCCGTCAATACTTTGGATTATCTGGCAGACTACACAGATTTCCATTTCAGCGCTGAGGAAAAGCTTCAGCGGGAAATCGGGTATCCGAATTATGAAGAGCATAAAGCAATACACGAAGGATTCAAGCAGACAATCAAGGAATTAGACGAGATGCTTCAGGAGGAAGAAGGACCTACCGATGCTTTTGTAAGCAAAGTAGAGGAAAATGTAATCAAATGGTTCTATACTCATATCGAGGGCTTTGACCGCTCCGTCGCAGAATACAAAACCATGAGAGACAACAACGACCGGCTTTAATGCCGGTCGTCTTGATATCAGGTCTTTGGCATATACATCTCAAATGCCGAAGGAATCGGATACAGCTTCTGAATCTCTTCCGGATGTATGAACAGATACCCCTTCTGATTCGTCTTTTCCAGCTCATCCACCTGCACCTCATATCCTGTCATATGCCATTCAACATGACTGAATATATGCTTTGCGGAAGAAAGCTTCTTTATGCGCACCGGCATAAGCCCTATTTCTCTGCAGTAAACCGTTACCTCCTGGAGCTTTAAATGCCCTGGAATATTCGGCAGCTCATAAAGTCCTGCAAGAAGCCCCTTTGACGGACGCTTACAAACAGCAATCTGATTTTCATCACGAAAAACCAGAATTGTTTTCTTTTCTATTTTTCGCTTTTTCGCCTTAGAACGAACCGGAAGCTCCTCTATCCGCCCCTGTTTCCTGGCCTCACAGTATGCATGCACCGGACATTCTTCACACCTCGGCGCTCCATTCGGTACACATACCAATGCTCCCAGCTCTATTAATGCCTGATTAAAATCTCCTGCCCTGTCTGCAGGAATTATAGCACGAAGCTTTTCCTCCATACGTTTTCTGACAGCCTGCTTCATAATGTCACCGTCATCTGCTGTGATTCTTGCTGCTGCACGAAGTACATTCCCATCCACCGCGGGCTCTGGAAGCCCATATGCAAAGGAACTGATCGCCCCCGCCGTATAGCTCCCGATACCAGGCAGCTTTTGTATCTCTTCACACGTACAAGGAAACTCTCCATGATAATCTATCATAATCTTCCGAGCTGCCTTCTGCATATTGCGCACTCTGTTATAATAACCAAGTCCTTCCCATAGCTTTAAGAGTTTGTCCTCCTCTGCTTCCGCCAAATCCTTTACCTGCGGAAGCTCTTTTAAAAATCTCTTGTAATATGGTATTACTGCAGATGCTCTTGTCTGCTGGAGCATGATCTCGGATACCCAGATATGATATGCTTCCTTCGTATTTCTCCAGGGAAGCTCGCGTCGGTTCTCATCATACCATTTCAGCAATTTGTCTACATCTAATATCGGATTTTCAAGAGACACCAAAACTCTGTCCGCAATCTGGATACTGTCCTTTGTCACATCACAGTCATAGGCAAGAATATGGACGCCCTCCTCTGCCGCCCGCTCAAGTGCTTCTGCAAACATTGGATGCGTCCTTCTGTTCGGAATAAAGCAACGCACTTCCCTCATCTGAATCACAAAAAAAATATATGCCTCATACCCTTCCTTTACTGCTCTTCGAAGCTCTTCTACATGCTTTACGGCACGCTCGCTCGGTGCGTCCGGAAACATTGCCGTTCCGTCTTCTTCCAGTGTCACACCCTTTATTTCAATCAGAATCCTTTGAGCCCCTGATTCTGCATACAAATCAATCCTGGAATTTCCATAGGTATACTCTGCCTGCACACAGTCAATATCAGAAAACAATCCCCCTGACTCAAGCCACTCCCGCACTGCCTGATTCGGGGCCTGGGAATCCATATTAATAATACGTTTCCCTTTCATAACCGCAATCAAATCCCAGCGTGTCTTTCTCGCCGGATTCCGGCAGTCCTGTATATAAACGCAGGCTCCCGGCACCAGCAGCTCTGTACATCTTCCGGTATTTTTCACATGAACCGTCTCACGCTTCCCGCCCACCTCCACATAGGCAATAAAACGATTCGGACGTTCTAAAAATATGCCTTTCCGTATATTGTGATATCTCATAAATCTCCTTCTAAATTTTTACATGTCCATTAAAAGAAAACATTCATGCTTCGGCCAGGCACTTCTGAATTGCTTCATTAAGCATCAACATTCTGTCATCCAGACTGGATACCATCTCCGCACATTCCCTCAAATCCCGGCTGATATACTCTGGCGCATTTCCTTCGAATTTATAATATATCTTGTGTTCGAGACTTGCCCAGAAGTCCATTGCAATCGTCCGAATCTGTATCTCTACTTTTGTGTCTACCACACTGTCTGACAAAAAAATCGGTACGGATACCAGCATATGATAGCTTTTATAGCCGCTTTCCTTCGGGTTCTTTATGTAATCTTTGATTGACAGCACCTTTAAATCACTCTGATTGCCAATCATTTCTGCCAGACGGTAAATATCAGAAGTAAAAGAACATATAAGGCGTACACCTGCAATGTCATTTACATATTTTACCATATTTTCAATGGAGGTTTCCTGTCCATGCTTTTTTAGTTTTTTTACAATACTCTCTGCCGATTTTACTCTTGTCTTGATATGCTCTATAGGATTGTATTGATGAACATGCTGAAATTCATCATTTAATATCTCAAGCTTTGTCCCTACTTCCTTCAGTGCCGAATTATACAAGAACATCACGGTCTTCCAGCTGTCTACATCTTCATAACTTTTAATTGCATTCTGCATCTACTTTCCTCTCCTCTCTTACCCGAAGAGTGAATTCCGTACAGTTTTTAGTATAACATATTTTAACGGCTTTGTATCAAACTTCACAATTATTTAATATTCTGGAGGCGCCATTTGTTACTTTTTTACAGTCTCGGATTAATACTCAATTCCTCTGCGGGCTGTAATACCCTTATCATATGGATGCTTTATCTTTCTCATCTCTGTAACATAATCCGCCATATCAAAAATTTCCTGAGACACCTCATGACCGGTAAGAATAACCTCCAGTCCCTTCGGTTTTCTTTTAAGCAATTCTAACAAACGCCCTTCACTTAACAAACCAAGTTTTACCGCACACAAAACCTCATCAAGAAAAAGTACATCGAAAGAAGCACAGGACTTTTCAATCTCATCAAGAATCTTCTCATTATAACATGTAAGCTCCATTTTTTCTGTTATACTCATCTGGCTTGAAAATTTCATATGATTCCACCCGGAAACACAGGTTATATTAGATATACTTTCCAATATTTTACGTTCACTCGATGTATTATCCTTCAAAAACTGAAAGATGAGTACCCGAAGACCGCTTCCTGCTGCCCGGACAGACAGACCTGCTGCTGCTGTCGTCTTTCCCTTTCCGCAGCCATAATAAATATGTATTTTTCCCGTCTCTGCCATGCTATCCTCCTGAGCGCTCCTGTTATTTCTCTCCGCACTTAATTTTCCCCTCCAGCCTTTTCTCTCCGCATCGGATTCTTTTTATAATTCAAGCTTCATATCTCCAAATTTTATCCAGCCCCTTTTCCGCATAAATTCAGATATCGCCAATGTCACTACTGCCGGAAGAAGTATCTGGATTACCAATATCTTAGCCAAAACAGCTGCTGCCGGCTCTGTCTGTATCATAGTCTGCCATGTCATAATCTGGCCGACCAGTCCTGCCGTCCCCATTCCTGAGCCTGTGGCGTTACTCGTCATATGAAGCAGCATCGTTCCGACCGGACCAAGCACTGCACTTGAAAGAATTGCCGGAAGCCAGATTACCGGCTTTCTTACAATATTGGGCACCTGAAGCATGGAGGTACCGATTCCCTGTGCCAGAACCCCTCCAATCTTATTTTCCCGATAGCTTGCCGCTGCAAAACCTACCATATTACAGCAGCAGCCTATCGTCGCAGCCCCCGCTGCAATTCCAGACAGATTCAAAATAATCCCAAGTGCCGCAGAACTGATGGGAAGCGTCAATATCATTCCCATAAGAACCGATACGATGATTCCCATTAAAAACGGCTGCTGCTCCGTCCCCCAGTTGATAATAGAACCAAGCCACGTCATAAACCCTGAAATCGGCGGTCCGAGAATCAGACCCACCGCCGAACCAGTCCCGATTGACACAATAGGCGTAACTAAAATATCCACCTTCGTCCGGCCGGACACCAGATGCCCAAATACAACCGCCACATATGCTGCAATAAAAGCTCCCAGCGGCTCCCCCGGTCCGGCATACACTACCGCACCATCCATAAGGACCTCTCCGGCCAAAAGCTTTCCCGCAAAACCGCCTGCCATGCCTGCCGCTGCCGCCGACACAACTACAAGCGCTCCTTCCTTAAACCGGTAAGCTAACGCCACAGCAATTCCGGCTCCGGTAAGTGAAGCTGCCACCTTGCCGAGCACATATATCATATCTCCTGCTTCTCCTCCGATTAACAGCCCGATCTGCTGAACAATAGTTCCTATAATCAGTGTCGCAAACAACCCCTGTGCCATCGCGCTTAACCCGTCTATAAAAATATGTTCCAAAATCTTCTTAAGCTTTTCCATCTGTTTTTCTCCTTTGTATTTGTCTGTTATATTAACAAATCCATTACATCTTGTCAAAGCACAATAAGTTCCGTATACTATATATGAAAAGAGAATACGCAGGACAGCCTGCCAAAACTGTTATAATGAAATAAAAATACCAGTTCACTGCCTGCTGAATAAAAACAGGAGAAATAAAACCATGAACATGAATTTTAACCAGATAGCTATGATACAAAAGTTAAAGGAGGAGATGTCTCATTTCCAGAAACGTCATCCGAAATTCCCGGCATTTTTAAATGCCATATCAAAAGAAGCCCTTCAGGAGGGAACAATTATTGAAATCACGGTTACAACTTTAGAAGGAAAAAATTACTGTTCAAACCTAAAGCTTTCATCAGATGACCTTGAGCTGATTGAGGTATTGAAAAATATGCGCGGGAAATAAACCTGCCGCCTAAAGTTTTGGTTTACGGGATATGAAAACATTTACTTTACAACAAAAAAAGGACAGCCCTCTGTATACAACACATATAATATATACAGTGGTACTGTCCTTTATATATTCTTTATCTTTTTATGACTAGCTTAAACCGGCAAAGCTGAAAAAAGTTTTCCATAATCATACATCTTTAATGCTAAATATTCTCCGATATCCATCAGATTAGATATAATACTTTCTATATCACCATCCTCTTCTACGCCCAGCCGTTCACACAAACGACGATTTGCATTATAAACTTTTCCATACATCTCTTCACAAAATGCGCCTACAGAAAATTCATTTTTCACATATTGACTTTCTTCTACAGGGTAACGTTCCAAATCCAGTAAACCATTCATTAACTCAAAAACCAATCTTTTCAATTCTTCGTCGTTTTTCCGCATAATATCTTCCTTTCTTTTGTTTATTTTTCATAACCGATTATAGCTTTCCTGCCTTACGGAATCAATAATGCTGCCGCGAAAAATGCAAAAAGTTATCGCCTGTATTCGACAGCCTTTTACATTTTTTACGTCTGCTTTGGCATATATTCCTTTTGGCAACTTTCCAAGTTCTATATGCACGCCTAATCACCACTCCCGAAAGCTCTGGTCGTTCACGTATACTGTACTCCATTCTCAAATCTTCTCCTCCGGCTCCTTTGAAGGACAGCTTTTGACGCTGCGTCAAAGTCAACGGTTAAACAGCACTTTTTAAAAATATATATTCTGTATCCGATGAAAGCTTACTCTCGAAACAATAACCAAGCCTGTTAAACTCTTTCATCGTCTCTGGCTCCTTAACCGCATTCTCAGCCATAAACCGCGCCATCTCACCCCGTGCCATCTTTGCCGCCGTACCCTTTTGGATAACTCTGCCGGCTTTGTATTCCCCAAAAACACAGGTAATATACTTATCCTCCGGCTTTAGATACTGTTCCACACACCGGGAGTACTCTTTGGAAGCAAGATTGACAATTACGTTTCTTCTGCTTCCTCGTTCCTTATCTGTCCCCCTTTCATAAACAACCTCCTCATAAAGCCTCTCACCCCAAAAATCATACAAGTTCTTTACACCTCCTGCTCTGACTTTTGCCTGCATCTCAAGCCTGTACGGAACCACTCCATCCAGAGGCTTAAGTACTCCGTAAAATCCTGAAAGAATCCTTAGATGCCCTTGTACATACTGCCATTCCTTTCTGGAGAATACTTCCGGCGCCATATACTGATATTGGATACCTTCATAGGAAATCAACGCCGGAGTCAGCTTCTCCTTAAGATTCATATTCCTTAACCTGTTAAAATTAAGCTCCGCAATTTTGTCACTGCAGCACCACAGCATTTTTGCCTGAGAAAAAGAAAGACCCTGCATCCACTGCATAAGCTCTTCTGTCTTTTCTAAAAAAGACGGAAGAGCACTGCAGCACAAAAGGTCTGTATTTGTATTCATTTTCTTTGCGGGGGAAATTATAATTTTCATAAATCCTGCCTACTTCCTCCCATATATTCTCGCAAGCCCGCACAGCTCTTCCTGAAGCTCCTTACTAAACTCCCCCTCACGCAGCCTCCATTTCCAGTTTTTCCCAAGCGTAGAGGGCTGATTCATCCTGGCCTTATCATCAAGTCCTAGATAATCCTGCATCGGGACCATACAGGTATCTGCCACACTTCTAAGTGCCAGACAGATCAAATCCCGGCAGATTTCCTTGTCATCTGAGTGAAAATTATGGAGATAATTGCGCACCATCTTTCGCTCTCTAGGCGTAATATTCTGAAACCAGGCTCTCAGCGTTTCATTATCATGAGTTCCCGTATAGACTACACAATTCTTCGGATAATTATGCGGAAGATAATCGCACGCATTTCCCGTATCCCGTTCATCAAAGGCAAATTCCAGTACACGCATATTCGGATAACCGCTGTCATATACAAGCTGCTTTACGGAATCTGTCATATAGCCTAAGTCCTCTGCTATGATGCTGCGCTCTCCCAGACGCCCGGAAATCGTACGAAATAAATCCATTCCCGGTCCTTTTTCCCACCATCCATTCTCTGCCGTCGTATCACCATACGGAATTGCATAATATTCATCAAATCCTCTAAAATGATCGATCCGAAGCACATCGTACATGGTAAAGCAGTGAGCAATCCTCTTCACCCACCAGTCAAATCCGGTTCTTTTGTGTATCTCCCAGTTATAAAGCGGATTCCCCCACAGCTGGCCTGTCTTTGAAAATGCATCTGGCGGACAGCCTGCCGCCTGTATTGGACAGTTATTTTCATCCAGCTTAAAAAGCTCAGGCGAGGCCCAGGTATCTGCACTGTCCATAGCAACATATATGGGAATATCCCCGATAATCTGTATACCCTTCTCATTTGCATATGCTTTCAGCTTCCGCCACTGCTCGTAGAACTTGAACTGCATATATTTCTGAAACTCAATATCAAAATACAGCTCTTCTCTGTAATAATCCAATGCATTCTGCTGCCGCAGACGAATATCCTGTGCCCATTCGCTCCAGGGAAGTCCGGCAAACCGTCCTTTAACTGCCATAAAAAGTGCATAATCTGAAAGCCAGTACTGCTGCTCTTTTTCAAAATTTATGAACTCTGGATTTTCCGTAATCCTGCTTCTTTCATACGCCTTACGCAAAAGCGGAAATCTCTTCTTATACAGCCTTGCATAATCTACCTTTGCCGGATTACCTCCAAAATCTGCCTCGTCACACTCCGCCTTCGTAAGAACTCCTTCCTCTATCAAATTCTCCAGACTGATAAAATACGGATTCCCCGCAAATGTGGAAAATGATTGATAAGGAGAATCTCCATAGCTGGTCGGGCCAAGCGGTAAAATCTGCCAAAGACTCTGCCCTGATTTTACTAGATTATCTACAAACTCATACGCAGCCTTTCCAAAACAGCCGATTCCATATTTTGACGGCAGGCTGCTTACAGGCAGCAATATGCCACATTTCCTTTTGTCAGACATAACACTCCTCCTTGTAAGCAGCCGTTACTCTGCTACATTTAATCTACAGCTTATTTCAATTTCTATGCTTTCCATCTACAGCCTCCATATATCTTTGTTATACTCTGCAATCGTCCTGTCTGATGAAAAATACCCTGCTTTCGCGATATTTACCAGCATTTTTCTACTCCATGCCTTTTCATCCTCATACTCCTCATATGCATGGTTTTTCACAGCAATATACTCCTTAAGATCCAGAAGGGTCATAAACCAGTCCTTCTGAATCAGCTCCGCATGCAGTCTCAGAAGCTGATAGGTATCTCCGATTTTCAGCATCTGGGGGCTGATAATAAAGTTAATCAAGGTTCGTATCTGCTCGTCACAGATATAATAATCCACTGCCCGGTATCCACCGCTCTCATAAAGGTCTATTACCTCTTTACTGGATTTGCCGAATACATAGATATTCTCATCTCCCACCAGTTCATGAATCTCTACATTCGCTCCATCCTCTGTTCCAAGCGTAACGGCACCGTTCAGCATAAACTTCATATTTCCGGTTCCGGAGGCTTCTTTAGATGCCAGTGATATCTGCTCAGAGATATCACATGCCGGTATCAGATACTCTGCCAGCGTCACATTATAATTTTCCGCCATAATCACATTCAGATACGGATTCACCTCAGAGTCCCTCTGAATCAACTCCTGCAGACACAAAATCAAATGAATGATATCCTTCGCTATTGTATACGCAGGAGCCGCCTTTGCGCCAAATATCATAGTAATGGGTCGTTTCGGCTTCTTTCCGCCCTTGATTTCCAGGTATTTATAGATTGCATACAATGCATTCATCTGCTGGCGTTTATATTCATGAAGTCTTTTTACCTGTATGTCAAAAATAGATTTTTCGCATACTTCCAGTCCTTGTGTTTCCTTTAAATACCGCTTAAGATTCCTCTTATTTTCCGCCTTAATCTGATGAAGCTTTTCTAATACCTGTATATCCTCTGTATATTTCATCAGTCTTTCGAGCTTTGACGCATCCTTTTTCCACCCTTCACCAATAAGCTCTGTAATGTATGCAGAAAGTCTCGAATTACAGTGCATCAGCCACCGGCGGAAGGTAATTCCATTTGTCTTATTATTAAACTTCTCAGGATAGACAGCATAAAACTGCTTTAGTTCAGAGCTCTTAAGAATCTCTGTATGCAGTGCGGCAACTCCATTTACACTGAATCCATAATGAATATCCATATTCGCCATGTGGACACGGTTTTCTTTATCAATGATTGCTGTCTGCTCATCAGAATAGAGCTCTTTTATCTTTTCATCCAGCCTTCTTATAATCGGCATCAGATACGGTACAGCCTCCTCCAGATAGGAGACCGGCCACTTCTCAAGTGCCTCTGCCAAAATCGTATGGTTCGTGTATGCACAGGTACGGGATACAATCTCCGCCGCTTCATCAAATGCTATTCCGCGTTGTGTAAGCAGACGGATTAGCTCCGGTATTATCATAGACGGATGCGTATCGTTAATCTGAATTACCGCATAGTCATACATTTTCCGCAGATCGCGCCCCTGCTCCTCCAGTTCTTTTAGAATAAGCTGAGCACCGCTGCTCACCATAAAATACTGCTGATAGATTCTCAGAAGATGTCCTTCTCTGTCGCTGTCATCCGGATATAGAAACAAAGTCAGATTTTTCTCAATATCTTTCTTATCAAAGGATATGCCCTCTGAAATGATACCTTCATCTAATCCTTCCACATCAAAAAGATGCAGCTTGTTCTTTCCACTATCATACCCTGCTATATCTATGTCATACAGCTTCGATGTAAGAGAAAAATTTTTAAACTGTACTTGAAAACGGATTCCTGTATCTGTAAGCCAGCTGTTTTCTTCAAGCCACGGATTCGGCGTCTCCTTCTGCCTGCGGTTTTCAAACACCTGCCTGAAAAGTCCCATATGATAATTCAGCCCAATACCGTCTCCCGGAAGACCAAGAGTAGCAATGGAGTCCAGGAAGCATGCCGCTAATCTTCCCAGACCACCGTTTCCCAGTGACGGTTCCGGCTCATATTCCTCGATTTCCTCCAAATTCTTTCCGTTCTGCTTCAAAAGCCCGGCAGCCTCATTTCGAATTCCAAGATTAATCAAGTTGTTAGACAAAAGCTTACCAATCAAAAACTCTGCAGATATATAATATACCTTTTTCTCTCCCTTTATTGCCGGTACCTTCTCCAGCCGCTCCTTCGTATATGCAAGCAGTGCGTCATATACTGCTCTGTCATCTGCCTGCTGTATTGTTGTCCCCAGCCTCTGTTCAAGACTTCTCTTCATATCCACCTTTCCTGTACACTCCTTTACTTATATTTTAATTTATCCGGATACCTGACCATCGCCAGCTCCAGGCTTCTGCAGAACATACCATAACAGCCGAAGGAGACCTCCGAGCCGAGCCAATACTTCTCTGTTTTTCCTTCAGATGCTACATACATGTAACGCTGTACCGGAAACACGGAGCTGCTTCTTCTTCGCGGCGAGGTCAGCCGGATTTTTTGTATCCCTGAATAAGAGTAATTACGCCCCCCTACCCAAAGAAACTCTCCCTCTATAATGATCCTCTCTGCACAAATCCTTTTTTTCACGGCCAGTCCAGCACCTAGTGCAATTACCAGACATACCAGCATAAATACACACATTGTAAGAAACATTAGCTGAAGGCTGAACGTATTCCTTACAAGGATCGCCTGTGCGTCCAGTATCGCAGCTGCTGCCGCCGCTGCAAGCGTCACCAGCGAAATCCGGCCCAGACATTTTTTCTCCTTCTTAATCAGTATCTCTGACGGAAACCAATACTCATTGCCGCCTTCCTCTCCATGTATCAGAGCCTCCGACGCCTCCCTCTCATATTCCTGTATAATTTCTGCTTTCTCTTCATCTGTCAGACATTCTGCCTGTCGGCTCCGGACAGCCTCAAGCACAGCCTCCAGATCCTGCTCGCCAAACCCATAAAGACGGCATCTTTTTACTTCATTCGTAGTATCAAAGATAAGCCAGCACTTTACCGTCGTATATTTAATGAAGGAACCGATATGATCCTTTCTGCTGACAGAAGAGTTTATAAACTGCTCCAGCCAAAAGGATTCCCCGCGTCTAAATCTGCTGATATGAATTTTCTCTCCTTCAATCTCCACAACAGTCCGCATCGAAAATATAATTCCTGCACTGACAATTATACCAAAGAAAAACCCTGCCGGCCACCGAAAGAGTCCGTAAAGCCTCCAAGCCAGATAACTGGGTATTCCCATCATCAAAAAAACAGAAACAAAATCCAAAACGCATCCAAGCAGCAGGCCGTACACCATCACACGCACTGCTGCCTTTCGAAACGAGCCTTTGTATTTTTTAACCTCCGTCATCCTTTCTCCTTTGTCTCCTTTTTCATATACACAAAAAAATATATTGCTTTCAGCTTATCTATTATACCTGTATACCTTTATAAACACAAGCTGTCCGGGCATATATCACCCAAATTGACATAATGCGAATCCCAATCTGCTGTATAATTTCTTAAAAGTGAAAAGCTCTAAGCATCTCTCCCTAATCACAGCATACCTTTGCAATCAGAGAACGCACCTAGAGCTTCTTCTTTTCATCTGTTTATAATTTCTTTATTTTGCCAGTCTGTAGATAGCTTCCAAATATATTTTCATCCACATGTTAAGCTGCTCTAACTCCAGATACTCATTCTTCTGATGCATCAGATCTGGCTGGCCAGGCAGGATTGCGCCAAACGCCACACAGTTATCAAGCGCCCTTGCGTAAGAGCAGGCACCGTCTACCTGCGGCTCTGCATCTGCATCCCCTGTTACATCCTTGTAGACTTCCATAAGCGTCTCTACAAGAAAGCTGTCCTTTGGAACATAGATAGATTCTGTAGCCTGCGGATTTTCAAACCTGAATCTTGTACCCTCAAGTTCCTTTTCCACAAGCTTCTGCGCTTCCTCACATTTGTAGGAAACAGGTACGCGATTATCAATGGAAAATAGGATCTTTCCATCTGTCGTCTCTACTTTGCCCACATTAAAACTTAACCGTCCTGAAACCTCATCTTCAAGACCTATACCAATATTTTCTCCATACAGATTAAAGCCTATCTTCTCCATATAAAAATCTGCAATATCCGAGAGCTCGCTTCCAAGCGCTAAATCCTGCACCGCCTTCATAATTCCGGTAATTGCGTTGGTTCCCTTCTGCGGATTTGCCGCATGTGCTGCAAATCCAAACGCTTCCAGCTTAAGTCTTCCGTCCTCGATGCTGTACTCATAGCGGCAGCCTGTATCCTTTCCCCATGCTTCAATACCGGCCTCTACCTTTGCCTCCGTCTCCTGCGGAAGCAGGGCATACGCATATTCCGCTACAGAGTTATATGCATTTCCGCCCTCTAAAACAATATTTTCCTTTATATCCGTTACAAGCTGATACTGAAATACTCCCTTTTCTCCATGCTTCAACGGAAACTCTGCATCTGGTGTAAAGGAAATCTGCGGAGGTGTTATCTTCTTCTTGTTAAAATAGTAATCTACACATCCCCAGTTTGTCTCTTCGTTTGCACCTATAATCATACGCACTTTCTTCTTTAACGGAAGTCCCATTTCCTTCAGAATCTTAAGCGCATGAAGACAAACCGCCATAGGTCCTTTATTATCCAGAACACCTCGTCCATATAGCTTTCCGTCAATCACTTCCGGACAAAACGGATCACATACCCAGCCGTCCCCACACGGCACTACATCCATATGTCCCAGAATTCCGACCGTCTCGTCACCTTCCCCAAAGTCAATGTGTCCGGCATAATTATCAAAATTCTCCGTCTGAAAACCCATCTCTTCTGCCAGCGTCAAAAAACACTGAAGCGCTTCTGCCGGCCCCCTTCCAAATGGCATACCTTCTTCCGGATCCGTTTCTACACTGTTGATAGATACCAGCTTTTTGATATCTTCGACCAAACTCTCTCTGTCTTCTCTTATTTTTGCCTCAAAATCCACCTTCACTAAACTCCTTTCTCTTTTTTCTGCGGCATACCCACGAATTGCTCCGCACTTTGTGCTCTCGCAATTCTTTTAAAACATTCGAATTCCGCCCTATCGGGCTCCTTTCTCATGTTTTGCGAGATTCAAGGTCCCGTGCTTTCATGCAAGCATGAAGCACGGGACTTTGAATCTCTGGGTATCATATGAACAGCTGTATTACAAGCATAACTGCACTGAAGCCGGCGGTTATTCCCATGAGAGGCATAATGAATTTTATCCACTTATCATAAGTAACCTCTACCATCGCAAGCGATGCAAGTACAAGTCCTGTAGGAGTAATAAAGGAAATAAGTCCAAGTCCGTAAGCATATGCGGAAACAATTGCTGCTCTGGAAACTCCTACCGTATCGGCAAGAGGCGCCATAATCGGAACAGACAAAACTGCAAGTCCTGAGGAAGAGGAGATAAAGAATCCAAGTACAATAAACACAAGCATCATCAGGATAATGAATACTACCGGATTCATTCCACTGATTGCTCCTGAGAAGAACTCAAGAATTGTGTCGGATACCATACCGTTTTCCAGAATAATATTGATTCCGCGTGCCACACCTACAACAAGCGCTACACTCATCAGATCCGCTGCTCCTCCGATAAACTGATCCATAAAGTTTTTCTCCCCAATTCCTGAAGTAAATGCAAGAAGGATTGCACATGCCAGGAACAGAGATGTCATACTGTCAAACCACCAGCCCTTTGATACAAGCCCCCATACGAGAACTGCAAAGGAAACGCCAAACACAATCAGAGACAGCTTCATTCTTCCTGTAAATTCAGGTACTTCTCCCTGATGTCCAAATTTTTTCATATGGTATTCATATTGGTCATAACAGATAGACTTTGTTGGATCTGCTTTTACTTTCTTTGCATACCGCAAAATATAAATCAGTGTAATGAGAACTCCAAGCGCCAATGCCACAAAACGAATTCCCATTCCCTCCGCCAGGCTGATTCCAGCAGCGTTGGAAGCATTTCCAACAGAAAACGGATTAATCGTCGGGAACATAGTACCGATAGAAGATCCCATATAGATAGCTGCGATACAAACCATAACGTCATACCCTGCTGCCAGGAACACCGGTACTAAAATCGGATACAGCGCAATCGTCTCCTCTGCAAGCCCGAATGTAGTGCCGCCGGCTGCGATAATAATCGTAATCAGGATAATCAGAATATACTCTTTCCCCTTTGTCACCCTTGATAAAACTGCAATAGACGCATTAAATGCACCCATATAATTCAACACGCCGATACAGCCGCCCAGTACAAATACAAAAAGTATGATATCTATTGTATCATAAACTCCGCTGATTGGAGCCAAAAGAATTTCAAAAATTCCCTGGGGTGTCTGGTCTACCTTTTCATACGTCCCAGGTACTGCAATCGGCTTACTGATACTCCCATCCAGGAACTTATCCAGATTTCCTGTCACTCCAAGCTCATCCAGTGACTCCTGCGTCGGCTCCATCTCCGTAATCTCTCCATCCGGCGTGGTAACCTCAAACATATCGCTCTGCGCATTATAGGTTAATTTTGAATATAATCCCGCCGGCACAACAGCTGTCAAAAGTGCAGCAAAAATCAACACGATAAACAATACTGTCAGGGCTGTCGGGAACGACAATTTTTTCTTCTTTTTTTCTTCCATCTCTCTTCTTCCTTTTCCTTTATTCATTTGCAAAAATCTTAACCAGCTCTACAACAATTCTAACTGCCGCTTCCATGCCTTCTACTGTCGCATGCTCCAGCGGACCATGATACCCGTGTCCGCCTGTTCCAAGATTCGGGCAGGGAAGACCCTTAAAGGACAGCTTACACCCGTCTGTACCTCCGCGTATCGGAGAGATATCCTCCGGCACACCGGCTGCCTTACATGCTTTTCTTGCATTCTCAATCAAATACATGTGTTCTTTGATAATGCCTTCCATGTTTCTATACTCATCCTTCAATTCAAGCTTAACAGTCCCTTCACCCCAGATCTCATTCAGACTCTTCTCAATATGGCGAAGCGTACTTCTCCTTGCCTCAAAACTGCCCGCATCATGGTCCCGGATAATATATTCAGAAACTGCATGCCCTTCGTCACCATGTATATTCAGCAGATGATAAAACCCCTCGTACCCTTCTGTATATCTAGGAGTTTCATATCTAGGAAGCATATTATTAATATCTGCCGCGATCAGGACTGCATTGATCATTACATCCTTTGCAGAACCGGGATGTACATTTTTGCCTTCTATCTCAAATCTTGCTTCACATGCATTAAAATTCTGATACTGAATCTCGCCTTCTCCGTCTCCGTCAAGCGTATAGGCTGCCTCCGCACCGAATTTCTGGAAATCAAAATGTGCTGCTCCGCTTCCGCATTCTTCATCCGGAGTAAATGCTACACTGATCTGGCCATGCGGAATATTTTCATCACGAAGAATTTCAATCATCTGCATTATCTCTGCGATTCCGGCTTTATCGTCTACACCAAGAATTGTATTTCCATCAGAGGTAATCAGCGTACGCCCTTTACATTCTTTAAGATGCGGAAAATCTTTTATACTGAGCACGCGTCCGCTTGTTCCAAGCTCCATATCTTCTCCATTGTAATTCGGAGTGCAGATTGGATTAATCTCCCCCTCACAGAACTCCGAAACCGTGTCCATGTGCGCGATAAATCCGATTTTCTTTTTGTCCTCATATCCTTTTGTCGCAGGAATAGTTCCATAAACAAAGCATTTCTCATCAAGCTGAGCATTCTCAACTCCAAGTTCCTTCAATTCGTTTACAAGAATTTCTGCCAAATCAAATTGACACCTTGTTGTAGGAACCGTCTCCTTGTCTTCATCGCAGGGAGTTTTTACTGCTATGTACTTCAGCAGTCTTTCTTCTACCTTCATTTCCATCTCCTCCTTTTTCTACATTTTTACATGCCATCCTAATCTTTATTATAGAACTATGTCCATTTTATTATTCAAATATTGATAAAGCAAATAGCTCCTATTTTCTTGACACGAAAATATATCACATGATATTATAAATAAAATATAAAAATCACTTTGTATAATAGAATTTTAAAATTTCCAAATTTTATTGTGCATGTTTGATAAAAAAATTGATTTTTAGGAAAGAAAATTGTTATGAATATCGACGAAATCATTGGGAACAACATAAGAAAATATAGAACTGCATATAATATGACCTTAAAAGAGCTGTCTGAGAAGCTGCACAAAAGCATTTCTACAGTTTCGAAATACGAAAAAGGCTGCATATCTCTCGATATGCCTACCTTCATGGAGCTGGCGCACATTTTCAACGTCTCTCCTTCTCTTTTACTTGGAGGAAATCTTGATTCTGCAGAAGAAGAATATACCTATGCTTCGTCCACAGAAATCTTATATATGTATACCTACGACAGCCCTAAAAAGCTGATTGTGCAAAGTATTATCGAACGCCATCCATCTATAAACCATAATAATAAATATAAAGCCCAGCTGTTTAATGACGTTAAGGATATAAACCGCCCCGGAGACTGCGGCGGCTTATATACAGGAGAATATATCTCAGAGGGCTTCATCGGAACCTATATGCTCCGCAATCAGATAACACAATCGGAGAACGTCATGATTTCATGTGTAAATAACCTGGTAAACCCAAATCAACAGCTAGGACTCGTATCAGGTCTTTCGAACTATACCATGCTGCCGATTACATTCAAAACTATTATTTCTAATACAAAAATTACAGATAAAGATATTTTACTGGATACTCTGTTATTCTCGAAAGAGGACTTCCGGATTTTGAAGAAGACACACTTCTTAACTGTGCAGAACTCCAGGTAAACAGCCTATTCTCACTCCGCTGCAGCAAAGACCCAGATTCTGTTCCGTTATCTTACTAAAAAAATGTATTTTTTCCTTATCGAACTGTATATTCACTTCTTTTTCTCCCCGATAATCTTCTGTCGGAACCTTACACCTTAACTCTAAATCATTCCTTATCAAATGAAGAATCGTCTCCGTTCCCATCAGCTCAGAATGATCTACCTGCATTTTTACTCCATTTTTTTCAGCTTCAGTCACAATAATATTCTCCGGCCGGATTCCTGCTATAATTTTTTCCTCTTTCGGAGTCTTACTGTCTATCTCTAGGCATACTCCTAATTCCTCTATAACAATAGACGTTTTTTCCTCATTTTTATTCACTGATGCATCAAAAAAATTCATGGCCGGACTTCCAATAAATTTTGCAACAAATAAGTTAGCCGGATGATAAAACACTTCATAAGGTGTATCTATCTGCTGTACCACTCCATGATTCATAACAGCGATACGATTTCCCATCGTAAGTGCTTCCGTCTGGTCATGAGTAACATAAACAAAAGTAGTCTGTACCTGCCTGTGCAGCTTCAGAATCTCACTTCTGGTCACTGACCTAAGCTGTGCATCCAGGTTCGACAACGGCTCATCCATAAGAAATGCTTTAGGCTCTCTCACCATTGCGCGTGCAAGCGCAACCCGCTGTCTTTCTCCTCCGGACAGCTCTTTGGGATACCTCGAAAGCAAATGGTTTACTTTCAGCAAAATTGATATTTCTTCTACGGTTTTTTTAATTTCTTTCTTACTGTATTTAACACCCTTGATTTTTCTTTGCTTCAAAGGATATGCAATATTTCCAAATACTGTAAGATGCGGATATAATGCATAATTTTGAAATACCATTGCAATGTCCCTGTCCTTCGGTTCTAAGGTATTTACTTTCTGCTCTCCAATAAACACCTCTCCCTCCGTTATCTCCTCAAGACCTGCTATCATTCTCAAAACAGTTGTCTTCCCACAGCCGGAAGGTCCTACGAGAACAAGGAATTCTTTGTCCTGAATTTCCAGATTAAGGTCTTTAACAACATACTCTCTGCTGTTCTTATAACATTTTCCGACATGATTCAATAAAATACCTGCCACACCAATTCCTCCCTACTTCACTGCTCCTTTTGTCAGGCCGCTCACAAGAAAACGATTCAAAAATATAACAATAATAACCGGTGGAAGTATTGTAAACATCCCTCCTGCACTTATCAGCCCAAAATTGACACTTGATTTACCGCTTAACGTTGTCAGAAACACAGTCAGCGGCTGTGCATCAGAAGACGCAAATACAAGTGGTATCGCATATTGACTCCATACACTTAAGAAGCTTATGATTGCCGCCGCAATAATTCCCGGCATTGCAAGCGGAAGAATAAGCAGCATGGCCTTTATCCTGGAAGATCCGTCTATCCATGCAGACTCTTCAATTCCCGTCGGTACAGATTCAAAAAAACTTCTCATTATCCATATTGCCAGCGGCATAAAAGCCGATACATAGATTAAAACTACACCCGTTACAGTATCCAATAGATTTAACCCAATCATAATTCGATACAATGGGAGCATAACACTGTATGCCGGCAGTACCATCGTAACCAATAACAAAACAAACAATATCTGTGTTATTCTTGTCTTTACTCTGGCAAAAACATACCCGGCTAAAACAGCAATAACAATTATGAGCAAGGTCGACAGCAATGCCTCCTTTACCGAATTAAAAAATGCCGTCTTAAAATTCCGGGAAGTTAAGATATTTGCCTCTCCAACCCCAAGCATCTGCTTATAATTATCTATACTGATTTCTTTTATTAAAAATCTGGCCGGTGATTTTAACAGCTCTGACTTATCCAGAAGACTGGTGCGGATCATCCAGCCAACCGGCAGAATACTGTATATAATAATGAGCACGGAGGTTATTATAACTGCACACAATCGTTTCCTTTTACACATCCTTTGTCCCTCTTCTGACTAATATCATCAACAACACTATCATGATCAGTAAACTAAATGAAATCACCATAGCAAGTGCCATACCTTCACCCAAATCATACTTTCTGAATGCAATCAGATAATCTTCTATAAGTAAGCTCCGCGTATCACTCGCTGTCCCCGTCATATAATAAGGCTCATCGAAAAGATGCACTGCACCTATACTCCCTTGAATCAATGTAATTAAAAATATGCCTCTCATATTGGGGAGAATCATTGTAAAAAACTGCTTGAATTTTCCTGACCCGTCCAAAGATGCCGCTTCCAATATTTCTTCCGGTATCGTCTGCATCTTCGCCATAAATATAATAGAGATCATTGGAAGCATCTTCCATATATGCACAATAATAACGCATATCTTTGATATATCCGGATTATTCAGCCATATAAAAGGTTCCTCGATTAGTTCAAGTCTCATCAAAACACTATTAAGCATTCCAATAGACGGATCAAATATCAATTTCCATATTACTCCGTTCACTAACGGCGGAAGCGCCCATGGCAAAATTAAAATTGCTACAATAATTCCCCTGAACCGAAATTTATCCTTTAAGACAACTGCAGTCAAAATTCCGAGCACCGACTCTGCAGTCAAAGCCGTAACCACATAAAAACTTGTATTTAAAAATGCCTGCCTCACATTTTTATCAGAAAACAGCCGTATATAATTTTGAATTCCTGAAAACTCTCTGCTGTCTACATCCAGCAGACTCACCTGAAAAAAACTGTCAAATATACTGACACCAAGCGGAATTATAACAAACCCTGCCAAAAAAAGCAGCATTGGCAGCAGCCAAATATACAATTGTATTTTTCTTCTCACTGTACTTTTCTCCAAAAATCACGAAAAGAAGCAGAAAAACACATTCTGCTTCTTTTCTGACAAAAATTACCCTTCATTTAATTCATCAGCAGAATCAGCAATTGCCTTCAGGCCTTCCTCCAGTGACATCTCTCCCTTGGCCATTTGATTCATAATTGTTGCCGTCTCGCCTTCCCAGGTTCCATACCATTCAGGTGCTCCCTGCGGAAATAATGGTTCTATAGTTCCTAATACTTCAGAAACCACCTCTCCTCCCGGAATATCTTCCGACTCAATCAAGCTGTCAATTACCTTCTGACTGCTCGGGAAAATACCATAATCCACAAAGAATGTTTTCAAAAACTCTTCTGTATTGATATATTTGATAAATTCCGCTGCTGCTTCCTTATGTTCACTCGCCGCCGGAATACCAATCCCTTCCAGCAGACTGTAGGTACGGCTGCTGCCGTTTGCTCCCGGAACCTTTACAACTTCTACGGAATCAGAAATTGCGCTCTTATCTGCATTGAAATATTCTGTAACATTTCCTGACCATCCGGCAATATCAATACTTCCATCTCCGTTCATATAATGGTCCACTATATCTGTACCCTGATAATCAACTGCCGCCGGATTAACCAGCTCTTCTTCATATGCCTTCATGATCCATTCCATAGCCTGATAGCCTGCCGAGTCCTTCTCCGTAAACAGCGCCTTATAATTGTCATCAAACAACTCGCCGCCCAGAGACTTAGTCAGCATAAACCACGGAGTAGTCGCTCCCGCTGTCGCAGAAAGAGGAAGTGAAACCGGGTACTCCTCAATTCCCTGTTCTTTGATCTTTTCTGCCGCTTCCAGCAGCTCAAATGCATCTGTCGGAATTTCAGAAATACCTGCTTCGCTGAAATCCTTTGTATTCAAATAAGTCATTCTAAAATCATTATAGATTGGAACAGCCAGATAATTTCCTTCATATAAATAAGAATCTTTAGTCAGACAGTCCTCCCAGAAGTCCTCGTCCATATAATCATTCAAAGGCTCGTACCACCCGGCAGCGCCAAAAGTCCCGACCCAATCCCAGCTGAATTCTGTTATGTCTGCAGGAGCCTTGTTACTTGTGCACGACTGAACAATTCTGTCTCTTAACGGATCCCACTCCATAATTTCCAATTTAACAGAAATGCCTGTCTTCTCCTCAAAATCCGGAATTGCCGCTGTCAAGCCTTCCTCATACCACGGTGGAAGCAGCACTGTAATTTCTTCTCCGTCCTGTGACTGCGTGCTGTCATTAGCCGCCTTCGTTTCCTTTTTCTCTTCACCTTTGCAGCCTGCCAATGAGAGTACTACACTCCCTGCAAGCAGAATGCTTAAAAGTTTTTTCCTCATACCTTTTCTTCCTTACCTTTTTTGCAGCATCTGCTACTGCTTTTATACTTTCAATCGGCGTGGCTATAGGACAGTCACAGCCAAAAGAAATCATAAAGTTATCATACCGGCTCATTTTATTGATCAAGTCAAAAGCTGCGGAATATACCGTATCATAAGTACCCTGAAGCATAATCTCAACCGGATCTAAATTCCCTGCCACCGCTACATCGGATGGTATCTGCTTCATAGCTTCTTCCATATCCATAACCTGATCCAAACTTAATATCTGAGCCTTACTCTCTGCCATTATAGAAAGGTATTGTCTCGTATCACCACATACATGGAGCGCCGATACCGCATCATAGTTTATCTCTTCCATAAGCTCCCCTAAAAACGGAAAAACCTGCTCTCTGTACACGGAAGGTCTTAAAATACTCATAACCGGCTCAGAAATCTGTAATATAAATGCGCCGTTCTCTATCGCCGCCCTGGAAAAATCTGAAATAAGAACTTTGGCATATCGTAACAGTCGATTTACATATTCTTTGTTTTTAACCGTCGCTCTGAGTACATACTCCAGTCCTCCCAATTCACAGGCAAGCGTCAGAGGACCGACACAGGCTATCATTTGAGGCTTTTCTACATTTTTACTTATTTTACTAATCGCCTTCAGATATTCAGGAAACAGACCGTCTTTATAAACATTTATCAAAGGACTTTTCTCGATATCTTCAATTGTTTTAATTGGATTCTCAATAGTACTCGGAAAATCCCGCTCAGGCTTTTTCATCGGAAATCCCAACGTATGCTGAAATATAGTTCCAAAGTCTACCGGATAAATAAAATCCGTTGGAAAACTCTTTTCTATTTTCCTGGCAATTTCGAGCTGCTTATTCGAATCCTCATATACCTGAAACATCGTGTAATCTGTAAGCGCCAGCCCCATCCCGCCCATCTGAGGATATATCATACACCTTGAAGATTCTCGAAGTATATCTAGTATCTTTTTCATCGTTTGACACCATTTCTGTAATATTAACGATACAACACGGCAGTTATAACCTATCTTTCATCAATATTCTTTATATTATCTATCCAAAAGTATACTATTCAACAAATAGATTATCAAATTGGTTTTATCAATGATTTATTGTATTTATTATTTTTACCTATATTTAAATCAGAATATTTCAAGCCCTCATCTTAATTCGACAAAGTGCGTCTCTGACACGTTTTGCTGGATATTTCATAAAAAAATAAATCGAACGAATTTATTAGTATATTCGTTCGATTTAAGTCTAAAAGGATATCATCTTCCCTATAGTCTTTTCTCAAAATTCCCATCCACGGAGCAGCCCTCTGTAAATATCATAAACGCATGAGGATCAATGCTGTGCACAATCTTCTTAATCTGAGCCACCTCATACTTGGAAATCATGACAAACAAAATATAGGACGTCTTATTCGTATAAGCCCCTTCTCCGTCCCAGTTTGTAACACCGCGCCCGGTCTGCTCCATGATTGCCTTCGATATCCCTACCTTTTTTGTGAATATCATAACACTTGTATTGATATTCTGGATATGTACACGATCAATGGCAAGCGCTATCACCGTAGCATAGATTAAGGAATACACCACAATCTCAATATTAAATAAAAACAGACAGATGCCGTATACGAATATATTCATAATGATATTAATCTTACCTACACTAAAGTTCGGATACCGCTTTGCGCAGCACAGTCCGATAATATCCTGTCCGCCTCCAGAGCTTCGTCCCCTCAGCACAAGACCGGTTCCGGTTCCTGCTATCAGACCGCCGATAATACAGGCTGTCAGATAATCCTCTATAATCGGAGCGGCAGGCACAGGCACAAGTACCATGAATATACTCTGAATTGCCGTTGTTATCAGTGTTTTGACCGCAAACTCTCTGCCCATAATCCGATACCCCATATAAAACAACGGAATATTAATCGTAAAATATATCATACCGGCAAGGTCTACATTCGCCGGCACCGGAAGATGCAGCCCGCTCACCAGAAATGTTCTCAAAAGCTGAGAAATACCCATAAATCCGCCGTTGTACAGACTCAACGGC
Organism: uncultured Lachnospiraceae bacterium; assembly: GCA_946558465.1. GTDB lineage: Bacteria > Bacillota > Clostridia > Lachnospirales > Lachnospiraceae > CAPEBR01. The sequence continues at coordinate 70,863 of CAMNTM010000014.1, forward strand.
ACAATAATAGAATTCACTCCCAGCGCAAACAGAAGACTTCCTCCAACTACATAGACTGTTTGTACCACCTGTTCCTTTTTCTTTGCATCTTTCATAAACTTCATCCTATGCTACGCTCCCTTCACCCTTAGCTTTCAAACAATTACAGCTAATTCTAGCATCCGATTCTATAATTTACAAGCATAAAAAAAGACTGAAATCACCAGAAAATTACTGCTTTTTTTGTGTTTCAGTCTTCTTATTCCTTCTATATATTATATCTACAATATTTTTGACAAAAATTCCTTCAGCCTTTCATCTTTTGGATTTCCAAAAAATTCCTCCGGATTCCCCTGCTCCTTGATCTGCCCTTCATCCATAAATACTACTCTGGAGCCGACCTCTTTAGCAAAGCCCATCTCATGTGTCACGACCACCATCGTCATACCTTCTCTGGCCAGCTGCTTCATAAGCTCCAGCACCTCACCCACCATCTCAGGATCAAGGGCCGACGTGGGTTCATCAAAAAGCATCACATCCGGATCCATTGCAAGCGAGCGGATAATCGCAATCCTCTGTTTCTGTCCTCCGGACAACTGACTTGGATAAGCATCTGCCTTATCGCCAAGACCCACGCGATTCAAAAGTTCTAAAGCCTTCTGCCTGGCTTCCTCTTTGGTCATCTTCTTAAGAACCACCGGTGCCAGCGTGATATTTTCAAGAATCATCTTATGCGGAAACAGATTAAAATGCTGGAATACCATGCCCATCTTCTGCCTGTGCAGGTCAATATCCGTTTTCGGATCCGTAATATTCACCCCTTCAAACAGAACCGTTCCCTTTGTCGGAAGCTCCAGAAGATTCAGGGAACGCAGGAAGGTTGACTTTCCTGAACCCGAAGGGCCGATAATTACAACGACCTCTCCGCGTTTAATCTCCGTCGTAATGCCGGAAAGCACTAGATTATCCCCAAATGCTTTCTGCAGATCCCGTACCTCAATCAAAATCTCCTCGTGATTAACGTTCACTTGTTCTCAGCCTCCTCTCCAGCTTATTCATAAAGAATGTAAGCAGCATGACAAGCGCAAGATATATCAATGCTGCTGCCAAAAGAGGCATGAATGCATCAAAGGTACGGCTTTGAATTACCATCGCTGCCTTTGTTAAGTCCTGCTCTCCTATGTAGCCGATAATTGCAGTTTCCTTAATCAGGACAATCATCTCATTCACCAATGCCGGAAGTACATTCTTAAAAGCCTGCGGGACAATAATCAGCCACATCGTCTGGCTGTAGCTAAGACCCAGACTTCTTCCTGCCTCTGTCTGCCCGGCCGGGATAGACATAATACCTGAACGGATAATCTCCGCCACATATGCCCCCGAATTGATTCCAAATGCAATCCCGCCGATAATCATCGAATCCATTGAAGAAGAGCCAAACACTACAAGATACATGATCAATATCTGTATCATCGTCGGTGTTCCTCTTATAACCGTCAGATATACCTTACTGATTATATTCAATACCTTTAATTTCCCTGTCTTATCGTGATAAGACCGGACAATCGCTACTATAAAACCAATGATAACTCCCAAAAGCAGTGCTTCTATCGTGACAATAATCGTCACCTTTAGTCCGCTTACAAGACTTAACCACCTGTCATCCTTAATAAAATTTGCATAAAATTTCTCGGAAAAACTGGCAGTAAGAAGCACCCCCCGTATACAAGATGATGTTCCCATATATTCACCTGTTTTCTGACAGACTGACTGAATCCACAGTCCTTCTTGCTGTCGTTATTTTTTTACAATTACTACCTGAGTTGCATTCGCATATGTATCTGTAAAATCTACATTCTGCTTTCTATCCTCTGTCACGGTCATTCCTGCCGCACCAAAGTCTGCTTTTCCTGCATCAACAGAAGGAAGGATAGAATCAAATTCCATATCCTCAATCTTCAGCTCATACCCTAATTTGTCACAGATTGCACGGGCAATGTCCACGTCAATACCTACAATCTCATCTCCCTCATGATACTCATAAGGCTCAAATTCGGCATTGGTAGCCATCACTAAGGTACCTTTGGAATAATCCGTTCCTTCTGGAGATTCATACTGAAAGCTTCCGATATCATCACCAATATAATTTGCAATAATCTTATCAAGCGTACCGTCGTCTTTAAGCTCTCCAAGCGCTCCATTCATCTCGTCAAGAAGCTCTGTATTGCCCTTTTTAATACAGATTGCATACTGTTCATCATCAAAAATACCGTCAATAATCTTAAGCTCCTCACTCTTCTCCACGAACTTTGCTGCAGGCTGCGCGTCTATAACAACACAGTCAAGCTTTCCTGTCTCTAGAGCCTGCACTGCTGCCGCTCCCTTCGGATAACGCTTCATCTGAGAATCCTTCTCTACAATATCCGAGCAGGCAAGATCACCTGTCGTTCCCTGCTGAACACCGATAGTCAATCCCGCGAGGTCCTCAGACTTCGTTATCTCTACCTTCTTATCCTCAGCTGCATCATCCTTTTTTCCTCCGCAGGCAGCAAGTGAGAATACACATGCAAAAATCAATCCTGCAGAAATTAATCTTTTTAATTTCATAATCTACTCCTCCGGCTTCATATTAATATAAATGTATAAACATGCACATTTAATAAATATTCTATCATGTTTCCCACAAAAAACAAGTGGCTTTTTCAACATATTTATGCGAAAAAGCCACTGATAATATGCAACTTTATCCAAAAATCAGCTGGATCAATGTGGTAATCACAATAATAGTACCCAGTACAATCCGATAATATCCAAACACCTTAAAGTCATGCTCTTTAATATAGCGCATCAAAAATTTGATTGCTATTATAGAAAGTCCAAAAGAAACAATACAGCCCAGCAGTAAAAGCCCCAGCTCCGTTCCTGTGAATTTAAACCCGAATTTAACCAGCTTCAAAAGACTTGCTCCACACATGGCAGGGATTGCAAGGAAGAATGTAAACTCCGCCGCCGCCTCCCTGGATACTCCGATAATCAACGCACCGACAATCGTCGCCCCGGAGCGCGACGTTCCCGGAATAAGCGCCAGCATCTGAAATACTCCAATCCACAAAAGCATAGGAACCGTAAACTCCGATATCCGTCTCACATTTGCTCTTCTTCCCTCATTCCGATTCTCTACTATAATAAATAATATACCGTACAGAATCAGCATAATTGCCACAGGAAACGGCTTATAGAAAATTTCATCCAGAATATCATTAAACAAAACGCCGATAACACCCGCCGGAACAGACGCAATTACTACTTTAATCCACATCTGCCAGGTAAGCAGCTTTTGTTTCTGCGTTTTCTTCGGAGAAAACGGATTCAGCTTATGAAAATATATGACAACCACCGCCATAATTGCACCAAGCTGTATCACCACATTGAACATCTCCATAAATGCATCACTAAGCCCCGGCTTTAACAAATCTCCCACAAGAATCAGATGTCCGGTACTGCTGACCGGAAGCCACTCCGTGATACCCTCTACAATTCCAAGAATAATTACCTTCAATGCATCTAACATGTCTATCCCCTTTCCCAGCCAAAATACTCTTCTATAAATCGTGCAGCGCCATCCTCATCATTTGATCCTGTTATGTAATCCGCTGCCTCTATTGCTTCTGGTACTGCATTTGACATGGCAACTCCCACGCCAGCTGTCTGCAGCATTATCGTATCATTTGCCCCGTCCCCAAAAGCCATAATCTCTTTCTTTGCAATACCAAGTCTTTCTCCCAGCCACAAAAGTGCCGCACCCTTATGGACCCCTTCACCGTTTACCTCTACATTATACTCAAGAGCACCCGTAGCCTCGACACCGCCGAGCTTCTGCACCTCTTTTATTGCCTTCCACTTCTCCTCGACACTGGAAAAAAATGCCTGCACCTTGTCTGCACCTCGATTCTCCTTTCGGACTATCTCCTCCAAATGCTCCGCGGGAGTCCGGGTAGCCAGCACATATTCCACCATAGCAGGAATTTTTATATAGCGATGAATCTGTTCCCATTTGCTGCGGTCTACATACCCTTTTCCATCGTAATATACCTCTCGTAGTGTATCATACTTTTCAAAAATATCCAAGATTTTTCCCGTTTTTTCAGCAGAAACCGTCTTTTCAAACAAAGTTTTTCCACTTGCCATCTCTACAATCCTGGCTCCGTTCGAAGTAACCGCATATTTCATCTCCGGAAACTCCCTGATCTCCTTCGGAAGGCCAAGAACCGGCCGCCCCGTCGCAGGAAGCACAACGATTCCTTTTTCTGCCGCTGTCCTCAGTACTTTTTCTGTATAAGCTGTAATCCTTTTATCCGTAGTCAGCAGAGTTCCATCCAGATCAAAACCAATCATCCTTATATTTTCCATCATTTCAGCTGTTTTTTTCATTCGTCACCTCTTAGGTCTTCCCTTTTTTCAAAATTTATTTTATAATATATTTTAACAAAGTTTGCTTTATAAAGCAATTTGTTGTATAATGTATAAGCACTCGCTAAAATGATAGAAAGGATATATATATGATAAGTAGGAAAAAGAAACGTATATTACGGTCTGTATTCAGCATTTGCTGTGCCGTAACAATTGCTTCTATGAATACTTCGGTATATGCGGCGCCCTCATCTAAAGAACTGGAGAGCAAGACTTCTCAGCTGCAGGGTGAACTGAATAGTCTCAATAGCGAATTAGCGTCATTAAGCAATGAACTTGACACGACTTCCTCCCAGATTGAAACTCTGGCTGCAGATGTCGAGAAGGCCAAGCTGGATTTAGCTGCTGCCCAGCTGAATGAGCAGGCCCAATATGATTCTATGAAGACCCGGATAAAATTCATGTATGAAGGAGGCAGTATTTCCCTTCTTGAGGTATTATTTTCATCCGAGAATATGACAGATTTCTTAAATAAGGCAGAATATGTGACAAGCATAAGCGAATACGACAGAAGCATGCTGGATGAGCTGCGCACTATTCGCGATGATATCGAGCAGAAACAAATCGGACTGGAAGAACAGCAGGAAGAGCTTTCAGAACTGAAGGAAGAACTCACAGAAAAGCAGGAAACTTTAAATTCAAAGATTTCCTCCACCTCTGGACAGCTTGCAGATTACTCCGCACAGCTTGAACGTGCAAAGGCAGCCGAAGCAGCGCTTGCCGCTGCTCAGAATAATAAGGTCTCTGGTTCCGTTGGAGGAAACGACGGCAATGGAGGCGGCAGCAGTACCGGTCCTGTGATCGAAGCAAATACAAGTGATGTTGCTCTGCTGGCGGCAATTATACAATGTGAAGCCGGAGGAAATACCGAAGGCATGCTGGCTGTGGCGACTGTAATCCTCAACCGGGTATCAAGCCCGCTCTTCCCGAATAGTATCAGCGGCGTTGTTTATCAATCCGGACAGTTTTCACCTACATGGAACGGTTCCTTAAACAATGTACTTGCAAACGGAGCTACTCAGAGCGCTTACTCTGTGGCCCAGGCAGCATTGGGCGGTTCCAGACACTCTGCTGTATCCGGCTGTCTGTATTTTAATGCAGCATGGACAGGGAAGCCGGGGATTAATGTTGGTGGAAATGTTTTTTGGTAGGATAGACTTACTTTATATAAATAGCAGAAATCTGAAAAGAATTTCTTAGATTTGAAATCTGGCTGCGCGGACAATCGAGAATACTCCCGTATTCTCTCATGCGCGTTACACGCGCATAACGTAAAAAGGGATACAGTCTCGGAAAAATGTAAATATTCCTGTCTGGCTGCGCGGACAATCGAGAATACTTCCGTATTCTCTCATGCGCGTTACACGCGCATAACGTAAAAAGGGATACAGTCTCG
>CAMNTM010000015.1 GCA_946558465.1 uncultured Lachnospiraceae bacterium
TATATTGTCCCTACTATTCTATCAAATAAAATTTTTTTTTTTTTAATCATCCTTTTTTCGGGTTGGGTGGTTTTTTTTTTTTTTTATAAACCCCACCCCCCCCCCCCCCCCCCCCCGGCCCAGCCACAATTAAAATATCCAAATATGCAGTGGTACATACCTTCCCACCACAAACACTGTTATTACATATACAATTACAACAACATAAGCAATTCGATCTCTCCGCTCATAATGCAGCGGCTTCATCTTCGTCCGTCCTTCGCCTCCCCGGTAGCACCTTGCTTCCATCGCCATCGCCAAGTCATTGGCACGGCGGAATGCAGAGACAAACAGAGGCACGAGAATGGGTATCATGCTTTTTGCTTTCTGTATCATGTTTCCGCTTTCTAAGTCTGCTCCCCTGGCAATCTGTGCCTTCATAATCTTATCAGTCTCCTCAAGAAGTATGGGGATAAAGCGCAGAGCAATTGACATCATCATCGCTACATCATGAACCGGAACATGCAGGCGGTTAAGAGGACCTAATCCTTTCTCAAGCCCGTCTGTCAGCGCATTCGGCGTTGTGGTAAAGGTCATCAGAGAAGAGCCGATGATCAGATAGATAAGCCTCACTGCCATATACACAGCTGTGCGAAGTCCGCCCTCCGTGACCGTGAAAATCCACTGGTGAAACAGCACTTCCCCGTCTCGTGTAAGAAACAGGTTGAAAACCACCGTAATCATAAGCAGCATAATCACCGGCTTAAGTCCCTTTACAATATAGCCGAAAGGCACCCTCGATATCCGAATCACCACTGCCAAAAATAAAGTAGCAATAAGATATCCCGGTATACTTTTAAACAGAAATAAGGAAATCAAATACAGAAGAGTAGACATAAGCTTCACTCTGGGATCCAATCTGTGCAATATACTTTTTGCCGGATAATATTGCCCTATCGTAATATCTCGAATCATCTTCTCGTCTCCAATGCCTTTATAATCTCTCCGGCCGCCTCTTCTACCGTTGTTACATCCGTATTTACAAGAAAACCCCGCTCTTTTAAATCATGCATAATATAGGTCACCTGCGGAGCGGCCAGACCTACCTGCTCCAGCTCCCGGTAATGGGCAAACACCTGCTTCGGCGCAGCATTATACAGAATCTCTCCGCAGTTCATCACCACAATCCGGTCCGTATAACGGGCAATATCCTCCATGCTGTGAGATACAAGAATCACCGTCATATCACTCTGCCTGTGAAGAAATGCTATCTGCTCCAAAATGTCGTCTCTTCCCTTCGGATCCAATCCCGCTGTCGGTTCATCAAGCACCAGCACCTCCGGGCGCATCGCCAGCACACCGGCAATAGCAGCTCTTCGCTTCTGTCCTCCGGAAAGCTCAAAGGGTGAGGATGAATAATACTTCTCCTTCAGTCCTACAAGCCGCAGCGCCTCCAGTGCGCGCACCTTACATTCCTCCGAAGGAAGTCCCTGGTTTTTCGGCCCGAAGCAGACATCACTCATCACATCTGCCTCAAAAAGCTGATGCTCCGGATATTGAAACACCAGCCCCACCCGGCTCCGGAGCATCTTCATATCATAGCCCTCTTTGTATATATCCTCGCCGTTGTAATACAGCTTTCCGCCAGATGCCCTGATTAATCCGTTCAGATGCTGAATCAGTGTCGATTTTCCGGATCCGGTATGCCCGATTATCCCCACAAATTCCCCGTGGGCTATTTCCAGACAAATATCCTTTAATGCATGCTTTTCATAGGCTGTTCCAGGACTGTATATATAATCTAAATGCTCTAGCTTAATTGACATAAACACTCCACCAACTCTTCTTTTCTTAAAATACCGGCAGGTATATGAATCCCCTGTCTCCGAAGCTCGTCCGACAGAATCGTTACCTGCGGTACATCCAAACGAAACTTTTTAAGCTCCTCGACTCTGGAAAATATCTCTCTGGGTGTTCCTTCCATCACCACATGTCCATGATCCATGACATAGATTTTATCTGCATCAATAACCTCTTCCATATAATGCGTAATCAGAATAACCGTAACTTTTTTTTTCTTTCTGAGGCTCTCTACAGTTCTAAGAACCTCCCTTCGTCCCACCGGATCCAGCATCGCGGTAGGCTCATCAAGCACGATACATTTCGGTTCCATTGCAACCACTCCGGCAATGGCTACCCTCTGCTTTTGTCCCCCGGAAAGTTTGTTGGGAGAATGATGACGATAGGAAATCATACCTACTGCCTTAAGACTTTCCTCCACCCGATGCCAGATCTCATCGGTGGGAACTCCTAGATTCTCCGGACCGAAACCTACGTCCTCCTCCACAACAGTTCCGATGATCTGATTATCAGGATTCTGAAATACCATGCCTGCCGACTTCCGCACATTCCACAGCTCTTCAGGCTCCTTTGTATTTCGTCCATCCACCCACATGCTTCCTTCCGTGGGCGTAAGAATCGCATTAATATGCTTCGCAAATGTAGACTTTCCAGAACCATTATGTCCCAGGATGGCAATAAACTGTCCTTCCTTAATATTGACATCCACTTCATCTACTGCCCGGGACATCCCAATGATATTTCCCTCCTCATCTCGTTTCTCATACTCATACACTAGCTTTTCTGTCTGAATCATATCCATTGGATATTCCGCCTCCATACCGTCTCTGATTCTTCCTATTGTACGTCAACTGGTTTTCTTTTTCAAGCCTGATTCACTGCCCGGCATATTTACTATTAAAATCCCTATGCTAACCAGAATAAGCGCTCCCAGATTCTGAATTGTGAACACATTTTCCTTAAGAAAAACAGCGGATAATGTTACTCCAAATATGGGAATACTGAACCCAAAAATCGCTACCTTTCCTACAGAATTATATTTTAGCAGCTCTGCCCACAGATAAAAAGCTACTGTAGAAAGAAGCGCCATGTAGATAAAAAGAGCCGTAGACCTTACAGTAAAGCCGCGTACATTTCCACCGGCCAGAAGACCTGCCGCAATCAGTACTGCTCCCCCGAAAAGAAGCTGATATGCCGTAATCGCCGCCGGAGTCTCCCTGCCAGAAATCATTTTAAGCGTCACCGAGCTTAAACCATAGGAAAACGCGCACAAAAGAACCAGACCTTCGCCCATAAGCGTAAAGCCGCCTCCCCAGCTTCCCGGTGCAAGGTTAATTACAATTACACCGGCAAAGCCAACCAGACATCCCGCCGCCTTTCTCCAGGTCATTTTCTCGGATTTCAATAGAAAATGTGCCGCAATAATAGAGAAAAAAGCATTTGAGCCATTAATTACAGAGCCTTTTGCCCCTGTCGTATGTGCAAGCCCGATATAGAAGCATACATACTGAATCGTTGTCTGCAGAATTCCTTGTCCAAAAACATACGGAAGCGAAGATTTCTTAATCATCACCGGCTTTTTCTCCATTACACTGGCAAAAAGGAAGGTAAAAATACCCGCCAGAAAAAAACGATACCCGGCAAACAAAATCTGGCTTCCTGCATTTTCTATGTGAAACAGCTCATAACCAATTTTAATACATGGAAATGCGCTGCCCCATAAGGCGCAGCACACAAGAGCCAATATACATCTGGTCTTCGTATTACAATAAAAGCTTTCCATTACATTTTCTCCGGCTCCGGATAATCCACACCCTTCGTATCAACCGTAACCTGCTTCATCCTCTGCTCTTCCATCGGCCTGTCACTATAGTCTGTGTCTGTCTCCGCTATTCTATCCACAACATCCATACCCTCGATAATCTTTCCAAATGCCGCATAAGAGCCGTCAAGATGCGGCGAATTTTTATGCATAATAAAAAACTGCGAACCGGCCGAATCCGGATGCATCGCCCTCGCCATCGAAAGCACGCCCGCTGTATGCTTAAGCCCGTTCTCAAAGTCATTCTGAGAAAATTCACCCTTAATATTATACCCCGGGCCGCCGGTCCCCTGCCCTTGCGGGCAGCCGCCCTGAATCATAAAGCCATTGATGACACGGTGAAAAATCAACCCGTCATAATACCCTTTTCGAATCAAGGAAATAAAATTATTCACCGTATTCGGCGCAGCTTCCGGATACAGCTCTGCCTTCATAATATCTCCATTCTCCATCTCAATCGTAACAACTGGATTCTCCATAATAAAAATATCCTCTCTTTTCCATTAAATTTGATGAATATACAAAATATATTGTAGCGGATTTTCCCGCTTTTGTAAATTAGGGACAGGGCTTTTTTAATTGGGGACGGGGTAAAACTCGTTTTACCCCGTCCCCAATTACTCCCTGGCTGACGCCAGGGTCGAATAAAACACAACGCCCAGTATAATTACTCCGCCTATCAACTCCTTCACGCTGGGAATCTCCTGAAGAAGCAGGAACGCCGCCGCAATCCCGTACACAGATTCCAGACTGGAGATAATCCCTGCCGTCTGTGCTTTTACATTTTTCAGGCTGTCTATGTACATCGTATGGGCAACCGCCGTAAATACGACACCCAGTATCACAAGTCCCAGTATATCCTTCGTTGTCACAGCCGGGCGAATCAGAAATAGCGACGGAAGCAGAAATACCGCTGCACTTCCCTGCTCATAGAAGGCTATAATACTCCCGGAATGCTCTCTGGCCAGAAGCCGGTTAAAAAGAGACAGCACAGCATACGACAAACTTCCCAGCATCCCCAGAATTACTCCCTGTGTCATCTGATTTTCCAACTCAAACTCCGGTACAATAAAAACAACGCCTACTATCATGAGCACTGCACAGATTACATCCCTAAGCTTTAATTTTTCATGAAAAAAATACGGCTCCAAAAAGGTCACAAAAAGAGGAAATGTAGAAAAGGTAAGTGTTCCAATTGCTACTGTTGATACCTGGATGGACTGTAAAAACATCGTCCAGTGAAAGGCAAGCACCGCTCCCGCAATTACTGCAAGTATATAATCCCGCTTTGCTTTAAGACGTATATCCATCCTCCTTACCTTAAATATAGCAAACAAAAACAAAGAGGAAAAGACAACTCTCCCCAAAGCAATCAATACTGCCGGAAGTGCAACCAGCTTCCCGAATAATCCCGAAAACCCTAAAAGCAGTACTGCTATATGTACAGAAATCAAGCTTTTTCTTTTGTTCTCCATCTTAATATCTCCTTTTCTTCTGCCGGCAGCATACTGGCATTCACATAATCAACAGACAATTTTTCATCTTTACTGTCTGGCTGCTTAAATCATACCCATATACCGCCTGTTTAAACACTTAACTATTTTAGCGTATATTGGCCGATTTGTGTAGACGTATTCTGCAGTTACTACATATATATTATATCTACATATTACCTGCACATATTGTGTAAATATACTGCCTGCACAACATATTGCAGATTTACTCCATATTCTCTATTGACTTTGCTTCATAATAGTGTTATAGTTTCTTCAAGATGATTTGTATACAATATTAAAAAATGTATACAAAAATTGTTTCACCGAAAACATTAACTCAATAAAAGAAAAGGAAGGTATAAAAAAATGAAATTAGGATTTATCGGAACCGGCAATATGGCATCTGCCATCATGGGAGGCATTATAAAGAATCAGATTATTTCCCCGGAGGAGATTATCGGAGCCGATTTATTTGCACCTGGAAGAGAACGCACACAGAAGCAGTTCGGCATTCACGTAACGGAAAGTAACACAGAGGTAGTGGAAAAGGCTGAAGTCATTGTACTCTCTGTAAAACCACAGTTCTATGCGGATGTCATTCACGAAATCAGTGGATATATCAAGGACAGTCAGATTGTCATCACAATTGCACCAGGAAAAACACTTGCATGGCTTGCAGAGCAGTTTGGCAAGAATGTTAAAATCGTCCGCACTATGCCGAATACTCCGGCTATGGTAGGCGCCGGCATGACCGCCGCATGTCCGAACGAATATATGACCGAAGAAGAAATCTCTTACGTACGAACACTCCTGGAAAGCTTCAGCCGCGTAGAAATCGTACCTGAGCGTCTGATGGATGTTGTTGTATCTACAAGCGGAAGCTCACCGGCCTATGTATTTATGCTCATTGAGGCGATGGCAGACGCTGCCGTTTCCGGCGGTATGCCGAGACCACAGGCTTACCAGTTTGCTGCCCAGGCTGTTCTGGGAAGTGCCAAGATGGTTCTGGATACCGGAAAACATCCGGGAGAACTAAAGGATATGGTCTGCTCACCGGCCGGAACTACCATTGAAGCAGTACGCGTATTGGAAGAGCGCGGCTTTAGAAGTGCCGTCTTCGAAGCAATGAAGGTCTGCGAAGAAATGTCGAAAAATATGTAACATACCGGCTCAGCTCCAGTATGCTGCATGATAAAATAAGAAAACAGATTCAATAAGGAGATAGATTTATGGCTGAAAAAGCTGGTTCTTTGGCTGACCAGGCATACGAAAGGATAAAAAAGAACATTTTAAATCTCACCTACCCGCCCGGTATGCCTCTTACCGAGGCTATGCTTTCCCAAAAGCTTAGCATGAGCCGGAGTCCTGTCCGCTCCGCCATCCAGATGCTGCAGTCGGAAGGCCTCATTGTTTCCGATTATTATAAATCTATAACTGTAAAAGAAATAACTGACAAGGACATTCGGGAAATCTACCAGCTCAGAGAGCTGGTAGAGGGCCCTGCATTCCGCCTGATTTTTACCTCCGGGCGATATGAGGAGTACTCTTACCGCATAGAGGAAAAGGTTGTGCGTATGTGCGCTGCCGCAGCAGATTTATATGAATGGGAAACAGCAGATACTGCCATGCACATGGAGATTATCAGCATTCTAGATAATGAACGGATAAACAGAATCTACGAAAACAATCTGTCAGAACTTATCCGGATCGGACAGTATTCTGTCAAAAACGGCATGCACATCCCTGAAACAAATGAAAATCTGCGCAAGATGGTACAGTATATGAGAGAAAATGATTACAAACATGCTTACGCTGTCCTCAGGACAGACCACTTCGGTATCGGACAGGATGCTGCCTTGAAGGGAATTTCCATTTACAATGCGCCGCCCCATTTCTAGACGGTATGAAATTTTCCAGGAAAAACCAGACGGTAGTCCATCCGGCATCTGCTTTTTACGGAAGGAACTGCTGCGATTCTACTCAAATCTCCCCGGAAGTAATAATAAGCGAAAGCGTATATTCTCAATTCAGATAAAGATTCTGTCCTGCTCCGGGGGGGGCTTTCACTGGAGGAACTGCAGCATCGGATAAAAAATTTATTTTGTATTTTTGACAGTTTCCCAGATTTCGTCATCAAAAACTCTGTCCTTGTAATAATATTTTCTATCCTCCTCCGTAATTTCCCTGATAACTCTGCACGGATTTCCTGCCGCAACCACCCCGGCAGGAATATTCTTTGTCACAACACTGCCGGCTCCTATTACTGTGTCTGAGCCTATGGAAACACCCGGCATTACTACACAGCTTCCGCCGATCCATACACGATCTCCAATTGTAATAGGAATTCCGTATTCATAACCTGACTTCCGGCTCAGGGGATGAATAGGATGTCCTGCCGTGTACAAAGAAACATTCGGACCAAACAATACATCGTCTCCAATTGTAATCTTAGCCACATCAAGCATCGTACAGTATGCATTCGCATAAAAATTTTCTCCCACCTCAATATGTGATCCATATTCACAATGAAACGGCGGTTCAAAATACAAATATCCTGTATGTACAATCCCCGCCTCCTCAAGATACTGCATACCCTTCTCTTCATCAAATGGCATACAGTCATTATATTGACGTATGATATATTTTGTTTTCAACTGCTCCTCTAAGACTGCATCATCTGTGCGGTACGCCATACCCCGGTCTCTTCTCATTTTACTGTCCATTATCCGATTCTCCATAATAATTCTGCCCTTCTCGCTGCTCATAAATTTACATTTATATCTTATTTCTTACAATAATACAATGAAACCTCCAGAATATCCATCGTTTTCTGTAGGCTTTAATGAATATATTTTAACATCATTCTTGCAAAAACATATGGACAACACCAAATATTAAATTTGAATTAGAAACTCATAATTTACTTTTGAAAAAGGTCTTGTTTGTGACGTAACGTAATGACGTATAATATATCATAGGAGGCAGACAATTATGGCAAAACACAGAGCAATACCCCTTGGGTTTATGACGGTTGGAGAGGCTGCAAAGAAAATAGGAGTTACGGTCCGTACATTGCAATACTATGACAAGGAAGGTTTGTTATCCCCTTCGACAGAAAGTGAAGGCGGGCGAAGACTTTATACAGATAAAGATTTAGTTATACTTCATCAAATTATATCTTTGAAATCGTTAGGTTTTTCTTTGGATGATATAAAGCATCACTTAATTTCTTTAGAAACACCGGCTGATGTGGCAGCCGCCCTTACCGAGCAGGCAGACAGCATACGAGAGAAAATAGAACAGCTGACCGCTTCTTTGACAGCAATCCAACAGTTAAAGGAAGAAGTGTTGCAAATGCAGACCGTCAATTTCAAGAAGTATGCAGATATTATTGTCAATCTGCAAATGAAAAACGACTCTTACTATCTCATTAAGCGGTTTGATGACGATACGCTCGATTATATCCGTAATCGGTTTGATAAGGAAAGCGGTTTGAATTTTATAGACAGATTTAATCGTTTGAGCGATGAAATTATAAAACTTCAAAAAGCAGGCGTACCCCCTGAAAGTGAAAAATGCCAGCAAATTGTAAAAGAATATTGGGGATTGATTACGGAATTTACGGACGGTGATATGAGTATGCTCCCGAAATTGATAGAAATCGGCAATATTGATACCGTTTCAAATGCATGGGAAGAAAAACAAAAAATTATAAATGACTATTTAGAGCCGGCTCTGCAGATTTATTTCTCAAGACTTGGAAAAAATCCCTTTGAGGGGGTGGAATAATGAATCGTGCAATACAAGTTCGTGGATTAAAGAAAAGCTATGGCAGCAGCATTGTTCTGGGTGGACTTGATTTTGAAATTGAAAAGGGAGAAACTTTCGCTCTGCTCGGTGTAAACGGTGCAGGAAAAACGACAGCTCTGGAATGTATTGAGGGTTTGAAAAAATATGACAGCGGCACAATTACGGTAAACGGGAAAATGGGTATTCAGCTGCAATCCTCCTCTTTGCCTGCCCATATCAAACCGATGGAGGCTGTAATATTATTTTCAAAGTGGAACAAGGCAACGATTGATTTCACGATGCTTAACGCTCTTGGCATTGAAGAAATCGCGAAGAAACAGTACATCCAGCTATCCACAGGACAAAAAAGGCGGTTACATCTTGCCCTTGCCCTTATTGGTAATCCAGATATTATTTTTCTCGATGAGCCTACTGCGGGACTCGATACCCTGGGAAGGGTTTCCCTTCACGAGCAAATCCGCAGACTCAAGTCACAAGGGAAAACGATTGTTTTGGCAAGCCACGATATGGCAGAAGTAGAAAACTTATGTGACCGCATTGCAATTTTGAATCATGGGAATATTGCCTTTTGCGGCACAGCGGCAGAACTGACAGATACGGTTGGTGAAAAGTATTTTATCCATATCAAGACGAGGCAGGGAAACAGCACTTTTGAAACAGATAATATTGAAGATACTTTGATTTCCCTGCTTCATGATTTGAAACAGAAAGAAATTCATATATTGGATATTAAAGTTGACCGGGGTACACTGGAGCAACATTTTATCGAAATGGCAGGGAGGGGAGCAGAATGAACGGTTTTTTATATGGTGCAGCGTTACAGTGGAAATTGGATATACGAAGTAAATCCCTCTTAGTTACCTGTTATATCGTTCCTCTTATTTTCTTTCTTCTTATGGGCGGTATTTTTACTTCCGTTATGCCCGAAATGGGAAGTACGTTAATACAATCTATGATTGTAATAAGCGTTTCAATGGGGGCATTTGTCGGATTACCGCCATCCTTGATTGAAACTTACGCAAGTGACATAAAAAAGGTTTATAAAGCAAACGGAGTACCTGTCTGTTTAGGACTCGTTACAATGTTCCTCTCAGCATTTGTTCATTTGATGATTACCTGTGTTGTGATAGTGCTGCTTGCCCCTGTTTTATTTGAAGCAGCTTTGCCGGCACAGCTTCCGCTTTTCTTTCTTGCACTTGCCATATACATTACCTCGTCGTTAAGCATTGGAAGTGTTTTAGGGTTGACGGTAAAAAATCAAGCGAAACTGACGATGACAGCACAATTAGTGTTTTTGCCCTCGATTATGCTTTCGGGAATTATGTTTCCTATTGAGTTTCTGCCCGGTTTTTTGGAAACGACAGGACTAATTTTCCCAGCCTCCTGGGGATACCGATTGATGTTGGATAATGGATTTTACTTTGAAAATCTATGGTATCTAATCTTTATCTTTTTTGCAGCGGTAATTGTATGTGGAATAGTTTTGAAAAAACAAAAAGCAAAATAGTTTGAAGGGAAAAGTTTTAAGCAAAGCACAATGAATACTTTGCACTGTCTGTGGCAATAAAACCTGAACAATGCTGCTGTTTCAACTGCGGCAGAACTTTGTCAAATCTTTGCTTTGGAAATACCCGATAATAACGCCATATCTGCTGTCCTGTTCCATTCCTGCCCTGCAGTGTTGTCCGCTTCAATCTCTGCGGCTTTTGTCTTGACGAGCAGTATTTAACCGTAAGAGGCAGTATGAGATACAATGGCACAAGGCATAAGCACGAGGCCGGCACGACAAAGCGCAGTAAAGTACGTACCGTCAATTTCTGCAACACACTGGCAGACATCTTACGGAAAGCAAAAACAGAACAGCATAAAAATCGTTTCCGCTATGACAAACTGTAGCATCTCAACTGCTGCAAGGCACTCAAAGAAAAGGGCCGCATCTATGACGAGGTTTACAGTCTGCAAAGAACGCAGGAAACGCCCGAAGATGACAGGAAATTATCCTTTGTCTGCTTAAAGCAGGACGGTACTTTTGTTTCCTCAAGGCTCTTGCATAAGGTTTTGACATTTGACAGGCGGTAAACCTTGAAAAATCAAGGGATTTTGGAATATTGAATTTTTAATTTGGATTGGGCAGATAACCCATATAGGCAGACAACACGACAGCACCAACGCACCAACAGGCATCCATCTTAAATCCCCCTCTGTATCAAAGTATTATACTACACAGATTCAGAAAGTGTAGTAATAAGAAAATATTAAATTGTAATTATAATGAGTCAGTAATATAATGATGGCAAGGAACCAATGAATAATCCGAATATTTTACATCTCTAACAAATGTGACTGACCAAAGGAGACAAACGTAATGAATGACATAATAAAATTTGCCGACAGAGAGGAATTCAGAAAATGGCTTTCTAAGCATTGCATGTCAAGTCCCGGCATCTGGCTTTTGTTCGGAAAAGCCGGCGGTCCGAAGACAGTAAAAGCGGGAGAAGCCCTTGAGGAAGCGCTCTGCTTCGGCTGGATTGACGGACAGATGAAAAGCATCGACGATAAAACCTATAAGAAATATTTTTCTATACGCAGAGAAAAAAGCAAATGGTCAGAGAAAAATAAGGCATTAGCCAAATCTCTCGAAGAGCGAGGGCTTATGACCGATTTCGGCAGAGAGAAAATAGAGGAAGCCAAAAAAAACGGTCAGTGGTATGCGTCAAAACCCACGTCCGTTACAGAGGAACAAATTGTATTTCTTTCTACGCTGCTTAAAGAGTACGAACCCGCCTGCACAAATTTTCACGCTATGTCTTTATCTGTAAAGAAAACCTACACGCGGGCGTATTTTGACGCAAAGACAGATGCAGGGCGCGAAAAGAGAATTGCCTGGATGGTAGACAGACTCAATAAAAATCTAAAACCGATGTAGCTGTTAAATATATCCGAAATTACATGACTGGTTTCGATATACAAAAAACCGTGGAATAATATAAAAAATAATAATACCTTACAGTATAACAGGAGGTAATTTCCCCATGACGCTTGCAGATATTTCAAATGGACCCGGATGGATACCGTGGGCCGTATCGGGCTTGTTTGCAGTACTTTCTATTCTGCTGCTTTCGGGCCGCGGAAGCGGACTGATTGCCGGATATAATACCGCATCTAAAAAGGAAAAGGAAAAATATAACAAGAAAAAGCTCTGCCGCACTGCCGGAAGCGGGCTTGCAGTGATATCCGTGCTTATTTTCGTCACAACTTTGTTCGAAAAGGTCCTTCCTGATGATTTTGTTTATATTTTACTTGGAGTAATTATCATTGACTGCCTGTCAATGATAATTGCAGGGAATACAATCTGCAGAAAATAAACAGTTCCGGGACCGCCTCTCGATGGCAGCCCCGGAATCCTATTTCTTACCCTTCAACTTCTATTCCTCTTCGGCATATTTCTTAATGTTAGAAGCGTTCGCAAGCTTTTCTACTCCCTGCTCGTCTATGACAACAAGCGTAGGCGCCTGCATAACTCCGTATTTCTTAACCAAATCCCTGTGCTCCTCTGCATCAACCACCTCATAATCCACATGTGCTTCATTCAGGGCTGTCTTCGCGATGCTGCAATTCGGACATTTCTTTGTCGTAAAAAGAAGCTTTTTCGGCCCATCCTCACCGGCCTCCAGTACCTCAAGCATACGTTCCTGTCTCTTCGCCTGTACGGCTTTTTTAGAATGGCTGATATTATATACCTTTCTGTCCTTGAATTCCTGTGCCTTTCCGTCATTCCAGTTCTGCACCGGACGGTAATAGCCTGTAATTCTGCTGTAAACCTCTGTCGTCTCACCGCATACCGGACAGGTATACTGTTCTCCGTTAAGATACCCGTGATTTTTGCAGATAGAATAGGTCGGAGACATAGTATAATATGGAAGCTTGTAATTTTCTGCAATTTTACGCACCAGAGATGCCGCTGCTTTCCAGTCTGGAAGCTTCTCTCCTAAAAATGCATGGAATACAGTCCCTGAGGTATATAATGTCTGCAGCTCATCCTGAATATCAAGCGCTTCAAAAATATCCTCTGTATATCCGACTGGAAGATGAGAGCTGTTTGTATAGTACGGTGTTCCATTACATTCTGATGCGGTAATAATATCTGGAAACTGCTCTTTATCATGCTTTGCAAACCGATAGGTGGTAGATTCTGCCGGTGTTGCCTCAAGATTGTACAAATCCCCATACTCCTCCTGATAAGAGGATAAACGCTCTCTCATATGGTTTAATACCTTCTGAGAAAATTTCTGAGTCTCTGCATGAGTCATATCCTTACCGATCCATTTTGCATTCAGACCAGCCTCATTCATTCCTAACAGGCCTATCGTGGAAAAATGATTGTCAAAGGTTCCAAGATACCTTTTCGTATAAGGATACAAGCCTTCCTCTAAAAGCTTTGTAATTACAGAACGCTTTACATGAAGCGAGCGTGCCGAAATATCCATCAGTCTGTCCAGACGCTTAAAAAATTCTTTCTCATTCTCTGACAGATAAGCTATCCTCGGCATATTAATCGTAACCACACCGACAGACCCTGTGCTTTCACCGCTTCCGAAAAATCCGCCGGATTTCTTGCGCAGTTCACGGAGGTCCAGACGCAGACGGCAGCACATGCTCCTCACATCACTCGGCTCCATATCGCTGTTAATATAGTTTGAAAAATACGGTGTTCCATATTTCGCCGTCATCTGAAACAAGAGACGGTTATTCTCCGTATCGGACCAGTCGAAGTCGCTTGTAATAGAGTAGGTCGGAATTGGATATTGAAATCCCCGTCCATGTGCGTCACCTTCAATCATGATCTCAATAAATGCCCGGTTGACCATATCCATTTCTTTTTTACAATCGGCATAAGTAAAATCCATCTCTTTACCGCCGACAATAGCGGGAAGGTGTGCCAGATCGTTCGGCACGGTCCAGTCCAATGTAATATTGGAAAATGGCGCCTGGGTTCCCCATCGAGAGGGAGTATTTACTCCGTAGATGAAAGACTCAATACATTTTTTTACTTCCGGATAATTCAGATTATCTGCCTTTACAAACGGTGCAAGGTACGTATCAAAGGATGAAAACGCCTGGGCACCTGCCCATTCATTCTGCATGATCCCCAAAAAATTTACCATCTGATTACAGAGCACACTTAAATGCTTTGCCGGAGACGAGGATATTTTCCCCGGAATTCCTCCGAGCCCTTCCTTAATCAGCTGCTTTAAGGACCAGCCGGCACAGTATCCGGTCAGCATGGACAAATCATGAATATGAATATCCGCATTCCGGTGTGCCTGCCCGATCTCCTCATCATAAATTTCCGACAGCCAGTAATTTGCCGTAATTGCGCCGGAATTACTTAAGATTAATCCTCCCACAGAATACGTAACGGTGGAATTCTCCTTTACACGCCAGTCTGTAACCTTTACATAGCTGTCCACAATCTCCTTATAATCCAGCATTGTAGAGTTAAGATTACGGATTTTCTCCCTCTGTTTTCTATATAAAATATATCCTTTTGCTACATCCGCGTAGCCTGCCTTAATCAGTACCTCTTCTACACTGTCCTGAATATCCTCTACTCCGACCAGTGAATTCTTCACCTTAGGTTCAAACGCTGCCGTCACCTTAAGTGCAAGCAAGTCAATAATATCTTGGTTATACTGCTTATTTTGAGCCTCAAATGCCTTCTCAATTGCAACACTTATCTTAGATAATGTAAATTCTGCAATCTGT
Organism: uncultured Lachnospiraceae bacterium; assembly: GCA_946558465.1. GTDB lineage: Bacteria > Bacillota > Clostridia > Lachnospirales > Lachnospiraceae > CAPEBR01. The sequence continues at coordinate 14,734 of CAMNTM010000015.1, forward strand.
CCATCCCGTTTTGCTACCTGATACATATACAGCCGGTTCTCCTTTCATTTTCAAAACGCTCCTTATGCGTTACTGATTTTTATTGCTATGAGCATTTAGGTCTTGTCCTTTACGACCTTACATGCGATGCATGAAAATCCGTTCGCGAGGTCCTTTCGAGCGTTACTGATTTTTATCATACCACTGCATTTATATATCGTCAATAAAAAACAACAACATATTGTGCACAAATTTCTCTTTTTCACAACATGTTGTTATTGTATAGATTTACTATAAACCGCGCAGCTGCGCCGTTTCAACGTGTTTTTTTACAATTTCAAGTGCCTGTGCCATGATTTTATCATTATACCCGCGAAGTCCCTTCTGTATCAAATCCCCAGAATCCACAAACTGCTGAAGATAATAATGCTCTGCTCCTGCAAGCCATCTTCCAATAGATTCAAAATCCGACCTTTGATGAAACTCACGGACCACTGTAGTACGAAACTCATACGGAACATTTCCGCCAAGCAGATACCTGACACTCTGATTTATACTGCTTATATCATATTCCTTAACCCCAATCGTCCTTCCATAATTCTCAGGAGAATTCTTAATATCCATAGCCACATAATCCACAAGCCCGGCTTCCACGAGCCTTCTAAGCCTGTCAGGAAAGCTTCCGTTCGTATCCAGCTTCACGAGATATCCAAGCTTCTTAATACGATCCAGAAACTCCTCCAAATCCTGCTGGATTAAAGGCTCACCTCCAGTAACACACACTCCGTCAAGAACCCCCTGCCGCTTCTTTAAGAACGCAAAAAAATCCTCTGTAGAAATCTCCTCATTCCTGTGCGTATCAATTACTAGTGACGCATTATGACAGAAGGGACAGCGAAAATTACAGCCTGCCGTGAAAACAGTACACGCCGTCTCTCCCGGATAATCCAAAAGTGTAAGCTTTTGTAAGCCCTGAATGACCATAACCGCTCCTTTCGTTGTGTTGGGGACGGGGTATTTCTAGAAATACCCCGTCCCAGATTAAAAATGCCCTGTCCCTTATGCCCGAAAATGCTCCATCAGCATCGGCATGCATTCCTTACTATATTCTCCCAGGGAATAATTTCCTTTATTCATACACCAATCGGACACCAATGCTCTTTCACACATGGAATAATATTTTGTTATCGCACTTACTGAAGCATCCGTCCGGATCTCCTTTCTCTTCTGTCCTTCTTCCACAATCCTGGTAATCAGCTGATAATATTTCCGATTTTGATCCAGAAGGCTGTTATCTCCTGCTGTTACAAGCTGTGTAGAATAAAGCGATGCCAAAAGCTCAATACTGATTTTCTCTTCCATCATTGTATGCATCTCATAATTAATATACAGCAGCTTATCAAAGCTGTTCATTTCTGGATCTAACCCTGCTTCCAGCTCCTCGTAATATTCGTCAAGTACTACGGATAATGTATTTAACAGCTCATCCTTTGTGTTAAAATAATAATAGAAAGACCCTTTCGAGGTTCCAGAAAGCGCAATAATATCATCTACCGTCGTTTTTCCATACCCTTTTTCGTAGAATAACTGCCAAGCTGCTGATACAATTTTACTCTTTACATTTCTTTTTTTTGTATACATACCTTACCTCTATGCCGGGGACGGGGTATTTCTCAAAATACCCCGTCCCAAATTAAAAATGCCCTGTCCCATTTTAACATACTACCGCACAGAAAAACAACTCTCTGTTTCCAATGGAATTTCTTTTGAATCTATCCAATCGATATGAATAAACATACTGCGGTTAAGTCCTTCTAACAGCTTGTTTATCAATGTCTCGGAGCCCTGAATTTCCATAACCACCGTGCCATCCCACTCGTTTTTCACCCATCCGGTAAGCCCCAGTGACTGCGCAAGATGCTTTGCCGTATAACGGAAGCCCACGCCCTGCACACGTCCACAAAATACCATATGTTTTCTGATTTCTGCCATATCATCACCAATTTCTATCTCTGCATTCCTATATTTATTATTGTAAACTCTTTTTTGGAAAAACGCAATTAGGGACAGGGCAAAAAGCAATCGGGGACGGGGTATTTCTAGAAATACCCCGTCCCCGACTTACTTAGTTGAAGCTCTGTTCTGTCCTCTCGATAATCTCATCCTGCAATGCCTTGCTGAGATTCCGGAAGTGATCGCTGTATCCTGCTACCCGCACAATCAAATCCTTATAATCCTCTGGATGCTTCTGCGCCTGTATCAGTGTTTCTTTATCAATGACATTAAACTGTATGTGATGCCCGTCCATGTTAAAATATGTACGGACAAGGTTTGCCATCTGATCCAGTCCTTCTTCTCCGGCTACCACGCTTGGCGTGAATTTCTGATTCAGAAGTGTTCCGCCGGTCTGCAGGTGGTCCATCTTCGCACAGGACTTTACAACTGCCGTAGGCCCGTTTACGTCTGCACCTTTCTCTGGTGAAATCCCTTCGGACACCGGCTTATGTGCCAGCCGCCCGTTCGGGCTTGCCATCATAACATCGCCGAAATATACGTGGCACGTCGTAGGAAGCATGTTAATGCGGTACATACCGCCCAGCATATTCGGACGTCCTGTTACCTGGCTTCTATAATATTCGAATACGCCTTTCATGATCTCATCCGCATAATCATCATCATTTCCGTATTTCGGAGTCTTATTTCTTACCAGATTCAGAATCCTGTCGTGGCCCTCAAAGTTATCGTCGAGAGCCTGCATGAGCTCTGCCATTGTAAATGTCTTTTTTTCATATACGTTATATTTCACTGCTGCCAGACAGTCTGTAATCGTTCCGATACCTACACCCTGTAAATACTTGGTATTATACCTTGCACCGCCACCGTTATAGTCCTTTCCTTTGGAAATACAGTCGTTTGTAATGATGGAAAGGAACGGCACCGGCATATACTCTGCAAAGATTTTCTCAATTACGTTACTTCCCTGAATTTTAATGTCGATGAAATATTTCATCTGCTTTTTAAACGCATCATACAGCTCATCATAGGTCTCAAAATCCACCGCATATCCAAGCTGCAATCCAAGCTGCTGATCTGTCATCTTATCATAACCGTTATTCAAGGTCAGCTCGAATATCTTCGGAATATTGAAATATCCGGTCAGGATATAAGCTTCGTTTCCAAATGCGCCCGTCTCCACACAGCCGCTGGTTCCGCCCTTTCTTGCATCGTCCAGAGACTTTCCGGCATTCATAAGCTCCTGAATAATCGCCTCTGTATTATAAAATGCCGGCTGTCCCCAGCCCTTACGTGAAACCTCGCAGGCACGCTTTAAGAACCTCTGAGGAGTCTTGCGGCTGATCTGTACGTTGGAGCTCGGCTGAAGAAGCTTCATCTCATCCATACAGTCAAGAATCAGATAGCTTACATTATTTACACCATTTTCACCGCTTGGTGTAATACCACCCGTATTTAGGTTTGCAAAATCTGTATAGGTACTGCTTTCTTTTAAGGTAATGCCTACCTTTGGCGGCGCCGGCTGGTTATTGAATTTTACCCACAGACATTCTAAAAGCTCCAGCGCCTTCTCATCATCAAGAATTCCGGCTTCCACATCCTTTTCATAGAACGGATTCAAGTGCTGGTCAAGTCTTCCCGGACTATACGCATCCCACGGATTCAGCTCGCTTGTAACTCCAAGATGCACAAACCAGTACATCTGAATTGCCTGCCAGTAGGTCTGAGGCCTATGTGCCGGCACCACATCGCAGTTGGCTGCAATCTGCAGAAGCTCTGCTTTCCTCGTCTCGTCCGTCTCTTTTTCCGCCAGCTCGCGTGCGTATGCCGCGTATCTCTCTCCAAGAATCATGATAGCCTCACAAGCAAGCTTCATACCCTCCAGCTCATTCTTCTTGTCAAGCGCCTCCGGATCATTCATAAAATCAAGCTTAGATAAGGACTCCTCAATATCCTCCTTATAATCTAAAAATCCTTTTTCATAAATCTTAAAGGAACCAACCGTATGCCCCGGTCCCCTCTGCTCCATGAACTCTGTAAAAATACCGCTCTCATAGGCCTTCTTCCACTCCGGCGTCATCTGGCTTAGGATTCTGCTTCTCGTACTTCTCTTATCCCAGTAAGGAATCATTACTTCCTCCTGAACCTTATAATACTCATCCTTAACCTTGAAGTTAATCAGCTCTCGGTCATTCATAACATGCATATCTTCCAGTGTATGACAGCACAGCTCCGGAAATGTAGGCGCTGCCTGAGGCGAATCTCCCTTTTCGCCTACAATCAGCTCTCCCTCGCCGATATACAGTGTCTTTGTGGAAAAATAATCCTTCAGCACCTGGCCGCGAAGCTCCGGAATAGACACCGCCCCCTCATACTTTTCATAGGTCTTTGTTTCGCTGATGGCACGCTCCAAATCAATATGTGGCTGCGTATCAACACTTAATTTACGAAGTTTCTTAATTCTTTCGTTCATGCCTCTTTCTTCCATTTTCTTAACCTCCTATTTTTACATTATGGAATCCAGCTTCCTTAAATAGCCCTTTAAAATGCTCCATCTCTTCTTTATCGGGGGCATGGAAATTCTCTCCCTCATATACCGCACCAAGCCTTGTATATTTCCCCGATCCGGTATTATGATAAGGCAGGAGATTTACGCACGCTGCCTGTATATTCTTCTCAATCAGATAATCAATGATGTCCTTCATATCCGAATCCGTCCCATTTACCTCTTTGATAACAGGGATTCGGATATAAATCCGTGCTCCGGCCGCGTTCAATCCCTCCAGGTTTGAAAGAATTTTTTCATTTCCGGCGCCCATATATTTTTTATGTATCTCGTTATTCATTGTCTTAATATCATATAAAAATGTATCAATATACGGAAGAATTCTCTCGAAATTTTCGTACGGCGCATAACCACAGGTATCAATCGTTACAGTGATTCCCAGTCGATTCAGCCTCTTACAAAGCTCCTCTACAAAATCCATATCCGCTGTCATAACCTCCCCGCCGGACAATGTTACGCCGCCGCCGGACTCCTCATAAAACATCTCATCCTTTTTAAGCTCTTTTATCAGCTCATCAACGGCGTATTCTTTCCCTGCAATTTCCCGGAGATTCAGATTACAATACTCCGTACAGGTCCCACAGGCATCACAGAGCGTCAGATCTGTCACTACCTTTCCGCCCTCCTCATGAATCGCTTTATGCGGACAGGCAAGCTCACAGCTTCTGCAGCCGACACACCTCTCCTTATCATAAAGCGGCTGCTTTTTATAGCTCTGTGTCTCCGGATTATGACACCACATACACCTGAGTCCGCATCCCTTAAAAAAAACCGTCGTCCGGATTCCATCCCCGTCGTGAATCGAATATTTTTGAATACTTGTAATCAAGCTCATTTTCTTTATCTGCTCCCTGCTCTGCCAGCATATCGGTTTATTTTTATATGCCAGTATATTCGTATCTCTATAATTCTAGACTATAGTCTATACCTCAGTCTAAAATTAACAAAATTACCTCCCTTTGTCAAGTCTTTGACAAAGGGAGGATTGATTTTCTACGTATTCACTAAAAACTTATGCTCATTTCCGGCAAATCGAACAATGAGAGCTGATTATCCAGATTCGAGCGGACTCTCTTATCTGTAATCACTTCATCTCCCTTCAAATTCCCTGTTAAAATAGGGGACTGCGAATCATGTCTTTCATATCTTCTCTCTGCCCCTTTCAGCGAGTTTGTCGCATAACAGTACCGGCACCCGTTTACGCAAGTATCGTATACTCCAATATCAATACTCTCCAGACAACCGCATTCTTTGCGCTGCCCCGGATCTTTTTTTAAATCCAGCTTATACCCGATAACCTCACGGATTCTTTCCTTATCAATACAGGCACCCTTCTTGATTCCATACCGGGATAAATCTATCTCCTCCGCACAGGTATAGACAGGAAGTCCGTATTTTGCAGCAACTCTGGAAAGCCTTGCCGCCGCTTTCTCCATCATCTCCGGCTCCAGCTCCGGATAACGTCCCTCCCTGTACAAATCTACAAAGCTGATAATACAGCGGTTTGCTGCTTCATGAAGCCATCCACACATCATTTCGAACTTCTCTTCATGATAGTCAAGCGAATACTTATCTGTCAGAAGAATCGGATCAAACCGCCAGTCAATCCGGTTCTTTCCTATCTTTTCACTCAGCAGAAGAAATGTTGCAATTGCCTCCTCTATCGGAGGAACGTTTAATTCCATATCCTCTTCATAATCTGTGATTGTCATCTGAAAATAAAACCGATACCCCATCCCTTCAATCTCATCCAAATACCGCAGAAGAGGTTCGGGATTCTTCGTCCAGAATACAATACAATCTACAATCTCAGGTGACAAAGGAATACGGCTTATTTTCTTTTTATTATATGGATTGGGAACCAGCACCTCTCCTTTCCTCAGACGATTTATAAACCATTCTGAATAGAGCGCCGGAATATCAGTTCTTCTGCTTGCACTAATAATCATCTTCAGACTCCTGGACATATTACTATGGACATTATACACTATTTTTCGACATTTAGGGATATATATTTTTCAAAATATTATGGATATATATGGATCAAGCATTTTATTTGTAAACCATTTTTATTTTTCAGTTGACAATAAACCTTATATTTTCTATAATCAGTTACGGATATAACATTAACTTTATTCTTTTGCTTTACAATATTTTCACACGAAAAGGAGGACTTCTAATGACCACTTCAAAAATATCTATCCAGGATATCTGCTCTATCGCATTATGTACTGCTGTCACTGCTGTCATGGCCCAGATATCCATTCCGATGCCTCTTGGTGTTCCCATGACCATGCAGACTTTTGCGATTACACTGTCAGCCGTTATTTTAGGTTCTAAAAGGGGCGCTGTATCTTCACTTGTATATGTACTGCTTGGTGCAATAGGGCTTCCAGTGCTCGCAGGCTTTTCCGGCGGCGCACAGCATCTTCTTGGACCTACCGGAGGATTCTTAATCTCTTTTCCGATTATGGCCTATATCATTGGACTCGGTATCGACAAATTCCGCAATATAAAGGGCGGCTTTATTCTCTGTCTGGCTGCCGGAACAGCTGTGAATTACATATTCGGCATCGCCATGTTCTGCCTCCTTACAGGCAGCTCTGTCTTTACAGGCTTTACTGCCTGTGTACTGCCCTTTATCCCGACTGCAGTTTTAAAAGCTGTCCTCGCGTCAGTAATCGGGCTGAAAATCCGCACAAGGCTGGGGGCTTTCGTATGCGCTTAAGACCTCATCACCTTCTATGCACCCAGAGCTACAGCGGCAAGGGTTACGATGATGCATTTGTGAAAAATATGGATCAGCTTACAAAAAAACTTCGTACAGAAAAATCCACCCCTGTCGATATTGTATTTTCTACAGATGATTTGTGCGCGCACTGCCCTAACATGCTGGGCACTGATTTGTGTAGGGATAACGAAAAGGTAAAAGCCTATGATGAAGGTGTAATCCGGCATTTTCATATTGAGGAAAAAACTTATATCTACCAGGATATTACCCGGAAAATCCGAGAGAATATGACCCCGGAAATATTAAAAGACATCTGTAAAAACTGCTGCTGGTACCCGATTAGTGCATGCCGCAGGGTACTGTCCGGCAGGGAGTAGTTAAATCCTGGATATTTAACAGTTATATAATACAGAAATCTACCGATATATTTTAATAGAGAATGTAACGGAAGAGGAGGTAGATTTCATGACAATCGCGGAGAGAATTGCAGGACTTCCCACCGCAGTAAATACAGCTGCAGAATTTTGCGGTAAGCTGACACAGGGAACACCGGCGCCAGTATCTGCCGAAAAAAGTAAGGCAGATTCGGCAGCGACAAAAGCAAGCACTTTAAGCTCCTTGTATGCATTTGATCATGCAGATTATACAAGGGAAGATGCTCTAAAAAAACAGTGGCGGAAGATGAATACCGTTAATATAGCAGACATTCTGGATAAAACAGCGGATACATCAAACAGAACTTTAAGCATACATGATCTGGAAAAACAGCTGCAGGAAGGCCTGATAACACCTTCTATAGAAGATGCAGACCTGCAGATGCTGGAATTTGAATTTAACGGACTTAGCTTTAATGCCGGACCTGCATATGCAGATGTAGGTGCAGAAAAGGTCAGCCGTAATATCGAATATACTGCATCTCGCTATGCTGCAATGGAGGCAAGGATAAAAGAAACCTACTCCGGAGCTCTGCAGAAGGCCGAGCTCGATAAACTGGAAAAAATTTATCAGAGAACCGTAGACCGCTCGGCAGAAAAGTATGCAGAGATTGTAAGCGGAATTTTGGAAAAAAACGGTGTTTCTGGGGAAAAAGAAAAGCTTTCCCAGTCATATCGGAAAAGTGTAGAAGCCAGAGCGCAGCAATACAGAGAATTTTTAAAAGAAAATCCGGAATTTACCGGAACCGAAGGAACCGAAAATAAATGGCTTTTAAAGGATGACGAATATATTGCCGCCAGACTGCGGAAACAGCAGCTTGCCCTGCAGGCAGAGACTGCCGGCGCGGCCGAAAAAAGCAGCTATACTCGCCGGGATCTCGAAATTTTAGGCCAATATACCTCAGAAATCACAATCATGGAGGCAAAATCCAACACTTATGACATGAATGAAGAACGGATGGGCTTAGAGCTTGCTATTCTTGCTATGAAGACAGATACGATCGAAAACGAAGGCGGAATCTCAGAAAATCTTAAAGAAACGCTTGAAAAAACTTTAAATGGACTTGTCGGTTCATTTATGGAGCGGTTCGACGAGCAGCTGAGTACAAACAGAAATGAAGCTATGACCGTCTATGATTCCCGTGGAAATTCACCTCTTGACAAGAACTCCGTCTGGAACGTATATAATAAAACGCTCGATGAATACCGGCAGTCAAAGGATCTGATGAAAGCATTGGTAAAGGGCGCTGAATACGCAAAAAACAGCTATGACAAAAAGGAATCTGAGGGACTGGTCCTGGGTGTTTACCGTTATATGAACGGTGCCTCCTACTGGAATAACTTCTTCAAGACAAATACCGGAGGAGGCTACGATAAAGCAGTCAGTACCTACAGCCGCCACCTGACTGAATTTATGGATTTTAGAAAAAGACTGGATAACGGAGAGGGACTACAGATGAACCTGACGGGCTCTTCAAATTTTTACCTTGCAGAAAGCGGCGGAGAACTGATAAGTGAAAAAGCATAACAAGGAACAGCTGAGGACGGGGCAATCCCCGTCCTTTACTTGAAACAATCATAATATCACATTACGTCGAAATCAATAGCTTTTTAATTCCTCCATACAACTTGATTTCTACCTGACTTTTTCGCATCAGCCACCATATCCTCTGCAATTGCAAAATACGCATTACAAGAATCGCCGGGCTTCGGAACTACCGTGACGCCGCCGATGCTTACCGTAACCCATCTGGAAGCAGAATCCCAATGCGGAATATGAAGTCTTTCGACCGCATGGCAGATAGTCTTCTGATGCTCGAAAACTGCCTCTCTCGTTCCGCCCAGTACAACTGCTGCAAAGCGGTCCCCTTCATAGCGTGCAAACAGGTCGGTACACCGTTTAAGACACGAAGAAATAGCTCCTGCTGCAGCGATTAATACCTTATCCCCTTCTGGATACCCATACCTCTCATTATATGCCCGAAATTTATCAATATCAAATACACAGATAGAAACCGGTACCTCAAGACGCACAGCCTCCTGCCATTTTGAAGCAAGGCTGAGGTCGTATTTTTGTTTACTCGCCGCCCCGGTCAATGGATCAATCATGGCAGACTGCTCCTTTTCATACATTCTGTACTGATGCAGACTGACGTACGCACGTGTTCTCCCTTTCATGACCAACGGGTAAATCGGTCTTACTATATAATCTGCCGCACCGAGTGCAAGTCCCTTTTCCTCTCGTCCGGCATCTCCTTCATCTATAAGAAGAAGCACCGGAGTATGCCAGGGCATAATCCTTTCCTGCAGCTCCTTAAGCAGTACAAAATCTTCCATCTCAGGCAGGGAAGAGTCCAGAAAAATCAAGGAATACTCTCCCGTCTCCGCACAGACCAGGCCTTCCTTTGCAGTACAGACAGCTGTTACCTCATACTCCTCTTCCAAAATAACTTTCAGAAATTCTATTTCTTCCTGATTTTTTTCTATCAATAGTATCTTCTGCATCTTATATGCTCCTTAGCTCGCTTCCTTTACAAAAAATATATTTTTGACACATCTGCGTAAAATTCTTTATATAGTAAAAATTATATTCCAGCCGGATATAAATATCAAGTATATTTCCTTATGCTCCAAAGCTTATAGTAAAAATTCACTCATCACCCAATTACTGACGTCAATTCCTTTCTCCGTCAACCGTACATACTCATCTGTTTCATCCTCTGACTCACACAGGCCGTCCGGCTTGTAATACCCCTTCTCCTTTTCCAGGCTGTCTGCCTGTAATGGTTCCTTCACTTTCTCCAGAAGCCCTCTTCCTGTCATCTCCTCTATCACCGCTCCATAGACCTCATCCATACTGCGGCCGAATTCTGACTCAAACCGGCTCTTTGACACTCCTTTCATCTTCCGAAGCCCTAAAAACATATACTCCTCCATCTGCTCCTGCAGACTTAAAGTCTGTATCTTTATCTCTTCCCCTTTTGTCCTTCTTTTTTTTTCGGCCTCTGACGGCTCATCGAACTGCATGGACTGTATATGCCTGTCCTCTGTCCATCTTTGGTTCTCAATCAGGGAAGCGGCACCTGCACCGATACCCAGATATTCTGTCCGGCTCCAATACCCCAGATTGTGTCTGCATTCATACCCCGGCCTCGCATAGTTGGAAATCTCATACCGGCGGTATCCGTATCCCTCCAGAATTTTTTTTGTATTCTGATACATCAGACGTTCCTCGTCCTCATCCGGAAGCTCCTCCGCATGCCTTCCCTCGCTATATCTTTCATAAAACGGGGTTCCCTCCTCAATGATCAGACTATATGCAGATATATGCTCCGGCTCAAGCTCTGCTGCAGTCCTAAGGGTCCTTTCCCAGCTTTTTACACTCTGAAAAGGAATCGCGGACATAAGATCTATATTAATATTCTGAAACCCCTCCTCTCTTGCCATCCGGAAGGTCTCAAAAAATTCTTCGCACGTATGGATTCTTCCCAGCGCCGCAAGCTCCTTATTATCCGCGGACTGCAGACCGATACTAAGCCGGTTCACTCCTGCATCTTTATACTCCTTAAGCTTTTTTCTCGTCACAGTTCCCGGATTCATCTCAATCGTAATCTCCGCATCCGCCTCCACCTGAAAAACACTTCTTACCGCATCGAATATTGTTTTCATCTGACCGGCCTCCAGAATAGACGGCGTCCCGCCCCCTGCAAAAATACTTACAACAAAATAATTTTTTGACAGCTTCTCGTAAGAATGGATTTTCCGGCAAAGATTTTCCACATAAGACTCCCGCTCCTTCTCAGTCGAAGGAGCGGATAAAAAGTCGCAATATCTACATTTTTTTATACAAAACGGAATATGAATATATAGCTCTAAAGGTCTCATTATTTTTCATCCAGCTTCAACACACTCATAAATGCCTTCTGAGGTATCTCAACATTTCCAACCTGCCGCATGCGCTTCTTACCTTCCTTCTGTTTCTCCAAAAGCTTCTTCTTTCTGGTAATATCTCCGCCGTAACACTTGGCAAGTACATCCTTTCTCATAGCCTTTACGGTTTCTCTTGCAATAATCTTGCTGCCGATAGCTGCCTGTATCGGTATCTCAAAAAGCTGCCGCGGTATTTCCTCCTTAAGCCTTTCACACATCCTCCGGCCGCGCTCATATGCTGTACCTGCATGCACGATAAAGGAAAGAGCATCTACTTCTTCCTTGTTAATAAGAATATCCAGCTTCACAAGCTCGGACTGCTCATACCCATCCATCTCATAATCAAAAGAAGCATAGCCCCTTGAGCGGGATTTCAATGCATCAAAAAAGTCATAGATAATCTCATTCAGCGGAAGCCGGTAACGAAGTACCGCTCTTGTTTCCTCGATATACTCCATCCCCTCATAAACTCCCCTTCTCTCCTGACAGAGATCCATTATCGCACCGATATACTCAGAGGTTACCATAATCTCTGCCTTAACTACCGGTTCCTCCATATAGTCAATCTCTGACGGGTCCGGCAGATTCGAAGGGTTGGTAAGCTCAATAACTTCCCCGTTTGTCTTGTATACCTTATAGATAACACCCGGCGCTGTCGTAACCAGATCCAGGTTGTATTCTCTCTCCAGACGCTCTTGAATAATTTCCAGATGAAGAAGTCCCAGAAAGCCGCACCGGAAGCCGAACCCTAATGCAATCGAGGTCTCCGGCTCAAACTGCAGGGAGGCATCATTTAACTGAAGTTTTTCTAATGCATCCCTGAGATCCGGGTACTTAGCCCCGTCTGCAGGATACATACCGCAGTATACCATCGGATTCACCTTCTTATATCCGGGAAGCGGCTTCCCACAAGGCTTCTCTGCATTCGTAATTGTATCCCCGACTCTTGTATCCTTTACATTTTTGAGGCTGGCGGTAATGTACCCGACCATTCCGGCACTGAGCTCTTCACATGGAATAAACTGTCCGGCGCCAAAATACCCGACCTCTACAACCTCCGCTTTGGCTCCGGTTGCCATCATAAGAATCGGCGTACCCTTCCTCACCGCACCTTCCTTAATCCGGCAGAATACGATAACACCTCTGTAAGAATCATAGAGAGAATCAAAAATTAACGCCTGAAGCGGCCCTCCTGGATCTCCGCCTGGCGCCGGAATCTTCCTTACTACCTGCTCTAATACCTCTTCTATATTCACCCCTGTCTTTGCCGAGATCAGAGGGGCGTCTCCGGCCTCAAGTCCTATAACATCTTCTATTTCTTCAATCACACGCTCCGGCTCTGCACTTGGAAGGTCTATTTTATTGATAACCGGCATAACATCCAGATCATGGTCCAGCGCAAGATATACATTCGCAAGAGTCTGTGCCTCCACACCCTGCGCCGCATCTACTACAAGAATCGCTCCGTCACAGGCCGCAAGACTTCTTGAAACCTCATAGTTAAAATCCACATGACCAGGCGTGTCAATCAGATTAAAAATATACTCCTCTCCATCCTTCGCCTTATATACGATACGCACCGCCTGTGCTTTTATCGTAATACCCCGCTCCCGTTCAAGCTCCATATTATCAAGAACCTGGGACTGCATCTCACGGCTTGTAAGAAGCCCGGTCATCTCAATAATCCGGTCTGCGAGCGTAGATTTCCCGTGGTCGATATGAGCAATAATACAAAAATTTCGAATTTTATTCTGGTCTATTCCTGCCACTTATGTGATTCCCCTTTTTTATTATTATCATAACAAAGCCAAACGATACTCTGACTTTATCATGTCTGTTCTCTTAAATCCGCGGATTTCAATACTGCATAGAAAAATATTTTCTTCCGTACATTTCCGTTTACGCACTATACTTCACAATAAAAAGCTCTACGCTCATTCTTTCGTTCAGGCGCCCTGTCTTCGTCAGCTCCTCAATATCTGCCGCATCTTCCAGGATGCTTCTAAGCTCTTCCTCTGAAAAGCTTTCACTCTGCCTGGCATATTTCGGCACTGCAAACGGAGGAAATCCTGCTGTTTTTGCAATCGTTCCCTTATCACAGCCCCTTTTCTGCATATCCTTAACCAGCATCAAAAGCTTAAACTGTCTGGACAAAAGATATAAAATCCGCATTGGAGGCTCCTTAAGCGCCAGCAGGTCATAGTAATAATCCAGCGCTTTTTTCTGCTGCTTCATGGCGACGGCCTCCACCATACCGAAAATCTGATTCGTAACCTGTACCGTACAGACTGCATCTATATCCTCCTCTGTAATCTCTGTCCGGTCAAGTGCATAGGCAAAAAGCTTCTCCAGCTCATGCTCCAGATTTTCCATGTCATTTCCGGCTCTGGACAGAAGATAGCGCACGGTACTCTCCTTAATCTGCTTTCCCTCCCGCTTTACACTTCCTCCAATCCAATAAAGCAATGTCTTATCATCCTGACGCCCAAGCTCCGTCACCCGTCCTTTGGCCTTGACATTCTTATACAGCTTTCCCCGCTTGTCTACCTCGCTTTCCACAAAAATAAAACAGACTGTCTCAGGCATCTCCTTTATATAATCCGCAAGTTCCGGAACCGCATGTTTGAAAAATCCGGAATTCTCTACCACAATCAAGCGCCTGTCTGCAAAAAACGGCATCGTCTCTGCAAGGTCTATAAGCTCTGCCGGATTGATCCCTTTACCCTCAAAATAAGCATAATTCACCGTATCACCGTCCGGCAGAACTGCTTTGGTAAGTCTTTCCTTATATTGTTTTTTTAAATAGGCCTCCTCCCCATGCAGGAGATAGGCCCCTTTAAGCTTCCCTGTCTTTATATCTTCATTCAAGCTTTTCATGTACTACCTGACCATATCTCTTGAAATCTCCGCCAGTGAATGAGCGCCGCACATAGCCATCGCATCTGCTAATTCTGCTGTAAGCTTTTCGGTAAATGCACGGACTCCTTCTGCTGCGCCGCCATATACTGCCGTTACATACGGACGTCCGATCAGCACTGCATCTGCACCCAGTGCAAGTGCTTTAAAGATATCTACACCAGAACGAATTCCGCCGTCTACAAATATCTTCATCTCCCCCTTCACCGCATCGGCAATCTCTGCCAGTACCTGTGCAGTAGGCGGACACTGATCCAGCACACGTCCTCCATGATTAGATACAACAATCGCGGAAGCTCCCGCTTCTTTTGCCTTAAGCGCACCTTTCACCGTCATAATTCCCTTAAGAATAAAAGGCACTCCTGCCTCCGCTATAATCTCCTTAAGCTCTTCAGCCGACTTACTTCCTGCCGGAGGAGTAAGATTTTTGAGGAACGGAAGACCCGCCGCATCTACATCCATCGCACAGGCAAATGCTCCTGACCCCTTTACTAGCGCAAACTTTTGGGCCAATGTATTCACATCCCAGGGCTTCACGGTCGGGATTCCTTTTCCGCCCGCTGCCAGAATCGCCTTTGTGGCGCCTTCCATAACCGCCGGATTGGTTCCGTCTCCGGTAAATGCAGCAATTCCCGCATCAGCACAGGCTGACACTAAAATATCATTATACTCCAGATCATCATACTTATCTCCATAATGAAGCTTCATTGCTCCGATAGGAGCAGCAAAAACAGGAGCCTTAAAAGTCTGTCCAAACACATTAAATGTCAGATCCACCGGTTTATTCTCACAGATCGTATCCATATTTACATACAGCTTCTGCCACGCCTCATAGTTTTGAATTGCCACCGTCCCTGTACCCTTCGCACCAGGTCCCGGTATCCTTGCTCCGCACGCTTTTCCATTGCATACCGGACATGCCTTGCAGATATCTCCTACACAGCTTCTTGCATTTTGTAAAACCTCTTCATACGTCATCGTTTATTCCCTCTTTTCCTGCAGATGCTGCCCTTACAAACTGTTAATGCCCAAGACAGCCTGCTTTAAAATCAAAAGTTCTCTTTATGAGTATACTCAATTTAAAAAATTAATTCAACTATTTGTTTTCCATGCAGTAAAAAAAGAAAATTTTCCTGTTATACGTAAAATCAGGTTGCTATATACAAAATTACGATGTAATATAAATATAACGATATACGATATATATTGAACAAATATATATTTTGAATCATATATCGAAATACAAAAGCAGACCAGTAAAGGAAGGTGAATTACATGCCTGTAAGTAAAAATCAGATTTCCGGAAATACATCTATGCTGCTTCTGAAACTATTATCAGAAAAAGATATGTATGGATATGAAATGATTGACACGTTATCTGAACGCTCGAAAAACGTATTCGAGCTTAAGGTGGGAACTCTTTATCCGCTGCTTCACGGCCTGGTGCAGAGCGGCTATCTAAGCAGCTATGAACGGCAGGTAAATGGAAAGCTCCGTAAGTATTATCAAATCACCTCCGGCGGACGCAGATATCTTGATAAAATGATGGACGAATGGAACACTTACGCGAGTGCGGTAGGAAGAATCTTAGGTAAAACCTCAACTGTACAGACGGATATATTATACGGATAGTATAAAAGGCTGAGTGTAATGAAAAAATCAAACACTTCAGTTTTTTTTAGATAATTTTTAAATGTATATTGACATATATCGATTCTCGATGTATTATAAATATAACGATACACGATATATATCGAATATAATTATATGGTAAATTGCAATATATCGAAAATTAAAACAATAGAAAGGGCATGGTGAACGATATGACAGTAAGCAGAAATCTTGTTTCCGGGAATACATCTATGCTGCTTCTAAAACTTCTGTCAGAAAAAGATATGTACGGATATGAGATGATTGAAACATTAGAGAAACGCTCAAATAACATATTTGAACTAAACGCTGGAAGCCTTTACCCACTGCTCCACAGTCTGATGAAAAGCGGATATCTGAATGGCTGCGACAAAGAGGTGAACGGAAAGCTGCGCAAGTATTACCAGGTTACTGCCGGCGGACAAAAGTATCTTGAACGGATGATAGAGGAGTGGAAAACTTATACAAATGCAGTAAATGTAGTGATAGGTGGTGTTTAAATATGAAAGCTGACATATATTTGAAAGCACTGACGAAGCGTATCGAAAATTCAAAAATGAGAGAAGAAATCATGAAAGAATACCAGGATCATATTGAAGACTGCAAGGAAGCCTTGATGAACTCCGGTATGAGCAATGATACAGCAGAGAAGGAAGCAGTAAAGCAGATGGGGGATCCGTCGCAAGCCGGCCGGGAGATGAACCGGCTTTACAAAGATACTCTGGATCTTGGCATGACTCTGTGGTTTCTAGGTGTGACACTGATCCTCCTGCCGCTTAGATGGCTTTGGGAAATTAAGGTGCCTTTATATGTTCTTGAATACATAGGAAGAGTGATTGTGATATACGGCCTGCTTTTAAGTGCATGGGAAAAATACAACAATCTGGGCATAAACTATGCATTTGCAAAAAACTGGAGCGCCGGTGCCGGTGCCCTGAACAACAGCGGACTGATTTTAGCAATCGGAACTGCCTTTATGGCTCACAATATGTCCAGAGGCGTATGGATCACTCTGACACTGGCATCCATACAGGTACTGTTAAGAAGCTTTATCCAATCGCTGAATCGGAAACGGGAAACAGAACTTTTATGGGAAATCGGTATTGCAGATACAGCAGTCACCTATAAAGGAAAAGGAACATTCTGCGGCAGGCAGATAAAAATTAAAACCAAAGAACAGGAAATACAGCCGGGCATGCCCATCATAATTGTAGCAATGGAAGGCGCAAGGCCGATTGTTGAAAGGGTATAGTATACTGCCAACTTTAATTTTTGTTCCATAGATGCCTCTTCCGTCCCCGAAGAGGCATCTATTTTATTTTCCACTATATCAGCCGGCGGATGATCCAAACTGCTGCCATCCTCAATTATAATATCAGACTGCTCTCCATAAACACGCAGTGCATCGTATACTTTTTAAAAAGAAAGATAGTATTTTGAAACAAATCATATAACCATAAGCAACGTTCCTGCACCAATCAGCATACATCCAAACAACGACTTTATTGTAAATTCTTCATGAAGGAAAATAAATGCCAGTAAAAGTGTAATCACAACACTCATCTTATCAATCGGAACCACCTTAGATGCTTCCCCTATCTGCAATGCCCGGTAATAGCAAAGCCATGACGCCCCGGTTGCCAGCCCGGAAAGGATTAGAAAAATCCAGCTTTTTTTATTAATGCTCGTTATACCGCTCTGTGTATTTGTCAAAAATACCATTCCCCACGACATAATAACGACTACAACCGTCCGTATTGCTGTGGCAAGGTTCGAATTCACACCCTCTATACCAATTTTAGCCAGTATAGCTGTTAATGCCGCAAACAACGCGGACAGTACTGCAAATAAAAACCACATACATATCTGCCTCCATTCTTACATAGCTCAACTACCACAAAAGTGTTATAAATTCATTAAAACAGGAAATACTCCTCTCAGTTAAATTTTATTATAATATCCTCATAGACCATTATCAAGATATTCAAATTTCATAGTTTTTCCTAATTTTATTTTCATTATAACAGCCCCGTTTTCCTGTGTCGAATATACCTTGCTTCCAACATCCACAAGCCTCCTTATCGTTTCCTGATGCGGATGCCCATACCGATTCTCTTGTCCCGCCGATATGAGTGCATAAGCAGGCTGAATCTGCCGAAGAAATTCTTCGGTCGATGAGTTCCTCGAACCATGATGCGCCACTTTCAGAACTTCCCACTCACAGCCTTCATACTGTTCCTCTAGTGTCTTTGTAAGCTGCCCTTCTCCTTCTCCCTCCACATCTCCGGTAAAAAGCATGTCGAATTCTCCATATTTTACTGCCAATACCATAGAGGCCGCATTACCCGGTTCCAGTCCCGCATCATCTTCCATTTCCACATTCCCTGGCTGTATACATGTGATCACCATCCCCCCTTCCCTGATACTCTGTCCCGGTTCTATCGCCACTACACGGATTCCATGATTTCTTGCTTTTCCTGCCAGTCCTGTCAACGCTTCATCCCACACCTCCTTCACCGGCAGTACCAATGTCCCAATCTTTACACCTATACTCTGCCTCTCAATCATTTCTTCTACTCCATTCATATGGTCGCTGTCACCATGGGATATCAGCACATAATCAAGCCTGCCGACTCCTTGTGATTTTAAGAACGGCTCCAGCCTGTACTGCCCCAACTTCTTTACGTCGCTGCTCCCGCCATCTACCAGATAGGTATTACCCTGCGGTCCTTTCATGAAGATTCCATCTCCCTGCCCCACATCCAGAACCACGATTGTAAGTTTCCCCGTCTCTCCAAAACGTGTCGTTAAAATCATAATTCCCACTACCCATAGGAAAAACACAGCAATTTGTTTCTTTTTCCTGTTTTGATCAATTGATACTACACTACTGTTAGAGCTTCCAGATTGAGCTTCCTTTTGTTTTCTTTGCTTCCCTCGATTTCGCCAATCCGTTTGACTGCCCTTTTCCTTCTGTTCATCTTGCATCTTCACCGATAAGATAATATATCTCAACCAAATCAACCCTAAAAACAAAATCCCATAATATACTGCAATCTGCCACATATCAGGTCTTCCGGTCACAAGTCTTGCTCCTGACAGACCAAGTGATATCTCGCAGCTCATTTTATAAATCCACAAAATTCTGCTGCACATCCAGAACAGTAAAGCGGATACAGGAGCAAACCACAACGCAAACAGGCTTCCTGCCATCCCTAGAAATAACAATAAAGACATCAATGGAATTACAAAGAGATTCAGAACAAAAGAATAAAGCGGAAATTCAAAGAAATAATAGAGCAGTACCGGAAGTATGACCAGATTAATGCCAATGCCCGCCGACAGTCCTTGTAAAATCCTTCTCCAGATATGTCCCCGGACTCCTTCTGAATATGCAGACGGCGTAATACAATTTTTTTTCGATTTTTGGGGACTTTGTATATCCGCTTTCCTGCTTACCTTACAGAACACTCGCGCTGCCATACCTTCCTGCACCACCGGCACTACTGTAAGAATCGCCAGCACCGCTCCAAAAGACAGCCAGAACCCTCCGTCATATAAACAAAGAGGCCTCCACAGTAATACGATGTCCGCCGCCGCAGAAAGCGCTGTCGGCGCATCATAATGCCGCCCTGCCATATCTGCTCCTACCCGGAACAAAAACATTACCAACGCCCGGACTGCCGATACAGTAAGCCCAATCATTAGAATATACAGTACCAGAAACAGAATTCCAAATGCTCCGCCGACAGAATAAGAACCGGTAAGTCTTCTCAGCATCTTATATATTCCTATTCCAATAAAAGAAAGATGCAGACCTGAAACAGCCAGTATATGCGCAATCCCATTTACCTGGTAGAGCTCCTTCAAATCTGGCTCCATTTCCCCTTTCTCCCCAAGAAGCACTGCAGAAAGCACTGCCATTGAGTCTCTGTCCGTCTGTTCCCGCAAAACAGCTTTCCAGTTTTCACGAAATTCATAAAGACCGTCAAAAAACAGATTTCTTCTTTTATCTGTTATTATGATTCTTTCCGCCCACACCCGCGCATGGATGTTCTGCTTCTGATAATAAAACTTCTGGTCAAAGTTTCCCGGATTACGAGCCGGTTCAAAAAAGGAGACCTCTCCCTCTGCCTGCACAAGCTGTCCGATATGTACCTTTGTTTTTAATTCATCATATATAATAATTCTGGATTCCTTTAGAGATTGTCTCTGAATATTAATAGAATTGTCCTTAAGATATAAGATTTGATATTTGTCTTTCATTTCTTTTTCATAAACCCGGCCTGTCAGGCAGATACTCTCTCCACCGTAAGCCGTTGTTTCAAGAGGCGAAGGACGAAGCTCTTTTACAAGCCTCCTCCCTCCCGCATGAATGCCGGCGCCGGCCAGTAGAAAAAGAATCAGACATATACTGCATAAAGGTCTGTTCTTCATTCTTCTTTCACCTCAATCATACCTAAATCCTTTTCAAACGGCTTGCTTAAATCAATCGTTTCCTGATAAGTCACATTATTTTCTCCATTCACCAGTATCTGTACCTGTTCCGCACTTCCGCTGTCAACAATGGAATTCACTAATGCATATATAGTAACCTTCGGCTTTACCTTCTCCACCATATTCAGGAAGCCCTCATCAAAATTCACATAACATACATCGTCCTTTACAACTACACTAAGCACCTTTGTCTCGGCAGGGATAACCGGCTTACTTTCTTTTGCAGACGGACCCTTGATAAGCCGTTCTACGACCAGTTTTTCCACAGACATATTACTGTTATAACGCACACTGACCTCCTCCTTTGTAAGCTCATCGCCTTCACCGTTGGAAAAATACAATGTCAGCTCTGCCGTCTGATAGGAGTGAAGCGACGACCCTGTATTCTGCACAAAATCCTCTGCCCTCATATATCCCGTCTCGTGTTCATCTTTATCCGTCAAAGGCTTGTTTTCCACAAGAAAACCCACATAGTCTACACCGGGAACCTGCGCCAGCGACTGCACTACCGCTGCTCGAAGAAGAAGCTCTGACACCCTGTCAAGGCTGTAGTATCTTTCGTTAAAATTCAATAAAAGCTTCGTTCCTTTAAGCTCCCAGTCCTTTATCTCCACATCCCCGATAAATACACTTTTATATTCTATTGTATCAGGCTCTTCTCTCAGAAGCTTAAGAATTTCATCAATCTGCCCCTCAGTCTGGGACTCCTTTTTCCCATCCCCGGCTTCGCAGTATTCCTCCACCAATTCTGTCTCCTCCGAATCAAGATAAAAAATTCGGTATTCATCCGCATCCGGTTCTTTTTTTCTTTCACAGCCCTCCAATACCACTACACACAATATAAGGCCCAGGAATACTCCTATACTTATTCTTCTTTTCATCCTGCTCCTCCTCAAGATTCTTATCAAAAATATCTGTTATGACACATAAGTAAGCGGAACCCTTACCGTAAATGTAGTGCCCTCACCGGGCTGGCTGAACACCTTAATCGCGCCTCTGTGCATAACAATTGCATTTCTTGCAATGGAAAGACCAAGCCCCGTTCCGCCGATTTCCCGGGAGTGAGACTTGTCCACACGATAAAACCGCTCAAAAATATGCTCTGTCTCTTCAGGCCGGATGCCGATTCCAGAATCCGCAACCTCAATATAAAACAGCTTATGATCTGCATTCAGCGATACATGCACCCACCCGTCATTCTTATTATATTTTATTGCATTTTCCACAAGATTTGTAATCGCAAGAGACAGCTTCATCTCGTCCACCTCCGCAGATACCGGACGGAAACTTTCAAAAATCACTTCAACATTACGTTCTGCTGCGATAGGACGAAGACGTTTCAAAATTTTTTCTACTAATGCATTGATATTTTCCGTCCGGATGTTCATCGTGTCTGCTGTTTTGTCCATCTTAACAAGAGACAAGAGATCATTGATAATCTGATTTTCACGCTCTATCTCCTCTGACAGATCTCCCATAAATTCCTGATAAAGTTCTACCGGCGCATCTGCCTGGGCCAGCAGTGAATCTGCCAGCACCTTCATGGAAGTCAGCGGCGTTTTCAATTCGTGGGACACATTTGACACAAATTCCTGCCTGGAATCATCAAGCACCTTAAGTCTGCCAAGCATCTTGTTAAATGCCTCTGACAAGAGAATTGTCTCCGTATATGCATTTTCATGAAGATAGTTATCATCATACCCTTCCGTTACGGCCTCTATCGAGCGTGTAATTCGATGAAACGGTCTTACGGTTCCAGAACCGGCAGCCCAGGCAAGGATAGAGAGTATCAACACTGCAGCAATCTCTACTGTCCTGGCTTTTCCTCTCAGCACAGACAGACTGTCGGCAATTGTATCTGTAGATATGCTCACAAGAAGAACTCCCTCTGTTTTTTCCGAATCTGCTCCTGTAATCGGAGCCGTAACCTCTATATACCGGTTTCCGGCATTATAATGACTGATTCCTTTCCCTTCAAAGCAGCGGATAACATTTCCCGACACAATTGTTTTGCCGGTATCCATGCCATATGTATCCTCTACAATACGGAATTCTCTGTCAATGAGCATCACTCTTCCGTCATAGATATTAGACAGCTGATCAAGCTCTGACTTAACGACTTCAGATGTTTTTCCCTTCAGGTAACCCAAGTCACCTAACTGGTTACATAGAATTGTACATTGATTCTGTATCTCGGCGGTTCGTACATCTACCGCCCGTTTCTCATAGCTGTTAAGAATCACCGCTTTCACGACTGTCATCGGAACAATTCCCAGAAAAACCATAAGGACAATCAGACGAAAGCGGAGACTCTTCCATATACTTTTCTTAAAATATCTTTTAACCCCTAAAATAATAACCCACTCCCCATTTTGTATGCACGTATTTCGGGTCGCTCGGATTTCTCTCAATCTTTTCGCGGAGCCGCCTTATATGTACATCTACCGTACGAGCATCACCCGGATATTCATATCCCCATACAATGTTCAGAAGATTTTCGCGGCTGTATACTTTGTTCGGGTTCGTTGCAAGAAGCTCAATCAAATCAAATTCCTTCGCGGTCAGATTCACCTCCCTGCCGTCAATAACCACCCTTCTGCTCTCACAGTCAATGGTCATATCACCCTTTACAACCATCTTACCATGTGCCTTTGTACTTCCGCGTCTGCTGGTTCTGCGCATAATCGCTTTTATCCGGGCTTTTACCTCAAGGATATTAAACGGCTTTGTAATATAATCATCCGCACCATATTCAAGCCCCAAAATCTTATCCATGTCATCTCCCTTTGCAGTCAGCATAACAACCGGCACATCCGAAAACTCCCGAATGTGCTGACACACCTCAAACCCGTCAAGTTTCGGCAGCATGACATCTAAAAGAATCAGCTCATAGGTATTCTCTCTTGCAAGCCTGAGAGCCTCCTCTCCGTCATATGCACAGTCAACCTCCATTCCATCCTGCTCCAGACTGAAGCGGATCCCTTTCACGATTAACTTTTCATCATCAACAACCAATACCTTCTTACCCATTCCAGTCTCCCTTATTAAATCTTAATGTGATCCTTCACCTTATTGAATACACCCTCCTTGATGCCTTCTATCTCTTTCAGCTCTTCAACAGAGGTAAAACCTCCCTTATCCTCACGGTAACGAATGATTGCTTCTGCTTTGACCTCCCCGATGCCGGCAAGTGTCATAAGCTCCTCTTTTGACGCAGTATTCAGACTGATTCTTCCGTCATCCTCCTGTACTCCTCCAGACCCTTCCTGCATGTTACGTGCCTCTTCCTTCGAAAGCACATAAATCTGCTGCCCGTCGTTTACCCTCTCCGCCTGGTTCAAACAGGAAAAATCAGCAGTCTCTGTCATTCCTCCTGCCGCTTCCAGCGCCTCATAAACCCTGCTGTCTGACGGCAGCTCATACACTCCCGGCGCGCACACCTCGCCGCACACGTGTACAAAAATAGTAGCTGTCTCCGTCTGAGTTTCCTCCTGCATAATTTCTGTCTCCTCAGACTCCTCTCCTTCGGAAACAGAAATCTCCGAAAGCTCTGCCGTCTCACCTTCTCCAGATGCACAGCCCATTAAATTCCATACTGCCAAAATAATTAAAACAAATAGGAAACTATATCCCAATAATTGTCTTTTACGCATAAAAACACTCCTTTACAGTCTGTCGGAACTGTAAATACCCCTCTTTATGCCTAGACAAAATTATTGTACTATTTCCACTGAAAAATTGCAACTCCAATCAGCGCAATTCCCATCCCGATTATCTTCCTCCATTCCAGCGGCTCCTTATCCACACCAAAGAGTCCCAGAAGCTCTATCAGATACGCCACAATAAGCTGGGCAATTACAATAAGAAGAGCGGCCTTAGCCGGACCGAGCTGATCCATACTCTTAATTACGGTCAGTGTAATCCCTGCGCCGATTACTCCGCCCAAAAGCACATATTTAGGCTCCACTTTCGCAAGCGTCATTACATTATCCCGCCCTGCAATAAGCCACGCTGCCATGCACACGGCGAACGCAGTAAGCTGAACCCACGCATTGCTGACCCACATTCCCGTCGTCTTCGTCACCTGCGTATTAAATACTCCCTGAACACTCATAAGCGCACCTGAAAGCAGTGCAATAAAAAAACCAATCACTAGAAACATACCTCCCTTAACTTTATCTAATATAGTATGTCCAATGATTGATTTTTTATGACTAACTTAAAGAGCACATTTCAGCTTTTCAAGCATCTCATCTACATGCTCCTTTTCAATAACAAGCGGGGGAACAAGACGAATCACATTATCCCTTGCACTGATAATCAAAAGCCCCTCTTCCAGCGCCTTATTGATCACCTCTTGAGCTGGTTTTTTCACTTTAATTCCCTGAATCAGGCCGATTCCTCTTCTTTCTATTACTCCGTTATGCTCTGCGGTAAGCTCGTCAAGCTTCTCCTTCAGATATATACCGATCTCCTGTACATGATCCACAAGCTTTTCCCGTTCAAATATCTCAACTGTTTTAGCAACTGCGGCACATGCGAACGGATTCCCTCCATAAGTCGTTCCATGGTCTCCCGGTTCTAACGAATCCTGCGCCACCTTTTCAGTCAGAGCAAACGCCCCCACGGGAACTCCGCTTCCGATCGCCTTTGCCATCACCATAATATCCGGCTTTACACCATAGGACTGCCATGCAAACATGGCTCCTGTCCGGCCCATACCGCACTGGATCTCATCACAGATCATGAGAATCCCTTCCTCATCACAAAGTCTCCGTACCCCCTCCATGAATTCCTGTGACGCCTGGTTGATTCCGCCTTCTCCCTGAAGAGGCTCCAAAATAACTGCACAGGTTTTATCATTTATCTGCTCCTTTACACTGTCCAAACTGTTGAACACTGCAAATCTCACTCCTGGAAGCATCGGCTCAAAGGGCTTTCTGTAAGCTTTATTTCCCGTGACAGAGACAGCTCCTATACTGCGGCCATGAAAGGAATTTTCCATTGCGATAAATTCATACCGGCCGGTCCCCTTCTTCCACGCATATTTTCTTGCCGCCTTAAGCGCTCCTTCTACCGCCTCTGTTCCGCTGTTTGTAAAAAATATCCTATCCATTTTGGAAATACGCTTTAATGCCCCGGCTGCTTTCCCGCAGGTAGTATTATAATATAAATTTGAGGTATGCATCAGACAATCTACCTGCTCCTTCAGGGTCTCTTTCAGCTCCTCATTCCCATATCCTAGTCCGCATACCGCTATCCCGGCCGCAAAGTCGAGATATTTCTTTCCCTCTGTATCAAAAAGATATACTCCGCTGCCCCTTTTAAGCACAACCGGAAAACGATTATAGGTATGTACCAGCCCCAGGTTTGTCTCTTCCATATAAGTATTCATTGTCCTACTCTCCGTAATAATATCTCTGCTCACCATTATTTATAATTGCTGTTCCGATTCCCTTATTCGTAAATATTTCAAGAAGCAGGCAGTGCGGAATCCGTCCATCCAGAATATGCACTCTGGACACGCCATGCTCAATAGCATC
The DNA here is from genome assembly GCA_946558465.1 of uncultured Lachnospiraceae bacterium. Taxonomy (GTDB): domain Bacteria; phylum Bacillota; class Clostridia; order Lachnospirales; family Lachnospiraceae; genus CAPEBR01. Next base: position 40,993 of record CAMNTM010000015.1, read on the forward strand.
TATGCAGTTATGAAGCTTCGGAAGCATACCTCCGCCGATAAACCCCTCACTCATAAGCTTATGAGCCTCGGAAACAGAAAGCTCCGAAATCAAAGTTGCCGGATCTTCCGGATCCTTATAAACTCCCTCTATATCTGTCAGAAATGCAAGCTTCTCTGCCCGCATCGCCCTGGCAATTGCACAGGCGGCATCATCCGCATTGATATTGTAGGTATTAAAATCCTTATCAAGTCCTACGGGACAGATAATCGGAAGGAAGTCCTTCTCCAGCAGATCATACAGGATTGTCGCATTAACTTCTTTTACCTCTCCTACAAAGCCTAAGTCCGCTTTGCCGGCATATTTTTTTGTTACGGAAAGCAGCTTTCCGTCTTTTCCGCTGATACCGATAGCACGCACGCCAAGGCTCTCTACCAGCTGAACCAGGCCCTTATTCACTCTGCCAAGTACCATCTCCGCCAGCTCCATCGTAGCCTCGTCTGTAACGCGCAGTCCATTGACAAATTCCGGTTTCATGCCTACCTTTCCTACCCATTTGCTGATTTCCTTACCGCCTCCGTGTACGATAATCGGCTTAAAGCCTACCAGCTTAAGGAGTGTTACATCCTGAATGACCTGAGCCTTAAGCTCCTCATCTACCATCGCACTTCCGCCGTATTTTACAACAATAATTCTCCGGTTAAATCTCTGTATATAGGGAAGCGCCTCGATCAGCACTTCCGCTTTTTCCAGATATTTCTGCATATCTTTATTCATTCTGTCCTGCTCCCTTCCGACTTAACATGGTTATCTGCAAATACTATACCGGCTTATGATTTGATATATGCGCATAACTGCTTCATTTCAGCTTCTGTAATCTGCATTAATATCAATATATCCATGAGTCAGGTCACAGCCCCACGCCACAGCCTGTTTTTCGCCCATCTTTACATCTACAACAGCCGTTATCTCTGCCTCTGACAGAATCCTGGTCGCCTCCTCTTCACTGTAGGAAACAGCCGTTCCATTTTCAATAATCTGAATTCTTCCCGCCTTGCTTTCAAAAAACAAGTCTACCTTTTCAGGATCAAACTTCGCTCCTGAGTATCCCATTGCACAAAGAATTCTTCCCCAATTCGCATCATGGCCGGCTATTGCCGTCTTCGTAAGATTCGAACATACAACAGCCTTTGCCAGTACTCTTGCCTGCTCCTCGCTCTCACAGCCGGCAGCCTTCACCTCAAAAAGTGCTGTCGCTCCCTCACCGTCCCCGGCAATCTTCTTTGCCAGATACTCATTGACTGTGTGAAGTGCCCGGACAAATTCCGTATACGCTTCACTTCCATAGATAATTTCCGGATTTTCTGCCAGTCCGTTTGCCAGAAGAAGCACCGTATCATTCGTAGAAGTATCTCCGTCCACAGAAATCATATTATAGGTATCTTTCACATCCTCACTCAGCGTCCTCTGAAGCGTCTCCTTTGAAATCACTGCATCTGTCGTGATAAACGCAAGCATCGTGCACATATTCGGATGAATCATGCCGGAGCCCTTAGCCATGCCTCCGATAATTACCGTTTTTCCGCCGGCCTCTATAGAAACGGCTATCTCCTTCTCACAGGTATCTGTCGTCATAATAGCCTTTGCCGCTTCTGTTCCATTTTCAAGAGAACCATTCTTATTCTCAGCCAATACCTTGATTCCCGCCGTCAGACGGTCAATCGGAAGCTGCATTCCTATTACACCCGTAGAACCCATAACGACGCCTTCGGCTGCAACTCCGAGCGCCCTGGCGGCGGCTTCTGCAGTATTCTTACAGTAACCGAAGCCCTCTTCTCCTGTACAGGCATTCGCTATTCCGGAATTCACCACAACAGCCTGTACCTTTACTCCACTGTCAACTACCTGGCGGTCCCATTTAACCGGCGCTGCCTTCACTACATTAGTCGTGAAGGTTCCCGCCGCCTCACACGGAGCCTGGCTGTAAATCAACGCCATATCCGTTCTGTCTTTATATTTGATACCTGCTGCCGTACTCGCTGCTTCGAAGCCCTTTGCTGCGGTTATTCCGCCTTGAATCTGTTTCATAATATCCTCCTTCGTCTTACTTACTGAATGAATGCTGTTATATTCTTTTCGTTCAATGTAAAATCATAATAATTCAAATCCTCACGCTTTGTCCAGCCGATTTCCTTCCAAAACGCATTCCCAATATCATTTTGGGTAAAGGCAATGAGAGATACTTTATTTATCTGTTCCCTTTTCAGCGCCTCCATCGCAAACACTACCATGGATTTTCCGATTCCCTGCATCCGGTAATTTTCATCTACACAAACATGATAAAGGCAGCCTCTTCGTCCGTCATGTCCGCAGAGAATTGCTCCTACAAGCCTTCCATCCTCTTTCGCGACCACACTGGTTGTCGGATTGCGTCTCAAAAATCTCTCAATACCTTCTTTCGAATCATCTACACTTCTTAGGCCGAAACCTCTGATTTTTGTCCAGAGCGCATATACCTCATCATAGTCTTCAATCGTCATTACTCTTACCATCTGTCATCTCTCCTTGCTGCTTATGGGAATACCGGTACCAGCTTAAGCCCCTTATCCTCCGGCAGTCCGAACATCAGGTTCATATTCTGAACTGCCTGGCCTGCGGCACCCTTCACCAGATTGTCAAGCGCTCCTATCATAATGATACGATTTGTTCTTTCGTCAATTTGGAAGCCGATATCTACATAATTACTGCCTTCCACCCATTTTGTCTCCGGATAGACTCCCTTATCCAGCACACGGATAAATGGCTCGCCGCTATAATATTTATCATAAACCTTTCTGACCTCTTCATACGTAGTTTCCTTCTTAAGAGATGCATACTCCGTAGCCAGAATTCCCCGGTTCATCGGAACAAGATGCGGAGTAAAACTCACCGTCACCGCTTCCTTCGCCGCATATCCTAACTGCTCCTCAATCTCCGGCGTATGCCTGTGGGACGCCACACCATAAGCCTTCATATTTTCATTTACCTCACAGAAAAGATTCGGCACCTTTGCTCCTCTGCCTGCACCTGAGGTTCCTGACTTGGCATCTATAATAAGCGTACTCATATCAATCAGCCCTTCTCTGGCCAGCGGATATGCCGTCAAAATCGAGCACGTCGTATAGCAGCCCGGATTTGCAACCAATCTGGCCGCTTTAACCTGCTCTCTGTTCACCTCACACAGACCGTATACTGCCTCCTCAATCAACTGCGGACTCTTATGCCGGATACCGTACCACTTCTCATACACATTTACATTCTTAATACGAAAATCCGCACTGAGATCTATAATTTTCGTCTTTGATAAAATCTCTTCATTTATTACAGATGCACAGAAACCCTGCGGAGTAGCAGTAAAAATCACATCCGCCTCGTCCGCAAGCTCCTCCATATTATCATCCAGACATTTTTCATCCACAATCCGAAACATATTACGGTACACATCCGCATACCTCTGATCTATGTAACTTCTGGAACCGTACCACACTATCTCTACATCGCTGCGGCTCGTCAGAATCCTTACCAGCTCGCCGCCGGCATAACCCGTAGCTCCGATAATACCTGCCTTAATCATCTTTTCCGCACCTTTCTCAATCATTTTACCTGTCAATCTTAAACCAATTTCCATCGGTTGTCTAGTTGGGGACGGGGTATTTTTAAAAATACCCCGTCCCAGAATTAAAAGAACTTGCATAATTATACATCTTTAATGAATATTATGCAAGTTCTTTTTTAACTTTCCTTATATATCTTTAGTTTTTTACAACCCTGCTGTTACGGCATACGGATAAGATAATCCCCATATAAAAATATGCTATTAACAGATACGATCCTCCGTTTGAAATAAAGGGCATAAACACAGAACCTCTCGGAACGATTCCCAAATTCATACCTATATACATGATTGTCTGAATAGTTAAAAACAACACGCAGCCTAAGCTGACTATATATCCCAGCTGGTTTTTCTGCTGTCTGGCCACGTGCAGAAGATATATCCAAAATGCCGCCACTAATCCTGTAAGCAGAATTCCCTTCCACGTTCCCATATAGCGGAATACATACAGCCACAGATAAGAATTCCTTATTTCATTCAACATATTCCCGGCAAGCGAAAAAGCACCTTCCCGCACGGCTGTTCCAGCCTCCGCCGCTGCTGACGCGGTATAATCATAATCCAGGTAACTTCCCGGTTTAAGCCATGCCTGAATTCTTAAAAGCTGATAATCCGGCAGAATACTTCCTCCTGTCTTCAAAGCAAATGCAAAAATCACAAGCGCCCCCGTCAAAATAATAAAAATCCAAAGTCTGAAATATAGTTTCTTTCTTTGGCTCCCAAACCATCTCCTGTGAATTGCCGCATGGATGAGAATCAGCCCTGTCATTCCCACCACTGCTGCCACCGAAAGCATATAATTATACAAAAGAATCAAAATGGAAATACCCAGACAGATTCCGCTTTTTATCAGCCCTTTCTGCTTCTGTCCCCGGAAATAATATAAAATCCCGGCATAAAAGGGAATCAGAAGACTGGCTGATTGTGAAAGATAAAGAGGTCTTCCATTCACCGGAGGTCCTGCTGCTATACATAATACCATCAGAGCATTTGCCGACATCCAGAATGCCGGCGCATATTTGCCAAGAAGCGAATAATCCAGCCAGCAGATAATCAGCATAAGAAATAATCCGGCGGCCATAGCCGCTGTATATTCCCCGGCCCCCTGAAACAGGGCTCTTTGAAACCGCCCGGCGCCATCCGGCGGATAAGAGGTCAGAATAACTATAATCTGAAGCGCCGCCCCCATAAAGCTGATAAAAAGAATCCCCGCCAGTACACTCCATTCCATTTTCGGCCGGTGCACTCTGTCAAGAGCCACTCCCGCTTCTACCGGATCTCCCATCTCCCGCACTGCCGCCTCCTCGGCCTCTATATCTGTCACGCCCTCCGCCTGAAATGTAAGCTTCTGATCCTCGATATGCGCCTCTACCTCCTCCAGCACCATAGGCCGCGCCCTCCTTGTCCGAATCTGATCTTCTAATAGATGAAGGTACTCACGTCTATCCATAATACAGCCCTCCCAGCACATTTGAAACCGCCCTCGTATACGTCCTCCACTCCGTCTCCTTCATACGGAGCTGTTTCTTTCCCGCTTTTGTAAGCGCGTAGTATTTCCTTATCTTCCCCAACGCCTCCTGCTCGTAAGAGGTTATATATCCTTTTTCCTCCATACCGTGAAGAAGCGGATATAAAGTGCCTGCCTTCAGCTCAAATACGTTTTCTGATTTCTCCCGCAGTGTCTGGATCATCTCGTAACCATACATTTCCTTTTCCTCTAACAGCTTCAAAAGCAGCATTGCAGTGCTCCCTGATGCAAGACTTTTGTCTACCGCCATACCCATCTCTCCTTTCTCTTTGCAGATACAACATACTTTGTCAGCAGTATATTGTCATTCTTCGAACTGATAATCAATATATTGATTATTTACATACCGTATAGAGCATACGTAAACAATGTATAGATTACCTATATATCTGTTATCTATATAATACATAGAATATCTATATATGTCAACCTGAATCCTAAAAAATTTCTGCCTGTGCAGACCAGACGATGTATACTGAAAATTGATTACCAAATTATCTTTATTTTATGTTACACTGTCTTATACAATTGTTTTTCCTGCTCCTTTCTTGTCAGAGTTCAAACTGCTGCACAGAAAGGAATCCAAGTTTAATCCGAATTGACGGGGAGACCAGCTATGTCTAAAGTAATGAAATTGACTACAGCCTTCTGCCTTGCAGCAGCGATTTTCACAACTACGTTATCCTTCTATTTTACCGAGGATATATATGTAACATCAGCCGTAACCTTCAGCACGGCATTCTATCATCTGGGGATACGGTTATTGGTCGGTTTTCTTTATAACATCAAGATGAAAAACCGGGCGGACTATACAAAAAAATGGTTTCAAGTTCATTCTTGGGAAAGTAAATTATATCAATTTTTAAAAGTTAAAACATGGAAGAGCAAAATGCCTACTTTTAATCCAGAGGATTTCTCTATTCAAAATCATACATGGGACGAAATCATACAGACAATGTGTCAGTCAGAACTAGTGCATGAAACAAATATTATACTTAGTTTTATCCCTCTTACAGCTTCCAAATGGTTCGGCTCATTTTATGTGTTTTTCATAACGTCTGTATGCAGTGCTCTGTTTGATCTAATGTTTGTTATCATGCAAAGATATAATAGAGCCCGTATAATAAAAATAGTCTTAAGCAGGAGGTAAACTGAGCGCTTCTATTCAGTAGAAATTTCAAGACTCTTCCTCTATCTCCATAATCTCATCAATCGGTATGCTTGTGCCGTCTGTCAGAACCACCATGCGCTTATATTCGTGAATTCTTTCAACACAGCCTGTCACAGCCATATAAGCGCCTCCCTGCTTCCTCTCATCCGGCACAAAATAAGTAATGGAAACAGCAGGCTTTCTATCCAGGCGTCTTTTAAGATTTTTAAGCTTTTCGTTTAATACCGCTTTATAATTCTCGTCCAATTCTGCTCTTACATACGTTATCCGGGCAGTCTCATTCACCGCTTCTCCATGCCCCGTCAGCGCCGCAAATGGCATAAACTGTGCTGCTCTGTCCGGCACCGGCATATGCGGATGTGTTTTCGACACATGCCTCGGCAAATCAATTATATCCTCATATCCGCTTCCTTGAAGTCTTTTCATGCCTTATGTCCTCCAATCTGTCTGTTTCTGTCTATCGCCGTTGCTCCCTCCAGCAGACTTGTTCCTTTTAAAACTGCATTTTTCCCATACCTTTTCTTAATATCCAGCACCGCCTGCTGCAGTCTCCTCTCCCGCTCTAATTCTGCTGCTTCTGCTTCACGTTTCCGCTCCAGCGCTCCATAATCTGTAAATAAATCCATCTGTTCAAATGCAGGCTTTTTTACTGCCTCATCTTCATGAACCACATGATTGGCTCCAAGCGTAATCCGTCTGATAAGTAAATTCTGATTTACAATCTCATCATATAACTCAAGAATTGTATTAACAATCCATCTTGTAGACGAGCCTGATGCCTTAAGGTTTGCCGTTCCATGTGCATGCTTGGGAATTTTTCTGCCATAACGATCCGTCGTGACCTCTCCCTTATAAACATCAAAATTACCCGAAACAGACAAATTCTCAATATCATAGCCTACCGTCAGAACAAGCTGGTCCGTAACCAGCCTCCTGTCAACCAGAGTAAGCGCAAGCGATTCCGCCATCTCTCTAACTACTATCCGGGCCTTTTCGGCTGTATACGGGCAGTGCAGAACCTGGCCTGAGCATATACTATTGACACTTGGCTTATATGCCTTTATATCTGCCATCGTACAGGGCTCCCACCCCCATGCATGATCAATTAAAAGCTCCGCATTGACGCCGAATAATTTATACAATAAATCTTCATTATAATATTCTCCCGGCCTCCCAATGGAACACCTTGCCACATCTCCCATCGTAAACATCCCGTGTTCTGCCAATTTTTCTGCATATCCTCTGCCCACTCTCCAGAAATCTGTAATCGGCTGATGTGCCCACAAAATTCTCCGATAGCTCTTTTCATTCAACGACGCAATCCGTACCCCATTCTTATCCGGAGGGATATGCTTCGCCACAATATCCATCGCTGTCTTACACAGATATAGATTCGTCCCTATACCCGCTGTTGCAGTTATCCCAGTAGCAGATAAAATATCCTGTATAATTTTCCCCGTAAGCTCCCTTGCGGACATCTGGTATATGCTTAGGTAATGCGTAACATCTATCATAATTTCATCAATCGAATACACATGGCAGTCCTCCGGCGCAGCATATTTCAGATATATTTCGTATATCCGCGTACTATATTCTATATAGCAGGCCATCCTCGGCGGCGCCACGATATAGTCAAGAGCCTTTTCCGGAGAGTTCTTTAATTCTTCATCATCATAGGAGGAACCACAGAATCTTTTTCCGGGTACAGAAAGCAGCCTTTTAGCATTCACCTCCTTTACCCTTTGTACCACCTCAAACAGCCTTGCCCTGCCCGGTATACCATAAGACTTCAGGGAGGGGGACACCGCAAGACAAATAGTCTTTTCTGTCCTGCTCATATCCGCAACAACAAGATTCGTTGTAATCGGATTAAGCCCTCTTTCTATACATTCTACAGAAGCGTAAAATGATTTCAAATCAATTGCAATATACACTCTATCTTCCTGTGCCATAATATCTTCTCCCTATACAGAATGTCTGTTCTTATATTTTATCAGAACTCACGTTCGTTTTCAATGACATAATCCTATTTTCCAAATGTTACATCCAAGACTGCTTCCTGGAACGCCGTAAAAACAATTCCGTACAAAATGTATGCGCCACAGATTATACCTTTATATCTCGTACTATTTATACATTATTTTTGCATATTATGTATAAAAATACATTTTATCAATTTTCTCTTGCATATTTATAAAATATAGTGTATAGTAATCCTTGCAGCTAAAAATACCGTTTTATAATACTTTTATAGGCCGGCAGACCTTGTCCGGCAAGATAAATATACAAATCCAGGAGGAAGAAAATATGAAAGAAAAGGTTGTATTGGCATATTCCGGCGGCCTTGACACAACGGCAATCATTCCGTGGCTGAAGGAGAATTTTGATTATGAGGTTATCTGCTGCTGCGTAGACTGTGGGCAGGGCGAGGAGCTTGACGGTCTTGAGGAACGCGCAAAATTATCCGGCGCTTCTAAGCTTTATATAGAGGACATTGTAGATGATTTCTGCGACAACTACATCGTTCCCTGTGTACAGGCCCACGCAGTATATGAAAATAAATATCTGCTCGGAACCTCTATGGCCCGTCCGGCTATCGCAAAACGTCTGGTAGAGATTGCAAGAAAGGAAGGAGCTTCTGCTATCTGCCACGGGGCTACCGGTAAGGGAAACGATCAGATCCGCTTCGAGCTCGGCATCAAGGCTCTTGCTCCCGATATCAAGATTATCGCTCCCTGGAGAATGACCGATGTATGGACCATGAACTCACGCGAGGAAGAGATTGAATACTGCAAGAGGCACGGAATTGACCTGCCTTTTGATGCAAGCCACAGCTACAGCCGCGACCGCAATCTGTGGCATATCAGCCATGAAGGCTTAGAGCTTGAGGACCCGGCAAACGAGCCAAATTATGATCACCTGCTGGTACTCGGCGTAACACCTGAAAAAGCTCCTGACGAGGGCGAATATGTAACTATGACATTCGAAAAGGGTATACCGGCAAGTATCAACGGTGAAAAAATGAAGGTATCGGATATTATCCGCAGACTGAATGATCTGGGCGGAAAGCACGGAATCGGTATTTGCGATATCGTAGAAAACCGCGTTGTAGGCATGAAATCCCGCGGCGTATACGAAACCCCCGGAGGAACTATCCTTTACGAAGCACACCAGCAGCTTGAGGAGCTTGTTCTGGACCGCGCAACTTATGAAGTAAAAGAAGAAATGGGCTGCAAGCTGTCCCAGATCGTATACGAAGGAAAATGGTTTACTCCTCTTAGGGAGGCGGTTCAGGCATTTATAGAAAGTACCCAGGAATATGTAACCGGTGAAGTAAAGTTCAAGCTTTACAAAGGAAATATCATAAAAGCAGGAACGACCTCCCCTTATTCCCTGTACAGTGAATCTCTGGCAAGCTTCACAACCGGAGACCTGTACGATCATCACGACGCAGACGGATTTATCAATCTGTTTGGTCTGCCGCTTAAGGTGCGGGCGCTGAAAATGCAGGAAATGAATAAATAGACCAAGACGGGGACGGGGTATTTTTAAAAATACCCCGTCCCCGATTCAGTCTAATCATGCCTTACTACTTCAAATCGTTCTAGCTCTATCTCTTCGTTCTCCTCAATTCCAGCCTTCTGCTTTGCAATTGCAATCTGCTCTTCCACCGTATCTATACCCTCCAGATTAGGAAGAAGAAGCCCTCGCCGCTGTTCCTTTGTCACAACCACGCCATATCGTTTCACATCCAATTTATCCGCTGAATTGATTTTCTCCATATCTCCCAGCACATCTACACTGACGGCAAGCATATCCAATTCCTCCGGCCCTATAGGTAAAAATCTAGGATCTTTCGATGCTGCACTGACCGCATTTTCAATAATCTCTTCTGCTATAGAAGTCTGTACCGGCCGAATCGTACCGATACAGCCCCTGAGACTCCCGCATTTTTTGATAGATACAAAGACTCCTGCCCGACTCCTATACATTTCTCCGGGCAGACTGTCCGGCACTTCAGGCTTTCTTCCTGTGCGCACATACATTTCTACCGTACTGCGGGCTAACTTGACATAGTCGTCTTCACCGTCTCTCTTTCTTAAAACCTTTTCCCTTTCTCTCTTCTCATATTGGTCCTTAAAATTCCTTTTGGGATTCTCTCCACACACCTTATATGTACAGATACCATATCCCACTCCAAAAGGTCCCTCATAAGACAGCCGGCGGGCACAAACCTCAAGCCTGTCCAATGCCCCGGCCATCATGACAAAGGAACGATGGCCGCATTCCGCCGCTTTTTCACAGAAATTTTCCGAAAATTCCAGAAGACTCCTGAAATCTCCTGCTTCCATTGCCTCCATAACGCGCCGGTCATATTCCGGCCCCTCTTCCCGATATCCGTACGGTCCTTCCTTCTTAAGACTGTGAGATAAGTCCCCGCTGGCAATCACCACCACATTTCTTCCAAGCGCCCCCGCCGTCTCCTGTATACAGCGTCCAAGCTCATAATGCTCCGTAAGAGAAAGTCCCGACAGCCCTATTCTCACAAGCCTGTAGTCCTTCCAATATTGATTTATAAAATATAAAGGCACCATCGTCCCGTGATCCAGTCTTTTATCTCGTTCTCCTAAAGTCCCCGCCGGCAGGTTCTTTTTCTCCGAAAGCCTGCTTAGGTTTTCCACAAAAGCCGTATCATACTCCGCTTCAATCTTCACCCCTTCCGCACAAAATCTACTGAAATCTCCCCTCGCGCCGCTTCCCGGCGAAATATGGAAATAATCTGCATACATTACCTGATGCGGAGAAATAACTATGAGGGTTTCCGGCCGCAGTGCCCCTATGCTTTTTCCGGCCTCATGATAAGCATCCATTGTATTTTGAATCCTTCTTTCCTCACCCTTTCCGATATCCGGTATAATAAGCGGTGGATGTGGAACCATAAACGCTCCTGCTATCATCCCCATAACCTCCTCGCATCTCTAATCTTTGAACACTGCGTTCTCCGTCATTTTCCACAAAGCCAGGCCTCCTGCTGTAACACCATTTTAACATACATCCTTTATAAAATCACAGGTATTCCTTAAAAGCCCGTGATATAGTATAATATAAACATACCAAAGACTGCAAAGGCACTATGTACACAAAAGCCTGCAAGCAGCATCTATAAAATATACTTAAAAACCAAAGGAGAGATAACATGGCAGGCAGACAAGTAAAGCTTGAGCATGCCGAAAAAGGCAGTATTCTATATCATTACACAAAAAGCAACGGCATTAACGGCATTATAAATCATAATTGCTTCTGGGCGACAAAAAGCGATTTCCTAAACGATCCTAATGAATTTTCTCATATCCAGGGAATCATAGACACTGTATGTCAGGAAAACATTAAGAATGAGTCTCTAAAAGAAATGTTTCTTAACGACTCCGTTTACGCTGAAAGAGAAAAACAGCGGGAATATTTTGTACTCTCTTTTTCAAAATGCCGGGACAGTATTACTATGTGGTCAGAATTTGGAAATAAAACCGGCTATAATATAGGCTTTAGAAGCGAAGAAATTATCGCAAGAATAGAGGCGGCTGCCGAAATCGCCTACCATGGTCTTGTTGTCTATAATATGAAAAAACAAAAGCAGCTGATCAAAAGAAATCTGTGCAGTTATCTGCCGAATCTCCTTCGGATGCCGCTGAATGATATCCTGGAGGCCGGAGCCAGAAATCGTCAGGATAATGCCTATCTGAAGGCATGCAGAAAATTTCAGAAAATGGCAGAGGTCTATGCTATGTTTTTCAAGCAGGAAGGTTTCTGTGAGGAACAAGAATACCGATTTATATTTAAAAAGCAAAAAGACACGGCCGTATATTTCCGCGTCAAGGACGGCTTCATGCTTCCCTATATTGAAATATTGCTGAGCAGCGAAAATCTGCCGATTGAGGAAATCATGATTGCACCACAGAACCACATCGACCTTGCAAAGAGCGGAATAGAATATATGCTGCACACAAAGGGCTACCGGGCAAAAACAGCTTTGTCTAATATAAAGCTTAGATACTAATCATGCCTCGTCTCTTTCATTTTTCCGCATGCATAACATAAAAGCAGAGTCCTTAAAGCCTCCCTGGCAAAACTCTGCTTTCTGCTTCTATATACTTACCTGCTCTGCAGGTAATCATTGTATATACATCTTTTAAACGTTCACAAAATGACCTATAAATCTGAAAGACTCATCGGAATCACCCATTTTCCGTCTATTTTCGCCACCGGAATCTCATCTGTATCTTCTTCGCTGTATTCTCCCATCTTCATCGTCATCTTTACTTCCAGGATATATGCCGCCTTTGCCTGGCCTGCATATACCGCATCTACATAATAGTCCTCCGTAAGTACCTGCATGATCGCACTTTTTTCAAGCTTTCTCTCCTCTATAACATCCAGCTTAACCTCATAGTTAACCATGCCTCCGAAGCTGCTGAATAAATTTGCCGCTTCTGAATCTGCAAAATCCGAACCATCTATAAATGCTTCGCTCATCAGCTTCACATCCTGGTTATTCATACCCTTCTCCAGCTTTTCAATCGGGCTTTTATAGTTTCCGCCCCCGAAAATCTTTACCAGAATAAAGACAACTACCAAGACTGCCGCTGCTCCAGCTGCTATTATCGGCGCCATTGATTTCTTCCGGGCAGAAGCAGCCGCACCGTAATTTCCATAATTCTGCACTTCGCCGCCTCCCTGTGTGCCGCTGTAATTCTGCACTCTGCCGCCTCCTGGAGCAGCACCTCCCTGCGCTGCAAGCGGTACAGGAGCCCCGCACTTGGAACAGAACTTCACATTACCTGTTATCTCACTTCCACATTTTGAACAAAACTTCGCCATTTTATCTTCCTCTCATTCCTCATAAAGTATTTTATCTTTTAATAGGACAGTCCTGTAATTACTGCTCCTATAACTGCATAGATATCCGCAAGATTTGCCGTGACCTTAGAAAGAAACCGATTCCCGCATTTCACCCCTATATAATCTATAACCCTTCCCCTTATAAGCCTGTCATAGATATTGCTGAAGGCACCTGCACTTAAAAATACCATACCCAGCTTTCTTAGTCTCCGGCCTTTTCCTGTAAAGAGCCATACATCATAGGCTGCCACTCCGGCTCCTGCCGCTGCCGAAACAGCTTTAACCAAAGTCTGCCGGTCTTCTAATGTATTCAGCAGAAATCCTCTGTTATAAACCTTTCTTAAAACAACATTCCCAAAAACTGTTTTTTGCTCCCTCTGAAGCTCATACGTATCCTCAATATACTGCTTCATACCCATATCGGCACATACAAGCAGCAGAAAAAGTCCTCCTGGAATCGCACGCATCAGACTGCCTCTCTGATTCTCTGAATATTCTCCTCGTGCGCCGCCATCTCCTCATCTCTTTTTTCGATCGCCTCGCACAATGCCACACAATCTATATCCGATACCTCTCCGCTTTGAAACTTTTCATATACCATTCGGCCAATCTCGATAAAATCTCTTTCATTGGCTCGTCTTAATGAACGAATTTTACTTTTAATCTTCTGTACCTCAATCGTATCCTCTGTCCTTTTCCCGATATCATTTGCCACATCTGATATACGCTTTCCCAAATCTTCAAAAAAATCTGCCATAGTCTTTCTCTCCTTTGCATTTTATATGTTTACAGCATTCTCAACCGGTCCAATGACTGATAGATATCCATCGTTCCGAACCCCCACTCCTTGTTGGGAAATTCGGGAAGGGTTTCCTGGTTCGTACCGAGTATTATAATGTTGGATACCTGGCTGGTCGTAATCCCCTGCGAGGCGGGCTGACCCTCCAGCCACTCCATAATAAGCGCCGCTCCCCCCGCAGCTATACCCGTCGCAGCGCTGGACCCGCTGCTTTCTACAAAGCTTCCTGTCTCATCAACGCCTGTCACACTTACTCCCGGCACAGCATAGTCCGGTTTTATTAACCTGTTTCTAGTATACCCTCTGCCGGAGTTAATATCAACACTATTATCTGCACCATTGTAATATGCAGCCGTCATGGCTCCCCTTGTACTTCCCGGCTCCGTCACGGTATAATCTGGATTTGCCTCTAAAAAATATACGTTGCCGTCCAGAAATTCCTTCATAGATGTCCATATGTGAAATCTTCCGTCCAGAATTCTAAGCGGCTTTACTCCTATCCGCCAGATTCCCTCTACAGGATTCTTAAAGCGGAAAAAAATCAGCTGAGACTCATTATTATCCATAAGAAGCCTGTACTCTACCTCCACCTCCGTTTTATCAAAGGGAAAATTCAGTCTGTAACGACTTCCCTGACGGATAGAAATCCCCGGGCTTCTCTCGCCGGACGGAGAAATCAGATATGCCGTCATGATGTTGGGCAGTATTGTCCAAAGCTCTGCCACAAATCCGGTATTCCCCTCCTCTACACGTATTTCCACCTCCTTAGCACTCTCAATCGTATCTACGACGCCAAAATAATGATGACGCTGATTCGCTTCATTTCCTCCTCCGATTACAACACATCTGTCCAATGTATTAGAATAATCTTCCAGAATACGAGAAAGCAGTGAACGCCCGTTATGCCCTCCAAAATTAGAGCCCAGTGTAATACAGATAACAAGCGGCATCTGCCTTTTTTCTGCCAGCTGGTGCAGATAATAAATCCCCTGCATAATGTCATTTTCCTGGAAACAAACTGCGTCTTCCTTAATTGCATAAAATTCCTTCAGAAAGGCTTTGGCTTCCTTTAACTTTACCATGCCGATAACTGCTTTCGGGGCCGCACCGACAAATTGATTCTCCGGACTTTTCCCCCCTGCCGCTACACTTGCTGTAAAGGTGCCGTGCCCGTACGTGTCAACACTAGGCACAATATCAAGCGGCTGCCTGGAACGCAGCGCATCATTAATCATTGCCTCCGTATATTCGCTTCCATAACTAAAGCCCTCCGGCAATGTTCCGCTTTGGATAGTCTGGTCCCAGATTCCTGCAATTCTGGTACTGCCGTCGGAATTGCGGAAAACAGCGTTCTGGTAATTGATCCCTGTATCTACAAAGCCAATCATAATCCCATTTCCCTGAAGCTGCAGATTCGGATAATTCTGCACCGCACTGATTCCTGCTTCATTTAAAGTAAACATATCCTGAAGCGCATAACAATTTGGTATTGTATTGTATCCGTATCTTTCAATCGTTAAGTCTCCTACAAATCTTTTATCCACATAGACAGCACGATATCCAAACCCCAGCTGCTGAATACACATCTGGCTTTCGGGAAATACAATATCCAAGTTCTTTCTGTAATCTGGTATGATAAAATCCCAGTAATCCTGTGACAAAATCTTCTCTCTGCAATTTTCAGGCATAATAAAACACCCCATATACTTTTTCTTTTAGTATATGAGATGTTTTACTGATTCAGACTATACAGCATTTTCTATCCGGGGCACCTCCTGCCCTCTGAGGGTAATGATCGGTCCGCCGGTATTTTTAATATATGCCTCCGTGATTGTCACCTGGCCGATGCTGTCATCCTTTGGTATTTCATACATAATGTCCAGCATAAAATCTTCGATAATCGCACGAAGCGCCCTTGCTCCGGTATCTCTTTCCATCGCTTTTTTTGCAATGGCCGACAACGCCTCATCCGTAAAATCAAGCTTCACCTCATCGATCGCTAAAAGCTTCTGGTACTGCTTCAGGATTGCATTTTTAGGCTCTTTTAATATCTTAACAAGCATCTCCTCATTCAGTCCCTGCAGTGTAAATACGATCGGAAGCCTTCCCAAGAATTCTGGTATCATGCCGAAATTCCTTAAATCTTCTGTTGTCACCCTTGACAAAATAGTCTTATCCTTGTCATATTTATCCTTCAGGTCGGCACCAAAGCCAATAGACGACTGCTT
Source organism: uncultured Lachnospiraceae bacterium (assembly GCA_946558465.1). Classification (GTDB taxonomy): domain Bacteria; phylum Bacillota; class Clostridia; order Lachnospirales; family Lachnospiraceae; genus CAPEBR01. The sequence continues at coordinate 57,247 of CAMNTM010000015.1, forward strand.
TGTAAGACGCTCCTTGATAATATTCTCAAGATCCGGAAATGCTCCTCCGCAGATAAACAGGATATTCCTTGTATTTACTGTTGTAAGCGGCACCATAGCATTTTTACTGTTGGCGCCAACCGGCACCTCAACATCGCTTCCCTCCAGGAGCTTGAGCATCCCCTGCTGTACGGACTCACCGCTGACATCCCGCTGATTCGTATTTTTCTTCTTGGCAATCTTATCAATCTCGTCAATAAAGATAATCCCCTGCTCTGCCTTTTCTACATCGTTATCTGCCGCTGCCAGAAGCTTAGAAACCACACTTTCTATATCATCGCCTATGTAACCGGCCTCCGTTAGAGAGGTTGCGTCTGTAATCGCAAGAGGCACATCAAGAAGCCTTGCCAGCGTCTTAACAAGATAGGTTTTTCCAGAACCGGTAGGACCTATCATCAACATATTGGACTTTTCAATCTCAATATCGTCCATCGTATCTGTGGCAACTCTTTTATAATGATTGTAAACTGCTACAGACATAGCCTTCTTCGCATACTCCTGCCCTACTACATACTCATCAAGACTAGCTTTAATCTTATGGGGTACAGGAAGGTTTTTAATGTCTACGAGAGGCTTCTTCTCCTCCCCCTCTTTTTTCTTCTTAAGCTTCTGCCTCTTTGGAACCTGCTGCTCCATATCTGCCATATTAAATACCTGGACCCCCGGCATATTCATCAGCTGGCTGTAATCAATCTGTCCGCTGCTCATGGCATCAAAGCTTTTCTGCATGCAGTCCTTACATACAGAGATATGATTGGGAAGCTCTATCATCTTCCCTGTAGCGCTCTCCGGCCTGCGGCAGATAAAACAGACCTTTTCATATTCATCATCCTCTTTTTTGGTATCTTCTACTTCACCCTGCACTTCTTCCCGCACATCCTGTTCAGACATATTTTCCCTTCTTTCTATGCATTCTACAGCTTCTTTTTCTTTTATTCCTTCTCTATCAATTTTGTTCTCTTCCTAGTCTGCCTGTTTTTCTTCTATTCCTCTATCATCTCTAAAAGCTGCTCCTCCGATAAAATCGGAATTCCCAGCTCATTTGCCTTTTTATTCTTGGAAGACGTAGATGCCGTATCATTGTTAATCAGATAATTTGTCCTGGAAGTGACAGATCCTGTCACCTTTCCGCCAAGGCTCTCTATCTTCTCTTTTACCTCTCTTCTATTTGCAAAATGATGCACGCTTCCGGTAATCACAAAATTCAGCCCGGCAAGCTTAAGACTTCCCTCCTGCGGCCTCTCCTCTGGAATAATAAGCTCCTGTAAAAGCCTCTTTAGACGCTCTACATGCATCTCATCGGCAAAATAATCGGCAAACGCCTTTGCAAGTATACTTCCCACACCCGGAATCTCATCAAGCTCCTCCTGCGCAGCGCTCATCATCCTGGACACATCATACTGGAATTCTCTGCAGATTACCTTCGCATTAGCCAGGCCTATTCCAGATATGCCCAGCGCATAGATTACTCTAGGCAGCGTCGTTGTCCTTGCCTTATCTATACTGGCGGCCAGATTCTGATAGGATTTCTCTCCAAACCCTTCCATACTCTGAATCTCCTGCGCATACCTGTCCAAATGGAAAATATCGGCAAATTCCTTCACATATCCTCTGGATATAAATTTTTCCAGTGTGGCCTCCGAAAGCCCTTCGATATTCAGTGCATCCCTGCTTACAAACAGCGCAAATGCCTTCACATGCTTCGCCTGGCATTCTGGATTCATACAATACAAAGCCTTCGCGTTACTTACCTGCCGAATCTCCGTACTGCCTCCGCAGACCGGACAGCTTAAAGGAATATCCTTCACACCGCTTCTTGTAAGATTTTCTGCAATCTGCGGGATAATCATATTTGCTTTATATACTTCTATCTTATCGCCGATACCAAGCTCTAATTCCTCCATAATACTGATATTATGCACACTTGCCCGGCTCACGGTAGTACCCTCAAGCTCTACCGGATTGAATATGGCAACTGGATTGATAAGCCCCGTTCTTGACGGACTCCACTCAATCTTTAAAAGCTCTGTTTCCCGGAGCTCATCTGCCCATTTAAACGCATAGGAATCCTTCGGAAACTTAGAGGTACGTCCCAGAGATCTGCCATATTCTATATCATCATATACTAACACAAGTCCGTCCGATGGGAAATCATTCTGTTCAATTTTTTCTGAAAATTTAATAACTTCCTCCTCAACATTCTCCCTTGTCACCTCTTTAAACTCCACCACCTCAAAGCCCTGCCGGGAAAGCCACCGCATCTGATATGCTCTGGAGTTATGAAAGTCCACACCCTCTGCCTGTACAAGAGAAAATGCATAGAATCTCACATTCCGCTTCGCTGTTATCTCATTGTTCAGCTGCCTCACAGAACCACTGCACAGGTTTCTGGGATTCTTATACTTCGCCTCTGCTTCTGCAATCTCAGCATTAATACGCTCAAAATCCTTATACCCGATAACCGCCTCACCACGCAGAATCAGCTCTCCTTTATACCCAATCTGAAGCGGAATATTCTGAAACACCTTCGCATTATTGGTGATCACCTCTCCTACCTCTCCATTTCCTCTTGTGACGGCCTTATAAAGCGCTCCTCCTCTATAAGTGAGCACAATGGTAAGTCCATCCATCTTCCAGGACATCACCGCCCTTTGCTCCCCAAGAAAGCTTTTAAGCTCTTCTACATCCTTCGTCTTATCCAGCGAAAGCATGGGACTTTCATGCCGCTCCTTTGGAAGATCACTTAACACCTCATAGCCTACCTTCACGGTGGGACTGCCGGACAGTGTAATTCCAAGCTCCGTCTCAAGCTCCTTAAGCTCATCATAGAGCCTGTCATACTCATAGTTGCTCATAATCTCCTCAGCGTCCTGATAATAAGCCCGTCCCGCGCGATTCAAAAGCGCTGTTAACTCCTGCAATCTCTCCTGCTTCTGCCTGCTCATATAATTCCTTTAACTCCTGTTCTGTCAGCTTCCGATAATTTCCTGATTTCAGACTTCCAAGCCTGATATTCATCACTCTTACTCGTACTAATTTTATTACCTGATATCCCAGGCTCTCACACATCCTGCGTATCTGCCGGTTCAGTCCCTGAGTCAGCACAATAGAAAATGTATATTTCCCGATTCTGTCTGCCCGGCAGGGTCTGGTCACGGCATCCAACCCTTTCTCCTTATCAGTGATCCGCACTCCCTCCGACATCTGCCTTAAAAATTCATCTGTCACAGATTTGTCTACAGTCACCTTATACTCCTTTTCATGCCCGTGACGTGCCCGCATGATCCGGTTAATCAGCTCTCCGTCATTGGTCATCAGTAGAAGTCCTTCTGAGTCTTTGTCAAGCCGGCCGGCATAGGTAACCCGCACCGGATATTTTAAAAAGCGGATAATATTATTTCTTACACGCATATCCTCCGTACAGACAATTCCTGCCGGCTTATTTACCGCCAGGACAATCTTCTCCTGCCTGCCCTGTATCACGCGTCTGCCTACCCGCACTATCTGTCCTTCTTCTACCTGCATTCCAGGCACGGCACGTATACCGTCTACCGTTACCTTCCCGCTTTCGACCAGCCGGTCTGCTTCTCTCCTTGAACAAACTCCGGCGCTGCTTAAATACTTATTCAGCCTCATCATCACTTAGTACTCCGCTTATACTATTGTCTCCAACAAAAGTATTTCCATTATATAGATATAATACGCCTGTAATTTTATTCTCTTTTATCACCTGACGGATATCTCCATAATAATATCTAGGATCAATCATAATAATCTCTCTATAATAAGGCGTAAGAAAAGGCACCAGACAATTCGCATAGGAATCCTTGAAAATCAGAAGCCTCTCTGTTGTATCCGCCGTCGTGCGGATATCCACCATTCCATAATTTCCACCGAAAAACACTCCATACTTATCTTTTTCCTCAAGCTTCTCCAAATCATATAAAACTGCCGTCTTCCTCTGTTCCTCGGTGTAATTTACAACTACGCCTGGCTCCTCCTGGGAATTCTCTGCTGCGTAGATATAGATCGGCTCTCGGTAACCTCCTTCATATCCGCTTACAGCCGACAACGTTCCGTTAAAATCACCTGTCACGGCATAAGGCTTAAGCGCTGCAGCCTTAGAAGTATCAAGTCCCATCACCTTTGCCAGCTCCTGGTATGCATAGTACGCCCCAAGAGTCGTCCAGTGGTGATCCGTATGATAATAAATATCTTCCTTTTTTCTGCTTTTCAGAACCTTTTGAACATCAACCCAGGTAAAGCCCTCTCCCAGAAGCTTCTTAATCTCCTGAAACTGCTTTTCCTGGTCCTGTGTCACAGCATAATCCGGAAGCTTATCCGCCAGAATGTTTGCTGCATTAGGCACAAGCATCATATAAACCGGAATATCCTTATACTCCTCCTGAAAGGTCCGCATTGCTTCTATATTCTTCTCCATCTGCTCTTCATCCGGATATGCAATATCCTCCAGAAGATAACTCTGACTGCCCTTAAAAATTCCGTTTTCCTCACGTTTACCCATGAGAAGATCCACATAAGTCTTAACCGACACCCATAGATTACGGCCGGCAAACTGATCTGTCCGGTAGGTCTCATACTTTTCCATAAAACGTCCGCTTTGAACACTATGCCAGGAAAATTCCGGCTTCTGCTCCAGCAGCCGGTTCTCCTTTTCTGAAAATTTTTTATTCTCCGCAAGCAGATTCATAAGAACAATGACCGCAAGCATTCCGATAAACAGAAAAGCGGCAGGACGCCTGCTGTTCAGCTGCCGTTTTCTGTCTTCCCGGCTTCTCTGCCTTTTTCGTTTTTTCTGCTTCTCCATATCTTACTCCCAAAAACATCTTCTCTAACATCTATAATCTTTAAAATCAGTGAATGCCAATATGTTATTATCTATAAACTCTAAAATCTAAAATATAAGAATGGATTATAGGACTCTGTCACAAGATACGCTGTACACAGCAGAAACAGTCCTCCATAGATAAGGCAATTCACCGCCACCCTTACCCGTTTTTTTCCATATATGATCCGCTCATATATGTTATGTACCGCCGGAGTAGAGCCTAAAATCAAAATGACCCACATCACGCCATTCGTCAGAAGTATATACACACTTCTGTCATCTACTCCTCCATGCGCCCCTGCTCCCATCATCAACTTCAGATAATCTACTGCAGACCCAAAGGTAGGACTGAAGAAAAACACCCAGCCCACCATAATTATAAGCAGACTGTAAAGATGTCTTATCACTGCCGGAAGCTTGGAAAGCACAGAAGACAGCGCATATTTTTCCAGGAGCAGTATCAGCCCATAATACATGCCCCATATTACAAAATTCCATGCTGCACCGTGCCATAGTCCGGTCAGCATCCAGACAATCAAAATATTTCTCACATGCTTTCCGGCAGCAACCCGGTTCCCTCCAAGCGGAATATACACGTAATCCCGAAACCATGTGCTTAAGGAAATATGCCATCTTCTCCAGAATTCCGTAATACTTTTTGCAGTATACGGATAATAAAAATTCCTGCGGAACTCAAAACCGAACATCTTGCCAAGCCCTACCGCCATATCTGAATATCCGCTGAAATCATAATATATCTGAAACATATATGCCGCACAGCCGAGCCATGCACTCAGCACCGATACTTGTCCCGGTTCAAGCGACACAATCCCGTCAAACACTGCCCCGATGGTATTGGCAAGCAGTACCTTTTTAGATAATCCCCTGATAAAAAACAGAACACCTTCTCCAAATTTTCCCCAGGATTCTCTGCGCGCGTCAAGCTGCCTTTGAATATCCGTATACTGAACAATCGGCCCTGCAATAAGCTGAGGAAACATTGTGACATAAAGCGCAAAATGAACAAGATTTTTCTGTACCTTAACCTCCCCGCGGTATACATCAATAATATACGAAAGCGTCTGAAACGTATAAAAGGAGATTCCAATCGGAAGCGGCAGCTCCCGGTACGGAATCTCTATCCGAAGTGCCGTACTGATACTTTCCAAAAGAAATCCCTCGTACTTAAAAAATCCAAGAATACATAGATTTACAACAATACAATAGATAAGACTTCGTCTCGCCTTTTCAGGGTTTTCTTTATTTCCTGCTATATCCAGTCCACAAACATAATTGAATAAAATAGAAATGACCATAAGAAAAATGTACACTGGTTCACCCCATGCGTAAAATACAAGACTTCCTGCAAGAAGTACAAGATTCTTAAGCCGCCTGGGGACAATATAATACAGGAGCAAAATAACCGGTAAAAATGTAAATAAAAATACAATACTGCTAAATAGCATTTCTTTTGTTTCCTTCTATAAGCTTTTTCTAAATGCGGAATATGCTTTGTCCGCATCCTCCCCGACAACCAAAAATATATATCTCCCCCGGCCTTCCAGTATAGCTGAATTAAGCAGCTTGCTCTGATTCACTCCATACCCTTCAAAATTATCCTTTTGAGTACTCAGACGTTCCTTTGCCGCTGCCTCTGCCTGCTCCGCCTGCCCTTCACTTCTGAGTCTTATGATTAAAAGCTCATTGACGCTCATAACATTATCGGGAAGATACAATACTACTTCCTCAAAATCATTGGCATTCAACCCATAATATTTTTTTAAATCCTGTGTGCCTGCTGCCTTCATTCCCTTCATTTCTACTGCTCCAAGCACCTGCTCCTTCACCGTATTCATAGGAGCATCTCCGCCTGCCTGTACAAGAAGCAGGATAATATATCCGAAAATAACCAGCAGCATACCATACTTCAAAAAGCCTGTCACATTAATTTTATGTTTTTTCATTACAAATCTGCTGCCTCCGCCATATGAGCCGTCCATTTCACATAATAGCTCCGTGACATATGTATTCCATCATCTGCATAAAATTCTTCCTCAACAAGCTCTGTATTATCAATAAATACGATTCCTTCCCCGCTGCACAGCTCCTTAAGCTTTTCATTATATTCTGGAACATTAGCGTACCATTCCTCTCTCTCAATCAGTGACTGGTGAGCCGGAAGTACACTGTTGACATATATCTCGGTTCCTGGGAGCAGTCCTCTGAGCTTGTCGATTACTGCCTGGTAATCCTTAATAAATGCATCCGCATCTCCTTTTTCTCCATCAATATCATTCATTCCAACTGCAAGAAATATCTTCTGAGGCTGAGCCTGGGCTGCTCTTTCCAGCATGCCATCCAGACCGTTTTTCTCCTTATCTGCTACTCCTACTCCCCTCTCGGCAATTACATACGTCTCATCTAGCGCTTCATATTCATATAATCCCTGAGTGATAGAATCTCCCAGTACCAGGCTGTCTGCAAATTTCTCGTTATTTGAACGATTTTGTTTCTCTTCATCTGCTGCCTTCTCTGCTTTCTCCAACTCCTGAATCCTGGCATCTACTGCATTCACATCTGCCTTTGCAAGCTCCTGAAGTTTTTTCTCTCCTTCGGTGGAATCCACCCGGAGATTTGTTGCCCGCAGTGCAATCACACCGCTTCCGGCTATAAACAAAACGATCACTGCTGTAATCGCAAAACGCAGAACCTTATCCTCTTCTTCATGCCGTCTTTTTCTCTTCATATTTTTCTCTCCTGTTTTCTCCATAAGCTATTGTAATAGTTTCCTTAATAAAAGTCAAACTCAGGATGCATTCCGTCAGAATTCCTGTTATAATTAGGTTACTGTTCACAATAAAGGAGATCTGACTACTATGATTGTTATAGAACTCAGCGCAAAATCCTGTATGGCTCATCTGCTTCTTAAGCCTGCTTTCCACCATTTTTCTTTTATAGAGGGCGAGGTCACTACCTTTAACCGCTTTCAGGTTGACGGACGCCTTCATAAGGATTTTTTTGATGAGACACCCAAGCGAGAGTATTCTCTCTGGAAGGATGTACAGCAGTATTTTCTTTCTATTATAAAGGGAAAAAGAACACCCTTAAGCTTTAAAATTATTCTTTCGCTCTCTTCAGAGGATTTTAACATATTTTTGAAAGAACATGGACTTTCTTTCCGTCCGGAAGAAATTCAAGGGCTGTATCTGAATCTGCGCTATGACGGGAGCAGCCTGCAGTGTGTGACAGGCACCTCTATGAATACCTTTACGATGGATAAGTCATTGGAAAATGAATGGGATACCTATGTTAAGAAATTCTTTGTAAGACTGGAGGCGAATTAGATTAACAAAGCGGCAAATCCCGGATGTTAATATGCGTTGCTTGCAGCAATGGGCAGCTCCTTATACAATAGCCGTAACGATTGAAAGAAAGAAGGCTATCCCTAATGCTAAACGAAAATATTAAAGCAATCAGAAAATCAAAGGGTCTTTCCCAAGAAGAACTTGCTGTCAGACTGACTGTGGTGCGGCAGACAGTTTCTAAATGGGAGAACGGATTGTCAGTTCCCGATTCTGATATGTTAATCTCCCTGTCAGAGGCGCTTGAAACACCTGTAAGCATTTTGCTTGGAGAAAGTATTGTTGAACCGAAAGTTGACGACTTAAAAGCGATTTCTAAAAAACTGGAGATCATAAATTTACAACTCGCACAAAGGAAAATAACGAGAAGAAAAATATTTCATCGGCTGTTTATCTCTCTCTGTGCAGCCATTGTAACGGTTTTTGCAGTCTTAATTGTATTAAATAGTCCCTACTTGGGTTGGAATTATAATGACCCTGAAACTGCTGTTTTGGGAGCTGCTTTTCACATGTTTGAATATTTATTTGTTAGATTGGCACCCCTTTTCTTTATAGGAGCAGTCGTTGGAATTTTTTTGACGCGGAAAAAAGAATAATGCCAAATCGAAAGTGTTCCATTAATTTTCACGGCATTTCATCTTATAATTAGATTTATGCCGCTGAAAATTCAAAGCAAAATTTTAAATAAGACTTAGGTGAGGTATGTTAAAAGTAATTGTTATAGGAAGCCCAGGTGCCGGAAAAAGTACCTTTGCACGAAGTTTAAGAGACTCTTTAGACCTTCCCCTGTATTATCTGGATATGCTGTGGCATAGACCAGACCAGACAAATATTTCCAGAGAGGAGTTTGACACCTGCCTGGCTAAAATACTTAGGACAGATAAGTGGATTATTGATGGAAATTACCAGCGTACACTTGAGGTGCGTCTGAAAGAATGTGACACAGCCTTTCTGCTGGACTATCCCTTAGAGATTTGTCTGTCAGGTGCAGCAGCCCGCATCGGAAAAAAGCGGGAGGATTTACCCTGGATTGAATCGGAATTCGACAGCGGATTCAAACAGTGGATTCTTGATTTTTCCAAAGATCAGCTGCCACAGATATATACGCTGCTGAAAAAATACCAGGAAGAAAAAAATATCATCATATTCAAATCGCGGCAGGAGGCTGATAGCTATCTGGAAAGAGGAATCTATTAATTCTATGAATCATCCTTTCTAAAATAGATTTCCGTTTCACTCATCGCTCTGCCTCCGGCTCCACTGGTGTGCCGACCTCAATCAGATTTCCATCCGGATCATAAAAACGAATAACTCTCTGCCCCCAGCTGTGTGTCATCAACCGGTTTACGTACTTAACCGGCTCTCCATAATTTTTAAGCTTTTCTACAAACTCCTCGATATTTCTTTCTTCAAAATACAGTTCACAGGAATTGTTTTCAGGAATGATATTTTTATTAAGAAATTTTTCCCATATCTTTGCATCCTGTAAAACAAGTCCCTCCGTCATGATCACATTTCCATCATGATCTAATATCACATCAAGCCCGAAAAGCTCTCTGTAAAAGGCTATAGATTTTTCAATATCGTTTACGACAATTAAGACATTTTTTAGCTTCATGTAATTCTATAATCCTCTCAATTTACTCTTTTCTAAAGCAAATACCCGAAAAGCCGGCCAATCTTTTATGATTTATTATAGTGTGGTTTTTATACAACGTCAATGTATCTTTCTGTAATTATCAATCAATTACCGGAAGATTTGTTAATACCGCAAAGCTTCGCTCCGTTTTATTATTTAAAATCTTATATATGAGGGAAATCAGATAAAGATAAAAATATACAAAAAAGAAACAACCGGCACCGCTCCTTCTCAGGTCCGCGATAACCGGTTGATTTCCTAAATCTGAATCTTTAGAATCTAAATATACTCCATTCTAAATATCTTATAATCTATAACCCCGCCCTTACAGGCCGGCCGTTTTTATTTTGTGAGCAGCAGCATAATCTCATTGCTTCTCTGTACAAATGCTGTCATCTCCTCCGGATTCAGCGGCTTATGTGCCAGCATCGCCAGATCATACAGCTGCTTGCAGATTAAGGACGTATTCTCCCCTTCCTTGTGCTCTGTCACATATTTTACCAGCGGATGGTTTGCATTGAGTATCAGGGTACTTTCGCCTCCCATATCCATTCCCATGCCGCCCATACCATACATCTTCATCATCTCCTGCATACGGCGGTTCTGTTCAGACATAGTAATCATAGATGTTACGCTGTCATCCTTAAGCTTTTCAATCTTCACATCCAGCTTTTCATTGCCAAGCTCCTTGCGGAATATTTCAATCAAGCTGTCGGATATCTCCTTGAAGGCTTCCTTATCCTCCTCGGACACCTCTTCCTTCACATTCTCTGTCACATCCGCATCAATTCTCTGGAAACGAATCGAAGGATTTTTCTGCTCCAATTGAGTAATGAAAGGTGAATCAATATTGTGTCCCAGAATTACCGCATCCTGCCCCTGCTTGCGGAACATATTGATATACTGGCTCTGCTGAATCTCGTCGGTCACATAGTATATCGTCGTCTTGATCTCTTCTACCTTATTTTCATCTGTATCACCGTCGTTTTCTTCCTTCTTGTCATTGGGCTCAACAACCTCACCGCCGTTTTCCTCAATACAGTCCTTAAGCGTCAGATATTTTCCGTCAATGTTCTTAAACAGAACGGCTTCCTTCATCTTATCACAGAATTTTTCATCCTTGAGACAGCCAAACTTGATAAACGGGCTGATGTCATCCCAGTATTTCTCGTAATCCTCACGTTTGGTCTTACACATGCCGGCAAGCTTGTCTGCTACCTTCTTTGAAATATAATCTGCAATCTTATTTACAAATCCGTCATTCTGCAGTGCGCTTCTGGATACATTCAGCGGAAGATCCGGACAGTCGATAACACCCTTAAGCACCATAAGAAACTCTGGAATTACCTCTTTGATGTTGTCTGCAATAAATACCTGATTATTGTACAGCTTAATTGTTCCCTCGATAGAATCATATTCTGTATTGATTCTTGGAAAATATAAAATACCCTTCAGGTTAAACGGATAATCCATGTTCAGATGAATCCAGAACAACGGTTCCTTATAATCCAAAAATACCTTGCGGTAAAATTCCTGATAATCTTCATCTGAGCATTCATTTGGATGCTTCGTCCACAACGGATGGATATCACTTAAGGAAACCGGACGCTTCTCAATCTTGACCTTCTCTTTTGCCGGCTCTGTCTCCACCATCTCTTTCTCGCCATTTTCGTTTTCCTTCTCTTCCATCTTGGCTTCTTCATGGATATGCTCGACAACTATATCATCCTCTTTTAACTCTTCTTCATCTATCGTCTCATACTCCGTCTCGGCATTCGCTTTAGACAGGAATATCTCTACAGGCATGAAAGAACAGTATTTTTCGATAACCTCTCTTACACGATACTCATTAGAAAACTCCAGGCTGTCGTCATTCAGGTACAGGGTAATCTCAGAGCCTACCCCTTCCTTGCTGCCTTCCTCCATCTCATACTCTGTACCGCCGTCACTTACCCAGTGCACCGGAGCTGCTCCCTCCTTATAAGAAAGCGTATCAATATGCACCTCATCGGCAACCATAAATGCAGAGTAAAATCCGAGTCCAAAATGACCGATCATATCATCCTCTGTAGTCTTGTCCTTATATTTTTCGAGAAATTCCGTCGCACCGGAAAATGCAATCTGCGTAATGTATTCTTCTACCTCGTCAGCAGTCATTCCAAGACCGTTATCAATAAATTTTAAGGTCTTCTCTTCAGGATTCACCTCTACCCGGATTGCCGGCTTATAATCATCCGGAAGCTGATATTCACCCATGATATCCAGCTTCTTAAGCTTTGTAATCGCGTCACAGCCATTAGATACCATCTCTCGCACGAAGATATCATGGTCAGAATAAACCCATTTTTTAATAATCGGAAATATGTTTTCACTGCTGATTGATAAGTTCCCCTTTTTAACTGCCATCTGTTATCACTCCTATAATTTATTTTTTCTATCAGGCAGAATACCTTCTGCATATTGTTATACTCAGCGGCTCCTCAAACCTAAAGCCATAAGACCACTGAACTTTCTAAAAGATATGATAATACGCCGGAAATTAAAAGTCAATAAGAAATTAGCACTCTTTCAAAAAGAGTGCTAACAATTTTCTTAAAAATATTAAATTTCTATAAACTATTCAATACTTTTCAATGACTCTACCATATCTATCCTTTTGAGCTTGAAATACATCACACCATTTATAAGTAATGAAAATACTACTGTCAGAAGCATGCTGTAAATAAAGCTTGGCAGATTAATATTTCTTCCAAACATGGCAGAATCCACCTCCACAGTCTCGATAATAAAGAGATGCAGAAATTTTCCGAGTACTACCCCGACACCGGCTCCCAGGAATGTAAGCAGTATATTCTCCCGGTAGACATACTCTGCCACCTCACCGTCGTAAAAGCCAAGCACCTTCAAAGTAGCAAGCTCTCTCTTCCTCTCTGCAATATTGACAGTATTCAGATTGTAAAGTACTACAAATGCAAGCATTCCCGCCGAGATAATCAGCACCACAATAACCAGATTCAGACTCCTCAGCATATCATCAAGCTGTTTTTCTATATCATGGGTATAGCTTACACTCAATGCACCGTCATGCTTTAGAATATTCTGCCCCATTTTCTCCATCTGGCGCGAGGTACAGGACTCTCCTGTCGAAAAGAAAATACTGTTATATTCCGGCTTTTCCCCATATACCTTTTCATAATAGGACGGCGTAAAATAGATATAATGGCCCATGTAATTCTCACAGATTCTCTCGATACGGACCTGCTTGTTTCCCCTGTCCTCATCTTTTATCTCTACTGTATCTCCTTCTTCTGCATTCAGAAGCTTCGCCGTCTTTTCACTTACAATAACTCCCTCATCGGACAGCATATACTGCTCTTTACTCTTCCGGTCGTGGAAATCTACAAACTCCGGTATCTCATCTACAGAGCCAAACACACACTCATAAGCAGCACGCTCCTTCTTACCGTTTACCAGCGTTACACTCTGCATATCTGCATCCATGAAACGCACAACCTGTTCCTCCGCTTCCAAAGCTTCATCAAGCTTTTCCTTCTGTTCTTCAGTAATATCCTCCTCCAGATAGACACTTCCGTCATAAAACTGAATCTCTGCATATTGAAGCTCCGCTATCTCATAGCAGGAATCCTTAAGTCCAAATCCGACCAGCATAAGCGCCATACAGCCCCCGATTCCAAATATCGTCATAAAGAATCTCTTTTTATAACGCATCAGGTTTCGTATCGTAGACTTCCAGGTAAAGCTTAGGTGTCTCCAGAGAATACCTACACGCTCCAGAAAAACCCGCCGCCCCTTCTTCGGCGCGGGAGGACGCATCAAGACCGCCGGCTGTGCGCCCAGCTCCTTATAACATGCCGCCCATGTCGCAAGCATGGTACAAAGCACTGCTGCTCCTGATGCCATCACTGCATATCCCCACTGATACGGTACAAGAATCTTTGGAAGATGCCTGTAAAGTATTCCGTAAGCATAGACGATAATATAGGGAAGGATTTTCTCCCCAATCAATACACCTAAAACACTGCCTCCTACTGTTGCCAGAAATGCATACCCCATGTATTTTCCCGCAATCGCAGGCTTTCCATAGCCAAGTGCCTTCATAGTTCCGATAGAGGTACGCTGCTCCTCCACCATACGCGTCATACTCGTCAGACTGATGAGTGCAGCCACCAAAAAGAACAGCACCGGAAACACCCGTCCGATGGCTCCCAGTCTCTCTGCATTTTCACCAAATCCACTGTATTCAATTAAGGTACTTCTGTCATACACGTACCATTTCGGTTTTTTAATATCGTTGATCTCTTCCTCTGCTTCCGAGATTTCCTTTTCTGCATCCGCTATCTCTGCTTCTGCCTCTGCCTTGCCATCCTCATACTCCTGCCTTGCATCCTCAAGCTTTTCCTCATTTGACAGAATCTCTGCTTCGCCGTCATTCAGCTCTGCTTCCTTAGACTTAAGCTCCATCCAGCCGGAGTTAATCTGGGCCTGTCCAGAATCTAGCTGTGCCGGGACACCTGCAAGCTCTGCCTCTGCCGCGTCAAGACTGGCTTTAGTCTGTGTAAGCTGTGCCTCTGCTGCTGACAGCTGGCTTTTTGCACTTTCAAGCGCCGCTGCGCTCTGGCTGTATTCAGCTTCCTGCGCATCAAGTGCTTCCTTCGTGCCCTGTGCCTGTCCCTGCAGCTCTTGAAGCTTTTTCTTCCATTCCATATATTCAGGAGTTTCCGTGCCATCCGGATTTGTCTCGATCTCTGGCTTTCCTGCTTCCCAGGCAGCAATACCCTGCATAAGCTGCTGATATCCTGCCCAGCCGGAATCCAGCTGTTCACGGAATACCTGTATCCCCTGTTCACCAGCCTTTATCTCTGCCTCCGCACCGGGTCTCCCCGCTTCAAAATCCGCCTTTCCCTGTTCGTACTGCGCCCTTCCGTCTGAAAGCTTCCGAAGCCCCTCGTTATATTCCGTCCGGGCTGCATCAAGTTCCGACTGTTTTGTATTCAGGACAGCCTTTGCAGCTGCTATCTGATTCCTTCCGTCGGCTATCTGCACTTTAGCATCTGACAGCTTCTGTTCGGCATCCGCTATCTCTGCCGCCGCCTCTATAAGCTCTGCTTCTGCCTCTGTCCTTCCTTCCTCAAGCTCTGCACGCGCCTCCTCCAGTTTTTCGTTCGCCTCGTCCTTTAATTCCTGTACGCGCGCCTCCGCCCTTTCCTCTGTAATATCTTCAATATTTTCTGCCGCCGTCTCTATAAGCTCATCATATTCATCGGTAAATGCCAGAAGCCCCTTCGCATTCTCCACCTGAAGATACACCTCTGTGTATACATCCATATCAAAGGTTTCCTCCGGCACAACAAGAAATGCACTGATACTGCCATCCCCCACAGCCGCACTTCCCCTTCCATAGGACAGATAACAGGGGCTGCTGCCAAGTCCCACAACCTCCAAAGTATCGGTCTTAAGAGTATCTGACAATGCATCCTCGGTTCCCGACTCCAGCTTTATCTTGTCACCTATTTTGAATCCTGCTTCATTGTCAGCCATACATTCTCCAGGTTTCTCCGGCAGCCGCCCTTCACTTATCGACACATGATTCATCTCTTGCTGCAGAGACATCACATGAAGAACCTGCTGTTCATCCTTCTTGTTATATAAAAAATCTCCACTGCAGGCTCCTTCTGCACGCGCAATTCCCTCGACCTTTTCCAGCGCCTCTATGTCATTTTCCGTAACACCGTAGGTGCTCAGCGCCTTAATATCCATAAGCTCACTGTCATCAAAATACGAATCCCCGGACAGCCGCATATCCGGCTCTGATGCACGAATCCCAGAAAAAAAAGCCACTCCCAGCGCGACGATAAAAAGAATCGACAAGAATCTTCCCGGACTCTTCTTTATTTCCATATAAAAATCTTTTCTCGTTGCTTTAGCTTCTCTTTTCATCTTAAGCTCCTACCACTCTATTGTCTCCACTGAAACCGGATGCGAGTTTTCCGCGATACTGGACACCCGCCCGTTTTTAATCTTGATCACACGGTCCGCCATAGGCGCTATGGCAGAATTATGGGTAATCAAAATTACAGTCATACCTTTCTTTCGGCAGGTATCCTGCAGAAGCTTTAAAATCGCCTTTCCAGTATTATAATCAAGCGCTCCTGTCGGTTCGTCACATAAGAGAAGCTTCGGATTCTTGGCAAGCGCTCTGGCAATTGACACCCGCTGCTGCTCTCCTCCTGAAAGCTGTGCAGGAAAATTATCAAGCCGCTCCCCAAGCCCTACCTCTTCCATAACCTCTTTGGCATCCATCGGATCCTTACAGATTTGAAGCGCAAGCTCCACGTTTTCAAGTGCTGTCAGATTCGGAATCAGGTTGTAAAACTGAAATACAAAACCGATGTCATCCCGCCGGTATGCGGTAAGCTGCTTCTGCGAATATCTGGCAATATTATGTCCATCCACCATCACCCTTCCTGAGGTAGCTGTATCCATACCGCCCAATATATTCAGCACTGTTGTCTTTCCCGCACCGCTTGGGCCTACCACAACCGCAAACTCACCCTTCTTTATCTCAAAATCAATGCCGGCAGCCGCCATAATCTCGACCTCGCCCATCTGATATACCTTTTTTACATCTCTTAATGAAACAAAACCGTCCATGCATTTCCTCCGAAAATATATTTTCTGGTTGTACGAGCCTATTATATCATCTATAATGATGGAAGGAAAATAAATTTTCTGTGAAACGCCCGTTTATGAGCAAAAATAGCTGCGCAGCAGCGAAAAAGAAATGGAGGATATGTTTTATGGAAATGAATGAAAATCAGATTGTGCCGGTAGAAACGGATGAGGCTGTCCGGGATGTTGCCGTGCTGGCGGAGGAAATCTGGAACCAGCATTTTGTTCCGATTATAGGGAAGGCTCAGGTAGATTACATGGTGGAGAAGTTTCAGTCTTACCCGGCTCTTAAAAAGCAGATTGAAGAAGACGGGTACGAGTATTTCCAGATACACTGCCTGCACATGCCGGCGGGCTATATCGGAATCCACGCAGAGGATAAAGCGCTCTTTCTCAGCAAGCTCTATATTAAAAAGGACTTCCGGGGACGGCATCTGGCCACAGAGGCTCTGCATTTTCTTGTAAGGCTCTGCCGGGAGAGGAATCTTAAGAAAATCTGGCTTACCTGCAATAAATATAACAGTAATACCCTAGCTGTTTATGAACATCTGGGATTTAAGATTACCGATGCGCAGACAGCCGATATTGGAAACGGATTTGTGATGGATGATTATATATTGACTTATGAACTGGAATAAACTATAATACAAGAGACCGTTTCAAGTTTTGTGTAAACTCAGAAAACTGACATAAGATTTATTGAAT
>CAMNTM010000016.1 GCA_946558465.1 uncultured Lachnospiraceae bacterium
ATTCAATAAATCTTATGTCAGTTTTCTGAGTTTACACAAAACTTGAAACGGTCTCGGTTTCCAAAGATTTGTAATCAGCTCCTTCCCATCAATCGTCTTACATATTGTCAGCGTTCTCCTGTTTTTGCCGCTTAACCCTTTTGTTTCTATAACAAGTACTATAATGCGTCAAAATAAATATTAAAAATGCCTTTCTTATTTCTTTACTTCCGGAAATACAGTAATTTCAAAGCTGTTGCGGTCTCCCCGGTATCTTGCGAGGGAGTACTCAATAGGGCGGTCATAGGCATTATAGCCGACAGAAGAGAAGTGTTGAATCGGCTTTCCTTCTTTAATATTGAGATAGATTTCATCGTTTTTGTCGGCTTCTACAGCCTCTACGATACGTTTGACGCGGAAAACGGCTGTTTCAGTGCTTTGGTTTAAAATGCTGTACAGACGTTCTTTGGATAAATCATGTTCAAGCACGAAGGCACAGATACTGAAGGGAAGATATGTCTCAATAGTTACGATAGGTTCTCCGTCGGCAAGTCGTTTGCGGTAAAGATAGATAACAGGGTCATTTTCTTTGAGCTTAAGATTTGTTGCTACGGCAGAGTCAGCGCGTATCGTTTTTAAGTCCAGAACCTCGGTGCTTGGGGTCATACCGGCACGCATAATTTGGTCGTTGAAGCTTTCAAGCTTTTTGATAAAGTCCTGATTAATTTTCGGCTGTGCAATAAAGGTGCCTTTACTTTTTATGCGGTAGAGCCAGCCCTCCTGCACTAATTCAGTAATCGCCTGCCGCACGGTAGTACGGCTGATAAGGAAAGCATCGCTGAATTCTTTTTCAGTTGGAATTATGCTTCCAACTTTATAATTGCCGGCCTTAATTTCCTCAAGAATCAGTGTTTTAAGCTGAAAATAAAGAGGAATCGGTACAGATTTGTCGATTTTTTCAGTTTTTGTCAGCATAAGTGTCCTCCTGTCAGTTATAAGATAATTGATTAATGTTATAATGTTATATCATATAATATAATATAATATATCATGGTAATGAAGGAACGTCAAGAAATACTGAGTACTCACGTAATATCTGCAGAACACAGCAATGGATAAGCATCGGCAAATTTCACATTGAAAATTAGAAAAAAATAGAATATGATTATAGCAAACGGTGAAAGCAGAGAGGAAAAAGTTATGAGTCCATTTTTAGACGAGACGATAGATAAGAATGTGCCGGTACCTATGTACTATCAGCTGAAAAAAATGATTCAGAATATGATAAAGGATGGAAGACTTAAGCCGGGTGATATGCTGCCGACGGAGATGGAACTTAGTGATATGTTTTCCATCAGCCGGACAACTACAAGACAGGCAATTATGGAATTAGTTATGGAGGGAGCACTCTATAGGGTGAAGAGTAAGGGAACATTTGTGGCGGAAAACCGGGTAGTTCAGGATTTTACAAATGTTATCCGGGCATCACACAATCTGCTGGAGGCTCAGAATGTGAAGACAACTACAAAGGTTCTTGAACTCCATATTATAAAATCAGATGTGCATGTAGGTAATATGCTCGGCCTTAAGCCAGGCTCAGAAGTAGTGCATTTGAAAAGATTAAGATTCGTAAATCAGGAACCGAATGTGCTGGCGGATGCTTATCTGCCGATGGATTGTAAAGAGATGCTTGAAACCGATATGGAAAGGACAGGGCTGTATCAGTTTCTGGACAGCAGACAGGAGACGATGCCGGTATATGCGGTACGTAATCTGGAAGCGGTATCTGCCGAAGGTGGAGACGCAGAGCTTTTAGGTATAGAAAAAGGAGCTCCAATACAGCTGACTACCTCTGTGACGTATACAAAGGATGAGAGACCAATAGAATATTCAATTGCCAGATTCCGCGGAGACAGAAATGTATTTCGATGTGAAATAAGAATATAAAGGACTTTAAAAAAAAAATATTTTGTAGTATAATGGCAATATGGTTCAGATAAGTCGATTCAGACTGAAATTCCCTGGAAGACAGATGATGGAAATGGCAGATAGTGAATGTGAAAGGACAGTTAAATATGATGAGAGAAAAGTATGAAACCTTGCCGCTTGCGACATTAAAGGATTTGGCTAAGGCAAGAGGAATGAAAGGAATTTCTGCGATGAAGAAGGCAGAAGTCATCGAAGCCATGTTAAAGGAAGATGAAAAAGAACAGAAGAAAGAGATGAAGGAATCAAAAGAAGCTGTAAAGGAGATGTCTGCAAATACCGGTGATAAGGAGATGCATGATATAGATAAGCTGGACAGTGGAATGACTGCGAATGGAATTCTTGAGGTCATGCCGGATGGATATGGTTTTATCCGCAGTGAGAATTATCTGCCGGGGGATAATGATGTGTATGTGTCTCCGTCGCAGATCCGCAGATTCAATTTAAAGACCGGGGATATTCTGGAGGGGCACACCAGGATTAAGACACAGCAGGAGAAATTCAGTGCTCTTCTTTATTTGACGAAGATTAACGGTATTGATCCTTTGATAGCGATGAGAAGAACGAATTTTGAAGACCTTACGCCTATTTTCCCCAATGAGAGGCTTAGACTTGAATGCGGAAGGACAAGTACTGCGATGAGGATTATGGACCTGCTTTCACCAATCGGAAAGGGTCAGCGCGGAATGATTGTGTCACCCCCAAAGGCGGGTAAGACGACTCTTTTGAAACAGGTTGCGTTATCTGTACAGCAGAACAATCCGGAAATACATCTTTTGATACTGCTGATTGACGAGCGTCCTGAGGAGGTTACGGATATTAAGGAGACGATAGAGGGAGATAATGTGGAGGTTATCTATTCTACATTTGATGAGCTTCCTGAGCATCATAAGCGTGTGTCGGAGATGGTGATAGAAAGAGCTAAACGTCTGGTTGAACATAAGAAGGATGTTATGATTCTTCTTGACAGTATTACAAGACTTGCAAGGGCCTATAACCTGACCGTGCCTCCGTCAGGAAGAACTCTCTCCGGAGGTCTTGACCCGGCGGCGCTTCACATGCCGAAGCGTTTCTTTGGCGCAGCGAGAAATATGCGGGGAGGCGGGAGTCTTACGATTCTTGCAACAGCGCTGGTAGATACGGGAAGCAAGATGGATGATGTCATCTATGAGGAATTTAAGGGTACCGGCAATATGGAGCTTGTACTGGATAGAAAGCTGTCCGAAAAGAGAGTGTTCCCTGCAATCGACATTCCTAAATCCGGTACAAGACGTGAGGACCTTCTGCTTGGGCGTGAAGAACAGGAGGCAGTAGATACTATGAGACGTGCTCTTAATGGTATGCGTGCAGACGAGGCAGTAGACAACATATTGAATATGTTCTCAAGGACAAGGAATAATGCAGAATTTATTCAGACGGTAAAAAAGACAAAATTAATCT
Organism: uncultured Lachnospiraceae bacterium; assembly: GCA_946558465.1. Classification (GTDB taxonomy): domain Bacteria; phylum Bacillota; class Clostridia; order Lachnospirales; family Lachnospiraceae; genus CAPEBR01. The sequence continues at coordinate 3,406 of CAMNTM010000016.1, forward strand.
AGACAATAAGTGGATTTTGTGGTATAATAACAAAGCTGTTTAGAAAACGAATGTTAATCGCATATAGCGGTAAGTTTGATAAAGAAGAGGTGAAAATCATGAAAGAAGGAATCCATCCAGTATATCATCAGGCAACTGTAACCTGTAACTGTGGTAATACATTTGTGACAGGTTCTACAAAGGAAGACATTCACGTGGAAATCTGCTCCAAATGTCATCCGTTCTATACAGGACAGCAGAAGGCAGCACAGGCAAGAGGCCGTGTTGACAAGTTCAATAAGAAGTACGGAATGGGAAAATAAGCTTGCAGGCGCTGGGTTGAGGTTTTTGAAATCTCAACCCTTTTACATTAGCTTGTGTGTAGAGGAGTATTTATGAAATCATCAAATATCGGGGGCCAGGCGGTTCTGGAAGGAATTATGATGCGGCATGGAGATGAATATGCCGTGGCAGTCAGAAAGCCTGACGGCGAGATTATTGTACAAAAGGAATATTATAAGAGTATTATCAAATGGAAAAGTCTGACCAGGCTTCCGTTTATCAGAGGAGTGTTTAATTTTATAGATTCTATGGTTCTGGGCATTAAGACACTGACATACTCTGCAGAGTTTTTCGAGGAGGAAGAGGAGGAGCAGTCTTTGACAGAAGCAGAAGCTTCTAAAAAAGAGAAGCAGGAAAAGGCAGTGATGGCAGGAACGGTTGCGTTTTCTGTTATAGTAGCAGTAGCAGTTTTTATGGTTCTGCCTTATTTTCTCTCCTCGCTTTTAAAGCCCGTAATAACTTCCTATTCTATAAGAACGGTAGTTGAAGGCGGAGTAAGAATCGGTATTTTTATATTATATGTGCTTTTGATATCAAGGATGAAGGATATACAGCGTACCTTTATGTATCACGGTGCAGAACATAAGTGTATTAACTGTATTGAGCATGGACTGCCGCTTACGGTAGAAAATGTTCGGGGAAGCTCCAGACAGCATAAACGATGCGGAACAAGCTTTTTATTTTTTGTTCTGGCAATCAGTATTGTCCTGCTGCTTTTGATTCATGTAGATTCTCCGGTCATGCGTGTCGTTGTGCGGATTGCGCTCCTGCCGGTAATTGCAGGGATTTCCTATGAGGTGCTTAAGCTTGCCGGGAGAAGTGATAATGTACTGGTCAATTTTCTAAGCAAACCGGGACTTGGGGTGCAGAGACTGACGACAAAGGAACCGGACGACAGCATGATAGAGGTGGCGATTCAGGCAGTGGAGGCAGTATTCGATTGGAGAGCTTATGAGGCAGAGAACTTTAACACTGCAGCAGATATATAGAGAAGGAACAGAGGCGCTTAAAAAAGCGGGGATTCAGGAAGCAGCAGTCGATGCGTGGCTGCTTCTTTCCTATGTGACCGGGTTTGATAAGGCGGCTTACTATGGGAATCCGGGCGCAGAGATGACAGAGGAGGCAGAACAGCGGTACCAGGTCTGTATTAACAGAAGGAGACGGCGGATTCCGCTTCAGCATATTACCGGAGAACAGGAATTTATGGGTTACAGCTTCCTGGTAAATGAACATGTGCTGATTCCGAGACAGGATACAGAGACGCTTGTGGAAGAGGCACTGAAATATTTACAGCCGGGATGCCGGATTTTAGATTTGTGTACAGGCTCCGGCTGTATTATATTAAGCCTCCTTAAAATAGGAGGAGAGCGGTTAAAAATCAAAGAGCTGTCCGGTGAAGGGACGGATATTTCCGGAGATGCTTTAAAAACAGCAGTTAAAAATGCCAGGAGACTTACAGTTAAGGCAGATTTCTTCCGGGGAGACCTCTTTGAGAACGCCGAAGGGACGTATGATATGATTGTGTCCAATCCACCGTATATTCCGACAAGAGTTATCGAGGGACTGCAGGATGAGGTGAGGCTTTATGACCCGTATATCGCATTGGATGGAAAAGAAGACGGGCTGCATTTTTACCGGAGAATTACAGCAGACAGTGTACATTATTGTAAACCGGGTTCACGTCTTCTGTTTGAGATTGGAAGTGAGCAGGGAAAAGAGGTATCTGCACTTATGGAAAAGGCAGGCTACCGGGAAATCTGTGTGAAAAAGGATTTAACAGGTCTTGACCGGGTTGTCAGCGGTGTGTACAATGGAGAATAGAGATAAGAGGAGGAAATATTATGTTTGACAGATTAGAGGATCTGCTCATTCGTCTGGAAGAGATTTTGAGCGAGCTGCAGGAGCCGGATGTGGCAAGTGATCAGAATCGGTTTCGGAAGCTTATGAAGGAGCAGAATGATTTGACTCCTATCGTGGAAGCATATAAGGAATATAAGACATGTAAGCAGAACATAGACGACAGTCTTCAGATACTGGAAGAGGAATCAGATGAGGAGCTGAGGGAGCTTGCAAAGGAAGAGCTAAATATTTCGAAGGAGAGGATGGAGGAACTGGAGCATGATCTGAAGATTCTGCTTCTCCCGAAGGACCCGAACGATGATAAGAATGTTATTGTTGAGATTCGTGCCGGTGCAGGTGGAGACGAGGCAGCGCTTTTTGCGGCAGAGATTTATCGGATGTACCTTCATTATGCAGAAAGTAAGCGCTGGAAGATAGAGCTTGTGGAGTGTGAGGAGATCGGAATCGGCGGAATGAAGAATGTTACCTTCATGATTAACGGAAATGGAGCATATTCCGTTATGAAATATGAGTCTGGTGTCCACCGTGTTCAGCGTGTGCCTGAAACAGAGTCCGGAGGACGTATTCATACTTCTACGATTACAGTAGCAGTAATTCCGGAAGCAGAGGAAGTGGATGTGGTCATTGATGAGAAGGATATCCGTATCGATGTGATGCGTGCGTCAGGAAACGGCGGCCAGTGTGTCAACACCACAGACTCTGCGGTGCGGCTTACTCATTATCCTACCGGGATTGTTATTTACAGCCAGACAGAGAAGTCTCAGCTTCAGAATAAAGAAAAGGCGTTTGCGCTTCTGCGTGCAAAGCTCTACGATCTGGAATGCCAGAAAAGGCAGGATGCAGAGTCCGAGGCGAGAAAAAGCCAGATAGGTACCGGAGACCGCTCTGAAAAGATTCGTACTTATAATTTCCCCCAGGGGCGTGTGACCGATCATCGTATCGGGCTTACGCTTTACAAGCTGGATAAGATTATGAATGGAGATATTCAGGAGATTATTGATGCATGTATTGCTGCGGACCAGGCGGCAAAGCTTGCCAATATGAATGAATAAAATGTGGCAGAATTGAATTCTGAGGCCTCCGGGAGTTTTTCCGAGGCCTTATTTTGTACGTCCGGCAGACATATGACCTAATATTAAGTCAGGAGTGAGATTATGAAGGAAAAACTGAAAAAATTATTTGCTTATTATACACCTTATAAAGGCTTGTTTTACAGTGATATGTTTTTTGCCGTCCTGGGAGCGGCGGTAACACTTATCATTCCGCTGATTGTCCGGTATATTACAAATGAAGTAGTGTATTTTAGTGCAGATAAAGCAAAACATGCGATTGCTGTACTTGGGCTGGTGCTGGCAGGACTGGTGGTTTTGGAGGTGTTCTGCAACTTTTACATAGCGTATTTCGGGCATATCATGGGGGCTAAGATGGAGGCAGATATGCGCAGAGATATTTTCGGACATTATCAGAAGCTTACCTTTGCATTTTATGATAATCAGAAGGTAGGGCATCTGCTTTCCAGAATTACAAGTGATTTGTTTGACATCAGCGAGCTTTTACATCATGGACCTGAAGACTTGGTTATTTCCATTATTAAGATATCCGGTTCCTTTATTATACTGCTTATGGTAAATGTAAGACTTGCGTTTACAGCCTTTGCTTTTATTCCGGTGATGATTCTTTTTGCGTTGTATTACAATGGGAAGATGAAACGTGCTTTTAAAAGGAACCGCGAGAAGATAGCAGATATCAACAGTCAGATCGAGGATAGTCTGGCAGGAATCCGAGTAGTAAAATCCTTTGCAAACGAAAAAGAGGAGATGAAAAAGTTCAAAGCGGGGAATGATAATTTTGTAGCGGCAAAAAAGGTCAGTTACAAATATATGGGTATCTACAACTCAGGACTTGGAGCGATGACCACATTAATTACAGTAGGAGTTCTGATTGCAGGTGTGGAGATGATGCTGACAGGTTCGGTTGCACTTACAGATTTGATTACGTTTCTTTTGTATATCGCAAATTTTACGGACCCGGTAAAAAAACTAGTGAGTTTCACCGAGCAGTTCCAAAACGGTTATTCTGGATTTGAGCGTTTTCTGGAGATTCTGTCTATTGCACCGGATATTGCAGATAGACCGGATGCCGTTTCGGTAAAAGAGGTGAAGGGTGATATCGAATTTCAGGATGTTTCTTTCCAGTATGAGGATCAGACAGAGAAGGTTCTGAACCACATTAATCTGAAGGTGAAGGCCGGTGAATATATGGCGCTGGTGGGTCCGTCTGGTGTGGGAAAAACGACACTGTGCAGTCTGATTCCTAGATTTTACGAGGTTTCTCAGGGAGCGATACGGATTGATGGATTGGATATACGAGACATGAAGCTTGATGAGCTGCGGAATTATGTCGGCATCGTCCAGCAGGATGTCTATCTGTTTGCAGGTACGATTATGGATAATATCCGTTACGGGAAGCCGGAGGCTACAGATGAAGAGGTAGTAAGGGCAGCGAAATGTGCCAATGCTCATGAGTTCATCATGAGCTTCCCGGAAGGCTATGACACGGATATCGGCCAGCGGGGCGTAAAGCTTTCAGGAGGCCAGAAGCAAAGACTTTCCATAGCCAGGGTATTTCTAAAAAATCCGCCGATTCTCATCTTCGATGAGGCTACTTCGGCGCTTGATAATGAAAGCGAAAAGGTTGTGCAGAAATCACTGGAAAATCTTGCAAAGAACAGAACCACCTTTGTTATCGCACACAGACTGACTACGATTCGAAATGCCGGCAGGATATTGGTGCTTACGGAAGAGGGTATTGCAGAACAGGGAAGCCACAAAGAGCTGATGGCCAAAAAAGGAATCTATGAGTCACTGTATAACACAAACTTTGAGTCATAAGCCGCCATTCATTCATCATCGGCAGAGTGAATGTCCTGCTGCAAGTACTCTTGTAAACGTCTAAAGTTATGTGCTATACTCAACAAGTGATTGATACTGAAGGAGAACGTCTCCGGTCCGAATAAAAAGCGGACAAAAGGATAAAAGAATGAAAAGAAGGTCGAGATAATTTTATGGAAGAAAGTCAATTTAAACGGGCTGAATTAGAGGATAAACAAATTATAGAAAAATATTTTGCTCATCATACGAGCAGGAGCTGTGAAAGAACTTTTGTGAATGTTTTTTTGTGGTCCAGGCAGTATCCGGTAAAGTGGGCGGTGATTGAAGGAGCGCTTGTATTTAAAAGTGAAGATGAGACACATGTCTCCTACGCCTTTCCGGCCGGGGAGGATGAGTGTGTAAAAAAAGCGCTGGAGGAGATGAAGACCTACAGTGTAGACCGCGGGTATCCGTTTCAGATGTATAATGTGACACCGGCGGATTTTGACAGGCTAGAGAGCTGGTATCCGGGGAGATTCCAGATTGAGTATGTCCGAGATGATGCGGATTATATTTATGAGTCAGAGAAATTGGCTTCTCTAGCGGGAAAGAAGCTTCACGGAAAGAGAAATCATATCAACAAGTTTAAAGCTTCCTATGAAAACCGTTGGAGCTATGAGGCTCTCACGGAGAATAATCTTGAGGAATGCTTCCAGATGGCGCTTTGCTGGAGAAATGAAAACGGATGTGAGGATGATCCGGCTAAAAATGCAGAAATGTGTGTGGCCCTGAATGCACTGAGGCTTTTTAAGGAGCTTGAAATGAGAGGGGGAATCCTTAGAGTAGATGGAGAGATTGCAGCGTTTACAATTGGTGAGCCTGTCTGCGCAGATACCTTTGTCGTTCATATTGAAAAGGCATTTGCAGAGATACAGGGAGCCTATCCGATGATTAACCAGCAGTTTGTCGAGCATGAATGTATGGACTACCCGTATATTAACCGGGAGGATGATGCCGGAGTCGAGGGACTTAGAAAGGCCAAGCTTTCCTATCGCCCGGTATTTCTGGTAGAGAAAGGAAATGTTACTGAAAAGGAGTGAAGAAAAATGATAGCAGAAAAGATGAAAAATATGGTGGCGAACAGTTCGGCTATACGTGCAATGTTTGAAGAGGGAAACCGTCTTGCAGAGATTTACGGAGCAGAGAATGTATTTGATTTCAGTCTGGGCAATCCGAATGTACCGGCGCCTGAGGCTGTAAAAAAGGCCGTAAAGGAGCTGATTGACGAAGAAAATCCGGTTGTTCTTCATGGTTATACGAACAGTAACAGCGGGTATGCAGATGTAAGAGAAACGATTGCATTGTCATTGAATGAAAGATTCGAGACAAATTTTGAGGGTAAGAATATTGTTATGACTGTAGGCGCCGCGGGCGGGCTGAATGTTATCCTCAAGTCTTTGATTAATCCGGGGGATGAGGTTATTGCATTTGCTCCGTATTTCGGAGAATATCGTTCATACACCAATAATTATGACGGTGTTCTGGTGGAGATTTCTCCTGATACAAAGACCTTCCAGCCGAAGCTTGATGAGTTTGAGAAAAAGATTACAGACAAAACAAAGGCAGTGATTATAAATACTCCGAATAATCCAACAGGTGTTGTTTATTCGGAGGAGACAATTCTAAAGCTTACAGCGATTATGGAGGCAAAGCAGAAGGAGCTTGGCACAGAAATTTTCCTGATTTCTGACGAGCCTTACCGCGAGCTTGTGTATGATGGGGCAGAAGTTCCCTACCTGACAAAATATTATAATAATACAGTTGTCGGATATTCTTATAGTAAATCATTGTCTCTGCCGGGAGAGCGGATTGGTTATCTTGTAATTCCGGATGAGGCAGCCGACAGTGCGGATCTTCTTGCCGCGGCAAATGTCGCTACCAGAATTCTGGGGTTTGTAAATGCGCCGACGCTGCAGCAGAAGGTAGTAGCAAAATGTGTCCATGAAAAGACGGATATTTCCTTTTATGACCGAAACAGGGAGACTTTGTATGAGGGGCTTAAGGAATGCGGCTTTGAGTGTATCAAACCGGAGGGAGCCTTTTATCTTTTTGTAAAATCTCCGCTGGCAGACGAAAAGAGATTCTGCGCCGCAGCAAAGAAGCATAATATATTGATTGTTCCGGGGAGCTCCTTTGCATGTCCGGGGTTTGTAAGACTGGCTTATTGTGTGTCCTATGAGACAATTGTAAATTCACTTCCTCGATTCAGGAAGCTGGCAGAAGAGCTGAAGGAGCAGACAGATGAAAGCATTTGAAAAAAACATCAGAAAGGTAGAGCCTTATGTTCCGGGAGAACAGCCCCAGCATAAGGTAATTAAGCTGAATACCAATGAAAACCCGTATCCTCCGGCACCGGGAGTAGAGCGGGCGCTTAAGGAGTTTTGTACAGACAAGCTCCGCCTGTATCCAGACCCGGCGGCAGAAGTGCTTGTAAAGGAGCTTGCAGATTTTTATCAGGTAAAGCCGGAGCAGGTATTTGTCGGTGTAGGTTCAGATGATGTGCTGTCTATGTGTTTTCTGACATTTTTTAATTCTGATAAGCCTATATTTTTTCCTGATATTACATACTCTTTCTATAAGGTTTGGGCAGAGCTTTATCGTATTCCGTATGAGTGTCAGAGGCTTGATGAGGATTTTCGGATTGTAAGAGAAGATTATTATAAAGAAAACGGTGGCGTAATCTTTCCGAATCCGAATGCACCGACTGCCATTTATGAGGAGCTAGAAGAGGTGGAGGCTATCATCGCACATAATCCGGATGTGATTGTGATTGTAGATGAAGCCTATATAGATTTTGCAGGCCGTTCTGCGCTGGAGCTGTTGGATAAATATGATAATCTGATAGTCGTACAGACCTTTTCTAAGGCGCGTTCTATGGCGGGTATGCGGATTGGCTATGCTGTCGGCAGCCCGGAGCTTATCCGGTATCTGAATGATGCTAAGTACTCCTTTAATTCCTATACCATAAACCAGATTTCGCTGGTCTGCGGAACGGAGGCAGTACGTGATAAGGAATATTTTGAGGAAGGAATTCGTAAAATTATCAAGACAAGAGAATGGGCTAAGGAGGAGTTGAAAAAGCTTGGATTTATCTTTACAGATTCCCGGGCGAATTTTATATTTGCTTCCCATCCGCATTATGATGCGAAGGTACTTTTTGAGGCGATGAAGGAGAGTGGAATCTATGTGCGGTTCTGGGGCGGCGAGCGTATCGAACAGTACCTGCGTATTACGGTCGGCACGAGAGAAGAGATGGAAACGATGTTTGCATTTTTAAGGAAGTATATGAAAATATCTGAGTAGAAGGAGAAGCTTATGACAGAGACATTAGTACAGGGAATTATTGATGCACTTGGCGGAAATGTTGGGAAAGAGGTTATCGTATTTATTATTTCTATGATTCCGATTCTGGAGCTTAGAGGTGCACTTTTAGTTGCAGGACCGCTGCTCGGTGTACCTGTTGCGACGGCAATTCCTTTAAGCGTTGTCGGAAATATTATTCCGGTGCCGTTTATCCTGCTTTTGATTACCCCGGTATTTAACTGGATGAAGAAAACGAAGGTATTCAAGCCGATGGTAGACAAGCTGGAATCTAAGGCGATGAGTAAAAGCGACAAGATTGAAAAATATGAATTCTGGGGACTTGTTCTTTTTGTCGGAATTCCGCTTCCGGGAACCGGTGCATGGACGGGATCTCTGATTGCCGCGCTTCTTGGAATTAAATTTAAGAAGGCATTTCCTGCGGTAATTCTGGGCATCTGTATAGCTACTGTGATTATGTGGTTTATTTCTTATGTACTGCTCGGAGGAGTTCAGGTATTAGGCTGATTAGATTATCTTTTCTTTAAAAAGATTCCATAATATGTTAAAATAAAAACGGTAAATAGTCAAAGTCATTTCAGTTTAAGATTAAGAACGAGGAGTGGAAAATATGGAAAAAATATATGACGTTACGGCAATGGGCGAGATGCTGATTGATTTTACAATGAACGGACAAAGTGAGCAGGGAAACAATATGTTTGAAGCATGTCCGGGCGGAGCGCCGTGCAATGTGCTCGCGATGCTGAATAAGCTGGGACGGAGGACCGCCTTCATTGGCAAGGTGGGGCAGGATCAGTTCGGACGTCTTTTAAAAGGGACCATTGAAGAGCTGGGAATCGAAGCAAAAAGCCTGGTACTGGATGAAGACATTAATACAACCCTCGCATTTGTTCATACATTTCCGGACGGGGACAGAGAATTTTCCTTTTACCGGAAGCCGGGGGCAGATATGATGCTTTCCGAAGCCGAGGTAGATTATGATATGATTCGCCAGTCTAAGGTATTTCATTTTGGCACATTGTCCATGACCGATGAGCCGGTAAGAACTGCAACGAAGAAGGCTTTGGAAGCAGCAAAGGAGGCCGGCTGTCTGATTACCTTTGACCCTAATTTAAGAGAACCTCTCTGGAAATCGCTGGATGATGCAAAGGAAGCGATGGAGTATGGCTTTGAATATTGTGATATGCTTAAAATTTCAGATAATGAGATTCAGTTTATTTCAGGAAAAGAGGATTATGATGAGGGAATAAGGTATCTTCAGGACAAATATCATATTCCTGTTATTTTTCTGACGATGGGAAAGGAAGGAAGCCGTGCATATTATAAGGATATACGGGTGGAGAGACCGGGCTTTACAGTAAAAGCAATTGAGACGACAGGTGCAGGAGATACCTTCTGCGGCTGTGCGATAAACGGACTTCTTAAGCATGGTATGGAGGGTCTTACGGAGGAGATATTGGGAGATATTCTGACCTATGCAAATGCAGGTGCCGCGCTTATTACACTGAAGAAGGGTGCGATCCGTTCTATGCCGGAACCGGAGCAGATTGACGAGATGACAGGAAAATAAAGCTGCTTGGAACGCAGTAAGACATCGGGGTGTTGAGACTATGGCAATGAAGATTAATAAAGCTCTGCCTTCACCGCAGGAATTGAAGGCAGAGTATCCTTTGTCGGATAAATTAAGAGAACTGAAAAGAAGCAGAGACGAAGAGATAAGGCAGGTATTTACCGGTACATCAGATAAGTTTGCGGTAATTATAGGACCCTGTTCGGCAGATAATGAAGAGGCAGTATGTGAGTATGTAAACCGTCTGTCAAGAATTCATGAGAAGGTTTCGGACAGGCTTGTATTGATTCCCAGAATCTATACGAATAAGCCCCGGACAACGGGTGAAGGCTATAAAGGGATGCTGCATCAGCCGGATCCTGATAAGGCGCCGGATTTATATGCAGGAATTCTTGCAATTCGGCGGCTTCATCTTAGGGCAATGGAAGAAAGCGGCCTGACGGCAGCAGATGAGATGTTGTATCCGGAAAACAGAAGCTATCTGGATGATATTCTTTCCTATGAGGCGATAGGGGCCCGCTCAGTAGAAAACCAGCAGCACAGGCTGACTGCAAGCGGGATGGATATTCCGGTAGGGATGAAAAATCCTACCAGCGGAGACTTGTCTGTCATGTTGAATTCAGTTGTTGCTGCACAGCAGGGGCACCGCTTTATATACAGAGGCCTGGATGTGACTACGGACGGCAATGAGCTGGCTCATGTGATACTCCGCGGCGGCGTAGACAAATACGGAACCTGTATTCCGAATTACCACTATGAGGATTGTGTCAGATTACTGGAGCTGTATGAGAAAAAGAACCTGAGAAATCCGGCGGCTGTCATTGATGTAAACCACTCTAATTCAGATAAAAGATGCAAAGAGCAGATACGGATTGTCAGTGAGATACTTCACAGCCGCAGAGCAAATGCGGATTTGAAGCATATGATTAAAGGAGTTATGATTGAAAGTTACCTAGTGGAAGGACGCCAGGATATCGGTGGTGAGATGATATATGGAAAATCAATTACAGATCCATGCATCGGATGGGAGGATACAGAAACACTGATTTATAAAATCGCTGAGGAGTGCTGATTAATTTCTGTCACGAAGCTCCAAGAGGCTTAAATATCCCAAAAGATCCTTTTTAGATTTTGGGGAAAGTCTTCTGCAGCGGAGGAGGAAGGACTGTTCCTCGGAAGTATAAAGACGATTTTTAGAAGAATTCATGTGAATGGAGTCGTCATCCTCCAAAAGATAATCTACAGATACATCAAAAAGATTTGCAAGAGCTGTCAGCTTTTCATGGGAAGGCTGGCGATTTTTTGTTTCATATCCTGCTATTGTAGAACGTGCAACATTCAGACGCGCGGCAACATATTTTTGTGTCATTTCATTTTCAAGTCGTAAAGCTTTAAGTTTTTTGTCAAATGACATGAATTCTTCCTCCTTTGTCTGAATGAGTATGGTATATTTTACCAATTGTATCAATAAAGGGATTATAAAGTGCTGACTATCAACAAATTGTTGCGCTTGTGTTTCTAAACGCGACATTTCGAATCTGAAGAGACAATTCAGAACTATTTCAACAAAAGTTAAATCAAAAAGAAACCGAGATATTTATTGAATAAAGAATATTTATTATGGTATAATTTTAAAGAGAGATGAATTGACAAACGAGAGGATTTATAGGAATGATAATAGCGAAAAATGACGAAGTAAAACGGAGCAGGATATGGAAGATCGTTATGTTCGTTTCTTCTGTTTTGATTGTTGTCATTGCGGTATATCTTTTGATGAAGATGTTTACGGCGAATCCATTAGAAGGAAGCTGGGAGAGTGAGGATGGAAGCTTTGTAATAGGTGTAGGGTCAGACGGTTCGATGACGGTCGGGCTTTCGGATATCTGCGAAGAAGGCGCTGTCAGTGTGAAGATGCTTTATACGCTGGATAAAGACGCAAAGACAATTACGATCAGTGAGGATGCTGCGGAGCTTGAGAAGACTGCAGAAAAGTCAAATGGCACATATACACGCGAGGCGTTGGAAAATGAGCTGTCCAGAGTTACAACAACCTTTGATTATAGTATTGACAGCAGACGGCTTACACTTACGGAGCGAGAGTACGGTGATCAACTTACATTTGTAAAAAAATAAAGACAGAAATCCCTCTATCTGTCATGTAGTATTCATGCGGGACAGAAAATAGAGGGGTTTTTCATTCTGTTTGATTTTATTTTTACGGCAGAGTATCAGCCTGACAGGAGTAGAAATACAAGGCAGAAAGGAGCAGATTATGTATAGAGACAGGACAAGGAAGGTAAGGATCAAAGATATATGGATTGGAGGGGGGCATGAGATTGCCATTCAGTCTATGACAAATACCCGGACGGAGGATATAGAGGCGACCGTCTCTCAGATTCAGGCTCTTGAAAGAGCAGGCTGTGAGATTATCCGGTGTGCGGTTCCGACGCGTGAGGCAGCAGAAGCGCTTCCTGCAATAAAAAAACAAATACAGATTCCTCTTGTGGCGGATATTCATTTTGACTACCGGCTGGCTATACAAGCGATTGAGAGCGGTGCAGATAAAATTCGGATCAATCCGGGAAATATTGGGGATGAAAGCCGTGTAAAGGCAGTTGTCGATAAAGCGAAGGAGTATCAGGTTCCCATCAGAGTCGGGGTAAACAGCGGGTCTTTGGAAAAGACGCTGATAGAGAAGTATGGCGGCGTAACAGCCGAGGGACTGGTAGAAAGTGCATTGGAAAAGGTACATATGATTGAACGGATGGGCTATGAGGAGCTGGTGGTAAGTATCAAGTCCTCGGATGTTATGATGTGTGTAGAGGCACATGAGCTGATTGCCAGGGAGTGTCCGTATCCTCTGCATGTAGGAATTACAGAGGCGGGTACACTTATGGCAGGGAATATTAAATCTTCCATCGGGCTTGGGCTGATTTTAAGCCGGGGAATCGGAGATACAATCCGTGTGTCCTTGACGGGAGCGCCGATAGAGGAGATTAAGTCTGCAAAATTGATTTTAAAAACTCTTGGATTAAGGAAGGGTGGAATTGAAGTAGTATCCTGTCCGACCTGCGGGAGGACAAAGATAGACTTAATTGGACTTGCAAATCAGGTAGAGGATATGACGTCAGATATGCCGCTTGAGTTAAAGGTAGCAGTGATGGGCTGTGTAGTGAATGGACCGGGAGAAGCTAAAGAGGCCGATATAGGAATTGCCGGGGGAGCCGGAGAAGGACTTCTGATTAAAAAGGGTGAAATTGTGAAAAAGGTAAAGGAAGAAGAATTATTAGAGACGTTGAGACAGGAGCTGCTGCACTGGGATGAGTAAATTATTTTTTGAAGTATTTCCTACATTAAAAATGGGAGAAGAGATTCGGACATTGTTTTCGGATGTGGAGGTTACAAAGGTTTCTACGAATTCTATGCGTACATTCATTAAGGTGTATCTGGTAAGCAGGCATTTGATTCAGAAAAACCGCATTTATGAAGCGGAGCGCTTACTTAAAACACAGCTCTTTGGAAAAAGCAGGGTAGATGTTGAGATTCAGGAGACCTATGAGCTGTCAGAGCAGTATACGCCGGAGAATATTATCCGAGAATATTTTGAAAGTTTTCTTGTAGAATTGAACCAGCGCAGTGTTGTGGAACGAAGCATGCTTCAGAACGCGAAATATGCTTTTGAAGACGAAAATATCTTATGCCTTCAGCTTACGGATACTATTGTGGTCCAAGGAAAAAAGGAAGCGTTGTCAAAATATTTAAGGAAGGTCTATGCAGAGAGGTTCGGGCGTCCCATAGAGGTGCGTATTTTATATAAGAAGCCAAAGGAAAGCCGGCTCAAATATAATGAGCTTCAGCTCAAACAGGAGGTAGACACGATACTTGCGCAGGCGGAGAATATACGCAGGCAGAAGGCAGACAGCCAGACGGAACATAAGGAGGCAGGGGAAAGGAAACAAAAAGCTGTATTTAACGGAAAGAGAAAGTCAGCAGATGATTCCGGCTTGGTTTATGGAAGGCCATTTGACGATGAGCCTATTGAACTTAGCCAGGTTGCAGGCGAGATGGGTGAGATTGTAATCCGGGGAAAGGTTATAAGCTTTGATACGAAAGAGATCCGCAATGAAAAGACGATTGTTATGTATGCCCTTACAGATTTTACCGATACCATTATGGTAAAGATGTTTGTAAGAAATGATCAGCTTTCTGATGTGCTGGCCGAGGTGAAGGAAGGAGCGTTCTTAAAAATAAAAGGGGTTACGACCATTGACAAATTCGACGGAGAGCTGACGATAGGCTCTGTGTTCGGTATTAAAAAGATTCCGGATTTTACAGAAACAAGAAAGGATACGGCGCCACAGAAAAGAGTAGAGCTTCACTGTCATACAAAAATGAGTGATATGGACGGTGTGTCGGAGGTAAGAGATATTGTAAAAAGGGCACATGACTGGGGACATAAGGCAATTGCGATTACAGATCACGGGGTAGTCCAGGCATTTCCAGATGCCAATCATTATATTGAGACTCTGGACAGGGAAGATCCCTTTAAGATTATCTACGGGGTGGAAGGCTATCTTGTGGATGATCTGCAGGATGTAGCGGTGAATGAAAAAGGGCAGTCACTTGACGGCTCTTATGTCGTGTTTGACTTGGAGACAACGGGATTTAGTTCTATTAAAGATAAAATTATCGAGATTGGTGCCGTAAAGGTGGAAAATGGTGAGATTACAGATAAATACAGTACCTTTGTAAATCCTAAAGTTCCGATTCCTTTTCAGATTACACAGCTTACCAGTATTACGGATAAGATGGTTATGGAGGCTCCGGATATAGAGACCGTGCTGCCGGAATTTTTAGAATTTGCAGGTGATGCCGTGCTGGTGGCGCATAATGCGGGATTTGACGTGGGATTTATTGAGCAGAACTGCAGGTATCAGGATATTATCCCGGATTTTACATCGGTAGATACAGTGGCGCTTGCAAGGATTCTTCTTCCTACACTTTCTAAGTTTAAGCTTAATGTAGTAGCGAAAGCACTGAATATTTCTCAGGAGCATCATCACCGGGCTGTAGATGATGCAAGAGTTACTGCAGACATTTTTGTAAAGTTTATTCAGATGCTGGGGGACAGAGATATCCATACACTTAAAAAATTGAATCAGTTTGGAGCACATAATGCAGATGCAGTAAAGAAGCTTCCTTCTTATCATGTGATTATTCTTGCCAAGAATGATGTGGGAAGAGTAAATCTTTATACTCTGGTATCTAAGTCTCATCTGGATTATTTTTCCAGAAGACCTAGAATTCCTAAAAGCGAGCTGTCCAGCCATAGAGAGGGCTTGATTGTAGGAAGTGCCTGTGAGGCGGGAGAGCTGTATCAGGCAATTCTAAACGATAAGTCGGAGGCAAAGATTGCTAGAATTGTTGATTACTATGATTATCTGGAAATCCAGCCGCTTGGAAATAATCTGTTTATGATTCCAGAGGAGAGGATTACGAAGGTAAACAGCAAGGAGGATCTAGAGGAAATTAACCGAAGGATCATAAGGCTTGGAGAACAGTTTGAAAAGCCTGTAGTGGCTACCTGTGATGTGCATTTTCTTGATCCGGGAGATGAGGTGTACCGCCGGATTATAATGACAGGAAAAGGTTTTGCAGACGCGGATAATCAGGCGCCTCTTTACCTTCGTACGACAGAAGAGATGCTGGCAGAATTTGAATATCTCGGCTCGGCAAAGGCGAAGGAGATTGTCATTGACAATCCAAACCGGATAGCAGATATGGTGGAGAAGATTTCTCCGGTAAGGCCGGATAAATGTCCTCCGGTAATTCCGGATTCGGATAAGATGCTTAAGGAAATATGTTATGAAAAAGCATATTCTATGTATGGAGATCCTCTGCCGGAAATTGTAACAGAGCGTTTGGAGAGAGAGCTGAATTCCATTATTTCCAATGGTTTTGCAGTTATGTATATTATCGCTCAAAAGTTGGTATGGAAATCGAACGAGGATGGGTATCTGGTAGGTTCCAGAGGCTCTGTAGGCTCATCCTTTGTGGCAACAATGGCAGGAATCACAGAGGTAAATCCTTTAAGTCCCCATTATTACTGTAGAAAGTGTCATTATAGTGATTTTGAGTCTGATGAGGTGCGCGCCTATGCAGGAGGCTGCGGCTGGGATATGCCGGATAAGCTGTGTCCGAGGTGCGGTGAACCGCTTGCAAAAGATGGATTTGATATCCCCTTTGAGACGTTCCTTGGATTTAAAGGAAACAAAGAGCCGGATATTGATTTGAACTTTTCCGGAGATTATCAGAGCAATGCCCATAAATATACAGAGGTAATTTTTGGAGAAGGACAGACATTCCGGGCCGGGACAATCGGTACTCTGGCGGATAAGACGGCCTTTGGCTATGTGAAAAATTATTATGAAGAGAGGGGACAGAGAAAAAGGAAATGTGAGATTGACAGGATTGTTAAGGGTTGTACGGGCATCAGAAGAAGTACCGGACAGCATCCGGGAGGGATTATCGTACTGCCGCACGGGGAGAATATCAATTCGTTTACGCCGGTTCAGCATCCGGCTAATGATATGAGTACTGACATTATTACGACACATTTTGATTATCACTCCATTGACCACAATCTTCTGAAGCTTGATATCCTGGGGCACGATGATCCGACCATGATTAAAGCTTTAGAGGCCTATATTAGTTCCCCTGCGATGGAAAATGAATATAATGAAACAGACCATCCTTTTGCAGCCACAGAAATTCCGCTTGATGATAAAGGTGTTATGTCCTTGTTTCACGATACTTCGGCACTAGGAATTACGCCGGACGATATCGGGGGTTGTCCTGTAGGGTGTCTTGGAATTCCGGAATTTGGAACAGATTTTGTTATTCAGATGGTTGTAGATACGAAGCCCCAGACTCTGTCAGATCTGATCCGTATTTCCGGCCTGTCCCACGGGACAGATGTATGGCTGAATAATGCTCAGGAGCTGATCAAAAGCGGAAAGGCTACGATTTCCACGGCAATTTGTACTCGTGATGACATTATGACATATCTGATAAATAAGGGGATGGACAGCGAAGAGTCCTTTACGATTATGGAGCGTGTCCGAAAGGGTGCAGTGGCAAAAGGTAAATGCAGGGAATGGCCGCAGTTTAAGGAGGATATGAAGGCAAACGGTGTTCCGGACTGGTATATCTGGTCCTGTGAAAAAATTAAATATATGTTTCCGAAAGCACACGCAGCCGCATATGTTATGATGGCTTACCGGATTGCATACTGTAAGATAAATTATCCGCTGGCTTATTACGGCGCATATTTCGGTATTCGTGCAGATGCGTTTTCTTATGAGATTATGTGCCAGGGCAGGGAAAGGCTTCAGAGCTATATTGATGATTACACCAGACGCGCCGATTCTCTGAGCAAAAAGGAGCAGGATACAATGAAGGATATGCATATTGTTCAGGAAATGTACGCGAGAGGTTATGAGTTTCTTCCGATTGATATTTACCGGGCGAAGGCATCAAAGTTTCAGATTATTGACGGAAAGCTGATGCCGCCGTTTTCTAGTATTGACGGAATGGGAGATAAGGCGGCGGAGGCCGTGGAGGAGGCGGCCAAAGATGGTCCGTATTTATCCAAAGATGATTTCAGGCAGAGAACAAAGGCGAGCCAGTCAGTGATAGATTATATGACAGAGCTTGGACTGTTTGGGGATTTACCACAGTCAAATCAATTGTCGTTGTTTGATTTATGATTTTTTCATTTCGCAGGATGCCGGGCTGCGGAGATTAAAAGGAATATGTTCATGCAGGAGGTTATGGGAGGAATTTGAGGAGTAGATATAGAGGGATTTTATACATTATTCTTGCAGCATTTTGTTTTTCACTTATGAATATGTTTGTGCATATGGCAGGGGACCTGCCACCGGTGCAGAAAAGCTTTTTTCGAAATTTTGTAGCAGCGATTTTTGCTTTTATTTTGCTTAAGAAGGATAAGGTTCCGCTTCGATGTAAGCGGGAGAATCTAATATATCTTGTCATGCGTGCGGGGCTTGGAACCGTCGGAATTCTGTGTAATTTTTATGCGGTAGACCATCTGGTGTTGTCAGACGCATCTATGTTGAATAAGATGTCCCCCTTTTTTGCAGTGCTTTTCAGCTATATAATTTTAAAGGAGCGGGTGACGGTTCCACAGGCGTTGTTTGTGACGGGGGCATTTTTAGGAAGCATGTTTGTGGTGAAGCCAAGCTTTGCGAATATGGATTTACTTCCCTCTGTGCTTGGACTGCTTGGCGGTGTGTGTGCCGGAGCTGCGTATACGATGGTTAGAAAGCTTGGAATGAGTGGGGAGAAGGGGGCGTTCATTGTATTGTTTTTCTCTGTATTTTCCTGCACAGCAACATTGCCGTGGCTGGTGTTTGACTATCATCCGATGACCGGACTGCAGCTTACAGCATTACTCTTGGCGGGACTTTCGGCAGCGGGAGGACAATTTTCTATTACGGCGGCTTATTGTCATGCACCGGCTAAAGAGATTTCAGTGTATGATTATTCACAGATTATCTTTTCAGCTGTAATGGGTTTTCTGGCCTTCGGACAGATCCCGGATATGCTGAGCTGGCTTGGTTACGGAGTGATTTGCAGTATGGCAGTGTTTATGTTCCTTTATAATAACAGAAGGCAGTCTTTGAGATAACATATAAATGCTGTGTCTGAGATGATAATTATGAAATTGAAGATAAAATTAGAAGATTCAAAGAGGAGGTAAGGAGAATATGGCATCTAGTCAGGAGTTTGTAAATTATGCAGCGGAGCAGATGAGCGGTGCGGGAAGTATTACATACCGCAAGATGTTCGGTGAATATGGAATATATTGTAATAGGAAGATTGTAGGTGTAATCTGTGATGACCAGCTGTTTTTGAAAATAACGGAAGGAGGGCGCAGGCTCTGCAGAGAAGCAGAGGAGGCGCCGCCTTATGAGGGAGCAAAGCCTCATCTGCTGATAGAAAATCTGGAAGACAGAGAATATCTGGAGAAGCTTGTCAGAGTTACTTTTGAAGAATTGCCGGAGCCAAAGCCAAAAAAGAAAACCGGGAAGAAAACAGCCGGAGGGAGGAAAGCTGATTGAAGCAGTCGCAGATTACCTGGTGGTGTCAGGAGATGATACGTCTTTGGGTGCCTGAGGGCGGTACCTATGTAGACGCAACGATGGGAAATGGGAATGATACTTTGTTATTCTGCCGTATGGCTGGAAAAAGCGGTAAGGTATATGCTTTTGATATACAGGAAGAGGCTCTTAAAAAGACAAGGGATTTATTATATTCTCAAAATCTTTTAGATTGTGCCGAACTGATTTTAGACGGTCATGAGCATATGGATCGATATATTGGAAAAAATACGGCTGATGCAGTCTGCTTTAATTTTGGCTACCTTCCGGGAGGCAGCCATGCAGCAGCTACAAGGGCGGAAACAAGCATTGAAGCGATACGCAAAGGTTTATGTATATTAAAGCCCGGCGGCATGATGAGCCTGTGCGTTTACTGCGGAGGAGACACTGGATTCGAAGAAAAGGAGCAAATATTAAAATATCTGAAAGAGCTTTTGCCAAAAGAATATATTGTAATTGTAAATGAATATTATAATAGAAGAAATCATCCGCCGATGCCTGTGTTTATATGGAAATCTGAAAATATATAAAGCAAAATATGAATGCCTGTGTTTATGAAAGCGAAAATTTGTTAATACTCCTTTAAAATGAAAGGAGTGTTTTCATGTCTGGAAAGAAGAATAAACCAATTAAGCTTGAAGAGTTAACGCAGGAAGAGAAGATGAAATATGAGATTGCCGAAGAGCTGGGCCTCCTTGACAGAGTTCTTTCAGATGGGTGGAGATCCTTATCCTCCAAAGAAACAGGACGGATCGGAGGACTCCTTGCACGTCGGAAAAAAGATGAAAGTAAAAAGTAACAAAAATATTACAAATATTTAATAAGTATGAATATTTGGTGATAAAAGTTGAAAATAAGATATCCTTTTGCTATAATCAAAAAACTGAAACTTAGGTGCAGGTGAAATTATGAGCGAAAAGATAAACGTTTTAGATATAGAGATAGATAAACTTACTGCGAAGGAATCTATGAAAGAATCTATAGAGTATATGATGTCAGAGCCTGTAAGTATTATTGAGATGGTAACGGTTGACGGACTGATGCAGATGGGTGAGGTTCAGAATCTTAAAGAAGAGATCAGTCGTTTTGAGCTTGTGCTTGCAGGGGATAAGACAATACTGGAGGCGGCTGAGGTCACAGAGCGCAGATATCTGCAGGAGACAGAAAACAGAACGTTTCTTAAGATGTTTTTCCGGTATCTGCATAAGAATCATAAAAGAGTGTATCTGTTAGTAGAGACGGAGGAGGAAGGAGAGGAATTCTATAATTATCTGGAAAGCTGCTACAGCGGAATGCAGGCTGTAGGGCTGGCAAAGGTTTCGGCACAGAATCGTGCAGATGATATGTTGGTGAATGCTATCAACGGAGGGGAGGTAGACTGTGTTCTTGCAGCACTGTCCGCGCCGCTTCAGGAGGAATTTATTGTAAAGAACAGAGGTGTTCTGAATACTAGGATCTGGCTTGGGCTTGGTAAGGATATTCTTCCGGTCGGCCGGCGGGGAGCCGGACAGAAAAAATTTACCCAGTTTTTTATGAAGCATATATTTAAAAAAGAGATTGAGAAAAGAAAGCGTATACAGCAGGCATATGCTGCAAAATAAATATGAAAATTGAGGAAATCAACAAAAAAATGTGATTTCCTCTTTATTTTTTTGTTGATATATATTAAGATAGACTCTAAGAGTATGCTTTTTTGACGAAAAATAGAGGGGTTTGTTGTGGAAAATGCATATTGATATGAGTGGAGGAGATAGAATATGATATCTAATCAGATACTCCAGAATACGCTGGAGGGCTTAAAGGGGATTACGAGAATTGATTTTTGCGTTATGGATACAGATGGAAAAACACTTGCAGGCACAATCACGGAACAGGAGAACTGTGAGGAAGAGGTGCTGGCGTTTGTGGAGTCCCCGGCAGACAGTCAGGTTGTACACGGATATCAGTTTTTTAAAATTTTCGACGAACACCAGCTGGAATATATTCTGCTTGCGAACGGGGCAAGTGATGATGTATATATGGTCGGCAAGATTGCCGTATTTCAGATTCAGAATCTTCTAATCGCCTATAAAGAGCGGTTTGATAAAGATAATTTTATTAAAAATCTGCTTTTGGACAACCTGCTGTTGGTGGATATTTATAACCGCGCAAAAAAATTACATATTGACACAGAAGTCAGACGTGTTATCTTTATAATTGAGACAAAACATGAGAAGGACAGCAATGCTCTTGATAATGTCAGAAGTGTTCTGGGAAATAAATCAAAAGATTTTGTCACCGCGGTAGACGAGAAGAATATTATTGTTGTAAAAGAGCTTGAATTAAATGACGGTTACAAGGAGCTTGAAAAGATGGCGCAGAATTTCTATGATCTTCTGATGGAGGATGGAGAGGAAGAGGTTCTGATATCCTATGGAACTGTTGTAGGAGATATCAAGGAGGTTTCCAAATCTTATAAGGAGGCGAAGCTTGCGCTTGACGTAGGAAAGATATTTTTCGGAGAAAAGAACATCTTTGCCTACAGTTCTCTTGGAATAGGACGTCTGATTTATCAGCTTCCGATTCCACTTTGTAAAATGTTTATCCGCGAGATTTTTGAGGGAAAATCTCCGGATGATTTTGACGAGGAGACATTGGCGACGATTAATAAATTTTTTGAAAATAATCTCAACGTGTCAGAGACCTCAAGACAGCTTTATATTCATCGTAATACACTGGTTTACCGGCTGGATAAGCTTCAGAAAAGTACCGGACTTGATCTTCGTGTGTTTGAAGATGCCATTACTTTTAAGATTGCACTCATGGTTGTAAAATACATGAAGTATATGGAATCTCTGGAGTATTAAATAATTAGGAGGAAACTATGATTGAATTAAAAGAAGTAACAAAAGAGTACTCGAAAGGAATTGCGGCCCTGAACGGGATAAATCTTAAAATCGCACAGGGTGAGTTTGTATTTATTGTAGGTGACAGCGGTTCAGGAAAGTCGACGCTGATTCGTCTGATTATGAAGGAGCTTGACCCTACGTCGGGAACAATTGTAGTAAACGGACAGAATCTGAACCGGATGAAGCATAGAAAGATTCCGATGTATCGGAGGGGAATTGGAGTAGTATTTCAGGATTTCAGGCTTTTAAAGGACAGGAATATCTATGAAAACATTGCTTTTGCACAGCGTGTAACGGAGACCTCATCCAGAATTATCAAGAAAAAAGTGCCGGCGGCGTTATCTTTGGTTGGTCTGGCTCAAAAATATAAAGCATATCCAAAGGAGTTATCCGGCGGTGAACAGCAAAGAGTTGCGATAGCAAGGGCGATTGTAAACGAACCGGCGATTTTGCTGGCAGATGAGCCTACAGGTAACCTGGATCCTACGAATTCCTGGGAAATTATGAAGCTTCTGGAGGAGGCAAATGACAGAGGAACAACTGTACTGGTCGTTACGCATAACCAGGAGATTGTAAACGAGATGAAAAAGCGTGTTGTTACGATGAAGAAGGGCGTCATCGTAAGCGACGAGAAAAAAGGTGGGTATAATAATGAAAATTAGTACTTTTGGATATTCAATGAAGCAGGGAGTAAAGAATATAGGAAGAAATAAGATGTTCTCTATTGCATCAGTTGCTACTATGTCTGCATGTATATTCTTGTTCGGTTTATTCTATGCGATTGTAATTAACTTTAATTATATTGTTGAAAAGGCAGAAGAAGGGGTGGCTATCACCGTATTTTTTGAGGAGGATGCTACAGATACGCAGAAAACCCAGATAGGTGAGGAACTTGCAAAAGCGGACGGTGTTTTGGACGTGAATTATGTAAGCGCGGAAGAGGCATGGGATAATTTCCAGGGCAATTATTTCGGAGAATCTGCAGATTTGGCGGAAGGCTTTAAAAACGATAATCCATTGGGAAATTCTGATAACTACGAAGTATACATGGCAGATGTGTCAAAGCAGGCAGATGTTGTTGAGTTTGCAGAAAGTCTGAACGGGGTCCGTAAGATAAGGAAATCAGATGTAGTTGCAAAGACCCTGACCAGTGTAAACAGACTGGTAGGGTATGTGTCAGTTGCTATTGTTGCGATTCTTCTGGCTGTATCCATCTTCCTGATCAGTAATACGGTCACGATGGGTATTACGGTAAGACGGGAAGAGATTGCAATTATGAAGTACATAGGTGCAAAGGATGGATTTGTGCGTGCGCCGTTCGTGTTTGAGGGTCTGCTGATTGGTATTATAGGCGCGGTAATACCACTGGTACTTTTATATTTTATGTATGAGAAGGCTATCCAGTATGTGATGACGAAGTTCAGTCTTTTGAATAATATCATTGACTTTCTTCCAGTTGCGTCTGTATATCGTACATTGCTGCCGGTAGGAATTGCTTTGGGAGTAGGAATAGGTTTTGTAGGAAGCTTCTTTACAATAAGAAAACATTTAAGGGTATAATTTTTCAGGGGGTTACATATGCTACAGGGGAAAAGTAAAAAAATAGTCAGTCTGCTGGCTGCAGCAGTATTTTGTTTTGGGATTGCATTTTCATCTCAGGCAGCGTCAATTGAGGATGCCAAGAAAAAAGCTGAGGAGCTGGAAGGACAAAAGGACGCGGCGGAGTCGCAGAAGGCGTCGTTGACAGAGCAGCTGAATGCAGTCTTAGGGGAGATGGAAGAGACACAGGAAAAGCTGGCAGCAAAAGAAGAAGAGATCGAACAGAAGGAAGAAGAGCTTGCACAGGCTAAGGTTGATGAAAATGACCAGTATGAAAGCATGAAAAAACGTATTAAATATATGTACGAGAATGGAAATGCTGAGTTTATTGAGATATTGTGCGAGTCAAAGGATATTAGCGAATTTTTAAATAATGCTGAGTACATCACGACAATTTCTGAATATGACAGAGAGCAGCTGGTCAAATTTCAGGAGATTGTAAAGCTTGTTCAGGAGCAGGAGGAGGCTCTTCAGGAAGAATATACGGAGCTGACAGTGCTTCAGACAGAGCTTGAGGATAAGCATAGTGAGGTGGAGCAGCTGCTGGCAGAGACGAATATGAAGCTTGAGGATTTGGAAGAACAGATTGGTGAAAATGCAGCCACGCTGGATAAGCTTATAAAGGAGGCAGAGGCAGCGGCAGAGCGTAAGCGTCAGGCAGAGGAAGCAGCAAAGGCGGCGGCAGCCGGGTCAGGTTCTTCTTATTCAACTCCGGGGCCGGCTGTTGTCACAGGAAACGGACAGTTCAGTCATCCGTGTCCGTCGGGGTATATTACCAGCTACTTTGGGGAATATAGAAGTCCGAGTGATCCGGCGCATAAAGGGATGGATTTTGGAACCAATCGAGTGCCGGCGCCTACATATGCAGCAGCGGCGGGTACAGTGACTACGGCGGGCTGGAGCAACAGTGCCGGGAACTGGGTAGTTATCAATCATGGGAACGGTCTTGTCACAAAATATATGCATCATTCATCTTTGTGTGTCAGGGCCGGACAGCGGGTAGAAAAGGGACAGCAGATTGGCATGTCTGGAACTACCGGGCAGTCAAGCGGTATCCATCTTCATTTCCAGGTGGAGCTGAATGGAAGAGCGGTTGATCCAAGAAACTATTTATAGGGAGATTATTGTATGAAATTTTTAAAAGGGGCGCTTTTCGGCGCCCTTACTACGTTATTAGTTATGGGCCTTTTATCCTGCGGTATCCGGTTTGGCAGTAAAAGGGGAGAGACGCAGGCTGTCAGCAATGAGACTGAGGATAAGCTAAAGACACTGGAACAGCTGGTGGATGAATATTATCTGGGAGAGGCAGATGAAAAGGCTCTTCAATCAGGTATTTATGAAGGCTATATCAGCGGGCTGGATGATCCTTACTCCGCGTATTATGATGAAGAGGCGACAAAAAAATTCGAGGAGAGCACGACGGGAGAATATGACGGTGTAGGTGCTGTCATGTCACAGAATCAGGAGACGGGCGTGATTACCTTTTCTCAGGTTTATGAAGGGTCGCCGGCAGAAAAGGCGGGCATTAAGGATGGGGACATTCTGTATAAGGTGGAGGACCGAGAGGTATCGAACCGGGATTTAAGTGAGGTTGTATCAGAGATTAAGGGGGAGCGCGGCACGGAGGTAAGTCTGACGGTTCTTCGTGGAAAAGAAGCAGAAGAGATAACTGTGACGGCAGTCCGGGAGACGATAGAGTATCCGACGGTTCAGTCGCATATGTTGGAGGATAAGATAGGATATTTGAGGATTCTGGAATTTGATTCTGTAACCTATGATCAATACGTAGAGGCTTTTCGTGAGCTTGAAAGTCAGGGTATGGAAGGGCTTATTGTAGATTTAAGAAGTAATCCCGGAGGTAATTTAAGTACGGTATGTGAGATATTGGACCTGATTCTTCCAGAAGGAAAAATTGTATATACTGAGGATAAAGCCGGGAATCAAAAAGAGATAAAGTCAGATGAAGAGCATAAGCTTGAGATGCCTCTTACACTGCTGGTAAACGAGTACAGTGCAAGTGCTTCTGAGATATTTGCCGGGGCCGTACAGGACTATGAGCTGGGAAAAATCGTCGGTACGAAGACCTACGGCAAAGGTGTTGTACAGCAGGTGTTCGATTTAAAGGATGGAACCTGTGTAAAGCTGACGATCTCTGAGTATTTTACACCGAAAGGACGAAGCATTAATGAAGTGGGCGTTGCGCCGGATATAGAGATAAAATATGAATTAAATGAGGATGATCCGGAGGCAGATAACCAGCTTAATAAGGCAGTTGAAGTATTAAGGGAGGAGATGGAAAAAAGATGACAATATTAATCCGGGGAGGGCATGTAATTGATCCATTGACAAAAAGAGACGGCCGGTTTGATGTGTGGATTGAGGAGGATAAGATTAAAAGAGTAGCCGACCACATTTCGGAGCCTGCCGATCATGTGATTGATGCAGAAGGTTGTTATGTGATGCCGGGGTTTATTGATTTGCATGTGCATTTTCGCGACCCTGGACTGGAATATAAGGAAACACTGGAAAGCGGCGGTAAGGCGGCGGTAAAAGGCGGCGTGACAACAGTATGTGCCATGCCGAATACGAGGCCCGTCATTGATACGGCTGAAAAGGTGGCTTCCGTACACGAAAGGCAGAGGAAGGAGTCTTTGACGAATGTAATTCAGCTGGGAGCAGTAACAAAGGGGCAGCAGGGAGAAGTCCTTGCAGATATTGAGGGTATGGCTTTGGAAGGCTGTCTTGCTGTCAGCGAAGACGGAAAATCTGTTATGAATGCATCTCTGTACAGGAAAGGAATGGAAGAAGCCGTAAGATGCGGCATTCAAGTATTCGCCCATTGTGAGGATATCACGATGGTAGAAGGGGGCGTTATGAATGCGGACGGCAATGCGAAGCGCCTTGGACTGAAGGGTATTGCCAATTCCGTGGAGGATGTGATTACCGCAAGGGACATCCTTCTTGCGAAGGAGACAGGGGTAAAGCTCCATCTGTGCCATTGTTCAACAGCAGACAGCGTAAAAATGGTAAAACTTGCTAAGGAAGAAGGGCTTTCGGTGACTGCTGAAGTATGTCCGCATCATTTTATTTTGAGCTCGGATGATATACCGGAGGATGATGGAAACTACAAGATGAATCCTCCTCTTAGAAGCAAAAAGGATGTGGAAGCTTTAAGGGCCGGGTTAAAGGAAGGAATTATAGATGTCATAGCTACCGACCATGCACCTCACGCCGAGGAGGAAAAGAATAAATCTATGTCAGAAGCGGCTTTCGGAATCGTAGGGCTTGAAACTTCAGCAGCGCTGACCTATACGGCTTTTGTAAAGCCAGGTATCCTGACCATCATGGACATGGCCGAAAAAATGAGTACAAATCCGGCCGAAATTCTAGGCCTACACGATAAAGGCTCCATATCGGAAGGAAAGACTGCTGACATTGTAATCTTCGACCCGGACAAAGAATACCGGATAGACAAAAACACATTCGTTTCAAAAGGCAGAAACACTCCCTTCCACAACTACCCCGTAACCGGAGAAGTCGCCTGCACCCTGGTATCCGGCAGACTCGTCTACGACAGAGACAACACATATTAAAAAGTAATAAAAAGAATAAAAGGAACAACGAACGCAGGAGCAAGAACAAAACAAGTGCTCCCCAATATTTTTATAAGCCGGAATCCAGCCATGACAAGGTTTACTATCCAAAGAAGCCTCTCAAAAAACGCCAGTACTTAGCGAGGTATTTTCGAGCTTAGTACTGCTGCGTTTTTTGCGAAGCGAGAGCGCGGCGACGTGGATAGTAAACCTTGTCATAGCGTCCGGTCTATAAAAACACAACCAAAACAAAGGAGGACACCCCATTGATTAACCAATTAGTAAAGAATATCAAAAAGACAAATGCCCCTATAGTAATAGGCCTTGACCCGATGCTGAATTATATCCCGGCGCAGATACAGAAAAAAGCTTTTGAGGAGTTCGGAGAAACGCTTGAGGGTGCAGCAGAGGCAATCTGGCGGTTTAACAAGGAGATTGTAGATAAAACCTGCGATCTGATTCCGGCTGTAAAGCCTCAGATTGCCATGTACGAGCAGTTTGGACTTCCTGGTCTTAAAGTATTTAAGAGAACAGTAGATTACTGTCAGGAAAAGGGATTAATTGTAATCGGAGATATTAAGCGCGGAGATATAGGCTCCACATCGTCGGCTTATGCAGCCGGCCACATCGGGAGCGTGCAGGTGGGAAGCAAGAGATATACACCTTTTGGAGAGGATTTTGTGACTGTAAATCCGTATCTTGGTTCAGACGGAGTAAACCCATTTATGGATGTCTGCAAGGAAGAAAAGAAAGGGCTGTTTATTCTGGTAAAGACATCGAATCCGTCAAGCGGCGAATTTCAGGACCGGCAGATAGACGGGAAGCCGCTCTATGAATTGGTAGGTGAGAAAGTGGCTGAGTGGGGAGCCTCCTGCATGGGTGAGGAGTACAGCTATATCGGAGCAGTAGCAGGTGCTACTTATCCGGAGATGGGGAAGACACTGCGCAGAATTATGCCGAAGGCTTATATTCTTGTACCGGGTTACGGAGCACAGGGAGGAAAAGGAAAGGATCTGGTGCATTTCTTTAATGAAGACGGACTAGGCGCCATAGTGAATTCCTCCCGTGGAATTATTGCAGCCTATAAACAGGAAAAATATGCGTCATACGGTGAGGAGAATTTTGCAGATGCGTCCAGGGCAGCTGTCGAGGATATGATTGCGGATATAAAGGATGCACTGGAAGGTCGATAAGAGGTTTGAAGAAGTCGAAAAAAGCCGACAATCAGCTCAAAAAGTCAAAGAGAGTCGAAAAAGGTCGAGAAAAATCTTTGAAGGATCGTAAGAAGCCGGCAATGATTTCAGCAAGAGCGTTAGGAGAAAAAGTATGAGCAGAGAGAAGGAAAAAGCGGTAATCGTGTCACAGGAACGGCTGGCAGAAGGTATTTTCAGTATGTGGCTTAAGCTTAGAGGTGCAGAAAAGGCCGTGCCGGGCCAATTTATCTCTATGTATACAAGAGATGAGAGTAAGCTTCTGCCGAGGCCGATCAGCATCTGTGAGATAGGAAAAGATAGAGAAAGTCTTCGGGTAGTGTACCGCGTCACAGGTACAGGTACAGGGACAGAGCAGTTTTCTCAGATGAAGGCAGGTGAAGAGATTTCAGTTATTGCACCTTTAGGAAATGGTTTTCCGCTTGAGGAAGCAGTTGGAAAACGTGTATTTTTGGTGGGCGGAGGAATCGGAGTGCCTCCGATCCTTGAGCTGTCAAAGAAGATAGTCTGCAAGGAAAAGCAGATTATAGTCGGTTACCGGGATTCAGAGACATTTTTAAAAAAGGAATTTGAAAAAAACGGTAAGGTATATATATCTACGGAGGATGGAAGCCTGGGTACGAAGGGAAATGTACTGGATGCAATCCGCGAAAATGGATTGCATGCCGATGTCATTTATGCCTGCGGCCCGATGCCGATGCTGAAGGCTTTGAAGCAGTATGCGCAGGAGAAAAGGCTCCCATGCTATATATCTCTTGAGGAGCGGATGGCGTGTGGAATAGGAGCCTGCCTGGGCTGTGTGTGCAGGTCGGTCAGTAAGGATTCTCACAGCAATGTAAACAACAAGAGAATCTGTAAGGATGGACCGGTATTTTTGGCGTCGGAGGTGGATATATAATGAATATGCGTGTAGAGATTGCGGGTGTGGAGTGGAAAAATCCGGTGACTGTTGCGTCAGGAACATTTGGTTCCGGAGCGGAGTTTGAAGAATTTGTAGATTTGAATCGTCTGGGAGCAGTGACAACAAAAGGGGTGGCCAATATTCCCTGGGAAGGGAATCCGACTCCGAGAGTTGCTGAAACGTACGGAGGAATGATGAATGCAGTAGGACTTCAGAATCCGGGGATAGAGCTGTTCTGCGAACGCGACATTCCGTTTCTTAAACAATATGATACCAGGATTGTAGTAAATGTATGCGGTAAATCAGAGGAAGATTATTGTGAGGTGGCAGAGCGGCTGGCAGATGAGCCGGTAGATATGCTGGAAATTAACATTTCTTGTCCTAATGTGAAGGAAGGAGGAATTGCCTTTGGGCAGAATCCAAAGGCGGCCGAAGAGATTACAAAGGCAGTAAAGCGGTATGCAAAGCAGCCGGTGATTATGAAGCTGAGCCCCAATGTAACAAGCATTGCCGAGATGGCAAAGGCAGTAGAGGCAGGAGGTGCCGATGCCGTATCTCTGATTAATACAATCACTGGAATGAAAATAGATGTTCACAGGCGCCGGTTTATATTAGCCAATAAAACCGGTGGTGTGTCTGGCCCTGCAATTCATCCGATTGCTGTGCGTATGGTCTATGAAGCAGCACACGCGGTAAAAATACCGGTTATCGGTATGGGAGGGATTGCCGGTGCAGAGGATGCCGTTGAGATGATTCTGGCAGGAGCCAGTGCAGTATCTGTCGGGACAATGAATTTTCATAATCCGATGATTACGATGGAGATTGTGGATGGAATAGAATCTTACATGAAAAGATATGGATTTGAAAGCATTGCAGATATGGTCGGAATTGTGGAATAAAGCGGTTTTTTTCAGATTCTGAAAATACAGTGAGGGTTGTTGCAAAAGGAGAATTCTCTACAGCATATAGTACGGATGCGGGTTATATTATTACTATATGTTGTGTAGGCTTTGTATTTTGTAACAACCCTTTCATAAGATTATGCAGCTTTTGGGAAAAGCCTGCTGTCTAAATTATTTATGTCTAATTATATCTCTCATCGATTACCCTTTTCGACTTCTTTTCACTTCTCGGCAGTACGCCAAGCTCTACAACCTTTACGAGCGGAGTGAATCCGATCCGGCTTTTTACTAATCCGGCAATCCGGCGGCTTAGATCCATAAAATCTACCGTTCCATTTGTTTCTACATAAATACGCAGTGTATCCCGGCCGTCAAGGTGGGAGATTCGTATCTGATATTCACTTGATACTTCCGGGAATTCCCGGAGTACTTCTTCAATCTGACTTGGGAACACATTAACCCCTTTGATTTTTATCATATCATCGGTTCTTCCCATGATAATGTCCAGACGGGGGAATGTATTTTTGCAAGGACAGCTTCCGGGAATAATTCTGGACAAATCATGAGTACGGTAGCGGATAAGCGGCGCGCCTTCCTTCACAAGTGTAGTAATAACAATCTCACCTAGTTCTCCGTCTGGAACAGGCTTTAAGGTTTCTGGATCAATAATTTCTATGTAAATATAGTCATCCCAGTAATGCATTCCGACATCGTATTTACAGCTGATACCGATACCGGGACCGTAGATTTCAGTCAGGCCGTAGATATCATACAGCTCGATACCAAGCTCGTCAGAAATCCGCTGCCGCATCTTTTCTCCCCAGCGCTCGGAACCGATAACGCCCTTTTTCAAGTGTATTTTGTCCTTGATTCCCCGCTTTGCAATTTCTTCGGCGAGGAGGAGTGCATAGGAGGAAGTTGAGCAGAGGACAGTGGACTTCATATCCATCATCATCTGGAGCTGCTTATCTGTATTGCCGGGGCCCATAGGAATTGTCATAGCTCCGAGCATTTCTGCCCCGTTTTGAAAGCCGATGCCTGCAGTCCATAGTCCGTATCCGGGAGTGATATGGATTCGGTCCATATTAGTAATACCAGCGGTTTCATAACAGCGTCTGAACATAACGGCCCAGTCCTCTACATCTTTTGCGGTGTAGGGAATGATAACCGGAAGACCGGTAGTACCTGATGAAGAATGTATTCGGACAATTTTTTCTTCTGGAGCTGTCATAAGACCGAGCGGGTAAGCCTCCCGTAAATCATTCTTCTCCGAAAAAGGGAGGCTTTCAAAATCTTCCGGGGAAGAGATACCAGAGATACCCGCCTCTTTAAGCTTTTTACCATAGAAGCTTCCAGCCATCACAAGTGCTTTTATCTGGCTGTTTACCTGCTGAATCTGTAAATCTGTAATCTGCATGATATAAATTCCTTTCTGTTCGTCTCACATTTTTATCGAGAGCTTTGCTGAGAGTTTTTCCGTACATATTCCAGAGCAGAAAAGTTAAGCTCATGGAATTTTTCCGGCAGTTTCTTTCTGATTTCATTTTTAATGTCATCCTCTGAAATATCCAGGCTGCCGCTGTGGAGAGCAGCACCGAGAAGCAGAATATTCAGAACCTTAGAAGAGCCTATATCCCGGCAGGCTTTTTCGGTATCCACAACGGTCAGGTCAGCGAGAGTATCCTTAAGATAAGAGATCATGCGTTCACCCTGATAAGATACGCCGGACAGGGCAGCAGTAACCGGCATAATAGAACGACTGCTCACAATTATCTTCCCTCCTTTTTTTAAATAGGGAATTCTACGAACGGTTTCACCTGGCTCAAATCCGATCAGTAAATCGGCCGTGCCGTAAGCAATCATAGGGGAATACAGATCATCACCCATACGCAGGTGGCTGAATACACTGCCTCCCCGCTGAGCCATACCGATAGTTTCGGCGCTCATGACAGGAATACCCTTTTCCATAGCGGCAGAGGCGAGAAGCTTAGATGCCAGAACGATCCCCTGTCCGCCGACACCGCACAATACAATATTTTTATTCATCTGTTTTACCTCCTGCGGCTTTATCCTTGTTTTTTCCGGAAGAGTCTATCCGGTTTTCTTCAGAGCAAATCGCATGTGCCGGGCACAGCTGGCTGCAGAGAGTACATCCGGTGCAAAGAGTGCTGTCAATAGTGACCTTGTCTTTTTGTACTGTAAGAGCCGGACATCCAAGCTCCCGGATACATTTTCTGCAGTCGATACAGATTTCCGGGTCCACAATCATGCTTTTATCTGGTTTGGAAACAGCAATACAGGGGGACTTAAACAGGATTGCTTTTACACCCGGCAGGGCGGCTGTACGCTTTACGCATGAAACTGCTGCCTCAAGATCCAGAGGGTCGGCCGTCTCGACTGCTGTGACGCCGATCCCCCGCAGTACGGCTTCGATGTGGACCTTCTCAACAATATTGCCCATCATTGTATGTCCTGTGCCCGGATGAGGCTGGTGTCCGGTCATGGCAGTAGTAGAGTTATCCAGTACGACTAAAGTCATATCTGCCTGATTGTAGACTGCATTTATCACGCCGGTAAGAGCAGAGGCAAAAAATGTGGAATCCCCGACAAAGGCAAAGCAGGAGGTATCAGGCTCGATCCGTCCTACACCCTGGGCTATGCCCAGGCCTGCACCCATGCACAGACAGGTATCTACCATGTTAAGCGGCATAGCATTTCCCAGAGTATAGCAGCCGATATCTCCGCAGAAAATCGTTTTTTTGTTTTTCATAGCAGTTTTTACCGCATAGAAGGAGGCTCTGTGCGGACAGCCGGCACATAAGACCGGAGGACGTACGGGGAGCTTTGGCGGCAGAACAGGGTATGCAGAAAGAGCATCTGCCGGGGTGTCCGGAGCCCATGTCAGATTTGGAGTGTTTTCTGCCTGGGACTCTTTCATGTTGGCATAACTGACATCTGTACCTAAGAATTTCAGAATATCCGTCGTCACGCTGTCGCGAGAGCTTTCACCTGCATTTTGTACATGATGGCTGAGCTTCCCGAAGATTTTCACAGAAAGATGATGTTTTCCGCATATGTAAGTAAGTGCCTGTTCAAGGACAGGGTCAAGTTCCTCCAAGCAAAGCACCTCGTCAAGGCCTTCAAGAAATTCAAGAGCCAGCTTTTCCGGGAAGGGAAAAGGAGTTGACACCTTGAAAAGTCGTATCATGCCGATGTCCTTTAGTGTTTCCATCGCATAAGTAAAGCTGATTCCTCCGGAGATGATCCCCTTTTTTATCTGCTCATTGTTCTTATCTGCAGGGTAGATTCGGTTACGTGAATAGGAAGAAAAATCATCAGAGAGTCTTTCATTCCGCTCCTCAATTTTTATATGATTCTGATAGGAAAGCCGTGGAAAGATAACCCAGCGCCCGGAATCTTTTACAAAGCCCTCCGGTCTGTGGCAAAGATATTCATAGGGTTCCTTAACAGAAACAGAAGCGTAGCTGTGGCAGACTCTTGTAGTGGGCCGAAGGAAAACAGGGGTAGCATATTTTTCAGAATATTCAAATGCTTCCTGTATCATCTCATAGGCTTCCTGTGCAGAGGAGGGATCAAAGCAGGGCACTTTGGAAAATGCTGCGAAATGTCTTGTGTCCTGCTCTGTCTGTGAGGATACCGGGCCGGGGTCATCTGCCACAAGGATAACCATACCGCCCTTGACGCCGATGTATTCCAGACTCATTAACGGGTCGGAAGCTACATTGAGTCCTACCTGTTTCATTGTTACCATACTGCGTGCCCCTGAATATGCGGCGCCTGCAGCAACCTCCATGGCTGTTTTCTCATTGACGGACCATTCTACGTAGAGCTCCTCTAGTCCCTCTGACCGGAGCTTTGCAGCAGTTTCCAGAACCTCTGTGGAAGGAGTTCCCGGATAACCGGATACAAGATTTACTCCGGCGGCAGCGGCACCTAAGGCAATGGCCTCGTTGCCCATTAAAAATTCTTTATGCACAAATCACACCTCATTTACTTATAATATTGCTGTCTGACAGACAGCAGTACAGTTTTATTCTCAAAGTATAGCATTTTCAGGGAAAGAAATCCAGTTTCATAATTGTTATTTTATAAATCTTATGGTAGAATGAGAACGTATTTGAAGGACTTTATACATAGAAGAACGTACACTGCCAGAGTCGTTTTCGAAGTCGGGCGGCAGGGCGGAAGACAGGGAAAAGAAGGAGAGGCAGAGATGGAACAGTACAAGCAGGAATTTATAGAATTTATGGTAGAAAGTAACGTGCTGAAATTCGGAGAGTTTACGTTGAAAAGCGGAAGGAAATCTCCTTTTTTTATGAATGCGGGAGCCTATGTCACAGGTTCACAGCTTCGCAGGCTTGGAGAATATTATGCAAGGGCGGTTTATGAGCATTATGGACTCGATTTTGATGTGTTGTTTGGGCCGGCCTATAAAGGGATTCCGCTGAGCGTGGCAGCAGCAATGGCTGTCAGTGAGCTGTATGGAAAGGATATCAGATACTGTTCAAACCGTAAGGAGGTAAAGGACCACGGAGACACGGGGATCCTTCTAGGCAGCAAGCTAAAGGATGGGGACAGGGTTGTCATCATTGAGGATGTAACTACCTCTGGAAAATCGATCGAAGAGACATTTCCGATTATTAAGGCTCAGGCGGACGTGGAGGTAAAGGGATTGATAGTGTCCCTTAACCGTATGGAAATCGGGAAGAGCGGTAAAAAATGCGCATTGGAAGAGATAGAGGAGCTGTACGGCTTTCCGGCAAATGCAATCGTCACAATGGAAGAGGTTGTGGAATACCTGTACGGCAGAGAATACGAGGGAAAAGTTGTTATTGATGATACATTAAAAGCGGCGATTGATGCATACTATGAAGAATACGGTGTGAAATAGCAGGAGGGAGACTGACATGAATGAGAAAGTGTATAAGACAATGACCTTTGCCGGAGCGGCCGGGATAGCAGTAGGAATTGTTGTTGTGGTGACGGGGACAGCAGCCGGAATTATTGCAATTGTAAGTGGAGCAAGACTGTTAAAGGACAAGAAAGGACTTACTTTTTAAAGTAGTCCGATGAAAGGGATGCTGTATTTTTGAATTCTAGACGTAGAAAGAGAATCCGTATACTTGGGAAGGTATGTTTTGTCCTGTATATCGGATTCATCATATATTTTCTGATATTTTCCGACTGGTACGGCCGGACGACGGAAGGAATGGATGAATACCATTATAATCTTGTTTTATTTAAAGAAATCAAGCGGTTTTGGGAGTACCGGCATCAGGTAGGACTGTTTGCGATGTTTACTAATCTTTTTGGAAATGTACTGATTTTTCTTCCGTTTGGTTTTTTTATGCCTATGGCGAGCAGATACCGAAGCTTTTTTTCTACTTTGTTCTGGAGCTTTGGACTAAGCTTGGGAGTGGAGACCTTTCAGCTTATATCCAGGGTGGGATGCTTTGATGTAGATGATCTTCTTTTGAATACATTGGGCGGAGTGGCAGGATATATTGTATTTATGATGTGTACGTTGTTGAGGAGAAGATATGTTAATAAAAGGAAAAAAAACAAGAACAGAAGATACTAGGGCTCAGATGCAGGCCAAAGAGCGGGAGAAACGCCGCAGAAAGATGCTGCGGACAAAGTACGGACAGACACCCCGGAAGCATGCAAAGAGGGGAATGCAGTCGTTCGCGCTGGCGGTTATTGTTTTGTTTCTTCTTTTTCTTATGCTTGCATCTTCTTTTTTCTCCAGGGGGCAGGTCAGTACCATGCTGGGAGCTTTAGGACTTGCAGCGGCAGCAATTGCGGGAATGGGAGTGTACTTGGGCATAAAGGGGTTTAAAGAGCGGGATAAGAATTACATAACATGCAGGCTGGGGATTATCTGTAATGTGATAGTTCTGCTGGGCATGACGGCAATATTTATCAGGGGGCTTATCTAAATATGGTAGAAGAACGATATGAATTAGCGGTACAGAGAATAGGTGAGATAAAAGACGAAAAAACGGTGTCAGAGTGTTTCCGGGATTATTTTGTGCAGATATCAAAGTTTATTATGATGATTGCAGAGTTTAAATCCTGTGTAGAGTCTGGAGTTTACAGGGAGCTTTCTCTTGAAGAGCTGGAAAAGTGGAATCAGAGGCTTTATGAGGACATTCTGCCGGGACATTATGAAGAAAGCTATGCAAATCCTTCCTATGCATTGAAAAGGCTGGGGGAGGAATACGGGCAGATGCTGAGCTTTCTGTATGCAGAGATTCGGGGAGCAATTGTTTATGCCGTCGAGCAGAGGATAGAATATCTGGATATTTTGTTTGAGCTTTTTATACAGATTTATAATGAGTTTGAGGCAGAGGAGCTGCCTGGCCCTGCCGGTATTAAGGATATAATTTACTGGTATGCCAGCGACTACTGTGATGTGTTTGCAGCAGATCGTATTAGGGAACAGATTGATCCGGGAGAAAGCTTTGCAGCGGATATTATTCGGGAATGTGATTTGACAGATATCCGATATCTGTATTTTTTTGGAGAGTATATTAGTGAAAATGAAAGAGGGAGTGCACTTTATTTAAAAGAGCTTTCGGAAGAGGTAATCCAGAGGATGGCTGATGTATATACAGAGGGCTATCGGATGGGATTTATCAATACGGGAAAGGACTTATCAAAAAAATCCGTAGTAAATATTCGATATGTACTGGGATTCGAGCGTGTGATTCAAAAGGCAGCCGGGAATTTCAAAAAGCTTGGACTTGAGCCGGTTATTTATCGTTCTTCAGTCAGTGCAGTTACGAAGCGTCAGCATTTAAAGCTTGGGTATTACGGGGCGTCTGCGAATAAACAGTACGAATATGACCATAAAGACGATCAGGCGCTTTTTTTTGATAAACAGTTTGTCGAGCGCAGGCTTGAGGTAATGGAGACTGTCTATGAGCAGTACAAGGAGCTTGCAGCAGGTTTTGCAGGACCGGCATGTATGGAGGTGTTTGGCGAGGAGCCTTTTGTACCGGTAAGGAAAAAAGAAGCAATACGCCTTACCAAGAAGCAGGAGGAACTGTCCCTTCAATATAATAACAGAGCCGGACAGTTGACAAACAAATATATAAAGGGTGAGGAAAGGAGCTTTACAATTGTTGCATATCCGGTTCCGGAGATTGGTGAGAAGTATGAAGAAATTTTCCGGGAAATTATAAAAATTAATACTTTAGATGCAAAGCTCTATGAAAGGGTGCAGCAGACTCTGATTGATGCATTAGACAAAGGAAGCTATGTCCGAATCCGCGGCAGAAACGGAAATAAGACGGACCTTACAGTACAGCTTTTTAGACTTGCAGATTCTTGTAAGGAAACGATTTTTGAGAATTGTACCGCAGATGTAAATATTCCGGTCGGGGAAATATTTACGTCACCGGTGCTTGAAGGAACGAATGGAGTGCTCCATGTCAGCCAGGTTTATCTTAATGAACTGCTGTATAAGGACTTGGAGCTAATATTTTCTAATGGGATGATTACAGATTATAATTGTAGAAATTTTGAAAGGGAGCTGGAGAATAAAGAATATATTTTTGACAATATTCTTCATAAGAATCCGACGCTTCCTTTAGGAGAGTTTGCTATTGGAACTAACACGACAGCCTATGCGGCGGCAAAGAAATACGGGATTGAGAAAAAGCTTCCGATTCTGATTGCAGAAAAGATGGGACCGCATTTTGCTGTGGGAGATACATGCTACAGCTGGAGTGAAGATGTACGGGTATATAATCCAAATGGCAAGGAAATCGTTGCGAAGGATAATTCCAAATCTATCCTGCGTAAGGAGGATGTATCGAAGGCATATTTCCAGTGTCATACGGATATTACGATTCCTTATGAAGAGCTTGAGAGTATTACGGCAGTGACAGAAAGCGGTGAAGAAATTTATCTTCTGCGGGATGGCAGATTTGTACTTGAGGGAACAGAGATTTTGAATGAGCCATTGAAAAATATGGAGAGATAGGATATGCTGTTTGAAAGACATGAGATAAAAATGAAGGAGGCAGATAAGAGATGAAGGTAGGAATTGTAATGGGCAGCGACTCAGACCTTAAGGTTATGAGTAAGGCGGCGGCTATGCTTGAGAAGCTTGGAATTGATTATGAGATGACAATTATCTCCGCGCACCGTGAACCGGATGTATTTTTTGAGTGGGCAAAGGCAGCAGAAGGAAAAGGAATTAAGGTAATTATCGCAGGAGCCGGAATGGCAGCGCACCTTCCGGGGATGTGCGCGGCATTATTCCCTATGCCGGTCATCGGAGTGCCGATGTCAGGAAAGAATCTTGCCGGAGAGGATGCATTATTCTCGATTGTGCAGATGCCGCCGGGAATTCCGGTTGCGACAGTTGCCATTGACGGCGGTATGAATGCAGCGATTCTGGCAGCGAAGATTCTTGCCGTATCTGATGAAGCTCTGCTTGGCAGATTAAAAGCATATACGACTGAGATGAAAGAGACCGTGCAGGCAAAGGCAGCGAAGCTTGACGAGATTGGATATGAGGCTTATCTGAATCAGAAAGCATAGAGATAATATAGAGGGATAAAACACAGTATAAAAGCCATAATGTGAGTGTACGAAGCTGCACATAAAAAGTATCGTGTAAAGATATAGAGGTACAGCGTAAAAAGCAAAGAGTGAAAAGGAGAAGAAAAGATGGATTATAAAAATGCAGGAGTGGATATAGAAGCCGGCTATAAGTCAGTAGAACTGATGAAGGAGCATATAAAGCAGACCATGAGGCCGGAGGTGCTTACCAATATCGGAGGATTTTCCGGTGCATTTTCTATGGAAGCATTTAAAAATATGGAGAAGCCTACACTGGTATCCGGTACTGACGGTGTCGGAACAAAGCTTAAGCTGGCCTTCCTTTTGGACAAGCATGATACAATTGGAATTGACTGTGTGGCAATGTGTGTGAATGATATTGCATGTGCAGGCGGGGAGCCGTTATTTTTCCTGGATTATATCGCATGCGGAAAGAATGAACCTGAGAAGATAGCGACAATTGTAAGCGGTGTAGCAGAGGGCTGTGTGCAGTCCGGCGCGGCGTTGATTGGCGGCGAGACAGCGGAGATGCCGGGATTTTATCCGGAGGATGAATATGACCTTGCAGGATTTGCAGTCGGTGTGGTGGATGAAAAGGATTTGATTACGGGAAAAGAGCTGAAAGCCGGGGATGTGCTGATCGGCATGGCTTCATCAGGTGTACACAGCAATGGTTTCTCCCTGGTGCGCAAGGTGTTTGATATGACAGAGGAAGCTCTGAACACTTATTGTGAGGATTTAGGGACAACACTTGGAGAGGCACTTCTTGCTCCGACTAAGATATATGTGAAGGCACTTAAAGGTATTAAGGAAGCGGGAGTGACAATAAAGGCATGCAGCCATATTACCGGAGGCGGCTTTTATGAGAATATTCCAAGAATGCTTTGTGACGGGGTGTGTGCCGTTGTGGAGAAGGACAGCTATCCGATACCTCCGATTTTTGTAAAGCTTGCGAAGGAAGGAAATATCGAGGAGCACGCAATGTACAATACATATAATATGGGAATCGGCATGATTGTTGCCGTAGACCCGGCAGATGTACAGAAGACGATGGAGGCTGTGGAGGCAGCTGGTGAGACACCGTATATAGTAGGACGTATTGAAGAAGGAGAAAAGGGAGTTACATTATGTTAAATGTAGTAGTACTGGTATCCGGCGGAGGGACCAATCTTCAGGCGGTCATTGATGCGGTAGAATCAGGAGAGATTACGAATGTAAAGCTTTCCGGAGTTATCAGCAATAATAAAAATGCATACGCGCTTAAGCGGGCAGAGCTTTCCGGGATTGAAAGCAGATGTGTTTCCCCGAAGGACTTTGCTTCCAGAGAGGAATTTAATGTGAAATTTTTGGAAGCCGTGGATGAGATGAAGCCGGATTTGATTGTGCTGGCCGGGTTTCTCGTAGTGATTCCTCCTGCCATGATAGAAAA
This sequence comes from uncultured Lachnospiraceae bacterium, assembly GCA_946558465.1. GTDB lineage: Bacteria > Bacillota > Clostridia > Lachnospirales > Lachnospiraceae > CAPEBR01. The sequence goes on from CAMNTM010000016.1 coordinate 43,708, forward strand.
ATATCGAAACCGCATTATTAATATACATCCGTCTTTGATCCCTGCTTTCTGCGGGACCGGGTATTATGGACTCAAGGTTCACGAGGCGGCTCTTAAGCGGGGAGTCAAGGTAGTGGGTGCAACGGTGCATTTTGTAGATGAAGGTACAGATACGGGACCGATTATTTTACAGAAGGCAGTGGAAGTATGCAAGGAGGATACCCCGGAGATACTTCAGAAAAGAGTGATGGAGCAGGCGGAGTGGAAGATTCTGCCCAGAGCCATTCATCTTATTGCGAATGGGAAGGTTACAGTGGAAGACGGTATCGTGAGTATAGAGGAATAGGTCCGTGTAATGGAGAAACAGATAACAATAAATATATAGCAATGATACATAACAGGAGGGTCTAAAATGAAGGTTCTGATTGTAGGAAGCGGCGGCAGAGAGCACGCAATTGCATATTGTGCGGCAAAGAGTGATAAGGTGGACAAGATTTACTGTACGCCGGGAAATGCCGGGATTGCAGAATATGCGGAATGTGAGCCGATTGGTGCGATGGAATTTGATAAGATTGTTGCGTTCGCGAAGGAGAAGGAGATAGAGCTTGTTATTGTCGGGATGGATGATCCGTTGGTGGGAGGACTGGTAGATGAACTTCTGGCAGCAGGCATCCGCACCTTCGGGCCGAGAAAAAACGCGGCAATCCTGGAGGGATCGAAAGCCTTTTCAAAAGATCTGATGAAAAAGTATAATATACCGACTGCCGCTTATGAGAATTTTACTGACCCGGATAAGGCGCTTGCATATCTTGAGACGGCGAAGTTCCCGATTGTTCTGAAGGCGGACGGGCTGGCGCTGGGAAAGGGCGTGTTAATCTGCGGAAATCTAAAAGAGGCAAAGGAAGGCGTAAAGACAATCATGCTGGACAAGAAATTCGGCGCTGCAGGCAATGAGATGGTTATCGAGGAGTTTATGACCGGGCGTGAGGTGTCGGTGTTGTCCTTTGTAGATGGAAACACGATTAAGACTATGACGTCTGCGCAGGACCATAAGCGGGCCGGTGACGGAGATACTGGTTTAAATACCGGCGGGATGGGAACCTTTTCACCAAGTCCGTTCTATACGGAGGAAGTGGAAGAATTCTGCAGGAAACATATTTATCAGGCAACGGTAGATGCCATGAAGGCGGAAGGCAGACCGTTTAAGGGGGTTATCTTCTTTGGATTAATGCTGACTGAGGAGGGACCTAAGGTACTGGAGTATAATGCGAGGTTCGGAGACCCGGAGGCGCAGGTAGTTCTGCCGAGAATGAAAAACGATATCATTGAAGTAGCGGAGGCATGCATCGACGGGACACTGGATCAGATCGACCTGCAGTTCGAAGATAATGCGGCGGTGTGTGTAGTGCTTGCAAGTGAAGGTTATCCGGTGGCATATGACAAAGGACTCCCGATTACTGGACTTGAAGAATTTAAGAAGCATGAAGGCTATTACTGCTTCCATGCCGGCACGAAGTTTGACGACGGAAGGATTGTGACAAACGGGGGACGTGTTTTGGGAGTTACGGCAAAGGGAAAGGATTTGAAGGAGGCCAGATCCAACGCCTATGCAGCAGCAGAGTGGGTACAGTTTGATAATAAGTATATGCGCCGTGATATCGGAAAGGCGATAGACGAGGCATAAAGTGAATAAAGATATAGTTCGAAGGGGTTGTTGATTCAACAACCCTTTCGAATTTTTTTAAAGCATGCCGTCTGTTAACTGGCTTTTAAAGAATTGAATCAACGGTCCGTTGAAGCAGGCGTTACAGACTGTCCCGATACCGACGATAAGACGGAGACTGCCGCCCGACAACAGGCAGAAAATAATTCCTATGACTACAACAGTTACATCGCTGATAACGCGGGCCTTATCATACTTCAGGCGCTTCTGAGTCATCTCCTCGATGATGACGCCGACTGCGTCATAGGGTGCGATACCTAGATCGGCAGTCATATAAAGCGCCACTCCGATACCGGCAAAGAGCATCCCTAGAAAAAGTGCGAGGATGCGCAGAAGAAGTGTCATTTCTAATTGCATATGGTCTTGAAAAAACCAGCATATGAAATCGGCGAGATATCCGACTCCGGCCATGTTCACGATGGTTCCGGGGCCGATGCAGTGACGTGCAGTAAAAAATATAACAATCAGAATGACAGCGTTCATAATCAGCTGCCAGGTTCCGAACTGAAGATGAAGAAATCCGCTGATACCCAGGTTCATGCAGGTGAATGCGTCTACGCCGAACTCGCTTAAGCGGAAGCTGCCGACGCAGATTCCAATAAACAAGATTCCTGTTATCAACATCAGACAGCGTTTTATAAAGAATGTTTTTGTAGTGTTCATGTTGGCTGAACTCTCCTTATTTTCTTGTTTTTTTATTACTTCGATCTCCAGGAAGGAGATTTAAGCTTTAGGAAGACGATTTTCCAGAAAGTGATTCAGCCTTTAAAATATAAAGCCGGGAGTCAAAATCACAACTTGGAATTATATCGCCGCCGGCCTCTCCGGCTGCGGCATCTGTTGTAATGAGTCCCAGATTCATAAGCTCATCTCCGAAATAGCTCTGTCCGTCCATATTGTTTGTATAGCACATTTCTGGATCAAGGCCTTGAAGGCGTATCCGGGTGAAGGATGAATTGGTCTGATTCAGAATCCTGTACCAGCCTATAACTGCACAAGTTTTATCTTCGTTTACTGCCATCCAGGCAGTAACATTACCGTCGAAGGGACTGCAGAGACGGTAGAAGGTGCCGTACTGCAGAAGCCTGCGGTATTTCTTCATAAAAAGAACCTGCTGTTTTACTGCTTCCTGTTCTTCCTCTGTCAGCTTATTCAGGTCTAATTCATACCCGAAGGTCCCGAAATACGCAGTGTTTGCTCTAGTGTGAAGCGGAGTAATCCGGTTCAGCTGGTGATTTGGAGTGATAGATACATGGCTTCCGATACTGCTTATCGGGTAGCAGTAGGAGGTGCCGTATTGAATTTTAAGCCGTTCCACTGCGTCGGTATCGTCGCTTGCCCATCCCTGGGGCGCATAGTATAAAAGGCCCGGATCAAAGCGGCCGCCTCCGCTTGCGCAGGATTCAAACAGAACCTTAGGAAATTCAGAAGTGAGCCTTTCATATAAATCATAAACTCCAAGAATATAGCGGTGGAAGATTTCTCCCTGTCTGTCTGCCGGGTATGCATAGGAATAGCATTCGGTAATGCTGCGGTTCATATCCCATTTGATATAGGAGATACTGGCTTCTCTTAAAATCTTTGCCATCTGTTCATAGATGTAATCTACAATCTCTGGGCGGGAAAAATCAAGCACATATTGTTGCCGGCCGTGGGAGCTGCTTCTGCCTGGCGTGCTAAGAATCCAGTCTGGATGTGTGCGGTACAACTCAGAATCCTTATTGACCATTTCCGGCTCGAACCAGAGGCCGAACATCATACCTAGTTCTTCGATTTTCTTTGCCAGCTCTGTGATCCCGCCGGGAAGGAGTTTACGGTTGGCGGTCCAGTCGCCCAGGCCGGCATGGTCGTTCCTGCGTGCGCCGAACCAGCCGTCATCCAGGACAAAAAGCTCTACACCGCAGTCTCTTGCTTTTGCGGCAATGTCCACAAGACGCTCCTGTGTGAAATCAAAGTAAGTAGCCTCCCAGTTGTTGATTAATATCGGGCGGGGTCTGTCGCGCCATACACCTCTGGCTAGTCGTTTTTGATACAGCTTATGAAAGGTTTGGCTTAAGTGGTTCAGTCCGTGGGAAGTGTATATCATGACGGCCTCCGGAGTCTGAAAGGATTCATTTTCCTCCAGCTTCCAGTCGAAGCAGTCTGGATGGATTCCCAAAAGGATACGTGTTGTGTCGTAGGCATCCACCTCTGCCTGTGCAAGAAAATTTCCGCTGTATATTAGACTAAAGCCAATACATTCTCCCTTTTCCTCGTCTGCAGAGGGACGTTTTAGGATGATGAAGGGATTATGATTGTGCGAAGAGTTTCCACGCATACTTCCTACAGACTGTATTCCCTGCTCCAGTTTCCGTTTTTTCAGATGACGTTCTCTTGCCCATGCACCGGAAAAATGTAAGAATTCATAGTCAGAGTCAGGAAGATCCATGCAAAGGCTCATCGCTCTGGAAAGATGGAGAGTCTTGGTTCCTTCATTTATAAATCTTGCACTGCGGGCGATAATTCCTCCCCGGGCAAAGATCGTGTAAAAAAGTTTTAGTGAAAGATTGGTGACAGGGTCTTTTAGAAAGAGCGTCAGAGTTTCAGCCTCAGAGCTGTCCTCAGTATAGGTTGCAGGAAGTCCGGGAAGAGCTGGCTTACCTTCGGAAATCGTATGTCTGATGTACCGGAAATCACTGATGCGGCTGCCATTTTCCTGTATAACCTCTGCAGCAGGCTGCCGGTAGTCTGTCGAGCCGTATACGCCGTACTCCTGTTTGATATGCTCTAGAGATATGGTGCGGTCGCCTTCGTAGAGATAAGAGGTCATAGGGCGGGAAGCAGTTTCCAGCAGATAAGAAAAATCTTCTTTGTGATGAATACGGCTGCCGAAATACAACCCTGCCATCTGTCCGCCGGGCAGTACAGTCATAATATAGCTGATGGTATCATTCTGCAGATGAAAGGTACGTGTGTGTTCATTGTATCGGATGCTCATGATAATTTCCTCCTGTTGATGTTCGATGTTTGACTGAAACAGATTATAGAAAAAAGGAAAGAAAAAATACAGGAGCTTATGTTATAAAAAACTGTCAAAATGTTAGATATTTTTCTGACGGCGGTATTTTGACGGTGGTATTCCCTTGCGTGCTTTGAAGGCCTTTGAGAAGACGAGTACATCGTTGTATCCACAGGAAAGAGCTACGCTTTCTACCGACAGGTCTGTAAGTTTTAAAAGCTCGGCAGCCCGGGTAATACGATAGTTGGTCAGATAGTCCTGAGGAGATGTGTTTAAATGTTTTTTAAATAAGGTATAAAGATAGCTTCGATTGACACAGACATAGTCTGCAATGTCTGTGACGCGAAGTGCAAATGCATAGTTGTTCTGGATGAATTCTACTGCCTGCTGTACGTACTGGTTTCCTCCGTCAGAGTTCACCGGCACAGCTGCAGCAGTATTGCGGGCAAGAACAGAAAAAAAAGAATATAAAAGTCCTATCATCAAAAGCTGATTGGAGGAGGTGCAGATATTGTGCTCCAGCATCTCCATTACAATGTGGCGGAGCTCATCAGGATAGCTGCACCGGAAGACGGGATGAGAACCTGTAAGTCCGATATCCTGAAGATATTTCCCGGCATTTGCTCCGTCAAATCCAATCCAGAGATAGGTCCAGGGCTCAAGGCTGTCTGCGCAGTAGTAGGTTTGTACCTGAGGTTCGATAAGAAAGCCCTGGTCTGCTTCAAGCTGGTACAGCTTTTCTCCGATCTGATAACTTCCCTTTCCCTCTAATATATAGTGAATCAGATAATTCGGACGCACGGCCGGACCGAAGCCGTACCCCGGCGGACATTTGTCGCAGCCGCAGTAGCAAAGGTACAGGTCGTTAAATTTTCTGTCTGCTGATTGTAAAATATAGGATGATTCCATGCCGCCTCCTGCAAAAATAAGTTTTCAAAAAGTTTATATGTGAAATAATTAAGACCGAATAAGAACCTGTATTTCCGTAAGAAATTCTTCTGTACGTATAGTGTCTCGGTTATCAATTGCATAGATTTCAAAGGGCTCTCCTATAATTTGATAATCTTTGCTTCCTGCAAGCTTAAAAAGCTCTGTAAGTCTGTCTGCGTTCTGTCCGTAATCACCCCGGTAGTAATAAGAGAGATAGTCCCCGGCAGGGAGGGTGAAGTCAGAGTCCGGCGTATCCTGTTCCAATATAAAGAATACGGAGGTATATACATTTGAAATGCCCTGACTTAAATCCGGAAGTGACAAAAAAGCACAGATTGTCTGGGTTTCCAGGCTTCGAATTTTGTCCTCGTGCTTTTGATGCAGCTTCTTGATTAAGAAATCCATCTCTTCGTCGCGGGTAATATATTCGTTCAGACGTACACAGTTTCGCCGGGGCAGCGTTTTAACTGTCAAGGCGAGCTCCGGAATATTTAATGCTGCATCGAGAGCAGCCAATTTTTCCTGTATTGTATTTACCTTTATACGAAGCTCTTCCTGACGAAGTCCAAGAAGCTCAAGCTCCCGATGCAGGAGCTTCCTGGTATTACGGACACTCTGAGAATCCAGATATTCCTTGATTTGTGCCATAGAAAATCCCAGGATGCGCAAATCACGGATAATGTTCAGCTTATACATATCCTTCAAGTTATAGAGGCGGTAGCCGTTGGTGTCTCTGTGTGGATTCAGGATACCGAGTTTTTCATAATAACGCAGAGAATCGATTCCAATATTGTATAATTTCGAGATTTCGCTGATTTTATAATAATTTTTCATAGAAGCTCCTCGGTTCCATATAACTGGCTGATTTATTATGCTTGACTCTGGTATTATACCAGGGTTTAGCATAAAAGGAAATAAGAGAAAGAAAAAAGAGGAAAATAGGTATGAAGCTGGAAGGAAAATCGCTGAAACGAGATTTTTTAAAATTCATTTTGCCGGCAGTAGTGTCACAATGGGTTTTTGCATTGTATACGATGGTGGATGGCATGTTTGTAGCCCGCGGGGTGTCTGAGACGGCACTTGCAGCGGTAAATATAGCAGCTCCGTTCGTAACCGGAATGTTTGCATTGTCCTTGATGTTTGCAGTCGGCACATCGACGGTTGTGGCGCTTCTTTTCGGGGAGAAGAAGGTGAAGGAGGCAAAGGAGGCATTTTCACAAAATATGGCGGTAACGACTGTACTTTCCCTTGCAATTACTGTGATTGTGCTTGTAAATCTCCAGAGCTTTTGTAAGTTTCTTGGGGCGGCAGAGCTGACGATGCCGTATGTAAGGGAATATATTCTTACGATTGCACCATTTGCGGCCTGCTTTATTCTTTCTTACTCTTTTGAGATTTTAATCAGTACGGATGGTTATCCGGCGTTGGCGACTGTTATCGTAAGTATAGGCGTAGTGCTGAATTGTATTTTAGATTATTTTTTCGTAATTGTATTTCATCAGGGAGTATTTGGGGCAGCATTTGCAACGGGGCTGTCTCAGGCAGCAGTGATTGTGTTTTATCTCAGGCATTTTCTTGGAAAAAAGGGAACGATAAAGTTCTGCCGCTTTACCTTCCGGCCAAAGCTTGTGCTTCGGGAAATTCGAAACGGCTTTCCCTCTGGAATTACAGAGATGTCGGCAGGTATCATTACTTTTCTGTTTAATCAGGCAGTTATACGGTTTCTGGATGAGGAGGCGCTTGTAAGCTATACGATTATTGCTTATATAAATGCAGTTGTTGTTATGTCTATGACAGGAATTTCCCAGGGAAGCCAGCCGTTAATCAGCTATTATTACGGGAAGGGTGAGAAGGAAAAATGCAGAAGGCTTATGCAGTACGAGGTACTTTCCGTGCTCGTTTTTTCTGTGCTGGCAGTTTCTGTTTGTTTTGCGTGGGCAGGGGAGATTGCAGGAATTTTCATATCAGAGGAATTCATAGAGCTGAAGGCTTATTCTGTAAGAGTGTTTCGTATATTTATACTTTCATTTTTTATAGCGGGTTATAATATCATTATAGCCGGATTTTTTACTGCTGTTGAAAAATCTGTGCCGGCGATAGTGATTTCGCTGGCGCGGGGGTTTGTAATGCTGCTTGTAAGTATGGCAGTTTTGATTTATATTTTTGGAGGAGAAGGCATCTGGTGGGCTGCGGTGCTGTCGGAGGCGCTGTGTCTCATTCTGTCAGGGGCGCTTTATCTTTCCAGACGAAACCTATGAAAATCCGGACGGCAGCCAGGTAAAATATACAAGAGACTAAAGAGAAGTTTTCTTCAGGCGGGAAAGAAATACTCTCCACAGGCAGTGCAGAAGGAATGCTCCGGCAGGGATAGAGAATGTATAAACTAAGATTCCTGCCGGGTTCCCGAAAAACAGGGCAATTCCCTGGAATACCTTCTGCGTCATAGGATAATGAGGGCTGATATAGAACATATTGATCGAGCCATAATGGTAAAGTACAAGGTTCAGGGCTGTGGCAAGAAGGCAGCAGGACAGATAAATAAGCGCGCAGAAGCAAAAGCCCTTAAAGGAGTAGTCTGCCTCCTTTGTAAGACCGGCATAAATTCCCAGGATGATAAGAAGAATATGCCAGCCAAAGGAATGTATCGTCAAAGGGGCATAGCCGTAGTGCAGTCCGCTGGTATCAAAAAAGGTGAAGATGCCTGCCAGTAGTCCAAAATCCATAAGAAAGGTAAGCAGGGCCCTGTATATTTTCAGAGATTTTACCTGTGATGCAAGCAGACATACATACATGGGAATGCTGCAGAGCTGGAAGGGAAAATACCACCAGTTATATTGTCCGTGATTCAAATAATAAGTAAGACACCATTGCTTCCAGATTTCGGTGGAAAGCATCAGGATGCCGGAACAGAATATAATACGTCTATGTTTTTTCATGTTTATCTCCCATATATAGATGCCAGGGCGTATTTTGAATGTTTTTAGGATTGCGGGAGCATGAAATGCGGAGCAATCCGTGGCATCATGGGGCAAAAAACCTTTTGACCCCAGCGTCATGTATAAAGTGTATCAGGAAATATATTTATTATACATCCAAAGGAAGAATTGTGCTATAATGGCCGGGTGGGTTATAGACCTGAATGAATATGTTTTCAATGCTTTTTATTTGCTGAGGATAGAATGGGGTGACGAAAGATATGAAGACGAAAAATGTTTTTATGCTGCTTTTGACAGCATTTATCTGGGGGACGGCTTTTGTCGCCCAGAGTATGGGGATGGATTATCTCGGTCCATTTACCTTTAACGGGGTCCGCAGTCTGATAGGCGGGGCGGCTCTTCTGCCATGTATTGTGCTTCTAGACAGGATGAATGGAAAAGGGGGAAAGAAAAAGCATGCAGGAAGCAGAAGAGATTTGGTTTTTGGCGGGGTTCTCTGTGGAATCCTTTTGTGTGCAGCCAGCAGTCTGCAGCAGATAGGAATTCAGTATACGACTGCAGGAAAAGCGGGATTCATTACGGCATTTTATATTGTAATTGTGCCGATACTCGGAATCTTTTTGAAAAAGAAAACTGGCTGGAAGGTATGGACAGCAGTTATAATTGCTCTTACTGGCTTATATTTTTTATGTATTAAGGAGGGGTTTTCTATCGGGAAAGGAGATATGCTGATATTTGCTTGTGCGATGGTTTTTTCCATACATATTCTGGTGATTGATTATTTTTCACCAAAGGCAGACGGGGTTAAAATGTCTTGTATACAATTTTTTGTATGTGGATTTATATCTCTTCCCTTTATGTTTCTGCTTGAGACACCCAGATTGTCCGATATGACGGACAGTTTGATGCCGCTTTTATATGCAGGAGTGTTATCCTGCGGTGTGGCGTATACGCTTCAGATAGTCGGGCAGAAGAATGTAAATCCTGCGGTTGCATCATTGATTTTAAGTTTAGAGTCCTGTTTTTCCGTATTGGCAGGCTGGATTGTACTTGGAGAAAAGCTTTCCGTCAGAGAGACGGCCGGCTGTGTACTAATGTTCGCAGCGATTATACTTGCACAGCTGCCGGATAAGAAAGAGGAGATTTTATAAGGAGGAAATTTTATGAAGCATAATGAGTTAATTATGAAGATGACAGAGTATTATGAGGGGCAGCCGCACCGAATTCAGCATTTTATGAAGGTGTACGGCTATGCAAAAATGATAGGAGAGATGGAGGGTATTTCTAAGGGGGAGCAGGATATACTGGAGGCAGCCTCCATTGTTCACGATATCGGGATTAAGCCAAGCGAGCAGAAATATGGGGACTGTATCGGCAGACATCAGGAAGAGGAGGGTCCAAAGGCAGCAGAAGAGATGCTTAAGGGACTAGGATATGATGAAGAGCTGATAGAGAGAGTATGCTATCTGGTGGGACACCACCATACATATAAAAATATAGACGGAATAGATTACCAGATACTGGTAGAAGCAGATTTTCTGGTAAACCTTTATGAAAACGAGAATGAAGAGTCTGCGGTTAAAACCGCACTTGACAGAATATTTAAAACTAAAAGCGGAGAAAAAATCTGCAGGCTTATGTTTGCTCAGTTTGTACAGGGAGAGTGATTTAAAATGAGATTTGTGATACAAAGAGTTACGAAAGGGGAAGTAAGGATAGAAGAGAAGACAATAGGGAAAATAGGGAAAGGCTTTGTGGTGCTCATCGGGGTGAGCGGCTCCGACACAAAGGAAACCGCAGATAAAATGATAAAAAAGATGCTTGGCCTGCGTATCTTTGAGGATGAACAGGGTAAGACAAATCTGTCCTTAGATTCCGTAAAAGGGGAGCTGCTTCTTATTTCTCAGTTTACCTTATATGCCAATTGTAAGAAAGGAAACCGGCCAAGCTTTATAGAGGCAGGGGCGCCGGATATGGCGTCAGAGATGTATGAGTATGTGATTGCAAAGTGCAAAGAGCAGGTTCCGGTAGTGGAGAGGGGAGAATTCGGGGCAGATATGAAGGTTTCTCTTGTAAATGACGGGCCATTTACCATTATTCTGGATTCGGAATCTTAGATGTACCAATAAATTTATTGACAAAAAATAGAAGACCGTGTATAAATGAATATACAAGACTAATGAAAAGACCACGTTTTATTTTGTACATACCATTCCCAGAACATGTATAAAAATGAGGTGTAATATGAAAAAATTTTTTCTTTGTTCCGTAGGATGTCTGGGTATTGGAATGGCGTTCTATGCCGGGATTTGGACTCTGGTATGCAGCAGTACAGGAATGTTAAGCTGGGTAGGATTTGCCGGGTGCACCAGCTACTTTGCATGTGGTAAAAAGAAGCTTCCGGGAATTCGGACAGCGATGGCGGCGAATCTGACCGGAATAGCGTGGGCGATGTTTTCGATTATATTGACAGAGTATTTTGATTTTGCAGGAGAAGCTGCAGTTTGGAGTGCAGTAATATCATTTACGATTATTATGCAGTCGAAAGTTAAGGGATTGGAGTTTATTCCGGGAGCCTATATCGGCAGCATTGTTACCTTTGCTGTTTCAGGAAAATGGAGGATTTTAGTATTTCCAATCATAATCGGCATACTAATGGGATATATGGCTGATATTACAGGAGAAAAGCTGTATCAGAAGATTGGGATTCAGGAAAAATGTGATTAATGATTTAGATGAGCTTTGGTTTTTTGCCGGGGCTCATTTGTTTTTATTGTTGTATCTTTACTTTCGGTGACAGGCTCTAAATAGAATAAAGAAAAACGAGCTTTAGGGAAATTTACTAAAATTTATAGGAGTAATTTGGCGAAAGTGCCGCTTGACAAGAATCAAATATATAATTATACTAACTGTATAGCTGTCAGACAGCTATACAGAACAAGGGGATGGAACTATGCAGAAAATAAAACAAGATGTATTAGCAGGACATGTAAAACGTGAGTTGGAGGAAATGATTTTAAACAGAGAGCTGACTCCCGGCGATAAGCTGGAATCAGAATTGGTCTTGGCCGAAAAATTCGGAGTGAGCCGTGTTACACTGCGGGAAGCTTTGAAATTGATGGAAAATGACGGATTGATTACGAAAAAGAATGGTGTTGGTACATTTGTTGCCATGCCCAGTCCTTTTATTTCCGGAAGACTTGAGATCGACTTTAGCTTAAGCGATGCGGCAGGGACTGCAGGAATGCCGCTCGATACCTGTAATGTGGATTACATATTCAGGGAACCCTCTAAGCGTGAGAAAGAAAAGCTGCAGCTCGCGGAGGGAGAAAAGGTTGTATGTTATATCCGAAAGAGATATCTGGCTGGAAATTGTATAGCGCTTTCATTTGATGTTTTACCGTCGGCATGCATTTCTACAGATGTGGCGAGTGAGCTTAAGAATCGTTCGTTATATTTATTCCTGGAACATGAATGTCATTATACGATTGAGGCAGGCGATGCAGAATTATCGGCTACGATTGCTACCGAATATTTTGCCGATGAGATGGGGATAAGCATAGGAGATCCTTTGCTTTTAGTGGAACAGGTGGATTTTGAGGCAAAAGGCAGGCCGCTGCTGTTTTCACGTGAATATTATAACAGCAGAAGATTCAAATTCAAAATCAAGCGTCACAGAAGTATGGAGCAATATGCACTGGAATACTTAAATAATGGATAGGAGGAATAATATGAGCGACAAAGAGTTAAGAGAAAAGATGCTTTCTTATGTGAGAAGGCTGACAGATTCGGGATGGCTGGTAGGAACCTCAGGCAATATGAGCGTCAGAAATGAGGAGGATGCATCTTTTTTGATCACACCAAGCAGTATTGATTATCAGGAAATGGAACCGGAGGATTTATTTTTGATTAAGGCGGATGGTACTATAGTTCCGGGTACGGGCAGACCGACCTCATCGTTGGCTTTTCATAAAAGAATACTGTCTGAGAGACCGGATTGCAATGTGATTATTCACACACATGCGCCTTATGCGACGGCAGCTTCCACCGTAGCAATGGAGGTTCCGGCTGTGACATTTCCGGCGGTATGTTATCTGGGCGGGGCGATTCCGGTGTCAGAATTTGCAGATAATGGAAGTGAGCAGGAAGCTCATAATATTATGGAGGCTCTGGGGAAGACGCATCAGGCAGTTCTTATGCAGAATCACGGGGCGGTGGCAATCGGGAAAAATCTGGAGGATGCGTGGATGAATATGGCGCACCTGGAAGAATGCTGTAAGGTATGGATTTTAGCAAAGAGTACAGGAATAAATCCCAAAAGCCTTTAATTTTTTTAAACATAGCTGTCATACAGCATAACAGGCAGACAAGAAAAAGATAGAAAAGAGGAGAAGAAAATGCTGAAAAATTTGGAGTTGTTTGAAAACGCTGAAAAAATGAGTTTTATTGATCAGTCAGTACTGCCTACAGAGAAAAAGGTGATTACAACGGGAGATTATCACGAGGTGGCAGATGCAATCTGTAAGCTGATCATCAGGGGGGCGCCGGCGATAGGTGTTTCAGCGGCAATGGCAGTTGCAGTTGCAGCAAGGAATGAGAAAGCTCAGAATGTGGAAGAATTACATAAAAAGGTAACGGATATTAATGCTTTTCTTGCAGGTACAAGACCGACGGCAGTAAATTTGTTCTGGGCTCTGGATAAAATGGCCCAGGCGTCAAAAGAAGCGGCGGCATGTAGTGAAAATCTGGAGGAATATCGAAAAGCCGTTGAAAAAGCGGCCAGAAATATTGCTTCAGAAGATGTGACAACAAATAAAATAATGGCGGAATATGCAGCATCGCTGATAAAAGACGGAGAGGTAATCTTGACGCTGTGTAACGACGGCGTTCTCTGTTCTGTAGAATATGGAACGGCAGGCGGTGCATTCGTGAAGGCTAAGGAGCAGGGAAAGAATATTGAAATCTGTGTTCAGGAGACAAGACCGCTTTTCCAGGGTGCAAGGCTTACAGCCTGGGAATTACAGCAGGAAGGGATTCCCTATACAGTGATGACGGACAGTATGGTTGGTTATGCATTTGAAAATAAGAAGATTTCCATGGTTATGCTTGGGGCAGACAGAATCACATGTAATGGCGATACTGCCAACAAGATAGGAACGTATACGGCGGCCGTACTGGCAAAACATTATCAAGTTCCATTTTATGTGGTTGCACCAAGCTCTACGCTGGATCTGACAATGAAAACAGGAAAAGAAATTGTCATTGAACAGCGCTTGCCGGAAGAAGTAACGGTGATTCATGGAAAGAGGATCGCTCCTGAAGGCTCGAAGGTTTTGAATCCGGCATTTGATGTGACGCCGGGAGAGTTGATTACAGGCATTATTACAGAGAAAGGAATCTTTACGCCGCCTTATAATTATGAGAGCTTAAAAATTAATCTCGACTAAGAAAAAATATAAAAGGATTCCGAAAGGAGAAGACATAGATGCAGTCATACGAAATTATTATGAAAAAAAGGGATGGACAAGAACTGTCTGCAGAAGAAATTAATTTCTTTATAAAAGGCTTTACTCAGGGAGATATTGCAGATTATCAGGCATCTGCGATGGCGATGGCCGTTTATTTTCAAGGCATGAACAAAAGAGAGCTGGCAGACTGGACCATGGCTATGATTCGTTCAGGAGATACCATTGATTTGTCCGAGATTACCGGAGTTACATCTGATAAGCATAGTACAGGCGGCGTCGGTGATAAGACAACGATTCTTTTGGCTCCGTGGATTGCGGCAACAGGAGTTCCTTTTGCCAAGATGTCAGGGCGGGGTCTGGGACATACGGGCGGTACGATAGATAAGCTGGAGGCTATTCCCGGATTTAATCCGGCTTTGTCAAAGGAAGAGGTTGTCAGAAATGTAAATGAAATCGGAGCTGCGGTAGCATGCCAGACAGATAATCTGGTTCCGGCCGACAAAAAACTATATGCCATACGAGATGTTACGGGGACCGTCGAGAGTATTCCGCTGATTGCGAGCAGCATTATGAGTAAAAAAATTGCGGCAGGTACGGATACGATTGTGTTAGATGTGGAGACCGGAACAGGCGCATTTATGAAGACGATAGAGGATGCGAAAAAGCTGGCAAAGGCGATGGTGTCTATTGGCACAAACCTGGGACGGGAAACAATCGCTGTTCTTACCAATATGAATCAGCCGCTGGGCCGTGCTGTCGGTAATTCGATTGAAGTAATCGAGGCGATTGAGACCCTGAAGGGTAACGGTCCGGAAGACGTAAAAGAAAAAGCGGTTGCACTGGGAAGCTATATTCAGGTTGTAACGGGAAAAGCGAAAACAGCTTCCGAGGGAAGACAAAAAATGCTGGATGCACTTAAGAGTGGCGCTGCTTTAGAAAAATTTAAAGAGATGGTGGCGGCTCAGGGCGGAAATCCGGAAGTGGCCGGCAATTATGAGCTTTTGCCAAAGGCACGGTATGCGATGGATATCACAGCTTCTGAAAGTGGATATATTTCAGGAATTAATGGTCAGGAAGTAGGTATGGCAGTTAAGATTATCGGAGCAGGAAGAGAGAAAAAGGATGATATTCTTGATCTGAGCTCTGGTGTATATCTTGAAAAGAAGGCAGGGGATTATGTAGACGCGGGCGAAAAAATCGCTGTGTTGTATGGAAATGACAAAGAGAAAATGCAGGAGGCGCTGAATCGAATCCGGTCTGCATACAGCTATTCACCAGAGAAAATAGAAGTCCTGCCGATGGTACATGCGGTTATTACTAAGGAGAATCTATAAATTATGAATAAGACGTGGACAGAATTGCTGGATAGAGCTTACGAGGCTAAAAAAAATGCTTATGTGCCTTATTTTGGATTTCATGTGGGAGCGGCGCTTCTGGGTGAGAATGGCAGAATTTATACAGGAGCTAATATTGAAGGAGCATCATTTGGGGTAACGGTCTGCGCAGAGAGGACTGCCATTTATAAGGCAGTTACAGAAGGTGTGCAGAAGTTTAAAGCGATTGCAGTCTTAAGCGATAGTGAAGAAATCATTTATCCATGCGGCATATGCCGGCAGGTGCTCAGCGATTTTGTAGAGGATGATTTTACAGTTATCTGTGGCAACAGTAAAAAAGAGTATAAGGTATTGACGTTTGGAGAATTACTGCCCAATTGCCGGATACCGATTTAAGGAGTAAAGGATGAAAGAGATGAAAAGTATAAAGAGGGCTGTAAGTATTGCAGTCGTGATGGCGGTGCTGGTTTTGACATTTGCAGGCTGCCAAAGTAAAAAAGAGGAAAAAGGCGGAAGCGAAGCCGCCGGAGATATGAAGGTTGCATTTGTGTGTAACGGTACTCTGGGCGACAAATCATTTTTTGACTCTGCGGCGGAAGGAATCTACCGTATGGAAAAAGAGCTGGGAGTGGAGATAAAAATCATAGAGGCTGGTTTTGATAAAACAAAATGGCAGCCTGCTCTGGAGGACACCTCAGATTCCGATTATGATGTTATTATTGTCGGTACCTGGGAGATGCAGGAACCGCTGGAGGCAGTAGCGCCGTTATATCCGGACAAGAAGTACATCATTTTTGATACGGAAATGGATTATTCCAGCGGCGATTATGACAATGTATTTTCGATCTCTTATAAATATAACGAAGAATCCTTTTTAGCAGGTGCTTTAGCAGCTATGGTGACAACTTCGGATATGCCCCTCGCCAATGGAGAAAGTACAATCGGTTTTATCGGCGGGATTGATTCGCCGGTCATTAACGATTATCTGGTCGGCTATGTAGAAGGTGCGAAATATGTAAATGAAAATATTAAAGTCGTATATTCTTATGTGGGAGATTTTTCCAACAGTACAAAGGGAAAAGAAATGGCGATGGCCCAATTTGATAATAATGAGGCAGATATCGTGTTTGCAGCCGCAGGCCAGGCAGGTCTTGGAGCTATTGATGCAGCAAAGGAAAGTCAGAAATATGTGATTGGCGTGGACGGGGATCAGGCGCTGATTTTCGAGGATACGGATACCGAAAAAGCAAATAAGATTCTGACGTCTGCTGTGTCAAACGTAGGAAACTCACTTTTTACAGCTGTTGAAAGCGCAGTGAAAGGAGAGCTGGAATGGGGTACCGGCGTATCGACAGGTATCGCGGATGGAACGGCGGAGCTGGTAGATAATAAGTATTATCAGGAATTGGTGAAAGAAGAATTCAGAGATCAGATTGTCGAGATTACCGAAAAAATTAAAAATGGGGAAATCCAGGTATCCAGCGCGATTGGAATGGAGAAGGATGAGTTAGATAAACTACTTGACAGTGTTCAGTAATGTATGGAAAGACTGATTCAGAGGTGAGATAGTGAAAAAAACAATTCTGGAAATGAAAAATATCTCTAAAGTGTACTCAAATGGTATTGTTGCGAATCAGGGAGTAAATTTTTCTGTGACAGAAGGAGAAATACACGCACTGGCAGGAGAAAACGGCGCCGGAAAAAGTACGCTTATGAAGGTGTTGTTTGGTATTGAGGCGCCGGACGAGGGCGAGGTGTTCTGGGAGGGCAGAAGCATCCATATCAAGTCTCCGCTGCATGCTATAAAAACGGGAATTGGAATGGTGCACCAGCATTTTATGCTAGTTCCTTCTCTGACGGTGGCAGAAAATATGATTCTTGGAGTAGAGCCGAAAAGAAAAGGAATTATTGACTATAAAGCGGCAGTCCGGTTTACGAAGGAAACTGCAGAAAAATATAATCTGCCGATTGACCCTAATGCAGTTGTAGCTTCTCTGCCGGTTGGCATGAAACAAAGAGTCGAGATTTTAAAGGCACTTTCCCGGGGAGTTAAGCTTTTGATCCTTGATGAACCGACAGCGGTGCTGACTCCTCAGGAGACAGAAGAATTGTTCCGGCAGCTTTTGGAATTTAAAAACCAGGGGAACACGATTATATTTATTTCACATAAACTGGGTGAAATTAAGCAGATCTGTGACCGTATTACGATTATGAGAGCCGGAAAGTGTATGGGAACGTACGATGTGGCAAAGGTCACGGAACAGGAAATTTCCAGTCTGATGGTAGGCCGTGACGTTATGCTGGAAATCAAAAAGAGTAAGCCGGAATTAGGAGATAAGATACTTGAGGTTAAAAATTTAAGCAAAAAGTCTGGCGAGAAACTGCTGCTTAACGATGTATCACTCTCGATCCGAAGCGGAGAAATTATGGGCGTTGCAGGTGTTGAGGGTAATGGATAACGGGAGCTTGTGAATTATCTGACCGGCAAAGATATGGTTGAAATGGGAAAAATATTTGTCGATGGCCAGGATATTGGGAATCACACGATTCGACAGATACGGGACAAAAAGGTATCGCATATTCCGGAAGACAGAATGGTGGATGGAGCGGCATCAAGCGCAAGTATTGCAGAAAACATGATTTCCACAAAAATAGATTCCCAGTATTTGAATAAAGGCTTGCTGATGAATCGTACGGCAATAAATCAGATGGCCGAAAAACTGATTGAGTATTACAGAATTAAATGTGACGGGAGCCAGCAGCTGGTTGGAATGCTTTCAGGAGGAAATATTCAGAAAGTAGTTGCTGCCCGGGAATTAGCGTCGAAGCCGAGGCTTATTATTGCAAACCAGCCTGCCAGGGGCGTGGATGTAAGCGCCGCAGAATTTATCCATGACAAGCTTTTGGAGCTTAGAGGAGAGGGCAGTGCAACGCTTCTTGTGTCGGCAGACTTAAATGAGGTTTTAGGACTCAGCGACAGCCTGATTGTGATGTATGACGGCGAGATTGCTGCCTATTTTAAAGATAGTTCAAAGGTAAGCGAACTAGAATTAGGAATGTATATGCTGGGAAGTAAGAAGATGAACAAAGAAGAGATTGGAGGGCTGATGGATGAATAAAACAGGAAACAGCAGGCAGTTCGAGATCATCCGGACATTAGCGGCAGTAGGTATCGCTATGGCGGCGGCTGTAATTATTATTTTCATAGTAAGTAAAGAACCTGTAAATGCACTATATAATTTTATCGTCGGTCCCTTCACATCTCTTCGCAGATTCGGAAATATTCTGGAGATGGCATGTCCGCTGATTTTTACGTCCCTGGCTGTATGTGTGATGTTTCAGGCAAATCAATTTAATATGATTGCGGAAGGTGGATTTTTCTTTGGAGCGCTGTGCGCTGCCATTGCGGCAGTAAAGCTTCCGGAGATTACCGGAGTCAGTGTGACAGCCGCACTGCTGGCGGGCGGTATCGGGGGCGCAAGTTTGGGAGCGGTTCCAGGAATCCTGAAAGCAAAATGGAATACAAATGAGTTTGTAGTATCGCTGATGCTTAATTATGTGGCGCTTTATTTGGGCCTTTATCTAATGAACACTTTTATCAGGGATACAAATGCAGGTTCGAAAGTTTCCCTGAAGTTCCAGGAGGGGTTCCGCCTTCCGAATATTGTGCCTGGGACAAGGATACATTTGGGAATTGTGATTGCGGCTTTAGTAGTGATTCTGATATATTTATTTCTCTACTGTAATAAATGGGGATACAGTCTGCGTATTACCGGGCAAAACAGTAAGTTTGCAGAGTATTCAGGAATCAATACTTTTATGGTGATCCTTTTTTCACAGATTTTAGGAGGCGCAATTGCAGGACTTGGCGGAGCTGTTGAGATGATGGGTATTTATAATCGGTTTCAGTGGAGCGCACTGCCCAATTATGGCTTTGACGGAATAACAGTTGCAATTATTGCAAAACAGAGTCCAAAGCTGGTTCCTGCCGCGGCATTATTTCTGGCGTATCTGAGGACAGGCGCCGACATCATGTCAAGATCCAGTGACGTGCCGAGTGAAGTGATTTCCGTTATACAGGCGCTCGTTATTGTTCTGATAGCGGCAAACAGCTTCTTATCCGGCTGGAAACACAGGATGCTGGTGAAGCAGTCCATGAATGAGTTGGCAGCGGAAGGAGGAAAATAGGTATGATATTTGACATTATCAGTTCAACCAGTTTCTGGTATGCAGTTCTTCGCGTCAGTACGCCGATTTTGTTCGCGGCATTGGCAGCTATTGTTTCCAACAAAGCCGGAGTTGTTAATATTGCAATAGAAGGTACGATGTTGATTTCTTCGCTGACAGGTGTTTTGTTCAGTGCATGGACGCAGAGTGTATTTATAGGAGTATCTGCGGCAGTAGCCGCAGGGGTATTGACGGCTTTAATATTAGCGTATTTTTCGCTGAATCTAAAGACAGATATTACCTTGACGGGAATAGCCCTGAATTTATTTGCCAGCGGCGGGACTATTTTCCTTTTATATCTGGTAACCGGAGATAAGGGAATGTCAGGAAGTTTGAAAAGTCTGGTAGTTCCGTCATGGGACATTCCTGTTATTAAAAATATTCCGGTTATCGGAGAGATTATATCGGGTCATAATCTGTTGACCTATCTGGCGTTTGTAAGTGTTATTGTGGTGTCTGTATTGTTGTACCGGTTTCCGATTGGTTTAAGGATTCGGGCGGTCGGCGAGGATGAAGGAGCAGTGGCGTCTGTGGGACTGAATGTGACGAGAATACAGTATATCGCACTGATGTTAAGCGGTGTGCTTTCCGGGTTAGGAGGAGCATTTATGTCTATGGGATATGTTTCCTGGTTCTCAAAGGATATGATTGCCGGCCGCGGATTTATCGCACTTGCTGCTGAAGCAATGGGCAGGGGAACACCTGTGGGAACAATGACAGCGGCAATGGTATTCGGATTTGCAGATGCATTGTCCAATTATCTGCAGGCACTCCAGATTTCCGCGGAGCTTGTCATGATGATTCCATATATAACAACAATTATTGGATTGTTTATCTATTCAACAAAAAAGAAAAATAACAAGTAAAAGAAGGAGAGTATTATGAAATCAGAATTAGTGGTTATGTTGACCTATAACGATGTTACGGTGAAAAATGCACAGGAGGTTTTTGAAAGCTGCAAAGATTTGGAAAGTGTAAAGAACTGGGGATTTAAAAATGTAGGTCTGCCGGTGGATGAGATGAAAGAGTTGGTGGATTCTATGAAAGAAGCGGGAAAGACAACCTATCTTGAAGTTGTAACCTATACAGAGGAGGAGTGTCTGAAAAATGCAATGCTGGCTGTAGAATGTGGGTTTGATTATCTGTGCGGGACGTTGTTCTATGAAAGTGTATGGGAGTATTTGAAGGATAAGCCGACTACATATCAGCCATTTATCGGCGAGGTATACGGAAGTCCGAGCGTGCTGGAAGGAAGCATCTATGAAATTGTTGCCCAGGCAAAGAAATTAGAAGACAAGGGTGTAAAAGGATTTGATCTTCTGGCGTACCGTTATACAGGAAATCCGGAAATTCTTGCGGAAAACTGTGTCGGTAATCTGAATGCAAGTGTTGTAATGGCAGGAAGCATTGACAGTAGAGAAAGACTTGAAAAAGTAAATGAGATTCAGCCATGGGGATTTACAATGGGAAGCGCTCTTTTTAAAAAGATGTTTGTTAAGGATGGAAGCTTTAGAGATAATCTGGAAGAAGTAGTTAGTATTATGGATTCTATTCAGTAAAGATATGAGAATCGTTACGAATCATTTGGCGGAATATGAAAGGAGTGGAATATGGAGAAGGATATTCTGAAATATACCCAGCAGGTGAGTTCCTACATAGATAACCATCGTGATGAAATGGTGTCTGTTTTAAAAGAGTTAGTGAAGATTCCAAGTGTTGCGGCGGGTGAGGAGCAGGAACAGTGTCAGATATTGATGGAAAAGTATTTAAGTGAGGCCGGTGCTAAGATTGATAAATGGATTCCTGATTGGGACTTGGTAAAAAAGGTGGTTTATCCAAATACAGGAGAGTCTATTTATCAGGAGGTTGAGGAGCAGATCCCGGAATACCTGGATGTCAGAGAAAAGGTCAGTGTGCTGGCGGGAACAATTGAGGGCAAAAATCCTGGAAAAACGTTATTATTTAATGGACATATTGATGTGGCCGGGATTGGAGATCCTAGAGAATGGAAATACAATCCCTGGGGTGAAGAGGCAGAAGGAAGGCTTTACGGAAGAGGAACTGCGGATCAGAAGGGAGGTGTGGTAGCTTCCTTATTCGCAGTGAAAGCAGTATTAGAATGTGTTCCGGATTTTCATGGAAGGATTCATCTGGTTATAACGCCGGAGGAAGAAACCGGAGGAAATGGAACGGCGGCTTCCATACAAAGAGGCTATCATGCAGATGCAGCTATCTTTACAGATATTAGTAATAATCAGGTTATTATCAGTAATTCCGGCATACAGAAGTTTAAGATTGATATCCGGGGAAATGCTTCTGACATCTGGCATGAACATGATGGTAATGCAGCAGATATACTTGCAATGGTTTTGAGAAGAATCCGTGAATTTGAAAAAACGCGCAATACAAAAGCAAGAAAGCTTTATGGATTTACAGACGACGAGATGCCCGCATGTATTAATACAGGGCTGATTCAGTGTGGCGAGTGGATTGCGTCCACTCCTGGAACAGCCAGTATCGAAGGTCTGATGGCAGTTTTGCCGGACGATGACTTACTGAAATTGCGCGAGGAATTCAGAGAAGCCGTTGCAGCCAAGTCTGACAGCAGATGGTTCAATGAAAATCCGCCTAACGTAATCTTCTATACGGGAAAAGAAGGCTGTATAACAGATTCGGAAGAAGACATTGTAAAAGCAATGGTTCAGGGAATTTCTCTAATCAGGGGAAAACAGGAGAAAGCGCATTATGGCAATATGTGCAGTGATATGACCTATTATCCGAATCTGCTTCATGTTCCGTCATTGTTATTTGGTCCGGGAAAGGTTCTACATTGTCCGGACGAATATATTGAAATTTCCGAACTGCTGGAGGCTGCAAAGGCGATGGCGGTGGCAGCAATTGTTTATTTAGAATACGAGTAGAAAAAAGGAGAAGCAAAATGAAAAAAAGAAAAGGCATGATAGGGCTGCTGATAATTATATCCATAATTTCTCTGTTTGGATGTGCTGCCAAAGATAAGGAAAGCAGTATGGAAGAAAAAGATACAAAAGATATGAAGGTCGCTTTTTTATGTAATGGAACGCTGGGGGATGGTTCATTTTTTGACGATGCTGCAGATGGAATTGAGAAGATTCATAATGAATTAGGGATAGAAACGAAAATAGTTGAAAGCGGTTATGATAAGGCAAAGTGGCAGCCTGCGCTGGAGGATTTGTCGGATGGAGATTATGATATTATTATAGTAGGAACCTGGGATATGGTAGAAATTCTGGAAACAGTCGCAGAGCAGAATCCCGATCAAAAGTATATTCTTTTCGATTCTTCTATGGATTATGAGGATGGAAAATTTCCAAATGTGTATTCTGTCGAATACCGCTATAATGAAGGTTCGTTTTTAGCTGGGGTTTTGGCAGCGAAAGTTACTTCTTCTTCTATGGAATATGCAAATCCGGAAAAAGTGATTGGATTTGTCGGCGGAATAGAATCTCCGGTTATCAATGATTTTCTAGTTGGCTATATTGAAGGTGCTCAATATGTGGATACAGATGTAAAAGTAGCAGTTTCTTACATCGGAGATTTTTCTAATAGTACGAAGGGAAAAGAGATGGCGGCGGCACAGTATAACGGGCAGCAGGCAGATATATTCATGGGTGCAGCAGGACAGGCAGGACTTGGAGTTTTAGATGCCGCAAAAGAGTGTGGTGCATATGCCATTGGAATGTCCAGTGACCAATCTGCCATGTACAAAGAATTAGATCCTTTGAAATCAAAATTAATTTTATCCTCTCAGCTGACAGCACTTGATATATCGTTGTATAATTCTGTAGAACGTGCAATAAAGGGAGAATTGCCCTGGGGAAGTGCGGAAAGTCAGGGTATCAAAGAAGATGTTATTCAACTGGCGGACAATGAGGTTTATCAGTCAATGCCGGACGATGTAAAAGAGGCGGTTAAGGCGGCTCTGGAGGATGTAAAATCCGACAAAATTACAGTTTCCACGGCGATTGGAATGGAGAATGCAGAAGTGCAAAAGAAAATCGAATCGGCAGCGCCATGATATTGTGAAGTAAATGAAAGGGTCTGGTGGAGGAACGAAAATGAAGAAATTATACGTTTCAGATCTGGATGGAACTCTACTGAACAGTAAAAGAGAGGTTTCAGAAAGAACAGCAGAGATTTTAAATCAATATATAGACAGCGGAGGATTATTTACAGTTGCTACGGCACGTATGCCGTATACCTGTGATTATCGTTTATCCAAGGTACACATGAATGTACCGGCGATTCTGATGAATGGAGTCATGCTGTATGATTTCAGAAAAAAGAAATGCCGGCACTATCACAAAATAGAGGAGAAAGCCTGGAAGAAAGTTCTTTCTCTGGCTGGGGAGGATAGCTGTAATTGTTATTTATACACATATTGGGATGATGCAATAAATCTATATTATGAAAGTGAAGAGCTGAATTTTGAAGGTCAGTATTATAATGAAAGAGCCAAAAAAGGCTGCGGCTATGCAGGAAGGATTTTCTCTTTTCATCTGATAGAAGGGCAGGATGTAATCTATATTGCCGCAGCAGGAGGCAGAGAAAACATGATGCGGCTCCAGAAGAAACTGAATCAAGTAGAAGGGATTGCGGCAGCGGGCTATGTCAATATATATAACGGAGGATATTGTCTGGAGATATATTCACAAAAAGCCAGCAAAGCAGGCCGGGCAGTCGAGCTTAAGCAGATGCTGCAGGCAGATGGATTAGTCAGTTTCGGAGACAATTATAATGATTTGCAATTGATGGAAGCTTCCGATGAATGCTATGCACCGGCTAACGCATTGGAGCAGGTGAAGATGGCAGCCGATAGAATATTAAAATCAAATAAAGAAGATGGAGTTGCCGAATTTATAAGAGAGTTGGGGGGGGGGGGGGGGGGGGGGGTGAAAAAAAAAAAAAACGCAAAAATATAAAAAAAAAAAAAAAAAATAAATAAAAATATAAAAAAAAAAAAAAAAAAAAAAAAAAAAAAAAAAAAAAAAAAA
>CAMNTM010000017.1 GCA_946558465.1 uncultured Lachnospiraceae bacterium
TTCAATAAATCTTATGTCAGTTTTCTGAGTTTACACAAAACTTGAAACGGTCTCCTAAATACAGACACGGCAGGAGAAAATCCGTACTCCTGCCGATACATATCTATTTTTATCCCTATCTGGTTTAACCCATAATGAAATTCGTAACAAAAACTCAAGGTAATAACATGTCATTATAATCATCCTGATATGCTTTCATAAAACTATCTGCGCTTTTTTCATATCTAATTTTTTGTCCGAAAATGTATCCCTTGTTCCATGTTCAACCTGATATTGAATATTATCCCGCCCTTCTTTTGAAACCTGATATTTTAATGTTTCCAAATTATTTTCATCATTCATACGCCCACTGTCTCTCTGAGAATCTTCATCTACTTTACCCTCCTCTTTATCTAATAACTCTTTATCCTCAGGTTTATTTATAATCTTTCCAATTCCGGCAAAAGTTTCCTTTGTCAATTCTACCGTTCTTTCCTCAATTTCTTTTATTCTTTGTCTTTTCCTTTCTGAATCTCCCGACTTTAATTCGGCTTCCAATACATTCTTTTCTCCTTGCAATCTGTCCTTAACCGAATCTATTCGTTCGCTTTGGTCTAGCTTCCCAGACATCTCGGTAAGCTCTGCTAGCTTTTTATTATTTAATTCCTGCTTTGTTAATGGCTGCTTCCCTTTGTACATATTATTTTCTCTGGGTTCATCTGACTCATCTGTTGACTTTGCCAGTTCTTTCGCAATTTCTTCATCAATTGAATCTAACTGCTTCTCGTATTCTTCTATTTTCCTCGCAATATCTGCAGAACAATATCCGCTTTCTTTATCAACCATCTGTTCAATCAAAGAATCTTTACACTCTCTGATAAAATCTTTCTGCTTCATCAGCCGTTCTACCACGCTCATTGCCTTTCCTTTTTGCGATATCATGGCAACGTCGCTGCGAAAAAGCACGCCCCTTTTTTCTTCTCCGTTCCCCGTATTTTGATTAAATTTATGGTTTATTGCCTCTATATGAAATAAACCACTTGCTTTTCCAACATTTACATACATGTCTAACTCCTCCGATTCTTTCATAATATGCTGCAGCTATGCTTTTTGCGGCTACATTATTACATCTTCCTAATGTAACAATCTATATCTGTGTATCGGTCAATGTAACAGGAAATTTATATAGATGATGCAAACGGATTGTTTTTTGGTTCCTGCGGTAATGGAAGCATAGTATTATCATTCTCTGACCACGGGTCGTCAAATCATCTAAGAATGCCTTACTTCCTGCCCATAATTTGATATTTCCGGTTAATTTAGGAAATATCAGAACATAAAAACAGCCGAGTGATCTTCAATATGCATCTCAATCCATTTTTCAAGACAATTTTCCCGCTTAATACATATTAATATTTATTGCAAAAAGTCACAAATCTATCTATTCGTCTAGTATTATCTAATTCATTTCCTGCTATTTCGTCCGCAAAATCCGTACCAGACAGCACCCAAACGCATTAAATACCAGGCCTCTGAACCTCCAAACTCAAATCCTTCCACAATAAAAATCTCCCTCCTATGACTACTATCAACCTGACTATACTACTTGACACTACTGTATAATATTTTGCGGATTTTCCAGTATTAAATATCATAGCTTTCTTTCATGTATCAAGTATGCTGCTGTAACTTCTCAAGCAACATACTGTCACATCCTTCTCTATAAAGCAATACATTTTTGAACATATGTTCTTTTCATAGGGAAACAACCGTTTCAATCGTTGAATTGTTTACGGTACAATCATCTTCTCAGGTGAATACCTATTTCTGTTTTGGAGAAACTATTGCTTAAAAAAATTATCTGTCATCCATTGATTGGGGAAATAAAACTTACCGTCTCTCTTTTTTGTGCAAGAATAGAGAGGAAAAGTTTCAGAATAGGCTCTATAATGATAAAGACAAATCTATGTTTACAAAGCACAATATGTGCGGATAAGGAGGTATCCCATGGAATGGGTAGAAAACTTAAACCAAAGCGTGAATTATATTGAGGAACATTTAACAGGCGAAATCGACTATGAACAGCTTGGGCGGATAGCCTGCTGCTCTGCCTACCACTATCAGAGGATGTTCACTTATATGGCGGGTATCACTTTGGCAGAGTATATCCGAAGAAGAAAAATGTCTCTAGCGGCGGTAGACCTGCAGAGCGGAGATGAACGGATTATTGATATTGCAGAGAAGTACGGCTACCGTTCCCCGACTGCATTTAACAGAGCATTCCAGTCCTTTCACGGGATAGCTCCCTCATCTGTTAAGACTGCAGGCGTACCTGTGAAATCTTTTTCTCCCATTGTATTTAGAATTGCTGTAAAAGGAGCTGCAGAAATGAATTATAGAATTGAAACAAAGGAAGCATTCCGCATCACTGGTGTATCTGCGCCGCTTGATAAGGAAATCGAAAATAACTTTATGATTGTACCAAAGATGTGGCAGGAGGCGTCTGTAAATGGAACAATACAGACGCTGGCAAAAATGATGGATACGCCGCCGATGGGACTTTTGGGCGTAAGCGCCTGCAATGATAAAGAACAATGGAAATATTTTATTGCCGTCTCCAGTACAAAGCCAGGCGGTGAGTTTGAAGAATACACCGTGCCTGCATCTACTTGGGCAATTTTTTCTGGAACAGGTACAAACCAGTCCATACAAGAATTAGAACAGCGGATTATAACAGAGTGGCTTCCAACTTCTGGATATGAATATGCCGACGCTCCCGATATTGAGATTTACTTAAATCCAGACCCACAGAACGCACAATATGAGGTATGGATACCCGTAACAAAGAAAAAAGGATAACGGAGGGACTTATGGACGAGAAATTTAATATGTTTATGAAAACGGTTGACGAGCGTTTCTATAGTTTTGTAAATCAAATCAACGAATATCTGACAGAGAACGGCTGTAAGTGCGACATAAAATTGCAAAAAAGCGGCTATGTTGTCTCTTATGTGTTAAATAGCAGCAAAAGGACTTTGGCAACATTCGTATCCCGAAAAACAGGATTGAAGCTGCGCATTTATCCTGAACATATACAGGAATACCAGAGCTTTCTTGACACTCTGCCTGAAAAGGTAAAAAAGGAAATCAAGAAAGCGTCCGTCTGCAAACGGCTTATCAATCCCGATGACTGCAATCCGAAATGTATAATGGGGTATACCTTTGTGTTGGATGGCAAACAGTATCAGAAATGCCGTTACATGGCGTTTCAGCCTACATTGAGTGAGGAAAACAATCCGTATACAAAGCAGTTTTTAGAGAAAGAACTTCACATTCTCCCATAACAAACAACTCCTTTTTGTCAAATTTCCGGTTCTCTCTGTCTCTTAAACAGTTTGGAACCATAGTGCGCAACAAAAATGCAAAGCACCATCAAAGCCAGGTAGTCCAAATAGAATAAAAGCTTTGATTCCGTATAGTCCAGAAAGACAAATTCACTTCTTAAAAATAAATAGGTAAAAAAATCTCTTTTTATAAAAACATACACCCCATATGCCGCAGTCAGAAAGCTCCCGGCAAAACAAAGATATTCTTTTTGGCTTCCGATCTTTGTCTCCAGCGCGTTCCATATCATGCCCCAGTGCAGCCCCAGGTGCAGGCTCATCATCAAAAACCCTCCATAAGATCCTGCAATGTGCAGCCGTCTTGCCGCCGCCATACTGCCCCGCACCGGGAGAAATGCAAGCACATGTCTTGACATGGTAATTCCGCTGTACATCAAACTCACCATCATCGTAAACGTTAAGATATTTACAATCAGCATCAGGATACGTATCGGTGTATATTTCCCGCGAGTCAGGCTCTTATACCAGCTCCAGTTTAAAATCTGATGAACGATAAATAAAACGAACATCCCTGTCCCCGCCCATTCGTGCGCTGTTTCTCCCCAAAAATGGTAACCCATCAGGAAGGACAGCGCCAGCGTCATTAAAATGTCTAATCCCCGTCTCATCTTTCTTTCCATCTCATTGTCTCCTCCCGACAGCATCCATCACTCCTGTTTTGCGGCTGTTTTCACCTTGTCATTCCTCCGCCTTATTAATACATCCTATTGCATTAAGGCTGCGCGGATAATCGATATAAGGGAGACATTGAGATACAACCCGGATTAGGAAGTCCTTATCATTTCCAAGATTCATATTCCCCTTTGCATGAGCGGTAAGCTGCGGCTCACAACCGCCCTGTGCTGCCAGAAAGCAAAAGGTAATCATTTCCCGCTGCTTTAAGTTAAGACCGCCTCTTGTATAATAATCACCAAAGCAGTTCGCCGCAAGCCACCGATTGATATGTCCGTCCTTCCAAGCTTCCTTCATATGTTCCCCAAAGATTTCCGCCTGTGCCTGTGCTCCCTTTTCCAATCGATCCTCCAGCGTAGTCGCTGCCTGGTTCTTAAGGGGCAGCTTGACACCACGGACTGTTAATAGCTCATTGGAAGCTGCCAAAAACGGCATTACTCTTCCAAGTCCCAGATAATCCACCGCCTGATACACCATCTCCTTCACCATAACAGGTGTGACCCCCTGTTCCAGCGCCTCAGGAATTTTCTCTTTATAAACCTCCAGTCCCTGACATCCTAAAAGCGCAGCGAGGATTGCCAGATACCGCACATCACCGGGCAGTTCCTGCCCCGGCTCTTTTACCACTTCTTCCAAAGTAAAATGTTCCATACGTTCCATAAATTCTGGATCTGTTTCATAATAATTCATCACTTACTCCTCCTATATTTTGTAACTATGTCTTCTGATTTCCTGCCATACATGTTTTTCCTTCGCCGCTTGCCCCCTGTTTTCTGGAATGTGTTTGAAACACGCTCTAAAATCCCAGACTTTCAAGCCATTCTTCCACCGCGCTGTCCGGAGAGGACGCTGCCGAACCGCTGATATGAAGTCCATTAAGTACCTCCGCTTCCGGCTCAAGCTCTTTGATACTGTTTACTGTGTCCGACAAGCCGCTTCCTCCGCTGGTACAGAAAGGAGCGATTGTCTTGCCGGAGAAATCATAGCTGTCAAAGAACGTGTACAGAATCATAGGCATATCACTCCACCAATTCGGGTATCCTACATAGATTAAATCGTACTGCCCGGGGCTCTCAATGCCATCTGCGATTTCCGGTCTTACCCCGTCCTGTTTCTCCTTTGATGCAATGTCCAAAAGCTCATCATAGTCGTCAACATAAGGTTCTTCCGGCACAATTTTAAAAATATCTGCTCCCGTCTGAGCTGCAATAGAATTTGCCACATTCTCCGTGTTGCCTGACCAGGAAAAATACACAACCAGCTCCTTCTTTCCTTCACCGTCCGGCTGAGTCTCCTCCCCCCTTTCCGGTTCTGTCTCAGGCTCTTCAGCAGGATTATTGCTGCAGGCTGAAAGTCCCATCAGAATCGCTATTAAAACTATGCCAATCAATAATCTTTTCATTTCGTACCCCCATCTACCCTAATTTCCTGTATGACTCGTCGTCTACCGGCTCACACCACTCATTGTTTGTCTCTTCTCCCGGGACCTCCACCGCAATATGGGAAAACCAGCTGTCTGCCTTAGCGCCGTGCCAATGCTTTACCTCTGCCGGAATCGTGATCACCGTACCGGGTTCAAGGCTTACCGCCTCTTTTCCTTCTTCTTGATACCATCCGCTTCCCGCCGTACAGATCAAAAGCTGTCCTCCGCCGCTCTTTGCATGGTGGATATGCCAGTTGTTCCGGCATCCCGGCTCGAAGGTCACATTTGCCAGGAATACAGCCGTCTCACCCGGAACCGTCAGCGGATTGAGATAAGAATTACTGATAAAATACCGTGCAAACGCTGTGTTTTCCTGTCCCAAACCAAATACATTCTGCCTGTTAAATTCTTCTTTGCTGTTGATCTTCATAAAAATTCTTCTCCTTTTCATCATCTCATTATATTTTAATTATGTTTCTAACGTACCGGCTGCTATTTCGCATCCACACCTAAACGGAAGTGTTCTTCTGCATTTCATACCTCAGATAATCCATATATTCAATTTGTTTTTCCTTAAAATGAATCTCATCCAATGTCCTGCCCCTCTTCTGATTGAGCATGGCAATCCGCTGCTGTTTTGTTTTTTCACCCTCCAGCATAAGGTGCATGTAGATTTCTACTTCTCCCTTATCAAATCCGATATCGTGCAGCGTCATAATCATGCCAAGCCTTTCAATATCCTGATCGTCATACTGCCATTTCCCCATCACCTTTTTTACAGCTCCACACAGACCAAAACCCTCATACTCTTTCAAAATCTTCACAGGAATCTGATATCTCTCGCTTGCTTCTTTCATTGTCATATTCCTACTCCTCCAATGCTCGTATCTATTGTATCTCCACTTTCATTTAATGTCTAATACCTATGTTGAATTTTAGACTATGCCTAAAATGTATGGTAAAAAAAAACAGCATCTAAATTTTTTTATTTAGATGCTGCACTCAGACAAAGTACTTTCATTTATTTTTTATTTATTCTTTGCGAAAACAAAACCCATGAATCTAATAAAGGTATAGCTTACGAATAATACCGCTATAATTGTCTCGACAAGAACAACCTGCTGTAGAAACGGCATAGGCTGTTTCATATTAGCAAGGCACGCCGCCATCTGCTTAGATGCAATCGCGCTGATTACAAACGGAAACGTAAATGCCGCATAGCTCGGATAAAATTGTAATTTTAAATATCCAATTGCTTTTACAAGTGCAAAAATGTAAAGAATAGTTGCAAGTACAAACATTGCTAACAGGAAATTTTTCGATTTCGGCATGACAGATTGTACATATCCGGCGATACAAAGGCTTGCAGGCGCTGCATAAATACAAATCAGCGGCTTTGCCGCTTCCGGAATTTCCGGATATTTTATGTAACGTATCGTCACAAGAACAAGTAATGCAATTAATGTTACAAATCCGAACCAGAAGGCTATGCTTCCTACATTTAATAGTTCAAATGCAGGCGCTGTTACGGCTGCAACCGCAATTCCCACATACACAATATAGTAGCTTGCAAATACTTTCGGCATTTGTAATTTCAATATAAATTTAATTGTAAAATAAATAATCAGTGCGATGTGTATTCCGATTGCGAAGAACCAGAGATACTTCGCAGCCCCTCCGATCATAGGTTTTATATAAGTGCTAAGAAGCATAAGCGCCATCGGAAATGTTCCTGCGACACTTGCCATAATTGGATTCTTCATATCCTCTTTAATCATCTTCGGAAATATGATAACTTTCAGAAGAACAAGAACAAGTATAAACGCTGCCACAATACCACATGCATAGCGGATTCCCTCTCCGTAACTCTGGAGGAGATTTCCTAAAGCCGCAAATCCCAGCATCACGCCGCAAAATGGAATTGGAACTTTTTTGATTATATTTTTCACGTTTCAAATATCCTTTCTGTAAAACAAGATGTATTTTTAAATTTCAGCTATAGTACGTCTTAAAGCAGGCTCGTCCATCTCATCAAGATTCTTGATACCAAGCTCACGACAGACAATCTGTGCAACCTTCCAGGTACACAAACCTGTGAAGAAAATACACTGCTCTTTATGTTCCCCACGCCCTTTGTCAAATTCTTTGGTAAGAACACGGCAGCAAATTGCATTTTTCTGGTTAGCTTTTTTGAACCAGTCATGAAGCTCTTTGGTAAGTTCCATACATTTTATGCTTTTTGGATTTGAAGGCCCATCCTGCTCTGTGCGCCCAAAGAACATTCCGAGAGCAAGAATACCACCATTGAATGCACCGCAGACACATCCTGATTTTCCGGCGCCAACTGCCATCCCAGACGCCATAGCAATTACTTCTTCCGGGACATCAAGCCTAAACTCGTCGCGAATTGCACTTACAAGCGCCTCGCAGCAATAATACCCGTCTTTAAATTTCTTTTCTGCCACCTGCTGAACCTTTCTGGGGCTGATTTCTGTTACTCCAATTTTCATATGATATTTCCTCCTAGTGTAATATATTTTCTATATGAAACAGCTTATCACATCTTGTGAAATATCAGTTATCGAAAATTCTTATAAACATTTTAACTCTATATATATATATGAATTTTCAACAAAAAAACTAGGAATAAAAATATAGAATTTATCTAAAACGCATATTTTTTTCTAAATTTTTTAAATCTTTGATATTCATGTATCCAGCCTCCCTGAACACTTCTCATTCTCCAAGCATTCCTTTACATGAGCGATAAAACGCGTCATCACTATCGAAAGCGGCAGATTCTTTTTCCATACCAATACACACCCGCTTGTCAGCTCCGGCTCAAGCGGTCTTAAGCATAGCATATCGTGTTTACAGGAAAAGTCCATTGTCATCGCAGCTCCAATTTTTTTCTCTACCATATCCATTTGATTACTATGTGAGAGATTACAGGTACAAACAACACGTATATCCTCTGCTGTCTGCCCAAACCAATTTTCCAATTCATTCCGTACAGACGGACGTTCCGCCACAATCAGCGGCTGACCTGCTAAATCCTCAGGAGTAATCCTGTCCTTTTCTGCCAAAGCAGAATCCTTACGTATCAGCACCCTCCATTTTTCCTCCATAGGCATCCGCACATAATGATACCTGCTGATTTCTACGGGTTCCAGTAAAAGTCCCATATCCAAAACGCCATTTTCCAGCCGTTCCTTTACATCATCTGCAATAGCCGTGTAAATATGGAAACTCACGTCAGGATATTTCTGCTGAAAAGACGCCATCATCTCCGAAAGCGGTCCCATGTTCCGCGCTTCCCCGCAACCAATTGCAATTTCACCTGAAATAATTTCCGCTCCATATTTCAGCTCTTTTTCCGTTTTCATTGTTAGGTCTACAATTTCCTGCGCCCGGCGGCGAAGAAGCAGCCCTTCCTCAGTCAGTAAAATATTATGCCTGCCCCGGTGAAATAATTTAACACCCAGTTCCTCCTCCATCTGCATAAGCTGTCTTGACAGGGTCGGCTGAGTAATGTTAAGAAACGCTGCGGCGCGGGTAATATTTTCTTCCCTTGCAGCAGCAAGAAAATATTGCAAAACCCGAAGTTCCATAATTATATAAACCTCCAAATCTGTTCTCCGGTCCATCATATAACATATCTCAATTTAAAAAAAGCCGGCTATCCGTGATAAAATACTTTATGAAGATTTTCGTTTAGCTTTTTGACATTCCTTCTGCCGGCTATAAACTGTATCAGCCAAATGATGACAAAAATAAAAACAAAAATTCCGAAATAGCTAAGAAAGCCGGCGATACTGTGCTCCATCCAATATGCAAAATAAGCAGCCGGCATCATAATCACGGAGACAATCAGAAAATAAATCCCTGTCTGTTTTACGATACTCCAATGCTCGATCTCCCATATAATTGAACTAGCTGCAAAGCCGGCGCCCAGCAGACTGCATAGAAAAGTCTGAAATATAACTGCGCGGAGCTCACTTCCTGCCACTAAAATTAATTCTGGTACACAAGGAGAATAATAATCTCCCGCCCATGCAAGTGAAATCAGTATAGTAATTAAATAACCAACTGCTACTCCAATCGGAATCCCTAAGATGCTCCGTAAAATTATCTTTTTTTTCATTTTTCCACCTCATATTCCTAATATTTTTTTAATCCTGGATACATACCGTCTGGATACATAAGAAGTAGATCCATTCGATAATTTAACACAAATCGTACCTGTAAAGCTCAAGTCAAAATTCCTGACCTTCTTCAGGTTAATAATCTCCGAATTTGAAATACGAATAAACTGATGCGGATTCAGCCTTTCTTCTATCTCATATAGTCTTAATCGCAGCGTATATTCGCCCCTGTCTGTCACCGCAAAAATTTTTCCAGAACCAGCATATATCCGGATCAAATCCTCCTGTCTAAGCACTTCTATTTTATCGTCCTTACTGCCGGATATTATCTGCGGGATATCTTCTGATAGTCTTTTCACAATGCTATTTACAGACTCAGTCATAGAAGCCGTCAGTATAATTATTTTAGGTTCCGCATATGCCCCGTCAATCTTTACTTCAACCTGCACCACAACCACCTCCCTTGTTTTCTTGATGACATTATAAAGAAAACAAAGAAGATTTTCCATGAATTAAGAATAACTGGTTAATTTTAGAATATAAGTGGTAAAAATACTTTATTCGAGAACCTCCTCAACAACTCTCCAGTATCCGCTCCGTCTGGAGCCTTCTCGAATGAGAATTCCCTTTTTTTTCAGAGACTGCAGTATACGTTCCACCGTACGCTTTGCAATCCCGCTTCTCTGACTGATATGATCTGTCGAAATGGTTGGGAATTCTGCAACCAGCGCCAGTACCTTCTTTTCCTTCTCAGTCAGAATAAGCTGCTCCTGTCTTTTGTCCTCATAATTCATATTTTTCAGAATAACCGTAAATTGTCCGTCATCCGAATAAAATTCCGGAGCTTTTTGGCCACTATAATTTGCCGCATCTTTGCAGGCTTTTCTTATCCTGCCCAGACCACTCCCCTTTTGCTCCATATACCCAAGCTTCTGAAAAATATTCGCCACTGCCGGGTTCCGTCTTGCGGATAAAAGCAGTCCCTGCTTCCGATCCTGAATCCTTGTCCCATCCGGCATTCCGCCCGGCGAATAGATCACCAGACGATCATCAAACATGTCAATATGAATCTCACTTTCTCGAATCATATAATCTCTATGCGCCAAAGCATTCACAAGTCCCTCAAATACACTCACACCGCAGTAATCCGGCATTTCTATGCGGGAATCTTTCGTATTCTTCCACAGACTGTTCATATTCCGCCTTACAAAGCTTATGCCTCTGTTCAGAAGATAGATGAGATTTCCTGAATATCCTTCACTATCCTCGATCCCTGTCCGGCCCATGCTTTTATCCGTTCCACGCCATCTGGTACAAAATATCCGGGAATGAAAAACCGGACAGGAATCTGAAAAGAGAATCCCGGCATTCGTCACTCTTCCTTCTACAGTCATGCCAAATTCCTCAAGCTTCTTCTCAGTCATGCTCTTTCCCGTGCACTCTTGATAACACCCGGCAAATTCAGTAAAAGAGATTTCCTTCACATCGTATCCTGAGCACAATGCATCATAAGATACATCTTCTCCTCGAAACACCAATTTTCTAAGCTCCTCACGACCGGCGATAATTCCTCCGGCCTCAGCTTTTATATATACCTCTGCTGTCTCCCCTCCGGTATAATAATACGGTGTTTCACGGCCGGCCGGTATTTCAGCCAGCAAAAATGTGTTTCCATTTTCGGCCTCCAATATCCTTAAAGATAGCTGCAGAAACGGCTCAATACATTCCGCCACCTTCTGTTTTACAAACTCCTGAGCCTCCTGCGGCGTCATATCTTGTCCATCTACTCTTATCCTGTTATCAGAAACATCAAAAACCAGGATTCCTCCCTTTTCATTAGCAAACGCACATACATATTTGAGCCACTTTTCAAAGTCTGCCAGCTCTGCTCTCTGCCTTCTCCCCTCTTCTGTTATCCCCTCCAGAAATCTCTCAAAATCCACTGTATTCCTCCAACAACATCTTTATCATGACCGATTCCTAAGACTTAACACTCCTTCTGTCAGAATCTTTACATCATCCAATATATAATCAAATGCCCCTGCTTTGTACAAGTTGATTACAATCAATCCTGCCGGCACTGCAAAAATCATACCGAAAACACCTCCTGCTTTATACCCCACATAGAGCAAAAACAAGGTAACCAAAGGCTTCATTCCCATACTGTCTCCCACAAGCTTAGGCTGAATCAGCTGACGCACCAGCTGTGTAACACCGTACAGAATAATCAGTCCTACTGTCATTTTATAATCACTTACCATAAATTTATAAAACGCCCATGGAAGAAGTGCAGTTCCTGTCCCAAAAAACGGCAGAAAATCTAAAAATGCAATTAAAATTGCCAGCAGAAAACTAAAATGTATATGCAATATAATAAAGCCCAGCAGCAGAATTGCAAACACTACTGCCATGATCTTCAGCTGAGCTTTAAAGTAGCCTCCTACTGCATATTTCAAATTATCCGAAACCATACCCATCCGGCTGGCAATAGAATCCGGAGTTACCTTTTTTACCCAGTCAGCCACTTCCTCCTGCTCTGCAATAAAAAAATATGCTGAGATAAATGTAACAATTACTGCAATCAGGGCGGAGGGAATACGCATGGCAAGATTCCCGGCAGCCGTAACGGTAGGCTCACTGATTCTTGCAATGATGTTTCCCATAGTCTGGTTCAAATTGCTCACTGTCTCTCCCCAGACCTTCTGTACTCCATCAGGAAGCATCTCAAAAAGGCCGCTTGTACTGCGGCCTATCTCAGACAGGCCGCTCTCCAGATCCTCATACATCTTAGGCATATTCTGTATCACTCCGGCAATCTCACGCCACAGTCTGCTTACTATCAAATAAATACAGAATCCCACTGCTGCCAGCACACCCACAATAATCAGCATCGAACCAAGCTTTCTCACAATTTTCATACGCCTTTCCAGCCAGCTTACAACCGGATGTGCAATATACGCAATCACCCAGCCAATCACAAACGGCATGAAAAACAGCAGCAGCCGGAAACCTGCATAGACAAAAAGAATCGTGCCGAATAAACTGAAAGCAAGACTTACAGCCACCTTCCAATACGGACGCCCATCTTGGAGCTTCTTCTTAAATCCTGTATCCATCTCCTACTCCACTTCTCCCTTTTATTTCTTCCATGTCACTTCTCCCTTTTTATCTCTTCTATATTACTTCTTTCTTTTATTTCGTCCATATTGCTTTTTTTATTCTTTTTATATTACTTTTTCTATACTGCTTCTTTCGCCTGCTTTTTCTATATTTCCTGCTCCATGTTCAGATATTCTTTCTCGACAAGTTCCCAGATTTCGTCTCTTCCTTGCTTTGTCACGGCAGAAAAAGGAATCACCTTTGTTTCTGAACACAGAGCAAGCCCCTGCTTCAACGCTTTCATCTGTTTCGCCGTCTGGCTTCTCTTAATTTTATCCAGCTTCGTTGCAATGATAATCGGCTCATATCCCTGAGACACAATCCAGTCATACATCAGCTTGTCATTTGCTGACGGATCATGCCGGATATCAATCAGGAGAAATACCGCCTTGAGCTGTCCGGAACCATGCAGATACCGCTCAATCAGGCGGCCCCACTCCTTCTTCTCCTTCTCAGATACCTTTGCGTAGCCATATCCGGGTAAATCTACCAGATAAAGTATATCATTGATATTATAAAAATTAATTGTCTGTGTCTTTCCCGGAGTTGCAGATATCCTTGCATAGGACTTTCGATTCATAAGCGCATTAATTAACGAAGATTTCCCCACATTAGATTTGCCCGCAAATGCAATCTCCGGCAGACTATTATCCGGCAGTGTACTTGTAATTCCGCACACCGTCTCCAACTGAATATTTTTTATAACCATACATTTTTCCTTATTTATTTTTTTGTTTTGAGTTCCCTTTTGAGCCTGACCAGGCAATCTTCAACACCTCATCCATATGGGAAACTGCCCGTATTTCAAGACCACCCGTGATTTCATCAGACATTTCCTTTATATCTGCTTCATTTTCCTTCGGGATAATCACAGTCGCAATTCCTGCATTTTTTGCTGCCAGAAGCTTTTCTTTTAGGCCTCCGATCGCAAGTACCCGGCCTCTCAGTGTAATCTCACCGGTCATCGCTACATCTGCACGCACCTTTTTTCCTGTGACAGCAGAAAGCATTGCAGTCGCCATTGTAATCCCGGCAGAAGGGCCATCCTTTGGAACTGCTCCTTCCGGAATAT
Organism: uncultured Lachnospiraceae bacterium; assembly: GCA_946558465.1. Lineage (GTDB taxonomy): Bacteria > Bacillota > Clostridia > Lachnospirales > Lachnospiraceae > CAPEBR01. Next base: position 13,855 of record CAMNTM010000017.1, read on the forward strand.
GACAATGAACATCATGCTCCTTAAAAAAGCTTTCATCTATTTTATATTTTTTTCCTACCGAACGAATATAGCTGATTCCCGCTCTTGCAGATTCCTTCATCACATCTCCCAGCTGGCCGGTCAGAAGTATCTCACCCTCGCCCGGCATAATGTTCACCTCTATCTCCAGCGTATCACCGCCTGCACTCGTCCAGGCAAGACCCCGCACGATTCCTGCCTCATCACTCTTATTTGCCGGCTGGTATCTGTAAAGCTCTCTGCCCAGATAGTTCTTCAGGTTACGCTCTGTGACATGCACGCTCTTCCTCTTTTCCTCCAGAATCTCTCTTGCTGATTTCCGGCATATTTCACCGATCTTTCTCTCCAGCTGCCTGACCCCGGCCTCCTTTGTATAGCTCCTTGCCATCCTCCAAACCGCTTTTTTACTGATCGACACCTGCTTCTCCTTAAGCCCGTGGCGCTTAAGCTGTTTTGGTATAAGATGCTCGGCTGCAATATGCATCTTCTCATTTTCGGTGTAGCTGTTAATCTCAATAATTTCCATACGGTCAAGAAGAGGCCTCGGAATCGTCTGAAGCGTATTGGCAGTCGTAACAAACAAAACCTCAGACAAATCTACCGGCACCTCCAGATAGTGGTCACGAAAACTCATATTCTGCTCTGAATCCAGCACCTCTAAAAGTGCCGAAAAGGTATCCCCTTTATAATCATTACTTATCTTATCAATCTCATCCAGCAGCATAAGAGGATTTTTGACACCGGCCTGCTTTAAGCTGCTTGCTATTCTGCCCGGCATCGCTCCCACATAGGTTTTTCTATGCCCGCGTATCTCAGCCTCATCACGCACACCACCTAGAGAAACACGCACATACGGCCTCCCAAGTGCTTTTGCTAAAGACTTTGCAATCGAGGTTTTTCCGGTTCCCGGAGGTCCGAAAAGACACAAAATCGGGGTTTCTCCTTTTTCAGTCAATGCTCGTACCGCCAGAAATTCCAGAATTCTTTCCTTCACCTTTTCCAGCCCATAGTGATCCTCATCCAGAACCTTCTGGGCATAATGAATATCCCGGCGTTCCTCACATCTCTTATCCCAGGGCATCTCAAGCATCGTTTCAATATAAGTGCGGATAACACCATTTTCCGCTGCACTGTTTACAGAGCTTTTAAATCTCTTAATCTCCTTTGCCAGCTTCTCTTTTACCTCTTCAGAAGCCTGAAGCTCTGAAACTGCCTTCTCAAATTCCTCCGCATCTGACTGTATGTCATCCTCGCCCAGCTCCTCACGGATCAGCTTCATCTCCTCACGAAGAATATAATTCTTTTGATTTTTGTCAACCTTTAACTTTAATTTTTCCTGCAGCTCTTCCTTAATTGTCATGATGCGTATCTCATTGACTACCTTTACAGCTACCATCTCATAACGTTTTCCTAAGTCCTGCTGTTCCAGAATCTCCTGGGCCTCTACATAATTCATAGGAAGGTTTGCCGCTATCGTATCCACCAGCTTCTTAAGAGAAAGTATCTCGTCAATCTGTACTCCCAGCTCTTTTGCAAGCTTCGGATTCTTAGACATATATTTTTTGAACATCTCCTTCAGACTCTGCATCAATGCTTCACTTCCCACAGAATCCTCTTCGAGAGCCCGGCTTTTTTCATCCAATTCACATATTATCTTTACATCTGCCCGGAGATAAGGAAGCTCCTGCTCCATGTACTCCATTTCTGCTCTTTTCTCTCCCACGGCCAGTACACGGCTTACCTTTTTGGGCAGCTTAACAATCTGTTTAATTGATACAACACAACCCATCCGGTATAAATCCCCAATTTTCGGTTCATCAGTATCTACACGTTTCTGCGCGGTCAGAAATAATTTCTGTTCTTCCCGCATTGCCTGCTCAATTGCCTGCAGAGATTTTTCTCTGCTCACATCGAACCGTACAATCTCTTCAGGCAGTACAGTCATCCCTCGAAGTGCTACCATCGGCAGGCTCATCATTTCATTTTCCATACATACTCTCCTGTTTTACAACCTTTGATGCCTAAATAAATTACTCTTATCAAAAATCATAACTGCCCCGGCTCATTGTCTGCAATTATAAAAGCGGGCGCAAAACTCTGCACCCGCCTTAATTACTATGCACTTTCCGGTCTGACGGCTGCATGCTCACACTCCGGCTCAGTCTCACCTCGTACAACATCTGCCGTAATATGACATACCCGCAGAGACTCATCCGACGGAGCATGATACATGATATCCATCATGATATTTTCCATAATCGCCCGGAGCCCCCTGGCACCTGTCTTTCTCTTAAGAGAAATACCTGCAATCTCTTCCAGAGAATCCTTATCAAAAGTGAGCTCCACACCATCTAATTCCAACATTTTCTGATACTGTTTTACAATTGCATTTCTCGGCTCTGTAAGAATCCGCACCAATGCTTTTTTATCCAGCATTTCAAGCGCAACATTTACCGGTACGCGGCCTACAAGCTCCGGAATCAGTCCATACTTCACCAGATCCTGCGGAAGCACCTGTCTTAGAAGCTTATCTACATCTTCCTCATGCTTCTCAGCAATCTGTGCATTAAATCCAATAGATTTCTGGTCAATTCTCTTCTCAATAATCTTATCAATTCCTTCAAAAGCACCGCCGCAGATAAATAAAATATTAGTGGTATCAATCTGAATTAATTCCTGATGCGGATGCTTTCTCCCTCCCTGAGGCGGAACACTGGCAACGGTTCCCTCTATAATCTTCAGGAGAGCCTGCTGTACTCCTTCACCTGACACATCTCTTGTAATTGAAGGATTCTCGGATTTTCTCGTAATCTTATCTATCTCATCAATATAGATAATCCCGTACTCTGCACGTTCAATATCTCCATCCGCCGCCTGTATGATTTTAAGAAGAATATTTTCTACATCCTCTCCCACATAGCCGGCCTCTGTAAGCGCTGTAGCATCGGCAATTGCAAACGGCACATTCAAAATCTTAGCAAGAGACTGGGCCAAAAGCGTCTTCCCGCATCCGGTAGGACCAAGCATCAGAATATTACTCTTGTGAAGCTCTACTCCCAAATCCTTCTCTGCCATAATACGCTTATAATGATTATATACTGCAACGGCAAGAACCTTCTTTGCTTCCTCCTGCCCAATTACATATTCATCCAGAAATTCCTTAATTTCCTCCGGCTTTAGAAGATTTATATCCGAAAACGGACTCCACGCTCCGTCATCGTCATAAGCCATCTCTTCCTCGATAATCTCTGCACACACGTCCACACACTCATCACAGATATAGATCCCATTCGGACCAGCAATCAGCTTATGCACCTGTGCCTGCGGCTTATTGCAGAACGAACACCTCACCGGCTCTTCAATTCTCCCTATCATCTTCTACTCTCCACTTCTTACAACTTACAAGTATCATATAAATATATCCAGCATTTAACGCCGTGTAATAACCTCGTCAATCAGACCATAAGCCTTGGCCTCCTCTGCGGACATAAAATTATCCCTGTCCGTATCGCGTTCTATAACCTCCAGCGGCTGCCCGGTATTTTCTGCCAGCATCTCATTTAATTTCTTTTTTGTCCGAAGAATATGCTCTGCTGCAATCTGAATTTCCGTTGCCTGCCCTCTGGCTCCGCCTGACGGCTGGTGGATCATAATCTCAGCATTCGGAAGAGCCAGCCTTTTGCCCTTCGTACCTCCAGACAACAAAAACGAACCCATGCTGGCTGCCATACCGATACAGATTGTCTCAATATCACATTTAATGTACTGCATCGTATCATAAATTGCCATTCCTGCAGTTACAGAACCGCCCGGGCTGTTGATATACAGATGAATATCCTTCTCCGGGTCCTCTGCCTCCAAAAACAAAAGCTGCGCAACAATAATACTTGCAGAAGTATCACTGACCTCTTCTCCCAAAAATATAATTCTGTCCTTTAATAACCTTGAATAGATGTCGTAAGAGCGTTCTCCGCGGCTGGTCTGTTCAATGACATAAGGTACTAGACTCATGTATATGCCTCCCTGTTTACACTAATTATTTTTCTACAGCATTCTCGACGATAAATGTGATTGCCTCCTGAACCGCAATATCATTCTTCATCTGCTTCTTCTCATTTTCGCCCATATATTCTTTGAGCTTATCTGCTTCCATTCTATATCTTTCTGCCATCTTCTGAATCTCTTCATCTAATTTCTCATCAGAAACTTCAATGCTTTCCGCCTCAACAACTGCCTCCAGCACAAGACGTGTCTCAATACGCTTCAGTGCCTGCGGCCTTAACTCTTCTCTCATCTTCTCGGCAGTCATGCCCGTAAACTGGAAATACTGCTCCATAGACATACCCTGCGCCTGAATCCTCTGCGCAAAATCATCTGCCATCTGACGTACCTGTGTTTCCACCATAGCATCAGGAATTTCCATAGACGCATTTGCAACCGCCTGCTCTACAGCCTGATCCTCCTGCTTCTCTTTTCCTTCTGCCTGCTTCTGCTCCTTAATTTTTGCCTTTACATCAGCCTTATATTCCTCTAAAGTATCAAACTCAGATACCTCTGCCGCAAATTCGTCATCAATCTCCGGAAGCTCTTTTGCCTTAATTTCGTGAATCGTACATTTGAATACTGCATCCCTGCCCTTCAAATTCTCGGCATGATAATCCTCCGGGAAGGTGACCTTCACTTCCACTTCCTTCTCGGCCTCTGCGCCAATTAACTGCTCCTCAAAGCCTGGAATAAAGGAACCGGAACCGATAGTCAGCGGATAATTTTCACCTTTGCCGCCCTCAAATGTTTCTCCGTCAACGAATCCCTCAAAGTCAAGAATTACCTCATCCTTATCCTGAACCGGACGATCCTCTACGGTTACTGTTCTTGCATTTTTCTCTGCTTCTTCCTGAACCCTTGCGTCTATCTCCTTCTGTGTTACGCGCGAAGAAATTTTATCTACCTCAAGACCTTTGTACTGTCCGAGCGTTACTGCCGGCTTCACTGCCACCTCTGCGGTAAAAATAAACGGCTTTCCCTTCTCTATCTGAACCACGTCAATTTCCGGCTGTGATACAATCTCCAGGCCGCTTTCATCGTATGCATCAGAATATGCCTTCGGTATCAGCTCATTGGCCGCATCATCATAAAATATTTCCGGCCCGTACATCTTTTCAATCATCTGGCGCGGAACCTTGCCTTTACGAAAACCCGGCAGATTGATTTTTTTTCTCTGCTTCGTATATGCATTCTGAAGCGCTTTTTCTAAATCATCGGCAGACACTTCAATGGTAAGCTTTGCCATGTTTTTTTCCAATTTTTCCACCTGTAAACTCATTTATTATTTTCCTCCTGTTTCTATCCCCGCCTCAAAATGGGCTAAAATGGGCATATTTCCTTACATTCATTAAAGAAGTATAACACAAACTATTTCAAATATCCAGTATTACATTTCATCTGAAGCAGTATTTTTGCATTTAACGGTAAACGATGGAATCGGCTACTTCTTCGGCCTTTTCAGCAGTAGTCAGGACTGCAATCAGCTTAAGAGAAAAATCAATTGCAGTTCCTACGCCCTGGCTGGTTATGATGCTGCCATCCCACATGACCGGCGCTCCAGTAAGCACCGCACCTTCTATCTTTTCTTCCATTGCAGGATAGCATGTCACCCGCTTACCCTTTAAAAGACCCAGATCACTCAAAACTGTAGGCGCTGCACAGATAGCCGCAAGATATCTTCCCTCATCTGCATACTGCCGTATTACCTTTCTGACCCCTGAATGAGCGCCAAGATTCGTTGTACCCGGCATTCCTCCAGGAAGCACCAGCATATCAAATTCCCCAAAATCAACTTCCTCAAACAAATCCTCCGTCTGCACTGTAATTCCATGAGAGCCGCCGACAATATAATCATCAGTAATAGATACGGTATCCACATAAACCTGCGCCCGTCTCAGCAAATCTACTACTGTCAATGCTTCAATTTCTTCAAAGCCATCTGCCATCAATACACATACCTTTTTCATCCTCGCATCCTCCTGCTTTTTAGTTTTTTTGAAAATCAGCAGATACGTAAACCTGTTCTCCGCTGTAAAACCATACTATTTTAATATTAACACTGTTTACTTTTCATGTAAACCTGATTATACTTAATCTATCAAAAATAAATATTTTATATTTTGGAGGCCTCTCAAAATGGAAATTGAACGCAAATATTTAATTCACAAGCTTCCTGACAGGCTCTGCGAATTTCCCTGCCGTACACTTGAACAGGGCTATCTGAATACAGACCCTGTTATCCGTATACGAAGAGATAATGAAAAATACGAACTCACCTACAAGTCAAAAGGACTGATGATCCGAGAGGAATATAATCTTCCCCTCACGGAAAGCGCTTATCAGCATCTCCTGCCCAAAATTGACGGACGTCTCATTCGAAAAAAACGTTATATGATTCCGCTGGAGCAGACATCTCTTATTATCGAACTTGATGTTTTTGAAGGAAATCTCGCTCCACTTATACTGGCCGAGGTCGAATTCCCTGACGAATCCTCCTCCTCTTCCTTTGTGCCTCCTGCATGGTTCGGCGAGGAGGTCACCTTTTCCGGCCGGTTTCATAACAGCTTCTTAAGCACAGTCGAGTAAAGCAACACTTTGTTGCTTTTCTTCATTTAGTAACGTTTCGGTGCATATTAACCAATTTATTGGACAAATTGCTATACTAACAGAAAGCAACTTGCGGAGGTCGGCAGCATGCCCAATATACAATTGGCTAATAATCTGCGTTTCTTAAGAACTGAGATGGGAATGACGCAGGAAGAATTCAGAAAAATCATTAACGTATCCAGACAGGCATACTCAAATTATGAGACAAACAAACGCACGCCTGATTTGGATACTTTAGTGCGCATTTCTCTGTATTACGGTATCAGCATAGACGACCTGATTATGAAGCCTCTTTCTTCTCCTGCTTTTTATCCAAGCGGAGTCGCAGAATCAAAGGCTTCTTATCATCTGACAAAATGCAAAGAAACCGGCGATTCTATCTATCTTACAGAAGACGAGCTGGATTTTATCACCAGATTCCGCTCTTTATCTGAAGGAAACAGACAGATCATTACCGGTTTTCTTACAAACTCAGATTCCTGACATCCTGTATCAGATATTATTTATAACATTTATATTTACCTATACCGAAAACATCTATTCTGGAATTGCAAACCCATCGTGCACTGCATTCATCGCCTTGTCAATATCTTTTTCTGCCACCAGAACTGTAATTCTGATCTCGGAAGTAGATATCATATTAATATTTACATGTGAATTATACAGTGTCTCGAACATCTTCGCCGCTACTCCCGGATTACTCATCATTCCTGCCCCAACCACAGACAACTTGGCCACATCTTCATTGTGTGTAATCTGCTGTATGGTGAGGCGCTCTTTATTTTTCTCCAAGAAATCAAGAGCCTTTTTCAAATCATCGGCTGCAACAGTAAAGGAGATATCTTTTGTTCCCTCACGCCCTACAGACTGAAGAATAATATCTACATTAATATTATTTTTTGCCAGTGTATCAAAGATACGAAACGCAGTCCCCGGCTTATCTTCCACTCCTATTACCGAAATCCTTGCCGTATTTCTATCGGCCGCAACACCTGTTACTAACATTTTCTCCATATTAGACGCCTCCTTGACTACTGTCCCTTCTGAATAATTCAGGCTGGAACGTACTACCAGCTCTACATTATATTTTTTCGCCATCTCAACCGAACGATTATGAAGAACCTTTGCACCCAGACTCGCCAGCTCCAGCATCTCATCATAGGTAATTACGTTAAGCTTTCTGGCATTTTTCACGATACGTGGATCTGCCGTATAGACTCCCTCCACATCTGTATAAATCTCACATTTGTCCGCATGAAGCACCGCCGCCAGTGCTACCGCCGTCGTATCAGACCCGCCGCGGCCAAGCGTTGTAATGTCTTCATATTTGTTAACTCCTTGAAATCCAGTCACAATCACGATCTTCCTGGAGTCCAGCTCATGCTGAATTCTCTTTGTATCTACACGCTTAAATCTTGCGTTTCCATGCCTGGAAGTCGAGTACATCATTACCTGAAAAGCATTCAATGAGACTGCCGGCACATCCAGAGCCTGCATCGCCATTGCCATAAGGGCCACCGATACCTGCTCTCCTGTAGTAAGCAGCATGTCCAGCTCCCGTTTTTTAGCATTGGGATTAATATCCCGCGCCATTGCAATCAATTCATCTGTTGTGTCTCCCATAGCCGAAAGCACTACCACCACATCATGACCGGCTTTGTAATCCTCAATGCATCGTTTTGCCACATTGAAAATTCTTTCTTTGTTTGCGACAGAACTGCCGCCGAATTTTTTAACGATTAGCATAGTTCCTCCTGTAGTAAATGACCGAGCAGCTTATATCCGTCCGTCCAGTTATTTTCAGTTTCCGATGCAGTCCTCTCATTATAAAAAGGCTTTCCCTTGGTCTTTACCGTACTGTCATAAAGCAGATACGGGACTGCCTCATCCGTATGCGTACGCACTTCAATCGGAGTCGGATGATCCGGAAGAAGAAGAAGCCTGTAATCCACTCCTTCTGCATCAAGCTCACCTGAAACCACGGCAAGCACTTCTTGATCCACCCGCTCTATAGCGGTAATTTTATCTGAAATAATTCCTTGATGTCCCATCTCATCCGGTGCTTCTATATGAATATACGCGAAATCACAGTCTTCATCTACAAGTGCCCGCACCGCTGCCTGGGCCTTTCCTCTGTAGTTAGTGTGAAGACCGCCGTCTGCACCCTCTACAATGATACGCTCCATCCCTGCTCCGACGGCAATCCCTTTTAAAAGGTCAACTGCTGAAATCATAACCCCCTTTTTTCCCGTCCTGTCCTCAAAGGAGGTAAGAGCCGGCTTTTTGCCGGCGCCCCAGAACCAAACCGAATTTGCTGGTTTTAATCCTCTTTTTCTGCGCGCCTCGTTGATCGGATGATATTCAAGAAGCTCGTAGCTTCTCTTCATCATATCACAAAGCACCTCATCCTCCGGAAGATACTCCCCGATTTTCTTTGTCAGTATATCATGAGGCGGAGTAAGCTGTAACACTCTTCCGTCCTTTTGAACCAGCAGATGGCGGTAGCTGGTTCCGGCATAAAATTCATACCCCTCTTTTTTGAGTCCTTCCTTCAAGTCCTTAAGCAGAACCACTGCCTCCTCTGTACTTATCTCATCTGAACTGTGATCCAGTATAATCCTTTCCTCATAAGGGCCTTCTTCCTCGCTCAGAGTAACAATATTACACCGGAATGACACATCTGACTCTTCCATATCTACACCGATGCTGAGTGCCTCAAGCGGCGAACGGCCTGTATAATAAACTCTGGGGTCATATCCCATTACTGCCAGGTTTGCCGTATCACTTCCTGGAGCCATCCCTTTCGGTACCATACAAGCCATTCCAAGCTCCGACATCTTCGCTAATCTGTCCATACACGGCGTATGCGCCGCTTCAAGCGTCGTCCGGCCTCCAAGCTCATCTAATGGTCTTCCCGCCATTCCGTCGCTCAATACTACAATATATTTCATTTTTCTGTCTCCCGTCTGAACCCCTGCAGTTTAATATCCTGTATCCTGATATCCCGCTCACTAATCCTCAATACGTATCATATGTAGAATTCTGTCCTTATAGCGCTTTGCTCTTGTATCATAATCGCCTTCCATCATCACCGGAGTCACGAATCCAAATTCTCCCTCCACGCCTTCTGCATGTACAATATCAACTTCTCCAAAAGAATATTTCAGATCCGGCAGCAATTCCTTCTCTTCACCTTTGATTCGGATAAAAAACCGGCGTTTTGCATCAGCCTTATCCTCAAGCTGCAGCTTTTCCTGCTTCCACATGGTCATAATATTACGATTCAAGTGCTTTGCGGCATCTACTACATCCGCAACAACAGCACTTGCCGTTGGCAGCTTTCCTGCACCGCTTCCGTAAAACATAGCATCCCCCAGTACATTTCCATGCACAAAAATAGAATTAAACACACCGTTTACATTATACAACGGATGCTCCGGATAAAGCATACACGGAGCTACAATCGCATGTAGACGGCTGCCGCGGCGCTTGCTGGAGGCCAGAAGCTTAATTGTAGTCCCCATCGCCTTTGCGTATTTCATATCCTCTACCGTAATTTCCGTAATACCTTCACAGTAGATATCCTCAAAATCCACCTGCTGCCCGGAAATCAACGAAGAAAGAATTGCAACCTTTCTACAGGCATCGTACCCTTCAACATCTGCCTCCGGATTACGCTCAGCATAACCATTAGCCTGCGCCTCTTTGAGTACCGTGTCATAGTCTGCCCCTTCATAAAACATCTTCGTCAGCATATAATTAGTAGTTCCATTCAAAATACCAGTAATTTCCTCAATCTCATCCGCGGTCAGAGAAGAGTTAAGAGGACGGATAATCGGAATTCCGCCGCCTACACTCGCCTCAAATAAAAAGTTAATATTCTTCTCCTTTGCAATTGAAAGAAGCTCTGCCCCATGCTTTGCTACCAGAGCCTTGTTGGAGGTTGCCACACTTTTTCCTGCTTGAAGACTTCTTTTTACAAATGTATAGGCAGGCTCAATTCCTCCCATAACCTCCACGACAACTTTAATATCCTCATCCTCTATAATTGTCTCAAAATTATGGATAATCTTCTCCTGCACAGGATCTTCAGGAAAATCTCTGAGATCCAGCACGTATTTTACATTCAGCTCATCCCCGATTCTCTGATTAATTCTTGTACCATTCGTATTAATAACCTCCACAACACCGGAGCCTACCGTCCCGTAACCCATTACTGCTATATTTACCATAATCCTTCCTCCCTCTTATCCTTCTGCAATACATGCTCCTTATCCCCTTACGGGGCTGGCGGACTATCGTCCGACAAGGTATACTCATACGAGCATCCCGTAACTCATGCCCCTTCCGGGGCTGGCGGACTATCGTCCGACAAGGTACGCATTTATAAACATATCTATATTTCCATCCAGAACAGCCGTCACATTGCTGCTCTCCGTATTCGTTCTGTGGTCCTTTACCAGGGTATACGGCTGCATAACATAGGAGCGAATCTGATTACCGAACCCGATTTCCTTCACCTCACCGCGGATGCCGGATACCTTTTCGGCCTGCTCCTGCTCCCTCATAAGACGGAGCTTTACCTTCAGCATCTGCATTGCCTTCTCTTTATTAAAATATTGGGAACGCTCATTCTGGCACTGCACAATGATTCCCGTCGGCAGATGTGTAATCCGGATTGCTGAAGAGGTTTTATTTACATGCTGGCCTCCCGCTCCGCTTGCCCGATAAGTATCAATCTTAATCTCATCATCTGCTATCTCAATATCAATATCATCCTCAATATCCGGTACTACATCGCAGGAAGCAAACGAAGTCTGCCGCTTTCCGGCAGAATTAAACGGAGAAATCCGCACAAGCCTGTGCACACCTTTTTCTGATTTCAGATAACCATAGGCATTCTCGCCGCTCACCTCAAATGTAACTGTCTTGATCCCTGTAATATCTCCATCCAGATAGTCCAAAACCTGTACGGAAAATCCTTTCCTCTCTGCCCAGCGGTTATACATACGATAAAGCATACCCGCCCAGTCACAGGATTCCGTCCCTCCTGCTCCCGCATGAAGTGTAACAATAGCACTGCAGGAATCGTATTCACCAGATAGAAGCGTCTGTATCCGCAGAGCTTCAAAAGCTGTCTCGAATTCCTTCAGCTCAGCTTCAATCTCCTCAATAACAGATACATCCTCATCCTCGTAACCCATCTCAATCAAAAGCCCTATATCCTCATATCTTGTGTCCAGTGTATGCACAGTCTTCACAAGCTCCTGCTGCTGCTTAAGCTCCTTCATAATTTTCTGTGATTCTTCAGGGCTATCCCAGAATCCGGGCTCTTCTATCTTATGCTCAAGCTCTTCTATTCTTTTCTCTCTGCCTGCGAGGTCAAAGTGAATCCCTCATCTCGACAAGAGGTTCTTTGTATGCACTGAGAATACTTTTAAACTGATCTAATTCAACCACCTTTTCGTCACCTCTTTCTTTTTCTAAATCTATCTGCTTCCTCTATCTACTTACGGCCGCAGCACTGCTTATATTTTTTTCCGCTTCCGCATGGACATGGATCATTCGGATATACCTTCTTCTCGGCACGCTTCTTCGGCGCACGTACAGCACTTTCGTCCTTATTGGTACCGGTCACCTTTGCCACCTGCTCACGCTCCACCTTCTGCTCAATTTTCACATGGAACAGTACACGGACCGTGTTTTCGGTAATTCCCCTTGTCATCTCTCCGAACATATCATAGCCCAGCATCTTATACTCAACCTTTGGATCACGGTTTCCATAGGCCTGAAGTCCGATTCCCTGGCGAAGCTGATCCATATCGTCAATATGGTCCATCCAACGGGCATCAATTACCTTAAGAAGAATGACCCGTTCAATCTCACGCAGATGCTCCGGCTCCGGAAATTCTGCCTCCTTCGCCTCATATGCCTTTGCCGCCCGTTCCTTTAACATATGCTTCAGTTCCTTCTGACTCATTCCCCTGATTTCTTCTGAAATCACCGGCTCCATCGGAATGACCGGAAAGATTGTTCTATTCAGAGACACAAGATCCCAGTCCTCAGAATCAGCATCCTGGGAGATCTCCGCGTCCACAACATTTTCTATATAATCACTTATCATATGAAAGATAGAATCCCGCATGTTCTCGCCATCCAGCACACGCCGCCGCTCTTCATAGATGATTTCCCTCTGCTCATTCATAACCTGGTCATAGTCCAGAAGATTTTTTCGGATTCCAAAATTGTTATTCTCAATTTTCTGCTGAGCCTTCTCTATAGCACTGGTCAGCATCTTATGCTCAATCTGCTCTCCTTCTTCCACACCAAGCGTCTCAAAAATACCCATCAGTCTTTCCGAACCAAAGAGACGCATCAAATCGTCCTCAAGCGAAATGTAGAATCTAGATTCTCCCGGATCCCCCTGCCGTCCGGAACGGCCGCGCAGCTGATTGTCTATACGCCTGGACTCGTGACGCTCTGTACCGATGATCTTAAGCCCCCCTGCTGCCTTTGCTTCTTCATCAAGCTTAATATCCGTACCGCGTCCTGCCATGTTGGTGGCAATTGTAACTGCATCATGCACTCCCGCCTGAGCAACAATCTCAGCCTCCATCTCATGGAATTTCGCATTTAAAACATTGTGCTTAATTCCGCGCTTTCTCAGCATCGTACTTATCAGCTCGGAATTTTCAATTGTAATCGTCCCGACCAGTACCGGCTGATGTCTGCCATGTGCCTTCTCTATCTCATCACAGACAGCTTTGAATTTTTCCCGCTGTGTCTTATATACGACATCCTCCAGATCTTCACGGATAACCGGGACATTTGTCGGAATCTCTACAACATCCATCCCATAGATTTCACGAAATTCTTTCTCCTCCGTGAGTGCCGTACCTGTCATACCTGCCTTTTTAACAAATTTATTAAAAAGATTTTGGAACGTAATTGTTGCCAGTGTCTTGCTCTCTCTCTTTACCTTTACACGTTCTTTCGCCTCAATCGCCTGATGCAGTCCGTCAGAATAACGGCGTCCCGGCATAATACGTCCGGTAAATTCATCAACAATCAGAACCTGCTCATCCTTTACTACATAATCCTGATCACGGAACATCAGATTATGTGCCCTCAGCGCAAGGATAATATTGTGCTGAATCTCCAGATTTTCCGGATCTGCAAGGTTTTCGATATGGAAAAATTTCTCCACCTTCCTGACTCCATCCTCTGTCAGGTTAATATTTCTTTCCTTTTCATTTACGATAAAATCCCCGCTCTCTTCAATGTCCTCGCCCATAATCGCATTCATCTTGGAGAACTCTCCGCTGGCCTCTCCCCGCTCCATTTGACGTGCAAGAATATCGCATGCCTCATAAAGCTTTGTAGACTTGCCGCTTTGTCCGGATATAATAAGCGGTGTACGCGCTTCGTCGATCAGTACAGAATCGACCTCATCGATGATGGCATATTTCAGCCCTCTCTGCACCAGCTGTTCCTTATAAATAACCATATTATCTCTTAAATAATCAAAACCAAGCTCATTGTTCGTCACATAAGTAATATCACAATTATACGCTGCACGCCGCTCGTCGTTGTCCATACTATTCAGAACTACACCCACCGTCAGTCCCAAAAACTCATGAACCTGTCCCATCCACTCGGCATCACGCTTTGCCAGATAATCATTTACTGTTACAATGTGCACACCCTCTCCGCTCAGAGCATTCAAATAGGCAGGAAGTGTGGACACCAGTGTTTTACCCTCGCCAGTCTTCATCTCCGCAATACGCCCCTGATGAAGAATAATACCGCCAATAAGCTGAACCCGGTAATGCTTCATGCCTAAAGTTCTGCTTGCCGCTTCCCGTACCACTGCATAAGCCTCTGGAAGGATATCATCTAACGTCTCTCCTTCTTTCAGACGCTCTCTGAATTCCCTTGTCTTGGCCTTAAGCTCGTCGTCAGAAAGCTCCTGCATAACAGGTTCAAGACCTTCAATCGCATCGGCAATCGGATAGATCCTCTTTAATTCGTTCTGACTATGTGTTCCAAATATTTTCTGTATTAAACCCATGTCGATAAAATACTCCTTATCCGTAAATTTACTCATTTTCCATTCTAGCACTATCAGGAAGGCAATTCAACCAGTTTATGTGCTGTTTTCAAAGTGTTTACCCTCTCTTCACACCATACACTTTATCTTATCATATGGAAGAGAACCGCCAAAAAGATCCAATGCACTTCCAATAGTAATATCAATACTCCCCCCGGTAACCTGACGGAATCTCTCAATATCCTCAAGATTTCCGATTCCTCCGGCATAAGTAACAGGAAGCCCCTTAAAGCCTCCAAGAAGTGCTGCCAGACTTTCGTCGATTCCTGAAGCTTTTCCTTCTACATCCACCCCATGCACCAAGAATTCATCACAAAATTCTGACAGACTGCTCAGAACCTGATGTGTCAATCTTACTTCTGTAAACCTCTGCCAGCGGTCAGTTACGACATAGTAGTCTTCTCCCCTTTTCCGGCAGCTTACGTCAAGTACAACATGCTCCCTTCCAACTGTCCTGCAAAGCTCCTTCAGATGCTCCCAGTGAATCTGTCCACCGCAGAATACATAGGAGGTAACAATCACATGACTCGCACCTGCGTTTAGATATTCTTCTGCGTTCTCAGCTGTAATTCCTCCGCCGATCTGAAGTCCTCCCGGATAAGCTGCAAGCGCCTGCAATGCCTGTTCCCTTGTCTGTCTGTAATATTCAGATGCGGGCGGATTCAACAGAATTACGTGCCCCCCCTTTAACCCGTCTCTTTTATATATATCTGCAAAATAATCTGCCGGCCTGGCAGATGCAAAATTCTCTTCTGCAAGATTTCCTTCATCTGTAAGGCTTCCGCCCACAATTTGTTTGACCTTTCCGTTATGTATATCAATACATGGCCTGAAACGCATAACTGCCTCCTTTTTTTCATTCCTTATATAACGGCCATTATAACATATAAAGGTCCCCTTTTCCATAACTCACAGCACTGTATTGTAAAAGCTGTGTTTGTTATAGAAGGAGGACCCTCTGAAGCTATTTTATTTATCTGTTATTCGTTTCGTTATTATCCTTTGTGTTGTTTCCGTCCAGGTCATCTCCGATATCCTCTACTCCGTCCTTCACATCGTCGCCGATTTCGTCCATAACCCCTTCTCCATCACCGGTTCCAGTCCCGTCTGTCGCTCCGTTTGTCTTGTCGTTATTTGTGGTACTGTCTGTGGTGTCATTTTTTCCATTGTTATTGTCTGTACTATTCTTGTCTTTGCTGTCGTTATCATCCGCTGCTCCATCCTGTACAGCTGCATTGTCATCTGCATTATTGTCTCTTCCACAGGCAGTAACTCCCATTATGACTCCTGCACACATAAACACCATTAATAATTTCTTCCACTGTTTCATGTTACATCTCCCTTTCATGTATATTTATCTATCAATCAAGTACAGCCGCTGCTTACTTGCTGTTAGTAATATTTGCAAAAGTCGAAAATATATACCTGAACAAGGGATGGAAGATTTTGTTATTTTTATTCCTTCTCTGCAATACGGCCGCTCCGATAAGCCTCCAAAAGCATCTTTAAATCCTCAATCTGCTCTCTCATATCCTTTCCCGCATCTGTATCGCCTACCAGCTTTCTCTCTGCCGCCCTTTTAACCACAACACTTTCCGAATGTATATCACTTTCTCTCTCAATCGCTGATTCCGTAGATTCAAAAGGTTCATGCGCCGCCAGAATAAGTCCGTGAGAATTATAGATTAAGGTATACCCGGCAATTCCCGTCTCCTTCTGATATGCTCTGGAAAAACCACCGTCAATTACAAGCACCTTGCCGTCGCATTTGACTGGATTTTCTCCGTTTTTAGACTTTACCGGAACATGACCGTTGATGATATGCGAACCCTTTGGCTCCAATCCAAACTCTTTTAGAATATTGTCTATAACCTTTTCCTCCTCAAGCAACGTGTAATATGGGTTTTTCTTCTCCTTATGTGTAGACTTCTCCGCCAGAAAATACCGCTCAAAGGTAGCCATCTTGTCCTTTCCAAACAGCGGAGAATTCTCATTCAGCCAGATATACCACATAATATCCTTTCCCCGTTCCCTTTCCTTTAAGTCAAGGGCATAAAATCCTTTGCGTACATAGCTCTCCAGCACTTCATAAAGACTTTTCCCCTTATAGGAATGTCCAAACACACGCACAGTTTTCAAGCCGCCCTCCTCCTTCAAAGGCACACATCCATGATACAAGAGATTGTGATTATATACCTTATATAATCCGCCCTTATTAAGCAGAAAACGCATATGCTCCTGAAGCTTTTCACAATTTTCAAACGCTTTCGTAAGCCGCTCCATTACATCTTCCTCAGCCGCTGTCAGAGCATACGGCCTCTTAGGGTCAATAGTAGGAAAGTTTTTATCTAAAAGCTCATATGTATTTCCGTCAATTTCTATTGTACCCTTTTCATAATCAATTCTATGCAGAAGGTTTCTGTTATCCATCTTAAATCCAGGATTTTTCTTAATAGTCTGCCCTTCTACCTTAAACTGTATGATTGAAATTGCTTTATGCATCTTGGTATCCAGCAGCATCTCGCTTTTCCCGTAATTCGGTTCGCCCTTCAGCTGAAAGCATTCACAGGGATCGTTTCGGTAGGTATCCATCGCAAAGGTAGCCAAAGGAAGAAGATTGATTCCATAACCATCCTCCAAAATATCCAGATTGCCGTATCTTGCACAGATTCGAATGACATTCGCAATGCAGCCCCTATGCCCTGCCGCGGCTCCCATCCAAAGGACATCATGATTTCCCCACTGAATGTCTACCGAATGATATTTCATCAGCTTATCCATAATAATATGCGGGCCCGGTCCCCTGTCATAGATATCTCCCACGATATGCAGATGATCCACAGTAAGTCTCTGAATCAATTCACTGAGCGCTGTAATAAATACCTCTGCCCGCCTGATACGAATAATCGTATTCACAATTGCATTATAATAAGATTCCTTATCGGACACCTCTGCCTTTTCAGTAATTAATTCCTCGATGACATAAGCAAATTCCGCCGGAAGTGCCTTTCTTACCTTTGAACGTGTATATTTACTGGCAGCACACTTACATACCTCAATCAGCCGATAAAGGGTAATCTTATACCAGTCCTCCATGTTATCTTCTGTCTTTTTAATCCGCTCCATCTTTTCCCTCGGATAATAAATAAGAGTAGCAAGCGCCTGTTTGTCCCTGCTGCTCATAGTATTCCCAAAAACATCGTCAATTTTTCGACGAACTGACCCCGAACCATTTTTAAGTACATGGGAAAATGCTTCATATTCCCCATGAATATCTGTAAGAAAATGCTCTGTACCTTTTGGAAGATTCAAGATCGACTGAAGATTAATAATTTCAGTAGATGCCTTTGCGATAGTTGGATAAAGCTGCGAAAGCCTTTCTAGATAACGAACTTCTAACTCTTTCATAATTTCCTCCTCTTACGTACTATTTCGGCGCTCCCGCACGCCCAGGACGGAGCGGGAGCGCTTCTCTTACGTTCTCCCGTCCTCCGGCCTCTCTATAATTTTATGATGTCGGACATGTCGTAGAGGCCGGCCGGCTTGCCTGCCAGAAATTTTGCAGCTTCTACAGCTCCCTTTCCGAATACTGCTTTCGTATATGCAGTATGCTTAAATTCGATTACTTCATCCGGGCCGGCGTAGATCACCTCATGCCCGCCTACAATCGTTCCTCCGCGTACGGCCGATATTCCAATTTCCTTTTTATCTCTTTTTTGTCTTACCTGGCTTCTGTCATATACATATGTATAGGCATTTCCCATAGATTCATTGATGGAATCTGCCAGCGCAAGGGCTGTTCCGCTGGGGGCATCTATCTTCTGATTGTGATGCCTTTCTACCAGCTCAATATCAAATCCGGCCGGTGCAAGTATCTTTGATGCCTCCTTTAAAAGCTTCATCAGAAGATTAATTCCAAGAGACATATTTGCCGACCTGAGAACCGCTGTTTTTTCAGACGCCTTTTCTACTTTCAAAAGCTGCTCCTCAGACAGTCCGGTTGTACATAATACTACCGGCACTCTTTTTTCTTTGCAGTATTCTAAAAGCTTGTCCGCTGCTTTTGCATTCGAAAAATCTATAACCACATCTGCTTCTACATCACAGCTTTCAATATCTTCAAAAACAGGATATGAATTAGAAATACCCATATAAGTATCCACACCCGCCACAATTTCAATGTTTTCATCTGTCTTCACAAGACCGGTAATCACCTGGCCCATCTTCCCGTTACAGCCATGCATAATCGCTCGTATCATTATCTTTTTCTCCTCCTTTTTTACGCATTTTTTAAATCCGCCGCTGACTTTTTATTCTATAATACAGCAAACTTTTCTATGGAAATAAAAGAGTACCAGGCCCGTCAGCTGTCCTTTGGCTCCTGATACCCTTTTATATTTCTGTCTATAATCTATGCTAATTTAATCCCGAATTCCTTCATCGCATGAGCAAGCGAATCCTCATGCTCAGGTGTCAGCTCTGTAAGCGGCATCCGAAGCGGTCCGCAGTCCATACCCATAAGCTTCATTGCCTTCTTGACAGGAATCGGGTTAACTTCACAGAAAAGCTGCTCGATTAACGGAATTGCCTTCAGCTGAAGAGCAGTACTTCCTGCTATATCTCCTGCAAAAAATTTCTCACAAATATCATGAGTCTCTCTCGGCGCCACATTAGACAGCACGGAGATCACTCCCTTCGCTCCCAAAGAGAGCAGCGGAACAATCTGATCGTCATTTCCTGAATAAAGATCCGCTTTTCCATCTGTCAGTGACATAATCTTTGCCACCTGCGAGATGTTTCCTGAGGCTTCCTTTACTCCTACAATATTCTCAACATCTTTAATCAGCGCTGCTGCCGTCGCCGGCTCTATATTGCATCCTGTTCTGCTTGCAACACTATACATGATGATCGGTACCTTTACTTCCTTTGCAACTGCCTTATAATGAGCAGCCAGTCCTGCCTGCGTTGCTTTATTATAATACGGAGTTACCAGCAGCAGTCCATCCGCCCCATGCTCAGACGCCTCCCGGGACATCTCAACAGCAGTTCTTGTACAGTTGGAACCTGTGCCTGCAATAACCGGAATCCTCCCCTTTACTCTGTCAATTGCAAATTTTACACAATCCATATGCTCTTCTTCTGTCATCGTAGCGGATTCCCCGGTCGTACCGCATATAATAATACTATCCGTCCCGTTCTCACAATGATAGTCAATCAATTCGTCCAGTTTATCGTAATTAATACTTTCATCTTCATTAAAAGGTGTGACAATTGCCACGCCGGCTCCTGTAAAAACAGCCATAATCATCCTCCTGACCTTCATTTTCGTTATTAAAAATTCTAACATTAATAAGATGTGATGTCAATGAAAGTCTGGTACTGCGTGTTTTGATTTTTTACCCCTCCAGACACTCTAGTTTACTTACAGAAACCTCATATGCTGTTCTCTCCTGAGTCTCCGTTTCCGTCAGCTTTTTAATATAAGTCCTGCTCTGAATTCTTCCGAATATCTGTACATGCTCCCCTACCTCAAATGCAGACGCAAATCTCGCATTTCTTCCCCAGCAGATGCATGGTATGTAGTCTGATTTCCCGTAAGGCCTGTTCACCGCCAGCAGAAGATCGGCAATCTCTCTTCCCAGCGGCGTTTTCCGATATACAGGAAGCTTACAGATGTAACCATCTAAAAAGATATTATTTGTTTTTGCCCCGTCAAGCTCCTCCTCTATAAATGACACTTCTCTTGCGAATACAGATAACACCAGCCGGTTCTTTTGTTCGTCGTGTCTGTTATAGGAACGGAACTGCCCGCTTACCATGATAAATTCGCCTGTATAATCCTGCGATACATCGATCAGACGCTCTGATATCATAAGCGGAATCTTGTCCTCCGAGTTGCTTAAGCGCTTCACCTTCACCTCTACCATGTAGAATCCTTCTCCGAACACCTCATGGCTGAAGGAAAAACCGGAAGCTACTTCTCCCATAATGGTTACCTGGTTGTTTTCAATGATCTTATCTGACATAATTTTACATTCTCCCTTCCTCTGAATCGTATTTCATGGTCATTAATTAGTCTATGAAGCAGATATCTATTTTAGAACAAGATTTTTCATCTCTTGTAAAATCTGCGAAATGTGGTAAACTAGGACGTGAATCTTAAAAAGAAAAGGAAGATGTGCATGAAAACAAAACGCGAAGACGTACGCAATATAGCGATTATTGCCCATGTGGACCACGGAAAAACTACTCTTGTAGACGAACTGCTCAAGCAAAGCGGTGTATTCCGCGAAAACCAGGAGGTAGCAGAACGCGTCATGGACTCCAATGACATCGAACGGGAGCGTGGTATTACCATTCTCTCAAAAAACACCGCCGTCTATTATAATGGAACAAAGATTAACATCATCGACACACCAGGACATGCTGATTTCGGCGGAGAGGTGGAACGTGTACTTAAGATGGTAAATGGCGTCATCCTGGTAGTAGACGCTTTTGAAGGCGCCATGCCGCAGACTAAATTTGTCCTAAGAAAAGCCCTTGATCTGGACCTTCCGGTCATTGTCTGCATTAATAAAATTGACAGGCCGGAAGCACGGCCGGAGGAAGTCATTGACGAAATCCTCGAATTATTCATGGATCTTGATGCTTCTGACGAACAGCTTGACTGTCCTTTCATCTATGCTTCTGCCAAATCAGGAATTGCGGTACTTGACCTGACTGACGAGGAACGTGACATGAAGCCGCTTTTTGAAACCATTCTGGATTATATCCCTGCACCAGAAGGCGATCCGGATGCAGATACTCAGGTACTTATCAGTACAATTGACTACAATGAATATGTAGGACGTATCGGTATCGGAAAAGTGGACAACGGAACTATACGAGTCGGTATGGACGCCGTTGTTGTAAATGAACACAATCCGGAGCGGCAGGAAAAAGTCCGTATCAGCAAGCTGTATGAATTCGACGGATTAAATAAGGTAGATGTGAAGGAAGCAACCATCGGTTCTATCGTAGCTGTATCCGGAATTTCCGATATTTCTATCGGGGACACCTTGTGCTCTCCCGAAAATCCTCAGGCAATCCCTTTCCAGAAGATATCTGAGCCGACGATAGCCATGCAGTTCATCGTAAATGACAGTCCTTTTGCCGGACTGGAAGGAAAATACGTCACCTCACGTCATCTAAGGGACCGGCTTTTTCGAGAGTTGAATACGGATGTCAGTCTCCGGGTTGAAGAATCTGACAGCACAGACAGTTTTAAAGTTTCGGGACGAGGAGAGCTCCACTTGTCCGTACTGATTGAGAATATGCGCCGTGAAGGCTATGAATTTGCTGTCAGCAAAGCAGAGGTTTTATATAGGAAAGACGGAAAAGGCAGACTCACAGAGCCTATGGAAACTGCCTATGTAGATGTACCGGATGAATTCACCGGAACGGTCATTGAAAAATTAAGCCAGCGCAAAGGCGAACTTCAGAATATGGGAACCTCCAACGGCGGCTACACTCGTCTGGAATTCCGGATTCCTGCCCGCGGACTAATCGGCTACCGCGGAGAGTTCCTGACAGATACAAAAGGAAATGGAATTATGAATACGGCTTTTGACGGCTACGCTCCGTACAAAGGGGATATTCAGTATCGTAAACAGGGCTCTCTTATAGCATTTGAAACCGGTGAATCCGTAACCTACGGCCTTTACGGCGCTCAGGAGCGAGGCATTCTTTTCATCGGCCCCGGTGAGAAAGTGTATTCCGGAATGGTAATCGGAGAAAATGCAAAATCTGACGATATCGAAGTAAACATCTGCAAAAGCAAGCATCTGACCAATACTCGTTCATCAAGCGCCGACGAAGCGCTGAGATTGACGCCTCCTAAAGTATTAAGCTTAGAGGAAGCGCTTGACTTTATTGATACAGATGAGCTTTTGGAGGTAACTCCAAAAACACTTCGAATTCGTAAAAAGATTCTTGACCCTAAAATGAGAAAAAGAGGTAACAGATCATGACATTTTTATGGTTTCTGGAGGGGATACGGACCCCTTTCATGGACAGGCTGATGCAGCTTATCACTTATTTTGGCCAGGAGATTATTATTATAGCGGTTATCTGTGCATTTTACTGGTGCGCAGATAAGCGCTTTGCTTATCTGCTGGGCTTTACTTATTTTACTGCTGGTCTGTGTGTGCAGGCATTAAAGATTACATTCCGTATTCCGAGGCCCTGGGTGCTGGATCCTGAATTTACTGCTGTAAAAAGCTCCATGTCCGGTGCGACCGGATATTCCTTTCCAAGCGGACACACACAGGGAGCTGTCTGCCTTTTCTTTCCTCTATCTCTTAAAACGCAGCATATGAGGCAGAAGGTTTTATGTATTCTGGCCTTTCTTTTAATTGGCTTTTCCAGAATGTATCTAGGCTGTCATACCCCAAAAGACGTACTGGCTTCCATCATAATATCGGTCGTCGTCACTTGCATTCTGTGGCATTTTAAAATATTTTTAACAGAGGATACCTCTCATCTAGCTTTAACTGCCTGTATCCTTGCTGTCATCTCGGTATCCGCTGCTGCTTATTCCTTATACCTAAATGAAACCGGCACTATTGAAACAAAATATGCCGTAGACTGCTTTAAAGCAGCAGGCGCCGGTTTAGGCTTCTCCCTCGGCTGGTACGCTGAACGAAAATATCTGAACTTTGATTCCTCAGCCGGCAGTATGAAAAGCAGACTCATAAGACTTATACTGGGACTTGTACTTACATTTCTCATAAAGGAATGCCTTTCTCTTCTTGGAAGTTCCATCTTGGCAAAAATGACAGAATATTTTATACTGGTATTATGGGTATTAATTATCTATCCTTTCCTATATTTTAAAGTACAAAGGAGAACTTTATGAGACATTACGTATCAATCTTTCTAAAAAGACTGGCAACTCTTCTGGAATTTTTTATTGCACTTATGCTTTCTATTGGTATTATTCTACTCTGCATCCGTATGGCTGCCTCTCTTACCAACATTCCAAATTTGGATGTATGGCCGAATTATAATGATCTGCTGGAAACCTGCTTTAACCTGATTATAGGCGTAGAGCTCATACGTATGATGTACTACCATACACCTAATACTGTATTCGAAGTACTTCTTTTTGCAATTGCCAGACAGATTATCATCGACCACTCCTCTATCTGGGGAAGTCTTGTAGGTGTATGTGCAATCGCCGTTCTGTTTGCTACACGAAAATATTTATTCTGCGAATTTGACGTTGCCGAGGAAATTCTTTTCCGCGCAAGCCTCAAGGCCAAATCTGTTAATAAGCTTCTTGGAATTAAAATTCCCCATGAAGAATCGCAGACACTTCTGGATGTATTTCTGCAAAAATGCGAAGAATATGATATTGAGGTCGGTGTAGGTGCCTGTGTGTATTTTCAAGACTTCGGTCTGCGCGCTGCAAAGGCACATGATGGAAAAATTTCCAGAATTCAGGTAATACGTTCTATACATTAGTGTCCAAACGTGCTATACTAGATATATCAGATAGATTGTTAGTCCCACAGATAATTGTCAGACTATACTCTTCTGAAATTATATAAAAAAGGAGTTGGGCAGAATGAAATTTATCATCGTAGGAAAAAACATTAGTGTAACACCTGGCTTGAGAGAAACCGTAGAGAGTAAACTAGGAAAGCTGGAAAGATACTTTACTCCCGATACGGAAATCCACGTAACCTTGAGTGTTCAGAAGGAACGTCAGAAAATTGAAGTAACAATTCCTGTGAAAGGCAATATTATCCGCTCGGAACAGGAAAGCAATGATATGTATATATCCATTGATTTAGTAGAAGAAGTTATTGAGCGGCAGCTCAGAAAATATAAAAATAAACTGGTTGCAAGACACCAGGAGGGCAATAACTTCAACAAAGAGCTCTTTGAAGCGGAAGAAACCTTTGATGACGATGAAATACGGATTGTACGTACTAAAAAATTCGGCATTAAGCCGATGTATCCGGAAGACGCATGTGTACAGATGGAGCTTCTCGGTCATGATTTTTTTGTATTTTACAATGCTGAATCTGATGACGTATGCGTTGTGTACCGCCGGAAAGACGGCAGCTTCGGATTAATTGAGCCGGATTTTGGATAAGCTTTAGAATTGGAGCATTAAGAGCGGAATCAGGAAGAACGCGGAGAGAACGGTATAGGGAGATGGCAGCCAGTGGGGAGCGCTGCCGTCTCCCTATACCGTCTTCTTTGCTGTTTACCGTCTGACATTAAAACTGAATGTTCGAATAAAGAGGGCGCTCATGCTGACAGATGGTACTTGATGGTTATACTTGGCAGTTGATAGTTTTAATCTGGTATGCTTTCTAGTATTGTGGGGGTTCCTTCTATCCATGCGAACCAACATTTTTCTGACTCATGCAGAGCGGCTTTAGCGCTGGTTGCCTCCGTCAGGGTGGTTTTTATTGAGTCAGCTTCTTTATCCGGCAGCAGAACCTCTAGCTCTACTTTGTCAGTGTAAACAGAATTTAGAATTGGGATTTTCTGCCGGCCCAGAATATACTGAATTTTTCCCAGGATTGTATAATCGGCAGTGATACAAAGTTTAATTCCGGGGATTTTGGTTATAATTACGGATGCGGCAAGCCCGGACTGTGCGGCCGAGGAATAGGCTCTTACCAAACCTCCTGTTCCCAGCAGTGTCCCTCCGAAATACCTGGTAACTACAACAACTATATTGCGGATGCCTTCTCCCAAAAGCACATCCAGTATAGGCCTTCCTGCCGTTCCCCCCGGTTCTCCGTCGTCACTGCATCTTTGCAGCTGTGCCTGCCCGCCGATTACATAAGCAAAGCAATTATGTGAAGCATCCCAGTATTTTTTCCGCACGGCTTCAATAAATTCAAGCGCTTCCTCCTCTGTTTCTGCCGGAGCCGCTGCTGTTATAAACCTGGATTTTTTTTCAATTATTTCACCCTCTCCGCCGCGGTAGATAATTTTATATTCTGCTGACATAATATCGCCCTTTCTTTTACTATTTATTACTACTATAACGAAATTCTTAAGATTTTCCTACTAAAATATGAAGTTTTGATTTTTTTCTTTATTTCAATCTTCATATTTGCTATAATGTCTTGGTATAAAGGAGGCAAGTTCATGAATTATGGTAAGAAACAAGCTGCCAAAAAACAAAAAAAGCTCACCTCGAAATCAACAATGCAGGGAAAACGTGTCGGTGTAAGACTGTTTAAAGCGTTTCTTCTGTGTCTCGTTGTTATCGCAGTGGCCGGTGTAGTCGGCGGCGGATTATTTGTAAAAAGAATTATCGACAATTCACCTCAGGTATCTCCATCCGATGTGAAACCAAAGGGCTTTACCACCTTTGTCTATGCTGATGACGAAAAAACGGAAATCGAGCGTTTCGTTGCTGCAGGCTCTAACCGTGTCTATAAAACTATCGACACGATTCCTGAAGATCTGCAGCATGCTTTTGTTGCAATTGAGGACGAGCGTTTCTATAAGCATAATGGTATAGACCCTCAAGGTATCGCACGTGCTGCCGTCGTAGGCTTGACCTCAGGAAGTTTTTCCGAAGGTGCCAGCACGTTGACGCAGCAGCTGATAAAAAATAATATCTTTCCGGAGTTTACTGAGGAAAAAACTTTCTATGATAAGGTAGAACGAAAGCTTCAGGAACAGTTTCTGGCCCTGCAGATTGAACGTCAGATGAGCAAGGAAGAAATTCTGGAGAGCTATATGAATACCATTAATCTCGGACAGAATTGTCTCGGCGTACAGGCTGCATCAAAGCGCTATTTTAATAAAGATGTGTCCGAGCTTACTTTATCCGAATCTGCAGTTATTGCAGGAATTGCTCAGAGTCCGTCCGGTCTTAATCCGGTGACGGATCCGGAAGCAAATGCAAAAAGACGTAAAAAAGTACTCGGCGATATGCTGGAGCAGGGATATATCGATCAAGCCGCTTATGACGAAGCTATGGCAGATGACGTATATGCACGAATTCAAACCGTAAATACCGCCAATGAAGATGCAAACCCTTACTCCTATTTTGTAGATGCCTTGTCAGATCAAGTAATGCAGGATCTGCAGGACCAGTGCGGCTTTACCGAGACGCAGGCTTACAATGCTGTCTACAGCGGCGGTTTAAGTATCTATTCCACTCAAAACCTTACCATGCAGGCCATCTGCGACGAGGAAATGAATAATGACGCTAATTATCCGGGACTCAAGGAGTACGGTCTCGATTATGCTTTGACGGTAACCCGTGCAGACGGATCTATTGAAAATTACGGTTCCGGCCATATTAAGAAATATATGAAGGATACCTACAATGATGACCAGGGGCTTGTATATTCCAGCGAAGAAGCTGTTTACGCCGCTATTGAGGAATGGAAATCTACCATTGCCCAGGAGGGTGATACCTATGATGAGGTTGTTAATATTTCGCCGCAGCCTCAGGCTTCTCTTACACTTATGGACCAGTATACCGGACAGATTAAGGCTATGGTAGGCGGACGCGGAGCAAAAAATACCAGTCTCAGTCTGAACCGTGCATACAAAGGCTCTACAAGGCAGCCCGGCTCATGCTTTAAGATTCTGGCTGCTTATGCACCTGCTATTGATTCCTGCGGTAAAACATTGGCCTCTATTATCCGAGATGAACCCTTTAAATATGATAATGGCCGAGAAGTAAAGAACTGGTGGGGCGGCAGTTATCGAGGAGATATGACCGTACGTACTGCTATTAAAACCTCTGCCAATGTCTGTGCTGTTAAAACAATTACAGAGGTTACTCCTCAGCTCGGCTTTGATTACTGCGAAAAGCTTGGAATTACTACTTTAGTAAAAAGCCGTAATGTAGAAGGCGTCGGAATAATGTCCGACATCGCTCAGCCTCTTGCCCTCGGCGGCATTACAGACGGCGTTTACAACTATGAAATCTGCGGCGCATATGCTGCTATTGCAAATAACGGAATCTATAACAGACCCACCTTATATACAAAGGTTCTGGATCATGACGGTAATGTTCTGCTGAACGGAACCCCGGACAGCCACCAGGCACTGCAGGAAAGTACCGCTGCTCTTTTAACCAGTGCCATGCAGTCGGTAATGGAGAGTGGTGGTACCGGACCAAGAGCCAGGATGGCTAACATGCCTGTATCCGGTAAAACCGGTACTACCACTGCAAGTAAAGACATCTGGTTCTGCGGCTACACTCCCTACTATACCTGTGCTGTATGGGGCGGATATGACGATAACAAACGGTTAACAGATGAAAGCTATCATCTGCGGCTTTGGAAAAGTGTCATGGAACGTGTCCATGAAGGTTTGGAGTACAAAGACTTTACAATGCCCAGCTCTGTAGAAAAGAAAACAGTCTGTACTCTGACCGGACATCTGGCAGTTGCCGGCTCCTGTCCAAGCATTACAGAATATTTTGCTGCTGGGACCGTACCCACTACAAGCTGTCCCGGACATGGAGATGTTGCAGGAGAAGACGGAGATGAGGATGACGATGAAGATGAAGATGAAGATGAAGATGGAGATACTCCAGATGACCCGAATACACCGTCTACGGATCCAGGTACTACAGATCCATCTCTTCCACCTATAGATCCAAACCCGCCTGTAGATCCGAATCCGCCTGTGGATCCGAATCCGCCGGATAATCCAGATCCGCCGGACACCCCTGATCCGCCTGTGGATCCGAACAATCCACCCGCTACTGGCTAGCACCTTAAAATTATAGAATCATTTTATCCACGGACTTTTAATTAAGAGTCCGTGGAATTTTTATACAGCAGGAAATAATCTTTAAGTCTTTTATATCATACAAATAGTATACCGAAATATTTTCTGCACTTTTCATAAATGCTGTAAAAATAAAATCCTATAAAAACAGGCACTGTATATGATCTTATACAATGCCTGTTATAAATCTTATTATCCGTTATAATCTAAATTATCCGTTATCAGCCTAATTCCTACTATCAACTTAATTATCTATTATCAGCTTTGCTGCTCCGCAGATTCCCGCATCATTATCTAATTTAGCAATCATAAATTCTGTTTCTTTATTTGCGAAAAACGCTTTGTTCAAAAAATACTTTTTAATATATGGTATCATGATATCTCCCGCCTTTGAAACTCCGCCTCCAATCACAATTACCGCCGGATCTACAATAATTGCCAGGTTTGCCAGGCCGTGGCCCAGATAAGCACCGAACTGCTCTACAATCTCTTCCGCTACTTCATCTCCCTGTTTCAATGCATCAAACACTGTCTTGGCACTGATTTCCTGTCCCCGCAGAACAGAAGGAGTATCATCCTCCGCAAGCCTCACCCTTGCAAGCCTTGCGATTCCGGTAGCGGATGCATATTGCTCAAGACAACCGGTTTTCCCGCATCCGCATTTTCTTGTCTCATGATAATTTACACACACATGTCCCACCTCTGTGCCCGCGCCATTTGCACCTACCAAAGGCCTTCCATCCACGATGGCTCCGCCGCCGACACCTGTACCAAGCGTCACCATGACAATATTATCCCATCCCTTTGCTGCCCCAAGCCACATCTCGCCAAGAGCCGCAAGATTGGCATCATTTCCTGCCTGTACGGCAAGTCCTGTCATCTCATGAAGCTCTTTGCTAACCTCCTTATAGCCCCAGCCCAGATTGGCCGTGTTCTTCACAATTCCGGCACCGGTCACCGGAGCCGGAACTCCAATTCCCACTCCCTTAATCTCATCTAAGTCAATTTCTCTTTCCCTCGTCTTTGCTTTCAGAGAAGCTGCAATATCCGGAAGAATATTTTCTCCCTGATTTTCCCTGCGCGTTACAATCTCCCACTTATCCAGGATCTCGCCATCCATGGTAAAAAGTCCCATCTTAATGCTTGTCCCGCCGACATCTACTCCAAAACAATACTTCATCCCTCAATTTCCTCCTAATTCCTTATTTACTTTTTTGTAAGATTTCTCTGAACACGCTTATACAGCTCCTGAGCTGCATTATAGCCCATCTTTTTCTGCCTGTGGTTAATCGCTGCAGTCTCAACAATAACCGCAAGATTACGTCCCGGACGTATTGGAAGCTGATGGCATACTACCTTATTTCCAAGAAATTCTGTATGCTGCTCCTCTAATCCCATCCTGTCATATTCCTTCTCCCGGTTCCAGTCCTCCAAAGTAATCACAAGATCAATGTTCTGTGTCTCTCTTACACTCTGCACACCGAACAGTGCCTTTACATCTACAATCCCGATACCTCTCAGCTCAATAAAATGTCTTGTAATATCCGGTGCACTTCCTACCAGAGTCTCATCGCTGACTTTCCGAATCTCAACCACATCATCACTTACCAGCCGATGTCCTCTCTTAATCAGCTCAAGTGCCGCCTCACTTTTTCCGATACCACTCTCCCCCATAATCAGCACGCCGACACCATATACCTCTACAAGTACACCATGAATAGAGATGCAGGGTGCCAGCGCTACGTTTAACCATCTGATAATTTCTGCCGTAAATTCAGAGGTATGCATCTCCGTTGAAAACAACGGAATATTTGCCTTCTCAGCCTTCTCAACCAGCATTACATCCGGTTTGAGAGCCCGGCAGAAAATCAT
The DNA here is from genome assembly GCA_946558465.1 of uncultured Lachnospiraceae bacterium. Classification (GTDB taxonomy): domain Bacteria; phylum Bacillota; class Clostridia; order Lachnospirales; family Lachnospiraceae; genus CAPEBR01. The sequence goes on from CAMNTM010000017.1 coordinate 44,276, forward strand.
ACACGGCAAATCAAAGGAAAGATACTTATCGTAAATCTTGCTCCTTTGTTCCTCGCTTAAGGTCTGCAGATAACTGTACTCTGCATATCCGATAATCTGTACCCTTCTATGATCAAAATTTTCAAAAAAGCCCGTAAGAGGCAGCGCCGGACGGTTAATGTCCGGAATCATTACACACTTATCTGCCAAATCCACATCCGGCGTAAGATTCTTTAGATCCATCCGCTCGACCAGTGTCTTCATTGCAACCTTATTTGTCACTTTATTCCTCTCCTTCTCATCTTCTTATTATAGTTTTTAATTCCTTATGGTTATATTTTTCCTGCCCTAAGTATAGCACATCAATGGAAAAAATTATATATATCCTTTGCGGATTTTTCATTCATGGAAGGAAGATTTTTTAAATCCTCGACCGCTGCATTTTTGATTGCATCTATATTTTCAAAATGCCGCATAAGCGCCTTTCTCCTTGCCGGACCTACACCCGGAATATCATCAAGCACCGAATGAACCTGACCCTTGCTGCGCAGATCTCTGTGAAACGTAATTGCAAACCGATGGGCTTCATCCTGAATCCTGGTAATCAGCCGGAAGCCTTCCGAATTTCTGTCAATTACAATCTCTTCATTCTTATAATAGAGACCCCTCGTACGATGATAATCATCCTTTACCATACCGCATACTGGAATTCTAAGCTGCAGCTTTTCTAAAACCTCCAGAGCTACATTCACCTGACCCTTGCCGCCATCCATAAGTATTAAATCCGGAAATGCGGTAAAACCGCCCAATTTCTTTCCCTCTTCTTTCTCACGCATTCCATGCTCAAATCTGCGTGTAAGTACTTCCTCCATACTGGCATAGTCATTGGCTCCCTTAACACCCCGGATTTTAAATTTCCGATAGTCATTCCGCTTAGGCTTTCCACGCTCATATACAACCATCGAACCAACAGACGCGAACCCGCTTGTATTCGATATGTCATAAGCCTCCATACGTATAATTCCTTTCAAACCAAGTAGATGCTCCAGCTCTTTCACAGCTCCGATTGTGCGCCCTTCTTCCCGCTTCAGACGTTCTTTATCTGTAGCAAGCACAAGCTCCGCATTTTTTTCCGCCAGCTCTACAAGCTTTTCCTTTGTTCCCTTCTTCGGCACTTTGAGATAAACTTTATGTTCTCTCTTATGCGTCAGCCACTCTTCTACTACATCTCTGTCCTCAATCTCCTCCTGAAGCATCAGCTCTGCCGGAATATAAGGGGTTCCCGCATAAAATTGCTTAATAAAACTGGAAAGTATATCACTTTTTGTCTCTCCCTCGTAAATCTTTAGATAGAAATGGTCTCGTCCAATCAGGCGTCCTCCTCGTATAAAGAATACCTGTACAACTGCATCCTGTTCTTTTGCTGCAACAGCCAGAATATCTCTATCTTCACCTGCCGTATCTGTAATCTTCTGCTTCTGTGCAATTTTCTGTACACTAGTTAGAAGCTCCCGGTACTCGATAGCCTTTTCAAATTCCAGCGCCTCGGAAGCCCGATCCATATTAGTCTTCAATTCCTTTAATATTAACTCATAGTTCCCGCCAAGAAAACGAAGTACCTCGTCTACTGCCTTCCGGTATTCCTCCTGAGAAATCAATCCCTGGCAGGGCGCATTGCACTGATGAATATGATAGTTCAGACAAGGCCTCTCCTTCCCCGTATCTGCCGGAAGCCTGCGGCTGCAGCTTCTTATATGATAAAGCTTTCTTATCAGCTCTATCGTATCCTTCACGGCCCCGGCACTTGTATAAGGGCCGAAATATTTCGATTTATCCTTCCCAATCTGCCTTGCCAGCATAATTCTGGGAAATGCTTCCTCAACCGTCACCTTGATAAAAGGATACGCCTTATCATCCATCAGCATGGTATTATACTTTGGTCTGTGCTCCTTAATCAGGTTGCATTCTAAAACCAGCGCTTCCAGCTCCGAATCTGTTACAATATACTCAAACCGAGTAATGTGCGTCACCATCTGCTCGATCTTAACTCCTTTGTTCCGACTGCTCTGAAAATACTGCCGCACCCGGTTTTTCAAACTGACGGCTTTCCCAACATAAATAATATGGTCTGATTCATCATGCATAATATATACGCCGGGACGGGCCGGAAGTTTTTTTAATTCCTCTTGAATATCGAACATCTCAATCTCCTCAAAGTATTCTGTCTGTATCCTCTATCATTTTACCCTGAAAAAAAATTTACTGCAAGACAGGATTTGAGCTGTTCAAAAAAGTAGTTATCCCTGATAAACTTACTCACATAAACATTCACGGGACCTGTCAGCCGACAGGTCCCGCATCCTCTTCTAGGAAGTCGGTGACATTGCAATACGCTCTTCCGTCTCTTTCTTTTCTTCCGGATTAATTCCTTCCACTTCATGAAATATCTTCATAAATTCTTTTCCGGTAATCGTCTCCTTTTCTATCAGGAAATCCGCAATCTTATCCAGCGAAGGCCTATGCTCTGATAAAAGCCGCTTTGCCTCTTCATAAGATTCCTTCAGCATCTTCATAACTTCTTTGTCAATTTCTGATGCTGTAGCCTGTCCGCAATTGCTCACAGGTCTCCCATCCAAATATTTATTTTGAATAGACTCCAGACCGATAAGTCCGAATTTCTCACTCATTCCATACTGCGTAATCATCGCTCTTGCTATCTTCGTTGCTTTTTCAATATCATTGGAAGCACCAGTCGTTACTGTCTCAAATACAATTTCCTCTGCTGCGCGTCCCGCCAAAGCTCCTACCAGCATCGCTTCCAGCTCTTTTTTAGTATTCAGGAATTTTTCTTCCTCCGGAGTCTGCATAACATATCCAAGTGCACCCATCGTACGAGGAACAATTGTAATCTTCTGAACCGGCTCGGCATCCTTTTGAAGAGCACTTACTAATGCATGCCCAACCTCATGATAGGATACGATCCGCCGTTCCTCCTGGCTCATAATACGATCCTTCTTTTCCTTTCCTACCAGTACTACCTCAACTGCTTCAAATAAATCATTTTGACAAACTGCATTTCTTCCATTCTTTACTGCATTGATAGCTGCCTCATTAATCATATTTGCGAGGTCCGAACCAACTGCACCAGATGTAGCAAGAGCAATTGCATCCAAATCTACCGTCTCATCCATCCGGACATCCTTTGAATGCACCTTCAGTACATCTACTCTTCCTTTAAGGTCTGGTTTTTCTACAATAATCCGCCGGTCAAAGCGTCCTGGTCTGAGAAGCGCCGGATCTAAAATCTCCGGACGATTCGTAGCCGCCAGAAGTACCAGTCCCTTATTACTCTCAAAGCCATCCATCTCCGCCAGTAGCTGATTCAAGGTCTGCTCTCTCTCATCATTGCTCCCTAGCTGATTGTCCCTGCTCTTACCGATAGCATCAATCTCATCTATAAATATAATACAAGGCGCCATCTGCTGAGCCTGCTTAAACAAATCACGAACTCTGGACGCTCCCACACCTACATACATCTCTACAAACGCAGACCCGCTCAAAGAAAAAAACGGAACCTTCGCTTCCCCTGCAACAGCCTTTGCCAGCAACGTCTTGCCGGTTCCCGGAGGTCCTACTAAAAGCGCTCCCTTCGGAAGCTTCGCTCCGACACTGGTATATTTCCCCGGATTATGCAGAAAATCTACAACCTCCTGCAAGGATTCCTTTGCCTCATCCTGTCCGGCAACATCCTTGAAGGTAACTCCGGTCTGCTTTTCCACATACATCTTGGCATTGCTTTTTCCGACCCCCATGATTCCGCCGCCCTTCGACACCTTTCTCGTCATCCACACCATCAGGCCGACTAACAGGAAAAGCGGTATCATGGAGATAACTGTCTGCATAATAATCATTGACGTAGTATCCGGAATTTCCTGTTTATATTCCACTCCGGCTTTATATAGTCTGTTCGACAGGCTTTCGTCCCGCATTGCTCCTGTATAATATTCCTTTGCAGTCCGCTCGCCATCCTCCTTCTTCGCAGTAATGACCAGCCGGTCACTCTGTACTTCTACCTTATCTACCTTTCGTTCCTCGACCATCTTAAGGAACTCATTGTAGGTAATCTCATCATCTGAACCAGTTCCGCGGAACTGATATAATGCAAGCACCATAATTGCCGTAAGAAAAGTAACGAAAACGATAAAAGAGAATCCCTGCTTGTTGTTCCTGTTGGGATTCTGATTATTCTGATTATTTCTATTCTGGTTGTCCATTTTTCTCCTCCTGTACCACACTTTCATTATACGGACAGGGTAGTTAGAAATCAATAAAAACATTATGAAAAGATTGTAAACTCCCTATATCCTGTAGTATACTTGGAATATGGTTATTTTATAAAAGGAATAAATTTGAATGAACTAAAGGGGAATTTTTATGGAAATCGGATTTGACAACGAAAAATATCTTCAGATGCAGTCTTCTCATATCAGAGAACGCATCAGCCACTTTGACAATAAACTTTACTTAGAATTCGGAGGAAAACTTTTTGACGACTACCACGCTTCCCGCGTGCTGCCCGGTTTTCAGCCGGACAGTAAGCTTCGTATGCTGAAGCAGCTGTCCGGCCATGCAGAGATTATTATTGCCATCAGCGCTGAAGATATTGAAAAAAATAAAATCCGCGGCGACTTGGGAATTACCTATGACTCTGATGTACTTCGCCTTATAGAAATCTACCACAATCAGGGACTTCTTGTGGGAAGTGTTGTCATCACTAAATACAGTGGACAGGAAAGTGCACGTCTGTTTAAAAAACGATTGAAAAAGATGGGAATCCAAGTATATAGACATTACCCTATTCCCGGCTATCCTACCAACATTCCGTATATTGTCAGTGATGAAGGTTATGGAAAAAATGATTATATAGAAACTACCCGGCCGCTGGTAGTTGTAACCGCTCCCGGACCGGGGAGCGGGAAAATGGCCGTCTGTCTCTCACAACTCTATCATGAACACAAAAGAGGGATCCACGCCGGATATGCCAAATACGAAACTTTTCCTGTCTGGAATATTCCGCTTAAGCATCCGGTCAATCTCGCTTACGAGGCTGCCACTGCGGATTTAAATGATGTAAATATGATTGACCCGTTTCATCTGGAAGCCTACAACGAAACTACCGTAAATTATAACCGGGATGTAGAAATTTTCCCTGTCTTGAACGCTATTTTCGAACGAATTTACGGGGCAAGCCCTTACAAATCTCCCACAGACATGGGAGTAAATATGGCTGGAAACTGTATCTGCAATGATGAAGTATGCAAAGAAGCCTCCAAACAGGAAATTATCCGCAGATATTACGCCTCTCTGAGACGTCTTCTCATCGGCGAATGCCCGGACGAAGAGGTTCTTAAATTAGAAATGCTCATGAATCAGTCCGGAATTACCATTCATGACCGTTCTGTCGTGGACGCCGCCTTAAATCGTGAAAAGGAATCTGGCGGCCCGGCCGCTGCTCTTCTCCTTCACAATGGACGAATGATTACCGGGAAAACTTCTTCTCTTCTTGGAGCATCAGCCGCCCTCCTTTTAAATGCCCTAAAAGAACTGGCTGGTATCAACCATAAGCAGCATGTTATTTCCCCGGAAGCCATAGAACCGATTCAGAAGCTTAAAACGCAGTATTTAGGAAGCCGGAATCCCAGATTACATACAGATGAAGTTTTGATTGCACTCTCAGTAAGTGCCGCCTCGGACTCGGCAGCACAGCTGGCTCTTGACCAGATTCCGAAACTTAAAGGCTGCCAGGCACATACCTCTGTTATGGTAAGCTCTGTGGATATGAAACAATTCCAAAAGCTTTCCATACAGGCAACCTATGAAGCAAAATATGAAAAAAAACCTGTTTTTTTTAATGAAAGGGAGGTATAATTTTAACATGTTTGGGGGACATGCAGGTATGCTCTGCGAGTGGAAAGGTCATTGAATGTACATAGACACTTAAGGAGGAAATTATGGCAGTAAAATATGTTTTTGTTACAGGCGGTGTAGTATCGGGATTAGGCAAAGGAATTACAGCGGCCTCTCTTGGACGGCTTCTAAAAGCCCGCGGCTATACTGTAACCATGCAAAAGTTTGATCCCTACATCAACGTTGATCCCGGAACCATGAATCCTATCCAGCATGGAGAAGTATTTGTAACTGACGACGGGGCTGAGACAGACCTGGATTTAGGACATTATGAGCGCTTCATAGACGAAAGCCTCAGCAGACATTCCAACGTGACCACCGGTAAGATATACTGGTCTGTACTTCAGAAAGAACGACGCGGAGACTTTGGCGGAGGTACCGTCCAGGTTATTCCTCACATAACAAATGAAATTAAATCTCGTTTTTACAGGAATCCCGCAGCTCAAAACACAGAGGTTGCTATCATTGAAGTGGGCGGAACCGTCGGTGATATTGAGAGCCAGCCCTTTCTGGAAGCAATCCGACAGTTTCAGCACGATAAGGGACACGAAAATGTCATTTTAATTCATGTCACTCTGATTCCATATCTAAAAGCCTCCCAGGAAATGAAGACCAAACCTACACAGGCAAGCGTAAAAGAGCTTCAGAGCATGGGCATCCGACCCGATATTATTGTATGCCGTTCTGAGTACCCGCTTAATATTACTATCCGCAATAAAATTGCTCTTTTCTGCAATGTTCCGGCCAGCCACGTTCTGCAGAATCTGGACGTAGAATATCTATATGAAGCTCCACTTGCAATGGAACAGGAAAATCTGGCAGGTGTCGTATGTGAATGTCTGGACCTGGCCTGTCCCAAACCAAATTTAAAAGATTGGTCAGAGATGGTTGACTATCTGAAGCACCCGACCACAGAGGTATCTATAGCTCTAGTCGGAAAATACATTCAGCTTCACGACGCTTATATCAGTGTTGTAGAGGCTTTAAAGCACGGCGGTATTTTCAGCCATGCCACTGTGAATATCAAATGGATTGATTCCGAAACCATCACAGCAGAAAACGTAGAAAATCGGTTAGGAGATGTAAGCGGTATTCTTGTTCCCGGTGGTTTCGGACACCGCGGAATCGACGGAAAGCTTGAAGCAATCAAATATGCGCGTACACATGGAATTCCTTTCCTCGGCCTCTGCCTCGGAATGCAGCTTGCTATCGTAGAATTTTCAAGAAATGTATTGGGACATCACGACGCCCACAGCACTGAGCTGAACCCAGACACTACACATCCGGTTATCCATATCATGCCGGAGCAAATCGGAATCGAGGATATCGGCGGCACTCTGCGGCTAGGCTCTTATCCCTGCATTTTAGATCCGACTTCAAAAGCTTACCGGCTGTACGGTACGGCAGAAATTAAAGAACGTCACCGCCATCGCTACGAGGTAAATAATGACTACCGAGATGCTCTTGCCTCACACGGAATGCTTCTCTCTGGTCTCTCTCCCGACGGACACATTGTAGAAATGATCGAACTTCCAGAGCATCCCTGGTTCATCGCCACACAGGCACATCCAGAGCTCAAATCCCGGCCCAACAGACCCCATCCACTTTTTAAAGGATTTATCGAAGCGGCTCTGAAATACCGTGTTTAGTATATATACTGTCTGTCAAAAAGTGAAAAAGGCTATAGATGCATCAATACAGTAATGAATAATATGCCGGTTTAACAGGAGAATTTTACATGGGATTATTAAAAAAATTTTATAAAAACAAAAAAAACGAAGCGAAACAAGACGAACTCTTCTGTCCTGGATGGGAGGCAATAGATAAGGAATGCAGAAGAGTCTTTCCACATTCTAGAGAACCTGCACATCATTATGCCTCTTTAATAAAATGGGCGCTTGGCGGAAACGACCCTCTTGACGGCATAAGCATTTATGACGGCGGAAAATACTGGCATTTTGTAACCTTCGGCTTGTCTGAATTATACGAAAAGGAATCTGATAATACAGAAATCAGCGGCTGCGGTATGGAATTTACCTTTAAGCTCAAAAAAGACGATTACGAAAATACCGAAGCAGAAATAAAATGCATATGTGGAATCCTGCAGTCTATCGCAAGAATAACCTTTACAAAGGGTGAAATTTTTAATGCCTACGAATATCTATACACCGGACAGACAGAGGGAATAGACAGTAAGATGCAGTCTAATATCACAGGCTTTATCACAATACCGGACAACGATTTCAGGACAATCGATACTCCCCACGGAAAATTAAAGTTTATCGAATTTATAGGCGTCACACATCGTGAACTGCTGGCCATCCGGAATCATGAATTAGATGTAAAGGAATTATATAAAAAAATAGGCAGTGATATTACAGATTATAACAGAAAATCCGTTGAATAAACTGCTCAATAAAAAATGCCGGACTAAAAACCGGACATCTTAAAAACAAATAAAATATGGGAACCGGCAATGTGAAAGACTTCGTGTCTGCTGCTTATTTATGCCGTTCCCATATTTTTGACTTCTTAGCTATTACCGCCACTCCTTTTATCCCCGGTTCTGTGCCTCTACCAGATGTGCCGCACCATACATCTCACGCAGCTTCGGTTTCTCAATCTTACCGGTCGCATTACGCGGAACATCTGCAAAAATAATCTTACGGGGCCTCTTATATCTTGGAAGCTTTTTGCAAAACTTGTTTATCTCCTCTTCTGTACATATAATTCCAGGCTTCAGAGAAATAATCGCCGCAGAAATCTCACCCAGACGCTGATCTGGAAGACCGATTACCGCCACATCTAAAATCGCATCATTCGTCCTCAGAAAATCCTCAATCTGTACTGGATAAATATTTTCTCCTCCGCTGATGATGACATCTTTCTTACGGTCAACAAGAAAGATAAAGCCCTCTTCATCTTCCATCGCCATATCTCCGGTATAAAGCCATCCGTCATGGAGTACCTCCTCTGTCGCTTTTGGATCATTATAATAGCACACCATCACTCCCGGCCCCTTTACCGCAAGCTCCCCGGCAGTACCTCTTTTCACCTCTTCTCCATTTTCATCTATAATCTTTGTCTCCCAGCCATAGCCGGCCTTACCGATAGCTCCCACCTTATGGATATTGTCAACACCTAGATGTACACAGCCCGGACCGATGGACTCGCTGAGACCGTAATTTGTATCATACTGATGATTTGGGAAATATTCCTTCCAATGCTTAATCATACTCGGCGGCACCGGCTGTGCGCCGATATGCATCAGGCGCCACTGCTCAAGCTGATACATCTCCAGCTTAATCTTACCGCTGTCAAGAGCCAGCAGTAAATCCTGCGCCCACGGAACAAGAAGCCACACAATCGTACATTTCTCCTCAGAGACCGCCCGAAGAATAAATTCCGGGTTTGTCCCCTTCAAAAGTACAGCCTTTCCACCTGTTAAAAAGCTCCCGAACCAATGCATCTTTGCTCCGGTGTGATATAACGGCGGAATGCATAAAAACACATCCTCCTTTGTCTGTCCATGATGATTCTGCTCTACCTTTGCAGAATGCATCAGTGATTGGTGGGTATGTAAAATTGCCTTCGGAAAGCCCGTCGTTCCTGATGAAAAGTAAATGGCCGCATAATCCTCATCATTGATATCTATCTTCGGAGACTGACTGGAACAGTTAGCCGTGTGCATCGTATAATCCTCTGCAAAACCAGGACATCCATCTCCTACATAATATAGAAGGCGCCCCTTACTAATCTCATCAGCCACCTCTTCCACACGCCCGATAAATTCCGGCCCAAATACTAAAATATCCGCCTCTGCAAGCTCTACACAATATTTAATCTCCTCTGCAGAATAACGGAAATTAAGCGGCACTGCAAGCGCGCCTGTCTTTAAAATCCCAAAATAAATCGGAAGCCATTCCAGACAATTCATAAGAAGAATTGCTACCTTATCGCCTTTTTGAATTCCTCTTTCCAAAAGCAGATTGGCAAAACGGTTTGCCTTTTCATTGAATACATTCCAGGTAATCTCACGTCGATAATAGGATGCTCTCACCGGCTCTATCAGCTCATATTCCTTCCAGGTAACCTTCCTTGTTTCCGGCATCTCTGGATTAATCTCCACAAGACATACGTCCTCCCCGTATAAACGGCAGTTTTTTTCTAAAATATCTGTAATAGGCATTTTCAATCCCCTTCCTTGCTTTAACGCGTCTACCCATTAAAGTAAATGATACCGAATTTAAAGAGGAATGTCAATTGATATACATGAAATTCATTTTAAAAATTTTCCGGATACTTTCCACACTTTCCGGACTTGGATAGATTTTTTTAATCTCGTACTTTTTTTCTAATTTCGATTGTGTTATAATCTATATATGGGGTATTAGCGCAGCTGGGAGCGCGCAACATTCGCATTGTTGAGGCCACGGGTTCGAATCCCGTATACTCCACTTTTTATATTTCTGGATATATACTCTTTTAAGTATTCTATAGCGCATACTCTATGGAACAATCAGTTCCTTCTTTAAAATGAATCCAAATAAACCACCCTGTCGCACACCCCCTCATATACTACATTCACAGAAGTTTAGAGGAAGTTTAATATGTAAGTTTTAAAAATCAAACTTTTTTATAAATTAAAGCTTTTTCTTCCACAATCCTTTTTCCCGATAAATGAAATATCCTGTTGCCGCAAATGTAAGCATCTCTGCGCCGGGGAGCACAAACCATACACCTGCCGCACCAAAAAATTCTGGTAAAACCAAAAGAAGAACTGTAACAAACCCAAAAGTCCGCAGAAAAGATATAACTGCCGACTCCCTTCCCTTCGAAAGAGCTGTAAATAAAGCAGAAGCAAAGATATTGCATCCGGAAAACAAAAAGCTGAAAGAAAAGATTGTAAATCCTGCTTTTGTAATCTCAAACATATTTTTATTATTTTCTGCAAATATCCCTGCAATATTTTCACCTGCCAGAAAAGCAGACAGGAACACTAAACATGAAATACTTATAATAAAGCAGAAACACGTACGAACCACTTTTCTTAACTGTTTTATATTCTTACTTCCATAATTATAGCTGATAACCGGGGCTGCTCCCATAGAAAATCCAATATAAAGTGTTGTAAGTAAAAATTGAGAATATATGATAACTGTAATGGCCGCTACTCCATCCTCTTCCAGCAGTTTCATCATCACAGCATTAAATAAAAAGGTAGTCACGGCAGCTGACAGCTGGCTTACCATTTCCGATGCACCATTCAGACAACATTGTATTAAAAAGAGACTGTCCATTTGAAATCTGCAGAAATACAGTTCACACCCTTCGAACATTTTCCACACAGAATATGCTGCCTTTCCCGATATGTTACGACAGCTCAAAAAGAATATTGAACCAACACACGCAGGTATCATATATCCAATGCCCGTACCAAGTGCAGCACCCTTTATTCCCATCTGCAGTAAAACAATAAAAATATAATCAAAAATAATGTTCGCACACCCTGCTGAGACAGAAAGCAGCATTCCCAGAGCCGGTCTGCCTGCTGTCACAAACAGATTTTGATACAGCACCTGCATCATATTCCCGACAGCAAACATAAGCTGTACTGCCAGATAATCTCTGCAATATGGAAACAATACCTCACTTGCCCCCAGTCCCCAGATTATTTCGTCCATAAATAAAAATCCGGCAGCCGTGACAGCCAGTCCGATACCTGCTCCCGTTACAATAACAAGCGTAAAATTACTCCGGGCTTCTTTTATCTTCCCACATCCCATCTTCCTTGCAATAACCGCACTTCCGCCTGCAGCAAGCATGGTTCCTGTCCCCACGATAACATTTATTACCGGACAAACAATATTGACAGCCGATAAAGCATAAGTATCTACAAAACGGGCTACAAAAATGGTATCTACTATGGTATATAATCCCATAAACATCATCATAACCATACTCGGAAGCGCAAACTTGATAAGAGATAAGGCATTAAAGCTTTTGCCCAATGGATTGGTCTGTCCCTCATTCATGGCTGATGCCCTCCCTCTTCCCGGGAGAAAGGACAAAACGCTGTACCGGATAGCCATATTCCACCAACAATTCTCTTTCAGAAAAGCCAAGTCTGTGATATTCCTCACGATATCCTGTATCTGCCCTGTCGCCTGCCCGGTAGGTAGTAATGCTGATCTCCCTGCCGCAATTCAGCTCTGTTATCAGCTTATATAAAAAAAGTTTTGTGATACCTTGATCCCTATATTGTGGATGAACGGCCAGAAATTCTATAATTCCTGTATTCGCTGAGAAAGCCATGATGCCGGCCGCCTGGTTAATATCCCGTAAAATCAGAGCCTCTTTATTTTCTATGGACTGACTGAGACTTTCTAGATACTCATTCTCATTCAGATGCGGATATCCGTCAATCGACAATCTTACTAATTCCATCCAGTCCTCAATATCAGCATCTGAAGCAAAACAAATCTCATCTTTTGTAAAATTTGTCTTCTGCTTTTCCTCATTCAGATGCATTTCAAGCTGGAGCGGGTAAAATTTCTCTGCCTTGCGAAATCCGGACGGAGCAGCCTTATACATAGCTTTGAAAATATCACTAAAAGCCTGCTGACTCCCATATCCACTTATAAAAGCAATCTCCAGAATCGGCTTTTCTGAATATACTAAAAGCTTAGCTGCTTCTGTAATCTGTCTTCTTCTAATATAATCGTGGATAGTCAGACCTGTAGTCTTCTTAAATATCCGATGTAAATAGAATTTAGAATAATGCAGTGCTGCCGCTACCTCATTTAACGCCAATTTATCATAAAGATTATCTTCAATATAACGGATAGCTTTGGAAACAATGTGTACTGTCTGATTCTGCATCAAACCTTCCCCTCTCTTTTCCTGCTGCTGTTACTTTTTACTGCTCTACTAATATGCGGTAAAATATTCCTGCAGCATTTCTCATAAGATATGGTATCACAAAGACCTTTTGATTTTTTCATAATTCTTGCTCAATTTCTACACAGCTTATATAGAAAACATTCATCCGCCCGTTTCTCTACATCTCTCTCCTATATTCTTCTCCTTTATATCTCATTTCATAATATCATACTCTGCTGCCGCCTTGTCTGTTTTGACATGAAACAGCACCCGGCCTTTATATATCAGCATATATTCTGCCTGACAGGCAACAGCCTCCCGTACTCTCCGTGACATCCTCCCGCCCTCCGGAGCCCTCAGCACGCTTCCTTCCGGTTCCAAAAGGCGTATATACAGTCTATAACCTCCCTGGCGAAGAAGCAGTTCTCTGTCTCCCAGCCTTTTAATTTTAGCACCCAGGTATGTCGCAAAACGGTATTCCTTATTTCCTCTGTATAAAAAACCAATGGTTCCCGTAAAATGAAGTCCCATCAACGGAATCGATGCGGCAGCGGCCATGATCGAACCACCGGCAAAAAAATGCTGGGTCCAGATATACTGGTCAGGAAATGAAATTCCACTATCTCCTTCCGCATATCCAATTGCATTTTGAAAATTTATCCTTTTATCATTCAGTTTCAATTCACCATCCACGGTATGCTTCATGCTGTAAACTGCATGCCTGCACTCCATTCCAGGAATGTACGCAAAAGGCCCCATGATATTATATTTCGGCCGGGAGAATTCTCCAAAGCGTAAAACACTGCTGACTTTCACTCTTTTTTTATCCGATAAAAAAACTCCAGATTCATATCCGGCATTATTTTTCTCTTCTGACAAATACGCATCAAAGCTCAGACGGATTCCCCTTCTGGAAAATACGTTCCTTCCAATCTGCATCCAGCCCTTCTTCCGGTCAATTCGAAACAAAGAGACAGGAAATTCTCTGTATAGACTTCCGCTCTGAGTGATAACCTGAATGGAACAGGAGCGGCTCTCATCTGACAAATGCACAGCAGGAATCACTGCAGCACTGCCATCTTTTCCCTGACACCGAAAATACCAGCCATAGAAATAATTACTCATGCCAAACCCCTTCCTGTGCCGGCCCGTCTAACAGCTCTCCTTTATAATTAAACCGAGAACCATGGCAGGGGCAGTCCCAAGAACACTCATCCGGATTCCAGGAAAGTTCACAGCCCATGTGAGGGCACACTACATCTACCTGACAGACTTCACCTTCCTCGGTCTTATACACGCCTGCCTTTCCCTGCGGCGTATCAACAACTGCCCCGTGCCCCCGTTCAAGCCCGGCAATCGTCTTATCCGGAATATAGAAAAATCGTTTTGTCAGTCCCTTTACCGCTTTTCCACCTTCCTTCACAAGTCCCGGAAACTCTTCCACTGAAAATCTGGATGGGGCAAATACTTCTGCATATGGGTTCTCGTATCCACAAATTCTATCTCTAAGCAAAATCGCAGATACCATCGCAGAACTCATGCCCCATTTCTGAAATCCTGTCGCTGTCAGCCAGCTTGGACGTTCAGCCGAATACTCTCCGATAAACGGAATTTTGTCTGACGTGATACAATCCTGAGCAGACCAACAGGCTGCTACAGTACTTTCGGGATACATTCTTTTTGCTGTTTCTCTTAATTTCTCATAACGGCCCCCCGTTTTGTTCTCCCCTGTCCGATGTGCCTGTCCTCCAAGCAGAATATACTTGTTATATTGCCGGAAGGAAAGTGTGTCCTCACCCTCCCCTATATACATGCCGTTCAGTTCTCCCGCATTCTCAAGAGCAATTACATAGGAACGCTCCTGATGCATCCTGGCAAAATACATACCAGGAAAGTTGATAAAAGGAAAATGCGAGGTAAAGATAATATATCCGGCTCTCACACTCCCGCAGGCTGTTTTTACCAAATTATCCTCTACCTCGGTAACCAAAGTATCCTCATATATTGTCAGCCGTTCCGCCAGCGCCCTGATAAACTTCAAAGGATGGAACTGAGCCTGCTCTGGAAAACATACCGCACCAGCACAGGAAACCGGGATCTCGATCTGTTCTTCAAAGGAAGCATTGATTCCCAGTCTCTGCGCTGCCTCTGTTTCCCGTTTTAATTTTTCACTATCCACTGAATAAACATAAGCTGCACTCTCCAGCAGATCACAGTCAATACATTCCTTACGAATGATTCTTTTATATTCTTCTACTGCAGCTTGATTAGCCTGCACATATTTTCTTGCCGGTTCTTCTCCTTTTTTCTCAATAAATGTACGGCAGAACAATCCATGCTGTGATGTAATCTTTGCAGTAGTATTTTTCGTCTGCCCTCCTCCGATCTGCTCTGCCTCCAGAACCACTGTACGCACTCCGGCCTGTTCAAGCTGCCATGCAGTTAGTATTCCTGCCATACCTCCGCCAATCACAGCTGCATCTGCCTGTATATGACCTTCTAAAACAGGCTTTTTCTTTCTATTACATGTTTTGCTCCATATAGATTCCATTTCCCGCCTCCTATGTTCTTTTATCTATAACATTTCCCGCGGGAAACAGATTATACCTGTCTAAGAAATTGAATTTATCTTTTCAGAAAATCACTGAATTCCTTTAACTCTTTTTTCTTATTCTCTGGAAGAGAATAAAAATCTATATTTCGAATCGCTCCTTCTAACGCATACAAATGTACCAGACAAACATCTGGATACATTTCTTTCAATTTTAAAAACGCCTGCCTGGCACCTGATTCTACGAGCTTCTCAGGTGAATCAATCCCAACTGCTGTCAGCTTTCTGGCCATCTCCTTCCCTATATTTCTCATAGACGTTAACTCCGGCATACTTTTCTCCTCTCATTTATCTGCAGTTTTCATCTTTTTCTTCCCCAATATCTCCTAACATGTCTTCTGTATGTGTCATATTCTCGCCCAAGTACTGATTCAAGAAATTCCTCTTCCTGTAATATCTGCAAATACAGCATTATCACCGCAAAACAAGTACAATACAACTACATTTTTCAAGTACACGGCAGACGGCTGTATTATATGCAAATGGTTCTGCGTAAATACGGAGTATATCACTTTCATCAAAAACATATTTACAAATCTGTTTTATGGCTTCAGTCATAATTCCCTTACCCCAATATTCCTAAGCAATATAATACTCAAGCTCGGCAGTCTGCCTGTGTATATTTCTCTGGCGAAAAACACCTAGACTGCCTACTACCTTCTCATCTGCTGTGACCACAAAAGCAAAGGTTTCATTTTCATCTCTTCTATAAACAATTGAGGGAAAATAGCGGCAGATTTGACTTCCTTTGTCCGGTGTTTCGATAATTCCCCTCCACTAATTACATAATGAACAGGGATTCCGTAAACAACCATTTTATTCTCAGACTATCTAAATATTGGTTCTACGTATGTTTTAATTAAATCTATCCTATCTCTTGCCTTTGGTACAAAAAGTGCAGAAGATGACACAACTATTTTATCTCTTATATTCACATAAATTATGTTTCCTCCATCCCCCATCGCTGCATAACCATCTTCATTTACCCACCATAAATATCCATACGGTAAATCATGTTTTTTCCATCGGCTATGCTCTCTCGTACTTTCTTCTACCCACTTTTCTGATACAACTTGTTTTCCGTTCCATAGGCCTTTATTCAAATATAACTGACCAATTTTTGCCATGTCCATAGAAGAAAGCGTAAGTCCCCAGCCCGCCGTATGAATTCCCAACGAATCCCTGACCCATCCGCTGGTATCTATAGATTCATTAAATGCCAGTTGATCTTCCTTTCCCTTGAACATCAAATCTCCTTCTATATGAATTTCTAATGGAGAAAATAAATTTTCATCTGCAAACTCAAATACCGACTGTCCTGTTGCTTTTACTAAAATTCCTGAAAAAATATCCGGTCCAATCAGAGGTGCATATCGGAATGTTCCGATCTTTCCCCGGCCCCCTAACATGTCTAGAGAGAATTTCACCCAATCCTCACTATTGAAATATTTTACATACGGAGCAAAAAAACGATACTTATAAGGCGCTGTCATTGTCAGTATATCTTTGACTGTAATATTTTGGATGATGTTTTCTCTCTTCCTTACTATGTATTCAGGAAAGAAATCCAGCACTTTCTGATCAATACTTTGGATATATCCTTTATCTATTGCTATCCCAATCAATATTGAAATAATACTTTTCGTTACCGAATAAACATGAACCTGGCTTTCTCTTGTACATTCCCTAAAATACTTTTCATATACCAATTTCCCTTCTTTTAATACTACCATACCTGTGGTATTTCCATAATCAGCGTTAATTTTATACTCAAGCTCTCTAATTCTTTTCTGTTCCATAGTATCTCCTTTACTAAAACTTACAGACGCACTTATCTCCTTCTTTATTTTCTTAATATCTTTTTTACTGGATAATAGACCTCTGTAATAAGTTCACTCTCCTGCGAAACCTCTGAAGAACTTGTTACATAAACTTCATAAAGTGCATTACAATTTACGTACCCTTCTTTTTCTGCCCACTCAATCTGCTTCGCATAAACAGAAGAGAGCTGCGAGTAGGAACCATGCACAACGGTTTTCAAACAAAGTCCAGGATAAAAGTCTCTTGTTCCCGTTGCATACTCTTTGATTGGGACAGCAAACTCTGTATCCAATCCAAATGAGCTATATTCATCACCATGAAACAAAACCATTGGTGGAGCAGACGCCGTCAGACCCTTTTCTTTCATTTTCTTAAACAGCTTTCTAAAACAATACCCATACTCATCAGGAAAATCCTGTTCCTGAATCATCTTTCGGATGGACAGAAGATACATCTTTGACACCTCCACCAGTTCTATGCCAATATCCTCCATATACGACATAATCGACTTTCCCTCTTTTAAAGAGGATATATCCGAATCTATCTGCTCTAACGTATTTCTATACATTATCACTTGCATTGAAATCTCTCTTTTCTTTTTATTAAGAGCCGCATATAGTTTGTCATCCATTGTCTCCTTCGACTCAAGAATCGTCTTAATCTCTTCCAATGAAAAATGATACGCTTTCAGTCGATTAATAAACAGCATCGTTTCCAACTGTTTAATAGAATAATACCGATAACCATTTTCTGGATTGATTTCTTCTGGCAGTATCAATCCTATTTCTGCATAATACCGAAGTGTTTTTGTGGATACCCGGCATATATTCGAAAATTCTCCAATCGTCAACATATAACAAACCTCCTTCTGGTACCAATATAAACTTTGCCCTAGGGGAAAAGTCAACGGCGTTAAACATTTCCGTAAACTTAACTCTTTACATTTTCCCACAGTTGACCAGTTCCCGCAGTCTCACAAACACAAAATCCGAGAGTCAGAGCTGTCGCTAAAACACCCCTCAATTCCCGGAAATCCCTTGCTTTGATATACTCCCCATATGGTAAACAATGGAAATATCCAAAAACTATCATATGAAGAGCATATATTATGTCTAAAATCATGTGCCAACCGGGATGCTGCCCGCGACTATTGGTAACCCAGGGCCGAGATATTTTCCCCCTCTGAACATCCCCTATTTTCGTTATCTGTGAAAATATAAAGCTTCCCCTGCTTGTACATTCAACATTCTCCGAAAACACAAAGAACCCCTCAGAGTTCATCCGTTATAAGGATAAAAGCTTTGAGGCTCTTTTAATGAATAATTCTTACTTCATCGCACTGACCTTACTTTCCCAAAAACAGTCTGCTTCATTGATATATCCGCTAAAACGAAAAACAGGTCTCAAAAAACCTTTTGTATCGTATTCGTAACTCAAAATACAATCCTGAATGACAAGTCTATCCCCTTTTTCAAAAGGAGTATATTGTTCATAATTACCATTCAAAATTTCAGAATATGCTGCTTCTTCTGAGATTATATCAACAGATTCTATATACTCGTTGAATATCACAAAATAATGGAAATTAGAAATCTCGCAATTTGGATTAAACTCAACTATAATATAGCCAGATTCAAAACTTTCCTTTGATGTGCTGTTGACTTAAATTTTGTCCCTGTCAATTCTTCAATAGCCTTTTCAATCGTTCCACTATATTGTGTATCACTTACTCTTAAATTTTTATACACGCCAACCTTGTCGGTTTGATTTGACAGTTCCGCTTCATTTTTTACAGAAACAATCGACATATTTTGTTTTTCTGCTGGAATAATCGGCATATTTCCATATTCCTGATTCTGATATACGATGACAGCACTCCCAACACCAACTATATAGATAAGTGGCAGCACCAGCATTTTCATCAGCAGCCTCCACGGCAACTCTGTATAGGACCATTTATGCCATGCATTGATAAAACCACTGAATAAAGAAATATTGATTGATTCGGTAAAATTAGCCCCTCGGCTGAAAGTAGTCAGTCCCAAGGCAAGCAGCAGCCAACCAGATAGAAGAACAAGCATGACCCACTATCGGATACTAAGCGTCTTCGTTCCGTGAAATATCTTTTTATAAATCAAATATTCTCCTGCATATAGAGCAGCAAGAAATACTGTGCCCGCTAATGCTAATAATCCATATCTTAAAATCGTCATTATAATTACATATACATCCATAATAATTCCTTCTACAATATCTTATAAATATATTTTTACGCAACAGCTTTCATCGAAGCTGTTGCGCTTATATCATACCAAAAAACTTCAATGCCTCTGCAATTGCCGTTTCCTTTTCCGGCGGGCATTTCAGCAGCCTGGAATTTTCCGACTTTTGCTTATTGTAATTCTCACACTCAATGCTACCGCACTTTTGCTTTATCTGTGCAATATACAAGCAGCTTACTTTCAAGCCATTATACTCCAATACATATTCCCTTAATTCTTCCTCACTTAAATAATTTTTTGCAATGCCAATATCTTTTAATGTTGGAAAATCACCAGAGAAACTTTTTAACCACATAAACGGCTGTTCTGCATTTACACGTTCATATATTACTTCTACTGCAGTATGCCCATGCCCTGCATAATGCAGCTTATTTTAAACCATTTTAAAAAAGCGATAGATTCACCGCTTTTCAGATTATAATTCACACTGGTAACATAAAGGTCAAGCACCTGCCGGTACATCACTTTTTCCGATGAGCAAATATCCCGTATACGGTTTGATAATTCTTTCCAGTAATATATATCCCCTTTGCATGACAATGCAGACTCTTTCTAATGTCTGAATAATTTGGGAAATTTCACTTTCAAAATCTATAACAGTATAAGTCGTAGGCAGTCCATGCGCCAAATCAAAGCCATTTCTAAAAACTGTTGCTTGCATTATCAGCAAGGCAGATACCTCTTAGATATATTAACTGTCTTGAATTCTTCATTTTCAATTTGTATCCCCACACCCCACATCAACCACCGCCGAAATCTCAAAATACTTCTCCATTCTCTTATTCCGATTTCTGTCCCCATCTCCTGCAAACACAAAATGCTTATAAAGCTGCCTAAAGCGTAGAATTTCTAGATATGTTTTCTTTGCATTTTCACTACGCACTCCACATGTGTCGGAACTACTATGTAAACACAATTTTTCAGCCTCGTCACTCGTATAGGAACACAATTCTGCGTCATTATGTACAGCCGCAGCGTTTTTACGCTTTGGCTTTAAATTCTTTTCATTAAAATTAGAGTGGATACCAGTTTTATACACAAAGGTTATCTTCAAAGGTTCCTCCACTCCCTCATCATTATAACCTCCGATGACTATTTTTTCAACCACGCTTTCAAAAACCACCCTGTCGAAGCTCTCCAGTATTTCCCCAGAACCTAACACTTTTCTGAACTCCCTTAACCGTGTTCTGGTGTTATCCTGATTCCTGCCCAATTCCATCAACTGCTCCTGTTCCTCTTGGAGCTTCTTTAACTGCTCGGACAGCTCTTGGTTCTTCTTTTCGTAAATGTCCCTGTCGATATTATTATCAAGCCTTAAATCAAGCAGCTTCTCCTTACGCCTGTGCAGGTCAGCCATTTCCTTTTCAATCTTAGGCAGACGCTTCAGAGAAGTATCGTCATTAAGGATTCCCTCAACTTTTTGCAGGAACTCATCGACAATCTCCTGCTGGTCTGTACATAAAAGCTGGTAGCTCTTTACAAAGGCTTTTTCAATTACTTCTTCGGGGATTCCCTTACAATGTGGGCAATGCCTTTTCCCGTTTTTTGTGGCGGTGACGCACTGCCAGATTGTCTTAGTGTATGCGGAACTGCTGTGCCAGTTCCTCCGTGTCAGAGTGCCGCCGCAAAATCCACATTTTATCATGCAGCTAAACGCATATTTCCTGCTGAACTTGTTCCTTTTCTGCCCCTCTTGATGCACGTTGCGGTTTGTGTTCCGCTTCGCCAGTATCTTCTGCGCTTCCTCAAAAATTTCCTCGCTGATTATCGGTTCGTGATGGTCACGGATATAAAACTTATCTTCTTCCCCGAAGTTTTCCAGCCGCCTTTTTGAAATCGGGTCAACCGTGAATGTCTTTCCTAAAAGCAGGTCGCCTTTGTATTTCTCATTTTTGATAATTCCGATGACTGTGGACTGTACCCATTTTGAACTGCCGTACTTTGTCTTGTATCCCAAGTTTTCCAATTCGTTCCCGATGACCGTGCAGCCTGCGCCCTCAATATAACGATTAAAAATATACCGTACTATTTCAGCTTCCTTTTCATTTACGGATATGCTTTTTGTATCCTTATGGTAGTCATATCCCAGACAGCCTTGAAACCCTACAAGCTCGCCCCTCTGCATCTTCATTTTCAATCCCTTTTTGACATTGGAAGATATATTCTCCACTTCCTGCTGTGCGACGGAGCTGAGTACCACCAACAGCAGCTCGCCGTCCATTGTTAAGGTATTGATATTTTCATCTTCAAAGAAAACGGCAATGCCTTTCTCTTTCAGCATACGGACATATTTCAGAGTGTCCAGTGTGTTTCTGGCAAATCTTGAAATGGATTTTGTAATCACCATATCAATATCCCCATTCATACAGTCGTTAATCATTCTCTGGAAATCTTCTCGCTTCGCTACCTGTGTGCCTGTTATAGCTTCATCAGCGTATATGTCCGCCAGTGTCCATTCGTGTTTCTTCTTAATCAAATCCGTGTAATATGTGACCTGTGACTTATAGCTGTTGAGCTGGTCTTCACTGTCCGTGCTGACACGGCAATAGGCGGCTACCCTTAACACTTCGACCTTTCTGCCACGGATACGGTTTTCACTACGGTTTGCTTTGATTACCTGCACATACCCTGCCTATGTAACAGCCAGACGCAAGGAAATATTTAAGGTCGGGAGAACATAAAACAAGCCCTGTTTTCATTGACCGCCCTGCATCTGGCTTTATGATAAAAGGCATTTTCTATTTGTCCCCGACACCCCGAAAATGCTGATGCGCTACAACGCAAGGGAAGTCACCAAACGGTCAGCAGCGAACTGACGCCACGGGAGTTGCACCCCAACTGTCGGTCTGACAGAGCCGCCCCCATTGCCTGCGGCGGACTGGTTACCGCTCGGACTGTGGCTGGACGGGAGTATCATTGTCCTCTTTGTGGGTCTTGGCGAAATCGGGAGCTGCCCGATATTTTCAGTCGGTGTTTTCCGCTTGCCGCCTTTCGGCGGGTCATGGCGTACCGCTGCACACGCTTATGCTTATTACAGCCACAAAGAGAATGTATTTGGTGAATGGGTATTCGGTTGTCAAAGAGCCGTCCCGTTTTTGCCATAATCGGATAGGGGAGATTTTACCCTCCCCTTCCACACCACGTAGCGTACCGTTCGGTACTACGCGGTTCAATAGTTTACCCGGACTTTCAGATAGTGGGCTGACATAGATGGATATCCAAGTCTGTCCACTATAATTGTTTTTGTCAGCACAGAGTTCAGCATTCCTGCCGCTCTCCACGTGCCTTTCCTACAGTTGGCCATCTCGTGTACTTTCCACTCTGGCAATCGCAATGCCCGGAGCATTTTATACCTCGTGCGTACCCTTTTCCATTGTTTCCAGTATACTGCCCGGATTCTGCGGCGCAGCCATTCATCCGTCCTCTCTATTAGACTTTTCATGTCTGCGTACTTGTAGTAGTTTATCCACCCTCTGACATAGTCATTGAGTTTCTTTTCTCTTTCAGGATTGCTCCATCTGTTCCCTCTGACCGTCAGTTCCCTTAGCCTGTTCTTCATTTTTGTCTCTGACTTCGGGTGTACCCGCATCCGGCATTTCCCTTTGTGTCTGTAAAATCCATATCCCAGGTATTTCACTTTACTGATATGGCTCACTGTGGTTTTCTGGAGATTTACTTTCAAGAACAGTTTGCCTGTTATGAATGGCACGATATTTTCCAGCGTCCGCTCTGCACTTTTCTTGCTCTTGCACATAATCATGCAGTCATCGGCGTACCGTACAAATTTATGCCCTCTCCGTTCCAGTTCTCTGTCCAGTTCGTTCAGCATGATATTTCCACATAACGGACTTAGAGGGCCTCCTTGTGGCACACCCTCTTCCGTTGGTTGGAATGCTCCGTCTTCCATGACTCCTGCCCTAAGGTATTTGTGTATCAGCGAAATCACCCGTCCGTCCTTGATTGTCCTCGACATCACCTCTATGAGCTTACTGTGGCTGACCGTATCAAAGTAGGACTGTAAGTCCATATTGACTGCATATACATACCCTTCGTCTGCATATTCCCTGCATTTCTTAAGGGCGTCATGCGCTCCTTTTCTTGGCCGGAATCCAAAGCTGTTTTCGGAAAACTGTTCTTCAAATATCGGTGTCAATTCCTGTGCGACCGCCTGCTGGATTACCCTGTCCACCACTGTTGGCACTCCTAATTTCCTGATTTTTCCTTTCTCCTCCTTGGGTATTTCTACCCTGCGGACTGGGTTCGGTTTGTATTTTCCGCCCCGTATCTGCTCGGCCAGTTCCGTCTGGTGTTCTTTCAGGTAGGGCAGAAGTTCATCCACCTGCATTCCATCTATTCCTCCAGATCCTTTATTCGCCTTTACTTTCTTATAAGCGGTATTCATGTTGTCCGCTCTAAGGATTGTGTCAAGTAGGTTGTCCGTCCAAAAATCCGTGTTGGTGCCAGTGTCCCCGGTCATCCATTCATGGGCGTACACTCCTGTTACCCTTCCCTGTTC
>CAMNTM010000018.1 GCA_946558465.1 uncultured Lachnospiraceae bacterium
CTTTGCTGCTGCCTCACCGGCTCAGCTCAACCATAATATCATCCGTTTCTATATATTGTCAAGACCTTTTTTGCCTTTTTTTTACTTTTTTTTGAATTTTTTTTGATGATACTATATTTAGCCTTTTTGCTTTTCATAACACAAGATATGGTTCTCCTGTTCCCTATATTCAGACTACTCTTTCATAATAAATTAAAACATATATTTACTAAGTCAAATCAACCTTCCTTCAATAGAACAAAAAAATGTCCGAAACGTCTGTTTCGGACCGCCAGAATTAACTAACGGAGAAAGAGGGATTTGAACCCTCGCGCCGGTCACCCGACCTACACCCTTAGCAGGGGCGCCTCTTCAGCCTCTTGAGTATTTCTCCAGTAAAGATAATTATAATAGACCAATCTGATATTGTCAATCTTTTTTTGTCTTTCTAGTAGAAATAATAAAACCCTCCTGCCATGAACACCGCACTCAAAAGCTGCAAAAATGCCATTATACACTTTATTCCTTTCTCGGCCCTCTAAAAATAACAAGAGAGGATTATACAATCTGCGCCAAAAACGGGCAGACACCAATCCTCTCTGTTTCTCACCTTAACATATTACTCTTTGCAGTCATACACAAAATTAAAACTATATCAGATAATTCAACATCATGCCAACCGCTGAATAATTATTCATTGCATACGCTCCGCTTCTTGAAAACGAACTGAATGCATTGTACGGATTCGTTATGGATTCCATCTGTGAACTCGCCAAATCACCATCAATCAAAGAACTGGAACGCACATTCATGCCGCTGGAGGCTTTATTAAAGGCTCTGTCAGCAATTCCACCCGGCCCAGAGATAATACTTCTTGTCAGGGACGGATTTTTATCCATATTCTTTTTAAAGGTATCCTTGTCAAATTCCAAAGTAGCATCTTTCTTTACAGTAATGCCCAGCTGTTTCAAAGACTGTTCAGATCCTAAGCCCGCAACAAGATTGCGAAGCTGCTTATCTACACCAGTTCCTCTGTCATAATTATCGTTAAGAAGCTTTAACGAAGAATTATAAGACTTTACCAAATCTTCAACAGCACCGGCAACTTTATCAGAATCAACATCTGCTTTAATCGTCGTCTTTCCAACGCCTTTTAATTTAACACCGATTCTGGTAGAGTCCATATAGATATCATTACCGTAAGATTCATGCTGCGTAGTCTTACCGCTTTTTGTTATAGAATATTTTGAGTTAGCTGCTTCAGTTGCCACAGTATCTGCTCCGGCAGCTGCCCCAAGCTGTCCGCTTACATCAAACGTATTGGAAGCGCCTGTGAACTTACCCTCTATCTGCAGGGAAGCAACACCGTCCTTCTGTACAACACTAGCTGATACATTTGTAGAACCTCTGTTAATCTGATCTGCTGCTTCCTTCAGCATCTGAGCATTCGTCTTGGATGTGCCGTCACTGTTAAGTACGCTTACTTTAACATCTACACTGCCTGCCGCATTACCCACAGTAAAATTCATATCAGACTCTGCCTTCGCTGAAGCTTTAACTCCTTCACTGACATTCATCTGTGCCTTTGCAACCTGCTCAACATCGATCTGCATCTCCTGTGCATTTCTAACAGTCAGATTCTCAGTTGCAGTTGCTACAGATGAATTTGAGCTTGTAACAACCATATCATTCATAACTCCGCTCTGATTTGCACTCTTAAGTGCATTGGCAGAGCCCATTAATTCTGACATACTGCCACTGTAGCTCTTTACAAAATTCATGCTGGAATTTAAAGCTGTATTTCTGTATGCTCTTGATGATATAGACGAAACAGAAGATGCTGCCTGATTCAGTCTGGGATTACTTGCAAGAGCCTGTGTCAGCCGGAAGTTATTAATAGATGACTGATAATTATAATACCCCATATAGGAATTGATTCCATTGATTGCCATATTTCCTCCTCCTTTCTATAGTTCTATTTTGTATTTCTACATATATTATATCGACACCCTGTATCTAAATGTTAATACCTTTTACCGCTTAATACACTTTACTTCTACCGATTCGGATTTCTTAACTTGAACCGTGCTACAAGAGACTTCAAAAGCTGAGCCTGACTTGACAGCTCTTCACTTGCAGCAGCGCTTTCTTCTGCTGTAGCAGAATTTGTTTGTACAACACTTGAAATCTGATCCATACCTGTTGTTACCTGTGAAATCTCCTCTGCCTGCCTGTCTGCAGCCGTTGTGATTTCATCCACATATGTAACTGCACTCTTTGTACTCTCTACCGTAGCAGAAATAGCCTCTGCTGTACGTCCTGCAATCTCTGTTCCATTCTCAACGGCCTGAATCGTTCCCTCGATAAGAGCTGTCGTATTACTTGCCGCCTCTGCACTCTTGGATGCAAGATTACGAACCTCATCAGCTACTACCGCAAATCCTTTGCCTGCCTCGCCTGCACGTGCTGCCTCTACTGCTGCATTCAATGCAAGAATGTTAGTCTGGAATGCAATGTCTTCTATCGTCTTAATAATCTTTCCAATATCTCCAGACTTCTGGCTGATATCTTCCATAGCCGCGATCATATCGCGCATCTGCTCATTGGATACAGATAACTTGTCCTGAGCTTCCTCTACCTTTCCGCTTGCTTCCTTAGCGTTGCTTGCCGTATTATTAACTTCTCTGGAAATCTCGTTAATTGTTGCTGCAAGTTCTTCTACAGAGCTTGCCTGTTCAGTTGCTCCCTGTGACAATGCCTGGGCACTGGAGGAAACCTGATCGGCGCCATTAGCAACCTGATCAGATGCGTCGTTAATCTGCCTCATTGTGTCACTCAAATTACGATTCATATGGCGGATAGAATCCAAAAGGGGCTTGAAATCTCCCACATAAGCATCTTCTTTTGCATAAAGATCAAAGTTACCGCTTGACATCTCATCCAGCAGATAAGACAAATCACGTACTACATCTTCTAATGTCTGACACGTATTCTTTACACAATTTATTAATAAACCAAATTCATCCTTTGATTCATAAGTCAAAGTCTGAGACATCTCGCCTCTTGCGAGTCCTTCCATCGCTGCTTCCACTTCACGTACCGGTTTTACAATCGTTACTGTTACCCGCAGGCAGATAATGATTGCCAGTACAACAGCAACTCCAGCCATAACCAAAAGTATAATCAAGCTTAGATTTGTCATCCGAATACTTTCAGCCTGTGTAGTATTTCGAATATCAAGCGTCTCGTCAATTAAAGTATTAATAATTTTAATTACATTAGCCAATGTCGGCTCACATTCGTCCAAAATAATTCGCGCTGCGCCCTGCTGATCACCTGCATTCAAAGCCGTCATAACCCTGTCTGCAATACCAAACCACTCTTCTAACGCAGTATTCAGCTCGGATACAACCTTCTCATCTAAGATATCCATCTCCTGGATCTCTTTCAGTCTCTCACGGATAATTGCAATCTGTTCCGTAACCTCCTGCTCCGTAGCTGGCTCTACCTTTCCACTAATCACCATATCACGAACATCTTTTGCCGCTATAAAAGTAGCGATACGACTGGCCTTGACTGCATCATCTGCCGCCACTGCCCCATCCATAAATCCCTTCAGGTTTGTGTTCGCTTTTTGAAGCTGAAGCACCGAATAAACGGATATTATAACAGTCAACAATAACACAACCCCAAAGCTCACAAATAATTTTGTTCTGATTTTTAATTTCTTTAACATTTTTCTCTCCTTCTGCCTATTCCTTATTTTATAGTGCTTTCTATTTCTTCTCTTTCTGTCACCTGGGATATCTCTCCCGGCTCCCCGGACATGTCTTCCTCTCCCCTCCTCATTAATCCTTTTATTTTTTCTTTTATATCTAAAATCCTGACTTGAATTCGAATCCATGCCTGCTTACACCTGTTAGCACACACTATTTTCAAAAACCGAAAATCTCGAATCAGCCAGCAAAAGACAAGCAAAAATGGTAATTTGACCAAAATAGGAAAAAGCTGGGACATATACTCCTTTTTAGGAAACAGCCATTCCCTTTTTCGTATTGTCCACTCTTTCTCGCGGCTGCGCCAGTAAAAATCCAGCCTCGCTTCTTCATAAGGCAAAAGCGCTTTATCCAGATGCTTATTTTCCTTCCCGCCTGAAAGAATATACTCTTCAAGCTCCAATGCAAGTCCATATTCCTGTCTTATGCCTTCTCCAAACCAGAGTGCACCAAGAATTCCAACCTGCCCTATAAATTCCTGCCACTTTGCTCTTTCCAGAAGTTCATTCACCGTCTTCCAGTGAAAGCTTTCCTCCAGCAACTTCTGGTACTGCCAGAAATCCAGAATATCTCTTATCTTTAATGTACCGGAAGCATAAGCCTCAACTAATCTTCCTGTACGATACAGATACATCTCTTCTCTGGATAATATATGTATGTGTCTGTAGTTTTCCATATGCAGATATTTCCTGACTGGCTCAGAAAAATGCCGCTTAACTACTTTATTTTCAATCGGCACCTGATCATAAAATACAACCCTGATACCTGGTACTCTTGTATATACAGTTCCATTCCCTAACCGATCTTCTTCCTGCTCATAATCCATATCCCTCATAAATCTATGTATACGAGCCAGACTTTTCTTATTCACCAGAATCTCGATTTGACCGATATAGGCCATCTCCGGCTTGACATATAATTCTTCTGTCCGCGTATCTATTAGAAACACAGCATCAATCTTATGTCTTTCCAGCTGCCATATAATGACCTCTTCTGCATTTTTATACGATTTACGAAGAAGAAGCTCTTTCTTATAGCTTTGATAAAACTGAAGCTTGCACTCCTCCGAAATATCCTTTTCTATTCCCAGCATCCCAAGATAGATTATATTGATAACATTATGAAAGTCAGAAGCTTTGGAAATATTCTCCCATCCTATATGCCTTCTTGACATCTGGAGCGGCTTTTGATTAATAACAGCCATCAGCAATATCAACATATATCTTATTTCATAATTGATGGTTTTCCCTCCTTCCAGCTATCTGTAAATCATACCTCTAACATAATATCGGATATTTTATAAAAAAAATAACATTTTTCTACGTTTTTCTTTTTATCTCCTGAAGAACTCTGCGTTCTTCAAAAATATCTGTCGCCTTTAAATTATATATAGAATTCTTTTCATCTGCTACAAGCCGGCCTGAAACCAATGTTATACAGCGTCTTTTCATAATCGTAACAAGTTCTCTTGCGTGACTGGCAACTACTACCGTAATGCCCTGATAATTTATTTCCGCTAAAAGCTGCATCAAATCCCAGGCCGAATCTGGGTCCAGATTCGCTGTAGGTTCATCTGCAATCAATATTTCTGGCTGTACAGAGATTGCTCTCGCCAAAAGTACCCTTGCCTGTTCTCCTCCGGATAACTCATCCGGATATGCCTCATACCTTCCTGCGAGTCCGACTAATCCAAGTGCCCTCATAATTGTTGTTTTTATACTGCCGTTTGTTCTGCCTGTCGCAAGTATCGCAAGCAGAATATTATCATAAACGGAACGGTCCTTAAGAAGCCCTACTACCGATGAAACTATCCCCAGTCTGCGTCGATGTGCCGGTATCCTCTTCCGCTTCATGGTATCAACTCTTTTCCCTCCGACCGTTATCTCTCCTGACGTCACTTCCTCCTGCTTTATAATCAAATCTAACAGCGTACTTTTACCAGCTCCGCTTTTGCCTATTATAAATACAAATTCTCCTCTTTCAATTTCAAAAGAAATATCATCTAATACTATATCATTCCGGAATTTTTTTGTCACATGATCAAAAATAATTTGTGCCATAACTTCCTACCTTAATTTTTTTCAGCTGCTTCCGATATTTATAATGATACTATACTGTTTTAGAACAAAGCAGTCAATATAGATTCTTAAAACAGGGAGAAAAAATGAAAAAGAAATTACTAATCGGAGTGCTCCTCACAGCAATGTTATGGTATGCACCCTTTTCTCAGATAGAGCTCGCCTCCGGCATTCCAGATGCGTCCGACTCTCAGGAAGCTTCTTCCGGACCCTCCACTGATGCACCGAATGAAGATGAAACGCCGGTTTCCGAGGACGAGATACCGATTCAGACTGCTTCAGAAGGTGTTTACAAGCTTACCAGCAGCGTAGGACTTCTAACATACTACAATCAGTCCGACGAGCGGTGGGCAGGAGCTCTTTATGGGGGCAGAGACAGACTATCCGGCTATGGCTGCGGTCCTACTGTACTGGCTATGCTGGTAACCAGCTTCACAGGTGAAACCTGCCTGCCCTCTGATATGGCAGAATGGGCGGCTGCAAATAACTATTGGTCAGCAGGCTCCGGAACAAAACATAATTTTATCCCCGAATGCGCCGCTGCCTTCGGCTTCAATGCAAAATCTTTTCAAAATTATACTACAGAAGGTGTTCTGGCCGAGCTCTCCAGCGGAAATATTTTGGTTGCCTTGATGGGACCGGGGCATTTTACCACCAGCGGACATTTCATTATTATTGCAGATTACTGGTCCGGCAGTCAAGTACGGGTAGCAGATCCTGCAAGTCTGGACAGAACCCAAACCGCCTGGGACCTGCAGACGATTCTTGATGAACTTAACTATGGAGCTAATGGAGGCGGTCCCCTGTGGAGTATCTCCCCAAAGTAAAACCTGCGGCACATTATAACCGCAGGTTTTATTTTTAACTCAATATTTTAATTTTTATCCTATGTAGCTGAACGATAATAAGAATCTTTTCCGGCAAGCTTAAGATTAATTGCTTTATCAATACTAATAGCCCGATTTATTACCTGGGCTATCTGGCCGCTTAGGTCTATAATTTTCCCCGCCTCAAAGCTTTCCGGCTCATACTTGCTTTCTCCAGAAAGCCAGCTCCTAATCTTTTCTCTGTCTTCACCAGACGCTGCCTGCAGCAGAAGCCAAATCTCTTGTTTTATTTCTCCTGCCTTTTCCAGCTCATCCTGCCGCATCTTTACAAGAAGCTGAGCTGCTTCCTGGTCATTCCTTGATAAAGCATCTCCAAGCTCTTTCGTTACGCGTTCTATCTCTACTATATGCATGTAATTACGCTGTAGTCTCTTTAGAATCTCCAATAGCAGCTCTTCTCTGTTTTCCATGTCTCCTCCTGATTATACCGCAGCCGTTTTACTAGCCTCTCTGAACGCATCACGAAGCTCCATAACAAGGGGTTTCAGCTCCTGAATCACCGCGCTGTTCCTTCCGGCCTGCAGTCTGCTGAGTTCATACATGAAAAACTCGTACATTCTTTTTAATTCATAACTAATCTCATATTCCATATTCAATGTCTTATCAAGATAATGTACGATATCCTTCGATCTTTGGACCGATTTATCAAACAAATCAAAATCCTTATCATCTAATGCAAGCTGCGCCCTGGTGAGACGCTTAATCAACTCATCATAGAGAAGAAGAAGCATCTCTCCATGCGTCATAGTATTTACAGACTGCATCTTATACTGCTCATATCCGTTTTGATACATACTTTTCCCCTTTTTCGGCTTAGTAGCTGCCGCCTATCTGAGCCAGATAGTTACTTTGACTGTTCATTTGTGATATCAACGTCTCTAAGCTGGTGAACTGCTTAATATAACGGTCTCTCTCAGACTCAAGCCGAACCTGCAGTTTTTTGATTATCTTATCAAGCTCAGCCATCTCTTTATACATAAAGTTTTCCGTCAGGCTTACCGGAGAGCTCTCACTTCCAGCTTTACGAATCAGGATACCTTTTGTCTCCCAAGAACCCATAGTCTTTACATACTTATCCATTACTTTCTGAAGATTTGTAGCAAGTCCATAATTCGTATTCCCATTCGCATCCACAGAACCCTTATCCGTAAATAATTTCTCTACTGCCTCCGGATCCTTTTCAAGCGCTGCACGGAATTTACTTTCATCAAATGTAAGCTTACCGTTATCTGTATAACTGCTGGAAGTACTGATGCCAATATCTGCAAGCGCCTGTGCATTTCCCCCGCTGATGATGAAGCGCAGATCACTGCTCAAGGTCCTCAGATCACTGTCTGCAAAAAGAAGTCCTGATTTCGCTTTCTCTTCGTAAAGCTTTATCTCATCCTCTGACAGCTCTTTCTTCTGCTCACTGGTAAGCGGCGTATAATCACGATCTGGTTTCGTTGAAAGCTCTTTATTAACAAGCTCGATAATTGCGTTGTACTCTTCCACCATAGTTTTAACTGCTTCTACGATAGAATCTGCATTTACGGAAGCGTCAATGCCTACCTCCTCAGAGGCCGGATCAAGTTCCTTTACCTTCTCCATTATCGGTTTTCCATTTTCATCAACCATCGGATTTCCGTCTTTGTCGACTGCCTGAGTTGTTCCATCAACCTCTCTGTATCCGAATTCCCCTTTCACGCTGACTGTAAGTCCATCCACTGTAAATGAGTTAGAACCGCGTGTCAGTTCTACCACCTCGTCGGAACCTGCATATTTTACAGCAACAATTGCATCTTGACCTACTGTAGATATATCAGAAGTACCTGCTCCGAAAATAGCATTCACCAGCTCTGCACTGTCACCGGAATTCCCTGTAAAATCAACCCTTCCGCTTTCACCATCATCCTTTGCAGTGAAGACAAATTTATCTGCCGCTTCCTGATAGCTGACTGTAACACCAGCCTCTGAATCATTGATTTTCTCCATCAAGGTGTACACCGTGTCTTTATTAGTAACTTCAATATCGACACCGTTAATATTAATCTTGGTTCCCTGTGCCGTTAAAGCAATATTACCCAAATTCAGCCCTGACTCCTCAAGCTTTGCATTCAGGTTGAGTCTGTTAGATTCTCCAAACGCTACATTCAACGCACCATTTTTACCCATAAGCTCCGTGCTTCCTGATGAAAGCGTAAGAGTGGAAGTGTTATCGTCTCCACCGGACGGTTTCACCGTCTTGAAGCTAAGTGCCTTTGCGTCGTTGCCGTCCGCATCCTTTACGTCCTTTAAGTCAACCTTCACTCTGTCTTTTCCAAAAGCCTTATCCAGCTCCTTCTGAAGAGAACTTTTCAAGTTCTCCATCACATCTACGTTGCCACTTGAATCAGCCTTCGTCAATTCGCTAACTCCCGGAAGCTTTATATCTACAGATTTTCCATTATAATTGAAGGTCAGCTCCTGGCCTGCAATCTTTTCTGCAAAGGTAACGGTCCTCATAAGATCACTGACTGCACCGGTACTTTCCAGACCGCCGTCAGCTTCCGTCTTTATCGTGAGTGCGTCATCTTCATTCTTCGGCTCAGCAAATCCCAGATAATTTAACGCGTTCCCTCCGGTTATCTGGCATCTATTTGTATCATTTTCTTCCTTTGTGAAAGTAATATATTCATCCCCATTATCACGTACACCTTTGCCTACCGTGATAATATCAGCAAGAGATTTATTATTTCCGATATCCTCATCCTTCAAAAGCTTATTAATAGAATCTGCAATTTCCTGTGCATTTCCATAGCTTAATTCATTTCCCGCTTTGTCCTTTGCACTTAAAAAAACAGAATATGTTTTTGAACCATATTGAATTGAAATCTTCTTACCCAAGAGGTTCTCCACCTGCTTATCGCCTGTATCAATCGCTCCCGTCTCCAAAGCCTTCGTGGATACCTCTGCTTTAGAACTATACTGCGCTTTCTGCGCAAGCTGCTTTACCCCCATAATACTAATGGCATTTGATGAGCTTGCCGTACCGGAAACAGATACAAACTTGCTGTTTGCTCCTGTCGTCTTAATATTAGATCTTCCCCATAATACAGAGCTAAACAGGTTCGTCTTTGAACTCCAGGATGAAGTATATTTATCTGCAAAAGAAACCATCAGATTCGTAATACTCCGAACTGCTGCCTGTTTCCATTCCAGCTGCTGCTTCTTCTGCTGCTGTTGTGTAATTTTACTGGTAGTACCATAAGTCATACCTTCAATCAGACTATCTCTGTCCATTCCGCTGGCTAGTCCGCCGTATCCCCTGATATTACTGGTGGTTGAGCCAGTTAATCCGCCTATTGTTGACATATCAATCTCTCCTTCTTTACTCAATATTTTACGGCAAAATACACCGCGTTTTTACAAATTAAAAATTATTCTGTACTTATTTATCGGCATATAGTATACTTTAAATAATAGTTAAATCGAGTTTTAATTATGAATGGAGGAATTATTTTGGCTACAATTATCGCACTTACCAACCAGAAAGGCGGTGTAGGTAAAACTACCACATCCAGCGCTTTAGCCGCAGGCCTGGTTTCATTTTATAATAAAAAAGTATTGGCAATTGATTTGGATCCCCAGGGCAGCCTGGGGTTCAGTCTTGGACTTGATATTGAAGACTGCCGCTCAATTCACGATGTACTTACCGGACAGGCTCTGATTCAAGAAGCGATTCAGGAGACAGATTACTGCGATGTTATCACCTCTAATATTTTACTAAGCAGTGCAGAATTGGAATTC
This sequence comes from uncultured Lachnospiraceae bacterium, assembly GCA_946558465.1. GTDB lineage: Bacteria > Bacillota > Clostridia > Lachnospirales > Lachnospiraceae > CAPEBR01. Next base: position 10,489 of record CAMNTM010000018.1, read on the forward strand.
ACATCTTCTGATAGACAGTTTCTATTGAAAAAAGCACTGCAGCCTGTTGTTTCGAATTACGATTATATCGTAATTGACACCCCGCCGGCCCTGAATATACTTACTGTAAATGCATACGCCTGTGCAAATCATCTTATTATACCCATGGCGCCCGAGATATTAAGCCTTCTAGGTGTAACTCAGTTAAAAGAAACGATAGATTCTGCTCGCGAGACTTTAAATCCACAGCTGAATGTATTGGGAATTATCCTTACCAAATTTAACAAACGAACTCTTCTTGCCAGAGAAGTAAAGGAGATGGCCGAAAATGTTGCCTTACAAATGGGTACCTGTGTGTTCGAAAATCAAATCCGCACCAGTGTTTCTGTTGCAGAGGCCCCTGCCCACGGACTCAGCATATTTGATCATTCTCCTTCTGCTAAACCGTCAGAGGATTATAAAAACTTTATTCACGAAGTAATAACAATGACTTCGGCTGAAGCATCTCAGGAGGTAAAATAAAATGGCCAGAAAAAGCAATAAAACAGCACATGTATTAAACCTTATTGCAGGACATGAAGCACCTGCAGAGAGCACAGAAGAAACTTTGTCTTCAGGGGATTCTCAGACGTCTACTGTTAAGAAGGCCGCACCGGCTGCCAATACACCGTCACAGACTATTTCCGTAATTGACACTACGGAAGAGGACCCCGTTGCGGATTTGATACAACAGAACCTAACAAATAAATTTGAAGAAAAAGAAGATGAATCGGCTTCGGAAGCTGCCGCTCATATTAAACCGATACAGACACAAACGGTGAATGAAACAGCTGTTCAAACAACGGACCATACTGACAAGACTGCTGCTTCGGCACAAACACAGCCTGCTCAAACACAAAGTGCAGAAGAAAGCGCTCCCGTACAGGTACAGTCTGCTCCGGCTGAAATTATAGAATCTCCGGTACAGACTACAACTGCAGAAATTACTTCTGAACCGATAGAAACCACCCCCGTGGAAATCACACAGGCTTCGGCACAGAACACAGCAGAAACACCTGTATCTGAAGAACCGACAGAACCGGAGCCTGAGTCATCAATACAGCCCGCACAGGCAGAAAATGCACCCAAACCGGAGCCTGAGCCTGAACCGGATTTTGTCAGAGTAAATGTAATCGAAGAAGTTGTCAAGGACAAGATTATATATTTCATGCGGCAATTTGATGTATGCACCTGTGAACGCTGTATACAGGACACTATTGCACTTACATTAAATGGTATTCTGCCCAAATATATTGTCACCACCCCTGCGGCAGTAGCTCCTCTTATGAGCTTCTATACAAACAGATATATCACCGATGTTACCGTAGAAGCTACAAAAGCATGTATGATAGTAAAAGAAAATCCGAGGCACTAAAATCTTCTAAACCTGCAAATTCAAAAAAGGGTGCTGTCCAGTAAAATATTTGTATCTGGACAGCACCCTTTTTATATTTCTACACTCTTATTTTTACTTTAGCTTAAACTTCTGTGTCTGCTCTCTCAAAAGCCGTACCTGCTCAAATAATTCTGTACTGACAGCTGCAGACTCCTGACTGCTTGCTGAATTTGTCTGCACAACTTCAGATATCTGACCAATACCTTCTGTCACTTGCGCTATAGAAGCCGCCTCACCCTGTATAGCCTGAGCAATCGTACCAATCGTGCCGTTAGACTGCGTGATCAAAGTCATAGTCTTTTCAAGTGACTCTGAAACTTCTCCTACAATTTGACTGCCCTTCTCTGCTGCATGAACAGAGTTTTCAATCAACTCTTTTGTAGCCTTTGCCGCCTGATCAGAACGTGACGCCAGATTCCGCACCTCGCTGGATACAACAGCAAAACCCTTTCCGGCCGAGCCTGCTCTGGCTGCCTCTACAGCTGCATTCAAGGCAAGAATATTAGTCTGGAACGCAATATTCTCAATTGTAGCAATAATCTTCCCGATCTGATTAGAAGCCTGCGTAATATCAGCCATAGCCGCTACCATCTGCTTCATCTGCTCACTGCTCACCGTTACCTGCTCTCCGGTCAAACGCGCATTTTCCTGCGCCTCAGACGCATCCTTGACATTCTTATCCGCATTCTTAGACAGTTCATCCAGTGTCGCATACAACTCTTCAACCGCACTTGCCTGCTCGGTAGCTCCTTGTGCCAGAGACTGAGCACTGCTTGACAGCTGTTCAGCATGGTTAGACACCTGCTGCTCAGCCTTGTTAATGCTTCTGAACGCTCCGGAAATCGTATTTGTAAAGCTATTAACAGATTCCTCAATAGATTTAAAGTCACCGATAAACGGCTCAGAAGTACTTACATTGAAGTTCCCCTGTGACAACAAGCCCATAATACGATTAATATCTTTCACATACTTATGAATTAAATTCATAGACTGCTTTACTGTATTATTCAAATCTCCAAGCTCGTTATTTACATCATAGTCCAATTCCAATTCAAGCTTTCCTTCTTGAAGAGGACTCGTTTTTTCTGTAATCTGCAGAATCGGTTTAACAATACGTCCAAGTACATACTGAATCAGACTTGCCATACAGCCCAGTACAAGGACAAAACAAACGCCAGAAATTATCTGCATAACATGAATTGTACTCTTCATATCTGCTGCACACAATTCACTCTGTTTCGTTCCACATTCTACAACCTCATCCAAAAGTCCTACTAACGTTACAAGGTTAGACTGAATTGTATCTTGATAGTATGCCTGCGCTGCCTCCGGGTTATTCTTAGACAACTCTAAAACATAAGTTGCAGACTCATGCAGCTCTTTATGCAGAGGCTCTAACTGCTCCCTTAATGCATTAATATCTTCATTATCTGTCTCTGTTTCACCATAAAGCCATTGTCCAAGCACACAGGTTGTGGGGTCTATACTTCCTGTAAATTCTGCTCCTGCATACAGAGAATTGCTCAGTCCTGCGGACCATTTGTAATGTGCTACCTCTGCACTTTGAATCTTCTGCAACAGCGAATTTGCCTCAATACTGTTCTGTTGCGTTTCTTTAATACTAAAAATGTTTATGGTAATCAGAATACTATACAGCATCACTGAAATAAGCGCTGCCACTACTCGTATTCCTACCATCGTCTTAATGCTCTTTCGCATAAAGGCACTCCCCTCTCTTTAATTTATAAGTGTATTTATATATCTTTTTACTTATTACGCTGCCGCTGAAAACGGAACGCGCTGCCGTACCGCTTCCTGGTCAGGGCTCACATCCCCCTGGTCTTGTCTTCCTGCAGTCGTCGTCCTTGTAGTTCCTCCGGATACATAAACATCACCGCATTCCGGACAAATATCTGTATGTATTGTAACCGACTGACTCACAACAGATCGCTCTTCTCGTTCTGCCTTTGCCTGCTCTCTGACAACATGTTCCATCTCATGTCCCCGAACCGCTGCCGCCGCCTGTTCCGGTGCAATTCTGGTCGGCGTTTTATACGAAACACCTGCATCATCGGAACCATCCTGATATTTCCGTCTCTCACAGGTCTCACACTTTCCCTCTTCCATAGCTTTCTGTGCACCTTCTGCACCCAGCGCTCTATCCTCAGTTTCTGTACTTTCCGGTATTATACTTCTCTGTACTCCATCCGGATACTGAATACGCATACGTACGGCAAGCTCGGCCGGATCCATCCCTTTGCGCAAAAACGGAATTGTATAACCTACTCCTTTTGCGGCATCCGCGCTGATAACGGATACCGGACTCACTGCCTCTACCGGCACATCCGGATTCGCTCCGCGGACTGCTCCTCCAACAACACCAACTCTTCCTGTAGTCCGGCCTGCCTCTGTCTGCGCAGACTGTCCGGCTCGTGTTTCCTGGGCAGAGTCAGCTGTCTGCACTGCTTGATTATTCCGAGAATGACCTCCATTTCGGGATGCCTGCTGTATAGATGCAGAATAGTGATAATAACCTGCATAAGCACCAATCCCTGAAATTCCTCCCAGCATACATCCACCTCCCTTTTATTCCTTTATATAAAATAAAAAAATTTAGTTATTTTCCTTGCTGCCCTACAACATTTTCCCATATATCGTTTACTTCTTCTACACATTCCATATAGATCTGAGCCATCTCATTAGTGTGTAGTCCCAGCTCTTCGGAGATAACCTTAATTTCACTCCACTCCGCTCTCTCATAGCATAAAATCAAATCATACAGTCTTCCTGCTTCCCCCTCATGGGAAATAAGAGCATTCTTCACTTCCTCCACAATCGGTATCTCTGCAAGAATCTCTTCTATCGTAGCATCAATCATATACTCCAGAGTTGAAAACATCCCCAGCAGGTAAGCATCTGAACTGTTAATTGCAAACTTCTTAATCTTCCTTACAAGCGCTGATGCAAAATTAGCACGCATAAAAGAAGTCTTCAACATTTCCTCCGAGGAATTTTCCTTCTCATCCTCAAAGCTCAACAAGTATACCCACTGCTTCAGCTGGCTGATTCCGACACGAACCATAGCCTGACGGATAGAAGTCGTCTCATGATGTACTGCAAAATACGCGGAATTAGCCATCTTAAGAAGTGCATACGTCAAGGAAGCATCACGGGTAACGATTTCCTCTAAAACCTCTATGTCCGGCTCATCCTTTGTAATCTCAATAATAAGCTGATATAGATTGCCCTGCATGAACTCCATCTTGCTTGCCTTCGTCGTTGTCGCTGTGGAAATATAATTGCCTTCCACATAATCTACCTGAAGCTCCTTTGCATATTCGTAAACTTCCTTTGAATTTACACCCGTTGCAATAAACTCTTTCTGAAATCCATGCGCCATCTCCACTACATTTGCAACTGAACGGCGCTGCGTATCATCCATCTTATTAGAAATATCAACTTTAATATAATCTACATATTCCAGCATACTAAAATACTTTGGAGTAAACTGAAAATCATTGATTGCAAAATGATACCCTTCCTCCCTGTATTTACTAATAAGGATCGTTGCAAGTGAGTGTATTACAATATTATCTTCTATCTGAATCACAATCTTATCCTTATCAAAAATCTTAGGTGTATTTCTAAACAACAGAGTCGGCGTAAATGTCATAAACGTCTTTCTGTCCTTAAAAATGCGGTCTGAATTCTCTGACAGGAAAGCCACCATCGCATTCGCTGCCACGCTGTCTGAATTTGGATTATACAGGCTGTCCTTATCTTCCTGAATCATAAGCTCATATCCAATGACTGCGTCGTTTTTCTGGTTTTTAATTGCCTGCCTGACTACACAGTTCTCCATTTACAGCATCCCTCTTTCTTCCAACAATCTGTCCATGACCTCAACAAGACGTCCAATCTCAGGTTTTGACAATTGTTCGTCTGCACCCAGCTGTTCGCCCTTAATTTTCATCTCTCTGTTAATCAGAGAAGAGAAAATAATAACCGGCATTACACGCATCTTAACATCATCCTTTACAAGCTTAGTCAAGCGGTGTCCGTCCATCTCCGGCATCTCAATATCTGTAATCAGCAGAGCCGCCTTATCATCAAAATCTGAATCATCTCGAATAGACGACAAGTAATCCCATGCCTCTCTGCCATTGTTAAAGTTCTTTATATTAGCATATCCTGCACGAATCAGAGAGTCCTTAATCATCTTCGTTAAAAGAATAGAGTCTTCTGCCAATATAATGCTGTGCTCTCGTGCAATTCTGTCACCCAGCCTGTCAATCTCTTCCACCTGAATGCTGGTCTCCGGTGCAATATCTGCCACAATCTTTTCGAAGTCAAGAATCGTAACCAGATTTTCTCCGCATTGTGCAATACCAGTTGCTACGCCGTCGTCTCCGCTTGTCAAAGTCTTATCCGGCTTCTGAATATCTTCCCATGAGATTCTGCTGATTCCAACTACCGTATGTACGCGAAAGGCAATATTCATCTTATTGAAATTTGTACAGATAAATAAGTCCTTCTCCTCCGTATCTCCTGTCTCTCCTGTCAGATATTTCGGCAGGTTAATTACCGTCAGCAGAATATCTCTCGGCTTGAAAATTCCCTCAACTGCCGGATGAGAATGAGGTATTGGCTTCACTTTATCCGCCATCAATATTTCCCGCACTTTTGCTACATTGATTCCATACAATTCACCGAATATCGTAAACTGCATAATCTCAATTTCATTTGTTCCCGATTCCAATAAAATCTCTGTATCAGCCATAACCACTTTCTCCTTTATATTCTATATATATTTTATCGACACAATACTTTTTTAATTAAGTCCTTTAAAGTATGCGCTCTGGTCTTCCTGCTGACCGGATATACACCTGTCCCGTTGCCACATCAAGCGACATAGTTCTGGCATAATTTGCTCCCGTATCCTCACTCACAACACGAAGCCCTTCCGCCGTCAGCACTCGCTTTACATTCTGAGCATTACGCTCTCCAATGTTTCCGAGTCCCCCCGGACCTTTCATCTCAAACATCTTCGCACCGCCCGCAATTTTACAGACCATTCTTCCCCTCGTGGCACCAAACGCATACAGCTTGCGAAGGGTTTCCCGAATTCCAGAATCTGCAAATTTAAACACATTTTTATCTGTCTGGTTATTCTCCGGCAGCATAATATGAAGCAGTGCTCCAAGCTTTATCATCGGATCATAAAAAGCAATACCAATACAGGAACCAAGCGCATATGTAATTAAGGTACCCTCCTGTCTGGCAATCTTCATATCTGCAATTCCAACTGATATCTTCTTAGTCATTGATTACGCAACTCCCAACTTTTTCATAAGAATATTCAATGATTCTACATCTGGCAGAAGAAGCATGCTGCTGTTTAAAGCCTTATCATTAATTTTAAAATCTCCTGTCACCATCATAATTTTGTCTGAATGCTGCCCCATCATTGCTATAGGCAGACTCATAATACCGCCCATCATATTAACGGTAAGCTGAGGAACTGACAGCTCTACATTTACTCCCGTAAGAGAGGATAATGCAGTAATATAGGAGGAAATTACAATATTACCGATCTCAGTCAAAACAGATGTGTCTATTTCCTCCAGTTCCAAAAGCGGTGCATTTGCTTTTCCGAGCATCCGGAACACAACTTCATCTGAAAAATTCTGGGGTACAAGAAAGAGCATAATACCTTGAATTTCCCCTGACATTTCTACTAGAACCGCCGCAACCACCTCTTCCGGATCTCCCAGGCGGTCTATTGCCTCATTGAATCCCAGAATTTCAACCTGCGGAAGTGCCATATTTACCTTTGCATTCAACATGCTTGACAGCGCTGTCGCTGCATTTCCTCCGCCGATACTTCCGATTTCCTTCAGAATGTCCAGCTCCATCTCATTCATCTCTTCATATTTATTTATCGCCATATGTCACCTCGCTATGATCTTAATCCATTAATTGTACCTATAATCTCGTCTGATGTCTGCACCATCCGGAGTGCTAAAGAATACGCTCTCTGCGCCTCGATTGTACGGGTTATCTCATCCGCAGTATCCACATTAGACATCTCCAATGTATGATCCCTCATCTGAGCTCCCGGAAGCAGATACGGCTGACCGTTCTTGGCTACCGGTGTAAATTCATTGTTTCCCACACTCCGCATTCCATCTAGAATATCAAAACCAAAGACACCTATTTCTCCGCCCAGCTCCCCATCTGTTACCAGAATCGGATTTCTATTCTGATCCAGCACAAAGTTCCCTGTATCATTCACCAGATAAAATTCCGTTCCCCGCTGTGACAAACTGAAGTGTCCGTTTCTTGTATATGTAATCTCTCCGGTAATCGGACTTTGCAGCATAAAAAATCCTTTGTCAACAATCGCATAGTCATACTCACCCTGGGTAGGTATATAGGTATGCGGATCGAAATTAGTATCTGTCTTCTCCACAACCACACCGGTTCCTGCCTTCAGCGGAGTATCTTCTCCCCTGTAATTATTCAAATTATAATACATTAAATCTGAGAACACTGCTGACTTCGTCTTGTAACCATAGTTATTAACATTTGCAAAGTTATTTGCAATAACATCGAGCTTCCTCTGCCCCTCCATAGCCCCTCTTGCTGCAGTGTAAAATGATGTATACATAAATTAGTCTCCTCCCAAGCTCTTCTAATTTTTACTGCTTTATACAGAACCAAGTGTTACAATCTTTCCCATCAGCTGATCATATATCCTCAATATCTGAGCGGAACCCTGAAGTGTACGCTGACCGCTCATCATCCGCGTCATCTGCTCAGCCATCCCTGCATTAGAATATTCTGTATATTGTTGATTCACTTTTGCATTCTGAGCTTCCTGCGGCTGTGCATTCGCCTGAAATACACCGCCTGTAATCTTAGTTAATTGTCCGTAATCCGCAAAATCTACTATTCGAAGTCTGCCGAAGCTTTCATATCCGTCCTCTGTCGTTATATTTCCCTGACTGTCAATTCCAACCTCATCTGTCGGAAGCTGAATCGGACCGTTCGTTCCCATGACACGTCCAATTCCAGGTAAAATGAGGTATCTCTGATCGTCTAAGTTAAATGAACCATTCCGTGTATACACAAGTCCATTATCCGTCTGAATCACAAAAAATCCGTTGCCTGTCAGTCCCACATCCAGCGCGCCGCCCGTTTCCCGGAGACCACCCTCAGAATAGTCCGTTACCCTCTCGGCCGCAGTGTTCATCCAGGAAACCTCTCCTACCTGTGTTTTACCTTCTTGATCATACCGATAGATCATCTGCTCCTGAAAGGTACTCTGTATCAAGCGGTCAGCCTTATAACCCGGAGTAGACACGTTTGCTATGTTATTACTGATGATATTCATATTCCGATTTTCGGTAATCATATTAGATGCTAAATTATAATACCCCTGAAACATTTTTTCTCTCCCTTTCTTCATTAAATTTTTCCATGTGCTTACGTAGTTTCTTTATCGCATTTGCATGAATCTGCGAGACTCTCGGCTCACTTACCTGAAGTACATCCGCAATCTGTCTCATATTCAGCTCATCTATATAGTACAGAGAAATTACGAGCTGTTCATTTTCCTTTAATGCATTAATTCCTTCCGCCAGAATCTCTGTCAGCTCTTTCTTTAAAAGCTGAACCTCCGGCTGCTCGTGCACATCATTCTGTGACAGCTTCGCACTGACCTCATTTCCCTGTGCCTCAGCGAGTACCATATCCAGCGAAAGAATATTGAAAAGCGCTGCTTTACGCATCGTCTCATGATATTTTTCCGGTGTAATGTCCAGATATCCGGTTACCTCCTGCACAGATGGATAATACCCAAGTTTATTATATAACGTTGTGACTGCTTCTTCAATATCTCTTGTGTTCTTTCTTGTGCTTCTTGGCACCCAGTCCTGTTTTCTCGCCAGGTCAATAATCATCCCCTTAATCCGCTTTGAAATATAAGTCTCAAATTTTACATTTTTATCCACATCAAATTTATCGACTGCGGACATAATGGCTATCACACCTTCGTTAATTATATCGTCAACCTGGACAAAACTAAGATAAATATCTCTCATCTGCAGCGCAATACTCTTCACAAGATGGATATAGCGCATGACAATCTCCTGTTTTACTTCCAGGCTGCCCGTCTCTTTATACAATTTTAAAAGTTCTTCATTTGACTTCTCGTTGTATAATTCCTGTGTTCCCATATTGACTGCTCCATAACCCCAGCTACATTGTAATATTTCCTATTGCCTGTATCTGAATATTGTTATTTATTTCATTAAAGGAAAGTACATATACATCTGGGAAGAACTGCTCTATCAGATGATAAAAATGTACTCTCACTACCTGGCTGGTCAGCACAAGCGGCGACTGTCCGAAGTCATGGAATTTCTTCACCTCATCTGAAAGCTGTGTAATGACATTCTGCATTACATCCGGACTAAGTGCAAGATACATTCCATGCTCTCCGGCTGTCAGGCTGGTAATAATATTCTTTTCCAAATCTGCATCCAGCGTCACTACCTTCATACTGCCGCCTTCGCAGAATTTTCTTGTAATTGTACGCTTTAACGCAACTCGGATATTTTCCGTAATAGTCTCTATATCCTTGACTGTCATGGATGAATCGACGATTGTCTCCATAATAGTCTCCATATCCTTGATTGGAATACCCTCCTTTAACAGATTGGTCAAAATCTTCTGGAAGTTTCCATAGGAGATAAGCGGAGGTATCAATTCTTCCACAAGCTCCGGACTCTGCTTCTTCATGTTTTCGACCAGACGTACAACTTCCTGACGGTTCAAAAGTTCATGCGCATGCTTCTTTACTGTTTCAGATAAATGAGTCAGCATAACAGACAGCGGATCGATAACCGTATAGCCGTATATTTCTGCCATCTCTTTTTTATCCACGGTAATCCATTTACTAGGTATACCATATGCAGGCTCAATCGTATCAATTCCATCTAATTCCTTTTCCGGATTAGGCGGCTCCAAAGCCAGATAATAGTCTACCAGAATCTCTCCCTTTGCGACCTCTTCTCCTTTAATCTTAATTACATACTGATTCGTGTTCAGACTGGAACTGTCACGAAGTCTGATAGAAGGGATAACCAATCCCATCTCCTGTGCATACTGTCGTCTGAAGATGACAATTCTATCAATCATCTTTCCGCCGCTTGCCTCATCCACAAGAGGAATCAGACTGTACCCAAACTCCATCTCTATAGGTTCTACTGTAATCAGCGAATAAACACTATTAATATCCTTAAAGTTCTCTTCCTCACTGACCTGTATATCTTCCCCTTCAGCCATTCCCATACCGCCTGCGCCCTGCATCTGCGGTACCTCTGCCATCTCATCCATACGACGCAGAAGCTGCCAGCCGCCGAGCATCAGCACCAGCGCGATAACTCCAAGCTGGAACTTAGGCATTCCTGGAACTGCCAGAAGAATTGCCAAAACACCGCCGGCCATCATAATTGCTCTTGGCTGCGCCTTAAACTGTCTTACTACATCGAAATTCAGACTATCCTCTGCAACTGCACGAGTCACAATCATACCAGTCGCAGTTGAAATAAGAAGGGAAGGAATCTGAGATACCAGACCATCACCAACAGTTGCAATGGAGTACACCGACAACACTTCCGTGAACTCCATCCCCCCCTGTACCATACCGATAATACAGCCGCCCAGGAAATTGACTGCTGTAATAATCAGAGACATAATTGCGTCACCTTTTACAATCTTTGTGGCACCATCCATAGAACCATAGAAATCGGCCTCCTTTTGTATTTTGTGACGTCTTTCTCTTGCTTCATCTTCTGTAATCAGACCGCTTCCCAGGTCTGCATCAATCGCCATCTGTTTACCCGGCATAGCGTCAAGCGTAAATCTTGCCGCTACCTCAGAAACACGCTCTGCACCCTTTGTAATGACAAGGAACTGAACTAATACGATAATCAAGAATATGATAAAACCAACAACAACATTTCCCTGAAGTACAAAGTCTCCCATCGACTTGATAACAGCTCCTGCTGTTCCTGAATTACCGAGAATACTTCTCGTTGAGGAAATATTAATTCCAATACGAAATAATGTTGTAATCAAAAGCAACGATGGAAAAATAGAAAATTCCAACGCTTCTTTAATATTCATACTAATCAGAAGTATGATAATTGACACAGAAATATTTAAAATAATCATAACGTCCAAAAAGAACGTACTAAGCGGTATAATCAAAAGCAGTACTATCATAACCACTATCAAAGATACCGCGCTATTTAATATTCTTTTCATATCTTACACCAACTTTTTATTCATACGGAATACCTTAACAAGAATCTCCGCTACCACTCCATAATATTCTGCAGGTATCTCACAATTCAACGGAGTAGAGGCATAGATACCTCTCGCGAGCGGTTTATTCTCAATAATCGTAACCCCGCTCTCCTCTGCAATCTCTACAATCTTAAGAGCTATCAAATCCTGCCCCTTTGCAATGAGAATCGGAGCGTTGTCATGATTAATCTCATACTTCAGTGCAACGGCAAAATGTGTAGGGTTTCGAATAATTACATCTGCATCCGGCACTGCCTGCATCATCCTGCTTCTTGCCATACTCTGCTGCAAATTGCGGATTCTGCCCTTAATCTGTGGATTTCCTTCCGTTTGTTTATATTCTTCTTTGACCTCTTCCTTACTCATCTTAATTCCTTTTTCATAAGACCATCTTTGATAGAAGAAATCAAAACCTGCAATCGCAGCAAATACCATGCCGATTCTCAGCACAATACTCATAACTTCCTTCAGCGCAAAAACAAAACCATTTGTCGGATTTATATCCATCATCTGCGCAATAGCTATGATTTCACCTGATAAAATCTGATAGAGTACTACAGCCAGAATAATAATTTTTAAAGCAGCTTTCAACAGCTCTACAAGGTTTTTAGTCGAAAACAGCCCCTTTATCCCTTTTAAAGGATTCAGTTTCTTAAGACTGAACTTCACCGGCTTCATGGTAAATAGAAACCTTGTCTGAATCCCCGTTGCTAAAACAGCAACCGCAATACTAATTAGGCCAAGCGGAAAAATGCATTTAGCAAGAACAACCACCGCTTTCATACCTATCTCCTGAAGAATACTCAGCGACAATTCATCAACCTGGCCGACTGACGCTATCAAAGTTGTCATCATATCCCCCAATGATTCACTTATCATTGGGAAAAATATCTGCAGACAATAAAAACATATAAAAAGCGAAGCGACCACAATTACATCTTTACTCGAAGCAACATTACCTTCTCGTCTTTGCTCTCTTCGCTTTTTAGGCGTGGCTTTTTCGGTTTTTTCAGCTGCTCCTCCCGGCAAATGTACTCACTTCCAATCTATAAAAATGTCAGAATTCCCTGGACCGTACTCATCATCTCCGTCATTATCCTGTTTAGATGATCCCCGATAGGAGAAAACAGAATGACCAAAAGACCCAGCCCGACAATTATTTTCAATTGAATATTTATAATAAATATACTAATCTGCGGCACGACTTTATTCATGATTCCGATGCCGACCTGTACTAGAAATTCTGCTGCAAGAATCGGAAGAGAAAGTCTTACTCCCAACTCCACACACTGCAGAAAAATCTCCACCACTCTGCTTCCCAGACCCGCAGTTATCACAATCCCGCCATAAGGAACAATCTCTGCAGAGGTAAGTAAAATCTTAAGCAGTGCAAGATGACCATCCACCGCAAAAAACATCAGCATATACCAAGTCTGCAAAAGACTTCCTGTCACTGCAATCTGTGCATTGCTCTGAGGATCATATACTGTGGACATCGTCAGCCCAAGCTGAAAATCTATAATATAACCGCCGAAGGTAATGGCGAAAAAAAACAATTCCATGATATAACCGATGACAAAGCCCATCGCAAATTCCTTCATCAAAAGAAATCCAAACTCTATCATATTCTCTATCTCAACTGCCGCATCGGACGAGAAGGAATAAACCAGCATTGTCAATACAATAATAAATCCTCCCTTTACAGTCATCGGTATGTTTCTTCGCCCAAATATCGGATTCAGAAGAATAAATCCTGACATCCGCATCATAATCAAAGAAAACAAGGTTAACTGTGCGACACCATCCAGCATCATGCCATCACTCCCCGCACTATCCCTGTATCATCTGGAATATCCTGATTGTAAAGTCCTGCAGCGACTGAAGCATTGAGCTTCCGGTAAATACAAGAATAATCCCTATTACCAAAAGCTTCGGCACAAATGTAATTGTCTGCTCATGTACCTGCGTCGCCGCCTGTATAATTGAAATCAGAATACCCACCAGCATACTGATAACCAAAAGAGGACCGGCAAGCTGCACGGCCATTACAAATACCTCATACATCAAATCTGTAACTTCTCCGTTTGTCATCTACAGGCCTCCTTTCTCCGTCATCGAAAACTGGTTATAATCGATGAGAATAATAAGTTCCATCCGTCTACAGTTATAAATAAAAGCAGCTTAAACGGCAATGAAATCATCGCCGGAGGAAGCATCATCATACCCATAGACATCAAAGTACTTGAAACAACAATATCTATCAACAAAAATGGAATATATAACAAAAATCCTGCAACAAATGCTTTTTTCAATTCACTCGCCATAAATGCCGGAATCACAACAGTTGTCGGAAGCTCTTCTACATCCTCCACCGCATCTGCGTCTGCCATCTCAGCAAATATCTCCACAGTATCTTTCTCCGAGTTTCTCAACATAAATCTTTTCAGAGGAAGCTGTGCCTGGCTAAATGCCTCTTCGGTTGTAATCTCTCCATTTTTATATGGTGTATATACATCCGTATTAAGCTCTTTAATTACAGGATCCATGATAAACAATGTCAGGAAAATAGCAATCCCTACCAAAACCATGTTAGGCGGTGTCTGCTGTATTCCAAGTGCATTTCTTAAAAAAGAAAGAATAATGATTGTCCTCATAAATGAGGTCATCATAATCAGAAGAGAGGGCAGAAGTGATATAATTGTTAAAAGCAATAATATATCTAATGTAGGAACCTGGCTGCCATTAACATTTATCAGTGAGTCGTACACTAGTCCTTACCTCCTCTTTTGCCCATATCACCTAATTTCTCCATCACTGCTTTAAAATCCAGGGACTTTGTGCTGCTTCCATATTCATCTGGCGCCAGCGGAAACAACTCATCATCCTCAAGCTCGGACAAAACCTGAATCTGTCCTGCAGTGATGCCGACAAGGAAATATTTTCCGCTGACCTGAATAATTGCAATATGTCTGTCCTGCCCCAGCGTAATCTGATCAATCAGACGCATGTAACGAGAACTGCTGCTCTTCGACAGTCCCTTACCTATATATTTACTTGCTATATAGCTCCCGTAAATAATAAGTATCACGACAATAAAGGTGACAATCACTCTCCACATACAATCCTTCCTTATCTAATACACTAGTGTTCCAGTGCAACCAAATTAACCTTCATAATCTCTGTAATTCTAATTCCAAAGTTATCCTCTACTACTACTACATCACCCTTTGCTATGCACTGCCCATTTACAAAGAGATCGACCTGTTCGCCTGCAAGCTTATCTAATACAACCAAAGAACCTTTCGTAAAATCAAGAATATCTTTAACATACTTTTTAGTTCTTCCAATCTCGACAGAAACCTCAAGAGGAACTCCCATGATGAGCTCCATATTTTCTTCCTGCTCACCTTCAAGCACAATATCTGTATCCAGCTTCAGATTTGTCTGATTCGGAGATTGTACATGAATCATCTTCGGCTCCGGAGCCTTTTTTCTCTCCTGCATCTGATCCTGCATAGCCTGCTGCATCGTCTGCATCTGCTGCATCATCTGCTGCATCATCTGCATCTGCATCATGGAGACATCAGCACCTGCCATCGGCATCTGCTGTACTGGCTGTGCTGTCATCTGCGGTACGGCCTGTGGTGCAGTCATCTGCTGTACCGGCTGTGAAGCTGGTGCGGGCTGTGGTGTCTGCGGTGCTGATACAGGCTGTGCCGCCTGCGGCGCCGGCTCACTTACCGATACTTCGTCTGCACTCCCTGCCATAAGCTTCTCTATCTCTTCCTGTGAAAGTGTTCCGCCGCCTGACGCTGCCGGCTCGCTTGCCGCCTGCGGCGCCGGTGCTTCATCTGCTCCGCCTGCCAAAAGCTTCTCTATCTCTTCCTGTGAAAGTGTTCCACCGCCTGACGCTGCCGGCTCACTTGCCTCCTGCGGCGCTGGTGCCGCTTCCGCACCTTTGGTAACGTCAATAATCTGATCCTCCGGCAGAAAGCCTCTTACCAAACCTTTCGCAAGCTCCATAGGCATAACATTAAAGAACTCACTTTCTAGTTTATCCGCAATCTTAAGCGTAAAACCAACAACAACCTTCGGAAATTCGTCTATAAAATATTTATCAATAAATTCCTGCTCATCCTTCACCTCAAACGAAATAGGTGTGGATATATTTACCATTCTTCCCAGGAATTCGGACAGTGCCGTAGAGGACGCCCCCATCATCTGATTCATAACCTCGCAGACGGCGCTGATGTTAATTTCATTCAGCTCAAAATCCTCATCAGGCACCTCCATGCCCATAAGCATCTCTACGATTACTTTCACATCATGCCTTTTAAGGAGCATGACGTTATCTCCCTCCAAACCAGCAACATAGGTAATTTCCACTCCAACAGCCGGCTCTACCTTGTCCATCTTAAAATCTTCTTTGGCTACAACATTTACAACAGGCGTCGTAATGTCTACCCTGGCATTCAGCATTGTGGAAACCGCTGTAGCCGAGGCGCCAAGACTGATATTCAGTATTTCGCCTATGGCATCTATTTCCAATTTACTAAAGCATTCAGAAACCATAATAAATTTTCTCTCCTTCCAGGGAAATTACCCTAACTTCTATTTTCCAATCTCCAACGCCTTCTGCGCCATCATTTTCATCGCATTAAATGCTGTAATATTCGCCTCATAGGACCTGGTAGCAGCCATGCCGTCTATCGTCTCCTTTACCGGATCTACATTCGGCATCATAACATAACCCTCTTCGTTCGCATCTGGATGATCCGGATCATAGACAGGATTCAAATCTCTCTGATCTTCTATAATCTCTGTCACCTTAACACCGCCTTTGGAAGCTGTTCTATTTAAAGCACTATTGAATCTCGTACGGAAAGATGTTGTCGGTACTTCCTGGAGTACTACCATCTTCCTCCGGTAAGGACCTCCGCTCTCCGTCCTTGTTGTCTCTGTATTTAACAGATTCTGAGCCGCAACGTCCAGTCTCTGCCTCTGAGCCGTCAATCCTGACGCGCTGATATCAAATGAACTTAAAAAAGACATAAATATCCCTCCAAACTAGCCCAGGATTTTTTTCACCGTAGACAGGATACGTTCTGGCTTAAAAGGTTTAACAATAAAATCTTTTGCGCCTGACTTAATAGAATCCATTACCATTGTCTCCTGTCCCATAGCAGAACACATAACAATAGTAGCGTTCGGATCCATCCCTTTAATCTCCTTCAAGGTCTCCAGTCCATCCTTGTTGGGCATTGTAATATCCATAAATACAAGATCTGGTTTTTCAGCACTATACATCTCGACAGCCTTCGCGCCGTCCTCTGCTTCTACAAGGTCAGTATACCCTGCCTGCGTCAAAGTAGTCTTCAACATCATCCTCATAAATGCTGCATCATCCACCAACATAATTTTAGCCATATTTCTTTACCTCACTTTTTTATTTTCATTGTAATTTATATACTCAGATAATCCATTTGATTTATCTGGTAATTATACCGCCACATCTTTTTTCGGTTCCAATATGCGATTTTCGATTTTAACTGCAACATTCTTATTATGTACACCCAGCTGTCCATTGAACCACGGCTGTCCCTCTATATACAGAGAAATCGGCGAGTTCTGCGGTTTGTTCAAATCAATCACATCTCCAATATGAAGATTATAAACATCATCTAAGTTCAGCTTAGCCACACCAAGCTGAGCCATAACATTCATCTTAGACTCTTTGATACTTTCCATAATATCATCATAATTATTATGAATTGCCTGGCCTTTATTCGCCAGATGCTTGGTCTTATCTATAATCTCAAATATATTACTTAAAAGGGTTCCTGGAATACAGATATCCAATATCCCCTCGATTTCACCCATCTGAAGCTTCAGCATAACGATAACAACAGTCTCATCTACACTGATTCCCTGGAACATACTGGGGTTTTCTTCAATCCGTTCAAAATGTATGTCAAAATCAATATAATTCGCCCACACATCTGATGTAATCGCAACCAGATAGCGAATAATCTTTGCATACAGCTCCAGTTCAATAGAGGTATACGTGTAAGCTATATCAATAGACAAATCTGTACCCGTTCCACCCAGCATCCTGTCAATCATCGCTCCCATAAGTGCAGGAGCAATATGAAATACCATTGGAGGATTATTTACATTATCATGTAAATCTACATTCGCAAGTGTAAGCAC
The DNA here is from genome assembly GCA_946558465.1 of uncultured Lachnospiraceae bacterium. Lineage (GTDB taxonomy): Bacteria > Bacillota > Clostridia > Lachnospirales > Lachnospiraceae > CAPEBR01. The sequence continues at coordinate 28,490 of CAMNTM010000018.1, forward strand.
ATCTGACTCATGCAGCGCATTCCCAAATTCATAATACCTCTGTTCCTCAACACCCATGACCTCTACTTCACTTGCGACACGGAACAAACCGTTAATCTGTGATGCCGCAACCCTGCAGTAATTATCATAAATGCTTTGGAGCATCTTAAGTTTATCTTTTGTGTATTTCTTTGGACTATAGAAATCATACTTTCTATGTTCCTTCTCAGTCTTCTTCGGCTCCTCCGGCGCACCTCCCGTGTCACCGCCATTCTGCATCGAATTCAGCAGCGCGTCTATCTGACTTTGCGATAATACATCTGCCATCCTAAACTCCTACCTTCATTTCTTTATTACCGGTTCATCTGCTCGTAATATTCCTCGAGGCTTTGTTCCACAGAATCGGACTTTGTAATCAATAACTCTACTCTTCTATTCTTTGCTCTGTTCTCTGCCGTATCAAAAGGTGCAATCGGCCTAAACTGACCATATCCAACGGAAACTATTCTCTCCGGTGAAAGATTTGTCCGAACCTGTACATATGCCGCAACTCTCGCTGCTCTCTCCGCTGAAAGAACACGGTCACTCTCCGGCTCATTCTGAACATTCGGATCTGCCTGGGCAGTGTGTCCCAGCACCTGAATCTCCTTTACAGAATCACTGACACCGGAGACAATTGTAGAAAACTGCCCCAAAATAGACTGGCCGCCTTCTTTAATAATAGAACTGTCGCCATCAAAAAACACATTATCCTGGAAGGTAATAAATGTATAGCCGTCTCCCTTAAACAGCTCTACCTGCCCCTCCAGCCCTGCTTCTTCAACAGCCTTTTTCAGGCTTTCAAACAGTTCATCAAATTCATCCATATCCAGCTGATCGGTGTCCACGCCTCCGGGGACTTCATCATTCGCATCTAGATCCGGATTTTCTGCTATCTGAGAAACCTCTTTCGCATCCGGATTAAAGCTTTTTACTACCTGTATCCACTTTGCCTGATCTACTGTTGAAATAGAGTATAAGAGTACAAAAAAACACAATAACAGTGTAACTAAATCACCGTACGTATCCATCCAGTTGGCTCCGCCCTCCGGTGCTTTACCTCTCTTCTTCATATCCTACCCCTCTTCTTTTCCCTTCTTACCTTTTTTGCCTGCCGGTGCTGCATCCGGGTCAAGAATCTTCTGGCGGGCCTTCTGAGAAACATATGTAACCAGCTTCTCCTTCAGGAATTTCGGATTATCTCCTGCCTGAATTGCCAGGATACCCTCTATCATAATCTGCTTATATAACAGTTCTTCTTCATTTCTGATTCTAAGCTTTTTTGCTATCGGTGAGAAAATCAAATTCGCCAAAATACAGCCATAAAAGGTTGTGATAAGCGCTGTCGCCATCGCCGGACCAATTTCACCTGCACCACCCTCATCCAGATTCATGCCCTTCAGCATATTTACCAGTCCGACAAGGGTACCAATCATACCAAACGCCGGAGAATACGCCGATGCCTTTTCATAGATTCCGATACACTCTTCATGTCTCGCAGCCATAGCATCTACATCATTTTCCAGAAGCGAACGAACCTCTTCCGGTTCGGTTGCATCTACAATCAACATAATTCCCTGCTTAAAGAACAAATCGTCAAGCTCATTCGCTTTCTCCTCAAGTGCAAGCAGACCGTTCTTTCTCGCCAGCTGTGCCATCTCTTCAAGCGTATTCACAAGCTCTGCTATATTATACTTATTTCCCTGAAGCAGCATCTTAAAATGACTTAGCATGGTCTTCAGAAGACCAAGCGGGTAACTTGCAATTACCGCTGCAAGTGCACCGCCCACAACAATTGCAACAGAGGGACCATCCCAGAAGTTCCCCAATTTCGCAGGACCGATACTGACAAATACAATCAATACCGCTCCTATCACTATACCTAAAATACTAGTAATATCCACGTTATCTTCACCGCCTAACCTTTTTTATCTATCTGTATGATAACAATGAATCTTTCCATTGTATTCAATTGTTTTCTTAATTATTTCTTCTGCACTCTCTTTTACGATATAAAACTTTCCATTCATCATGATAATCTTTGACTCAGGAATCAGCTCTACCGCCTCAATCTGTGCACAATTCAGCAGAATCTGTTGATTATTTAGCTTAGTCAGCACTATCATAACACACTTCCTCACACTTTTCAAACGCAACCGGGATATTACCTAAATATCCCGGTATGCATTTTATTTTACATCAATTCTGTTTCAAGACTTATCGTTTCATATTTACAAGCTCCGCAAGCATCTCATCTGTAACTGTGATAATCTTGGAATTCGCCTGGAAACCTCTCTGACATGTAATCATGTTGGAAAACTCGTTCGCAACATCTACATTCGCCATCTCAAGATATCCACCCATAATCTTTCCGGAAGGTCCTCCATTCGGCTTCATGGCACCTACATCACCCGCATTGGCTCCCGGCGTGTAGTAGTAACCGCTTGCTTTCTCAAGGCCGTTCGGATTCTCTACTGTAACAAGTGCAATCTGGCCGATTGCAATCGTACGGTTCTGCTTATCAACACCAATAATCGTTCCGTCTTCGTTAATCTTATAGCTCTGAATCTCATACTGTCTTCCTGTACCCGGATCCACCGGAATACGAAGAGCGGATAACTCATCTGCATACTGTGCCTGCGTACCGGCAACACGATCCTTTCCATCAACAGTCGTTGCCCCTGCTCCCAAAATACCCTGGACTACAGCTGCATTGGCATCCGGGCCGACCGCATTTCTGGTAACAGTCCAGTTGACCGTCGGGTTAGCTCCATCCTGATAATCACTGAACTCAACACTATAACCTGCAAGTACTCCCGGAGGAGTTGATGTCGTACTTGTAGCAGCTGAAATCCAATCATTTACCTGATCCTGAAGAGTTGTCTGTTTACTCTTATAGGAAGTACCGCCAATTGTAATTGTATACTCTCCTGTCGTTGCATCTGGTCCCGTTACTCCTACTGCTATTCCATCTTTTGTATAGGTAGCCTTAGAAGCCGGAGTCTCCGGAATTCCCGTCCCGTCCACCAATGCATACCCATATACATAGCTTCTCTGGTCATCTACCAGATATCCATTATTATCTACGCGGAAGATACCTACCCTTGATAAGTATAAGCCTGAATCTGCTACATTCGTAAAGGAACCGTTTACCATATTACCTACCAGGAAGAAGCCTGTACCGTCAATCATACAATCTAACGGATTAGAGGAAGGTGACGGTGCACCTGTTCCAAATTCAGTCGTAATAGAGGAAAGCTGAGAACCGTATCCAACCTGGGACGCATTACGTCCGCCGGCTGCTCCTGCCATTACACTTCCTCCTGAACCGTTTATAGAATTTGCATACATAGAATCCTGGAAATTGTAGCTATAGGATTTGAATCCCCATGTATTTACGTTTGCAATATTATTACCGATTACATCCATCTTTGACTGATGGCTCTTAAGTCCAGCAACTGCTGCAACCATTGATCTGACCATTTTTCATTACTTCCTTTCTTCTTATTTCTTCTGCTGTCATTGTATCTGCAAGTCATACAGATACGAAACCTCCATAAATGGTCCGGCTTATATTAAGACAGCACTGTCAATATTCGTAAAGATATTTTCTTTCATCTCTGCACCGGACATCGTCGTCACCACGATATTGTTCGGGACATTTACAATGAATGCTCCGCTCTTTCCGATAACAACTACATCTCTTGCACCCTTTGCCTGTGCTTTTTCTACCGCCTTATTTAAGTCCTGCATAAGGCTGTCTGTCATCTCAATTCCGCGCTCCTGCACTCTGAGTGCAGCATGCTTGGAAAACTGAATTGACTGGGGTTTGTTTACTTCTTTTTGAAGAAGCTCTGCAAACTGTACGTTGTTACCTGAGCCCGCCCTTGTCTGCAAGCCCGCCTGTGCGTGCTTAAGCTTAAGTGCTCCGGCATTCGTAATCTGATTCACATTATTACTATCCATGTTCATCATTGATGCACCTCCGGCTTATGCATTCTCCTCTTTCTTTTCTTCCGGAACTTCACCAACAGCCATTACTTGGGACAGCTCATATTTCTTGCCGTTTACATATACAGATGTTGCACCCGTAAGGTCTACTCCTGTCACGACTCCCTTTATGGTATCTATTTTGGCCTTGCCTTCTTCGTCCTTTACTTCCTTGCCATCCTTGTCTTTAACCGGAACGGCGATTGTAACTTCCTTACCGAGAAGACCCGTTGAGTATGTCGTCAAGGTTACTGTTGAAAGATTATTTGTTACTGTTGAAAAATTAGCAATTGCATTGGACAGCTGTGTCATGGCACTCATAGAAGACATCTGTGTCATCTGATTCATCATCTCGCTGTTGTCCATAGGATTTGTCATATCCTGGTACTGAAGCTGTGCCGCCATGAGCTTCCAATAATCATCTGTCGTCATCGTATTGCTTGAGGCTGCGGACGATTGTGTTGCCTTTTCACTGTCATAGATATATTGCGCCGCATTACTCATTAGATTTGTTGACTCTACTGGCATCTTTTCTAATCTCCTTCTTTCTTTTTACAAGCCTAACCTGCCAATCCTAAGCGGAGCTTTTGAAGAAACTGCTCTGCATCTTCTGCATCCTGAGGCTTTGTATTCCCCTTCTGCTGCTCCTGCTCGTCGTTCTGATTGCTCCTCTGATTCTCATCTCTGGTTTGATTCAGATAATCACTTTCCTGCTTATCTACAATAATTGTAGTAGTTTCACCTAAATTTTTCTCAATTACCTGGCCGAGCTCTCCAGCATTCCTTCCCATCATCTCAAAGGTCCTTTTCTCTGAACACATGATAGAGATCGTTGCCTGCCCTTCCTGATACAGAATCTTTACCGCAATCTTTCCGAGGTTCGCCGGTTCGATATGTATCTCGAATTCCCGGACTCCTTCAGACATCTTTGCCATAATCTGGTCTGTTACCTTTGCTGGAAGCTCCTCCGGCTCCGGCACCTGCATTCTTACCGGTTCCGGCAGCTTTGTTTCCTGTACCTCCGGTTTTCCTGAGGTCCCTGCTGTCTGAACCTGTACTGCTTGTTCTGCTCCTCTGCTGTCTGTCTGAGTCATCTCCTGCTTTTTCTGCCCATCTGTCTTTTTCTGAACTGATACAGCCTCCGCTTTCGGCTCATTCTTAGAAATCTGTACATTCTCTTCTGCCTGTGTCCTCTGAACCGAATCTGCCGGGACCTGCACCGCTTCTGCTGTCTGCATCTCTTCTGCTGCATCTGTCTGCACTGTACCTGCTGCTTCAATATTCTCTGTCTGCAGTCCGTTGTCATCGACTATCTGCATCTCCGGCATTACAACATCTGTTTCCGGCTCTGCCTGAATCATGTCCGGCCGGATGTTCTGACTCATCTGGTATGCTGCCAGTAAGCCTTCTGCCTGAAGCTTTCTGTCTTTACCTGACTCGTTTTCCAAATCCTTTACTTCTTCAGAATCCTTTACTTCTTCAGAATCCTTTACTTCTTTCGAATCTTTTACTTCCTTAGAGTCCTTCGTCCCTTTGGAGTCCTCTGCAGACTCGGTTTTTTTATCCTGCTTTGTATCCTTTGATACTTCTCGGCCGTCATCCTGCTGCCCCTGAAGAAGCTTTTTAAAATCATCAGTTACTGCCTTCGTCTGGCTAGCTGCTTTGGCTCCTTCTGTAGAACGAACATTTACATCCATCATCTTTACACTCATCTGAGCCATCTTTATCTCCTCCTTTCTTCATATTATATATAGTAATCTGCAAATGCAGTATTACCCGTGAAGCTTTGCCATTGCATTCTGCGTGGTCACAAATTCCTCAATAAATTGTTCTTCTTCCTTTTGAACTTCTTTATTGTATTCCTCCTGCTTTCTTTCCTTCAGCTTATCGATAGAAGAGGTTTCCTTCTTCGCTTCTACTACTTCGTTTCTCTTAGATTCTTCCATCAGCTTAAGTCTTTCAAGCTGTTCGTATTTCTGTCGGATTCTAAGTCCGAGCGAATCCAAGTAATTTTCATACGTATGTATATCGCTGATTTTTATCCCCTGCAGCTTATTTTTTCTAAATTCGGCTGTACACTCTCTGTGAAGCTGCTCCAGCTCCTCTATCATACGCTCGCACTCATGGACCTTAGCCAATATCCTTGCATGCTCACTCTTTAAACCGTCTAGTACCTGTTCCTTATAGCTAAGTACGGTGTCTAATGGAAAAAAGAATTTTTTCATCTCAGTATCCTCTGCATTATCTGTATACATTCTTCCTGCGAGAAGCTCTCGTCTATCTTCTGCATCAAAAATTCATTCACCTGATCAATCTTGGATATAGCCCCGTCAAGCTTCGGATTTGTCCCTGCCTTATAAGCACCAATTGAAATCAAATCTTCATTTTTTGAATATATACTTAAAATATCTCTCAGTTTTGCTGCAAGCGCCCGATGTTCATCTGACACAATATTCGTCATAAGACGGGAAATACTCGCATTTACATCAATTGCCGGAAAATGATTTTCATTTGCCAGCTTTCTGGTTAACACAATGTGGCCATCCAAAATACCGCGGACTGTGTCCGCAATCGGCTCATTGGTATCGTCTCCTTCCACCAACACAGTATAAACACCAGTAATTGATCCCCTTTCAAAATTACCGCTGCGTTCCAAAAGCTTTGGAAACTCAGCATATATAGAAGGAGTATATCCTCTTGCAACCGGCGGCTCTCCGGTTGCAAGCCCTATCTCGCGCTGCGCCATAGCAAAACGCGTAAGAGAATCCATCATTAACAAAACATCTTTTCCTTGATCCTTAAAATACTCCGCTATGGTAGTTGCAACAAGCGGGCATTTCATACGAAGCATGGCAGGCTGATCAGAGGTGGCTACTACTACAACACTTCTTTTAAGTCCCTCTGGCCCCAAATCCTTCTCAACAAATTCCAGAACCTCACGGCCTCGCTCACCAACCAGTGCAATCACATTAATATCTGCCTTTACATTCTTTGCAATCATACCAAGAAGTGTACTCTTACCTACACCGCTTCCAGCAAAGATTCCAATACGCTGTCCTTTACCTATCGTATTCAACCCATCAATCGCCTTTACGCCAAACTCAAGTGTATCTGTAATCGGCGGTCTTTTGAGCGGATTGATATAAGTATTTTCTACATAATAATATCTTGGCGACGGAAACGGACCTAAATCATCCATCGGCTTTCCCGTGGCATCTATAATCCGGCCTCTTAAAAACTCTCCAACCGGTATTTTTAAGCGCCGCTTCGTATTTCTGACAAAGCTTCCTGCAGAAACACCGCTGATATTCTCATAAGCCATCAGCTGCATCCTGTCGCCTCGAAAACCTACTACCTCCACAGGAATCTGCCTGTGCTTTTCCTCATTATAGATCATTGCAATATCGCCGATGCTGGCCCGATTACCGGAAGATTCCATAGCCATCCCGACAACATTTTCTATTTTTCCAATATAGCTTACTGTCTCTGACTTCTGAATCAGTTCCGGCAGCTTTGAAAACATACCAAATCACCTCGGTTATGCTCTGACGTTGTTTAATATATCCTTAATGTTTTCTAACTGTGTACCGACGCTGGCATCAATTATCTCATCGGGAAGCTCTATAATACAGGTCCCTTCCTCCCCATTATCCATCGTGATAATCTTAATATTATCCGACAGATGCGACAAAGCCTCTAAAAACTCGGTATCTACTTCCATAGATATGCCGGTATCACACTTCGTGACATAAATTTTTGCCCACTGTCTTTTCTTCATCTTATCTGCAGCCGCAATAATCATTCGTTTCACAATGTCACCGCTGGACTGCAGGCTGGTCTGGATAATCTTCTCGGCTACTGCCAAAGAAATCCTCTTCAAATCATCTATGTACTGCTCCAGGACTTTTGTTTTTTCTATTGAGACATCCTCTACAATATCCGAAATATTTTTTTTCAAAACCTGAAGCTCCTGGTCGAGAAGTCTTCTCTGTTCCTCGTATGCCTCTGTATAACCATCCTTATGGCCGGCTTCATTGCCCTCTTTATAAGCCTCCTCACGCAGAAGCTCTGCCTGTTCACGGGCATCACTGACGATCTGCTCTGCTTTTTTTCTCGCCTCCGCAAGAATCTCATTTCTAAGCTCAGACAAATCATCTTGTTCCTGCTCTTCTTCCTGTTCCTCTTCCGGCTCCTGTCCGGCTTCATCCTCTATCTGCTCTTGTTCGTTGATTTTGAAACCCGCAAAGAAATCAAACGGCTTAATGTCCTCTTTTCTTTCGGCTCCCTTTACAATCCTAGGCAATGATTTCATCCTTTCCACTCTTAACTATAATCAATTCTCCAGCCTCTTCGAGTCTTCTGATCACAGCCACGATACGCTGCTGAGCCTCCTCTACATCTCTTAGACGTACATTAACCGTAACTTCAAGATCGGACCGAATACTTTCAGCCATACGAGTAGATACATTCGCAAATACAAGGTCCTTGATAGAATCATCAGAGCCTTTAAGTGCGTATACAATGTCTTTAACATCACATTCACGAATAAACCGCTGAATAGATCTGTTGTCCATAGATACAATATCCTCGAATACAAACATCTTCTTACGGATTGTATCTGCCAATTCCTCATCCTCTTTACTGAGTTCATCAAAGATGTATTTTTCATTAGACCTATCCATATGATTCATTACATCTGCAATGTAATCAATACCGCCAAGCTTGGTAAAGCTCTCTGTTGTAAGAATAGAATCGAACTTCTTCTTGAGGGAAGCCTCAACAATTTTAATTCCTTCAGGAGATGCACTCTCCATCCTTGCAACTGCCTCCACAACTCGAAGTCTTTTCTCCTTCGGCAGCTCACTAATTACCGTAGCGGCCTGGTCAGGCTCCGCATAGGACAATACCAATGCAATTGTCTGTGCTCTTTCATGCTGCAGGAAAGTAACCAAATTTTTCACATTACTCTTGCGCACAAATTCAAACGGACGAATCTTCATGGATTTTGACAATTTCTCAAGCAGCGTCTGTGCCGTACTTTCACCAAAAGCCTTTTCCAAAACTGCTCTTGCATACTCCATACCCCCGTCTGTCACTACCTTCTGTGTCAGACAGGTCTTATAAAATTCATCCAAAACCTCTTCCATCTGTTCCGGAGTAATGTGGCCAAGCTTCGCCACCTCTATCGTCAGCTTCTCAATATCACTCTCACTTAAATGTTTATATATCTTTGACGCTTTATCAGCTCCGAGAGAAACAATAACTGCCGCGGCTTTTTGTTCTGATGTCAATTTGTTATTCTCCATCTCCACTGCCTCCATTCAGCCAGTTTTTAAGCAGCTGCGCAGATATCTCGGAGTTCTGCTCCGCAAACTCCCTGATACTTCTCTTCAGCTCCATTCCTCTGTCATTCTGCATTTCCTGAAGCTCTGCATTAAGATCCAATGTCGGAACCTCGTCTACTGCTCCTTCCGCAAGCTCTGCTGCTTCTGCAGCCTCCTCTTCCTCGTCTTTACCCTTCTTACGAATAATCAGCAGGATAATTATCGCAATTAATACTAACAGCAGTACACCCGCTGCAATCAAAGCCCACAGCGGAATCGTTTCGATCAGCCGTGCAAGACCTGTCTTTTCCTCTCCTTCTCCGTCTGACGTACCATCATTAAACGGAGCACTTACAATCGCAATTTTGTCATTCTGATCAACCGTCGCTATACCGGCAGCATTTCCAATCAAAGCGCGAAGCTGTCTCTCCTGAAGATTACCGTATCCGTTTCCATTAATTGCTACAGAAACCGTCAAATCATCAAGCGCTCCCGGTGTAACCTGACCCTGCTCTTTTATTTGATCCACCAAGTATTCTCTCGAATAGCTCTCACTAAATGAAGAACCATCGGCAAGCTCGCTGTCTGTATTATACTCATCCGCATCCGCGTTCGTCTCAGCTCCGGCAACCCCGCCGGCTCCGTCTCCGCCGCCGGCTCCGTCACGATATCCTTCCTCTTTACTGACAATTCCTGTCTTGTCTTCCTCATCTATCTTCTCTGGAGTACTGTAAGAAATCGACTCGCGCATCAGGTTCTGCATGTTAATCTGCGCCCTTGCTGAAACTCTTACATTATTCTGCCCGTAAATCGGCCCCAGCACCTTCATAACATTATTCGCAATCTGATTTTCTACTACCTGTGCTATCTCTTCTGCATCGGAACTGGTCGCAGATGATGAGCCGTTTTCTGCTTCTACCGAAACATCATTGCCATTACCGTCCAGGACAACTACATCTGACAGCTCCATTTCCGGAACACTTTTGGCAACAAGTCTCTGAATACCCATTACCTGTTCCGTTGAAGGAGAACCGCCCCCTTCCATCGTAACAACCACAGACGCACTGGATTTTTTCGTTTCATCATCCAACGCATATTTACTTTCTTCACCAAGCGCAATTGTTACCTTTGCGTCCTTTACACCGGAAAAACTCCGGATTGTGGCTCCGATACGATCTTGAAGATCGTACAGCTTATATGTATTCTTATCTGAGTCCGTCGTCAGCATACCGGCGTTATTCTTGAACGTATCATAGGTAAATCCACTCTTCGGATAACCTTCCTGTACAAGCGCCGCTTTTGTCTGATCCAGTATATCCTTCTTAACCAGAATCTCCGAATCACCATCATATTTGAAATCTATGCCGTCTTCCTGCAGCTTTTGTGTAATCTGCTGCGCTTCCTCCTGTCCCAGACCGGTAAACAGGCTCTCATAGGGCTGATTATTCAAAATAAGTGCTATTACGATAGCCCCGACAATTAATACAGCTACCCCAGCAATAATTATTTTTTTAGTTTTACTGCTTAATTTACCAGCTAGTTCCTTTAACTGTCCAATCTTTTCCTTCATTATCCAAAACCCACTTATCTATTCTTGATTTTTGTATACTTCTCTACTGCACATTACTGCAGACAACACAAAAAGTATCAGCTTATGCACTGATACGCATAATTTCGTTATAAGCCTCCAGCGCCTTTGTTCTGAGCGCCACCAGCATATCTACCGCAAGCTGAGCTTCGGATGCCGCGATTTGCACTGAATGTGGGTTTTCAGTCTGTCCAGTTGCAAGAAGATACTGCTCCTTCGCTTTTGTGTCAGCCGTTGTGATAACATCATTTATAGCATTTTCAAAAATTCCTTTAAAGATGGATACACCATCCTGCACACCTGTTGTTTTCTGGCTTGTGCCCGACTGCCCCGACACTTCCGCCAAGCCTGACAGACTCATAGGTTGAATCGGTGTAATAAACATCTCCTCCATAATATGTATCAATCCTTTCTGTCCATATTCTTCTATTTATTTTTACTGTCCTTTAATCGCTGTCTGAAGTACCTTTATATCGGAAGTCACAGACTGCAGTAAATAGTTATAATGCAGCCATGTACGAGTCATCTCTGTGTTTTCCACATCCGCATTCACGTTATTCTCGTCAACTCTGGCCGAGTCATCCCGGGTATACACCTTATAATTAGTTCCTGAGATAGCCTCCTTAAAATTAGTACCGCTGTTCTCCTTATCTGCTGCAATCAACCTTTTCCTGAATGTCTCCTCAAAGCTTACCTGCTTTCTCTTATATCCTGGTGTATCCACATTTGCAAGGTTATTATTAATTGCTTCTTGCTTTTTCCACAGACAGTCCAGAGACTTTTCCGCCATCGCAATGGTATTTCCAAATAAATTAAAATCGCCAAACATGATTACTGCCACTCCTTCTATAAATTAATGTAAATATTATATACATATTTATTTTTAATCTGTATAACGGTAAATTTAGTTTAAAAATGCTCTGCTATGTCTAAATATGTCATATAAATCTGCCGCCTACAGCACATAAACCAAGAGAGTATCATCTTTTATGATACATCTAATCCGCTGTAATGACAAGCTTTTTGTAACATTTTGTTTGCCAATATTTTCACTATCTGCCTTATCTAGCTAATTCCATTCTTTCTAGTCTTCTGCATGTTTTCTATAAAAAAGCATTATTTTCTTTTTCTTCCTCTGAAACAGACAGGCCAAGTGTATTCATCTTATCCTGAAGCTGAAGCTGCATCTTAGCCAGAAAATATTGCGTCATCACCTCTGTCAGTTCCATATTATCGGAAATAACATCTACATCCACATTTGAAGTTCCGGCATCAGTCCCTGCTTTATCTGTCACTGTCTTCCCGGTTGTTAAATCCATTCCCATATATTCCATTATACGCTTAATATAATTCTGTGTTTCCGTAAATGGAGGAACCCCGCCGTATTTGCGCACATTACCACTTCCGGCATTATATGCCGCCAGTGCAAGCTCAATATCACCGTCATAATCTCTCAGCTTTTCTGCGATATATTTTGCTCCGCCCATAATGTTACTTCTTGCATCAAACGGGTCATCTACCCCTAATGCTTTTGCTGTAGCCGGCATTAACTGCATCACACCCTGAGCCCCGGCTGATGAAACTGCATCTGCATTAAAACCGGATTCTGCTTTTCCCATAGCCTTAAGAAGCGCAGCCGGTACATTATATAACTGTGCAGCCTCTTCAAAAATCGAATCCATGCTTACAGGAACCCCCAGCCTCTGTGAAGTATTCTTGAAGGTATCCGAAAAGCTCTGGCTGGCTGCAGCCTGGCGGCCGGAACTGATCGAGCTGCTCTTTGTGCCGCTTCCAGATGTATATTGTATCTGCCCCCACAGACCACTCATATAATTATATAAGGTTTCATAAGCACTGTAATTATTCGCCATTTTATCTTCATCTCCTGATTTTTGATATTTAACTGAATGTACTTTGCAGTGTATTATTCCTGCTCATGTACAATGCTGAAAAATATGTTTATAATTTATAATCCATCTAAGTGTAAAATATGCTATCGTAATTATGCCATTTTTTTCAGATGTTGAAAAGCTTTTTTTCGTTTTTTCACAAATTGTTCTAAAATTAATACTATCTTTATCAAATACTTATATACATTACAAAACCAAAACCTGCGAAAATTCAGTTTAGAAAGAACCCCCAGAAAATTCCTACAAAAAATGACAGAAAAATAAGAAACGGATATTTACATTCCTGTAAATCAGGTATAAAATAGGGGATATACTGTATGTATAATAATAAGGGATATAGGAGGAGATTATCGTGTTTAAAAACCTGAAAGTGAGAAGTAAGCTTTTCTTCTCATATTGTATCATATTGATTTTCTACATCATTGCTATTATAGCATCTTCTATCGGTCTGGGAAGTGTATTCACCGGATTGGAAAATTTTTATAATGTTCCATATCCAATGGTTGGAGCCGCCCGCGAAACACTAGCCATTACCAGACAGATACAGCTGGATGTTTTCCGGGCAGCCTCCTCAGCAGGAGACCCTGCCGCGCTTCAGAATATTATGGCTGAGATTGACAAGGCTTCTGCGACTATGAGCGATGCATTTACAGAACTGGAGGATTCTTTTGAAGGTGATTCTTCCTTATTACAATCTGTACAGACTGCTCACGAACAGACAAAGACAAAAAGAGCCGAAGCACTGGAATACATTTCAAATGGAGACCTTCAAGGTGCAATTGAAATCATCAACGGAGAATATGCAGAGGCTGCCAATAATCTTGATACAGTTCTTCAAGAGGTAATCGATACTTCTCAGAAAACTGCCGACGAATACTATACAAGCGGACAAAAGACGAAACAAATCTGTACTATTATTTTATATTCACTTGGTATTGTAAGCGTTATACTGACTATTATTCTAGCTATAAGAAATATAAAAGCAATCACTCATCCGATTGCAGAAATTGAAGATGCCGTAAAAGCGATGGCTAAGGGTGATATGCATTCTAAGGTTACATATCAGTCTAAAGATGAGTTAGGTGTATTAGCTGAAAATCTCCGATTTGTTTTAAAGACCTTGTCAGAATACATTTCTCATATCTGCAGCAGAATGGATTCTCTCGCGACCGGAGATTTAACTGTAGAAATGGATATGGAATATCTGGGAGATTTTGCCTCTATCAGACATTCCGGCAATAAGATTATCGCATCATTAAATGATACACTCGGACAGCTCCACGAAGCTTCCTCACAGGTTGCCAGCGGTTCTGACCAGGTATCCAGCGGCGCTCAGGCTCTCAGCCAGGGCGCAACCGAACAGGCAAGCTCTGTTCAAGAACTAGTAGCCACCTTAAATGAGCTGTCTAATCAGGTAAACCAGACAGCAAAGAACTCTCGTGATGTCAATGATCTTATCGCAGCGACCGGGGCTGAAGTAAACAACAGCAATAACAAAATGAGCGCTATGATGAATGCTATGACAAAGATTAATTCCTCATCAAGCGAGATTGAAAAAATTATTAAAACAATTGAAGACATTTCATTCCAGACAAATATTCTGGCACTCAATGCTGCTGTTGAGGCTGCACGCGCCGGAGAAGCCGGTAAGGGCTTTGCAGTTGTTGCCGACGAGGTAAGAAGTCTTGCTTCAAAGAGTGCTGCTGCCGCAAAAGATACTACAGAGTTAATCAAGAATTCTCTCGTTGCAGTAAGTGAAGGCAATCAGCTTGCAGAGGAAACTCAAAGCTCCTTAATAAAGGTCGTAGAGAGTGCACAGCAGATAGAATCCAATATGCAGAAGATTACGGAAGCTTCCGATATGCAGGCAGAAGGCATTCAACAGGTTACTTTAGGTATTGACCAGATTTCCTCTGTTATCCAGACCAATTCTGCTACAGCAGAACAAAGTGCCGCTGCCAGCGAGGAACTCTTCAGTCAGTCCAATCTGCTTAACAATCTGGTAGAACGTTTCCATCTGAAAGGTTCTTCCACTCCGATGGCCAGTACGATAGACCCGATTCCGGCGTCAACCTCAACACCGGAGCCTGCACCGGTAAGCACGCCTGATCCGGAACCATATATACCGGTATCTGCAGAATTTACTTCAGAACCTGCGCCGGTATATAACGATTACGAGCCAGTATCTGCACCGGCTCCAAAACCAGCTGCCTCACATAAGGCGCCTGCTTCTTATTCAAAGTTTACAAATAATATGGATAAGTATTAGAATAATCATCTCGATAAAATATAGAGCAAAAAAAAGTGGTTCATTATTTTGAACCACTTTTTTTGTGGTAAGATGATATTATATTGGAAAAATATCTGGATTCTGAAATAGGGACAGGGCAAGCACAAGCTGGGGACGGGGTAAAACGAGTTTTACCCCGTCCCCAGACTGCTGTTACGCTTTCCAGGGCGCTTCCCCAGAAAACCACAGCTTTTCCAGGTACTCCTTATCCCTCAGTGTATCCATCGGCGACCAGAAGCCTTTATGTCGATACGCGGTCATCTCCTCCTTCTCTGCCAGCAGCTCGAAGGGCCTCCCTTCCAGCATATCACACCCGTCTCCAAGATATTCGAAGATATCCGGCGTAAATACTCCATATCCCGCATTTACCCATGACTGGTCCGATCGGGCCTTTTCCTTGAAGTTTAGAATACACTCGGAAGCTTCATCTATCTTCACCGCACCAAAACGCCCGTCCGGCTTTGTTACGGTTATTGTTGCTGTCCTTCCGTTCCTTCGGTGGCATTCTATCAGCTCCGGGATATTTACATTGGAAACTCCGTCTCCATAGGTAAATAAGAATTCCTCGTCCTTTACATATTCCTGAATCTTAAGAATTCTTCCTGCTGTCAGTGTATTGAGTCCTGTATTTATCAAGGTCACCTTCCACGGCTCTATCCTGCTTTTTATGACCTCTTTTTCTCCGCTTTCCAGATCAATGCTTACGTCCGAATATCTGGAGTAATAATCCACGAAATACTGCTTTATCATATATCCCTTATATCCACAGCACAGTACAAATTCATGAAATCCGAAGCGGGAGTACCACTTCATGATATGCCACAGGATCGGCCGTCCCCCTATCTCCACCATAGGCTTCGGGCGGAACTGGGATTCCTCTCCGATTCTGGTCCCTTTTCCGCCTACTAAGATTACTACTTTCATATGTTCACCATACCTTCCAGGGTGCATTTCCCGTCTGCCACAGCTCCTCTAAGAACAGCTTGTCCCTCATGGTTTCTACCGGCATCCAGAAGCCTTCATGCTTATAGGTAGCTACCCGTCTTGTCCTTCTGAGACGGTTGATCGTGGTCGTCTCAAAGCTTTCCTGTGAAGCCAGATAGGTGAAGATCTCTCTGCTTAACACCATATGGCAGGTATTTACCCAGGCATCAGCCGCATAATTGTTCTGCAGCACGATGTCGGAGGCAAGGTTGCCGTCGGCGTCCAGATTGAGGATGGCATTGCGCCCGGCGGGACGTGCCACAGCCATCGTCACAAGATGAGGACTCTCATGATAGGCCGATAAGAGATGGTTAATATTCAAATCGGTAATACAGTCCCCGTAGCAGACGATAAAGGCATCGTCGTCTATGTACTTCTGAATTTTTCGGATACGTTCGCCGGTAGTGGAATTAAGGCCGGTATCCACGACTGTAACCTTCCAGGGTTCGCTCACCTTATTATGGATCATAATATCATTTTTCTGCAGGTCTACGGTGATATCGGAGCTGTAGATGTAATAGTCAAGGAAGTATTCCTTGACAAGCTCGGCCCGGTAGCCGGTGCATATGATGAAATCATTAAAGCCGAAGCTGGAATAGGACTTCATGATATGCCACAGGATCGGACGGTCCCCGATCTTTACCATCGGTTTTGGCATTTTATCGTTTTCTTCACTTATGTTGCTGGGCATGCCGCCAGCGAGGATGATTACTTTCATAGAGTTTGTATTCATAATTTGGGGCTCCCTTTACGATTTTCATTTTCTACTACATACGCATACAGGATTGTGTCGTATGTAAAGGTAGTATAATGCCGGATTTTAAATTTGTATTCTGGTACTAATTCTAAAATATACTGAGGTAGCGTAATAATATCTTCTGACCTATGATAAAGACATATAGCTAATCTGGGCTTATACTTCTTAATTGTATTCTGAGCCCCTTTCAATGCCTCTTTTTCAGAGCCTTCAATATCCATTTTTATATAAGTGGCCTCATTACCGCCTAATATATTATCCAATGAAACAACCTTAACCTCGTCTATTCCGGTATCCTTTACATGAGAACCTGTTCCGTCATCTCCTCCTCTTGTAATGTACAAGGTTTTATTTTCACTCCAGAGTCCAGCGTCTATCAGTTCAATATCTCTGATTTTTTTCTTTAAAATATTATCGGATAATTTTTCAAAATTGAATTTATCAGGTTCAAGGCTGTATATTTTTTTGTAGGAAGGACACCATGCTGCAAATTCCTCTGCTGTCTCACCGCAGAACGCACCTGCATCAATAAAAACCTCATTCTTTTTAGGTTTGAAAATTTCATCTTCAAAATAAGGAGTTCCCCAATAAGATAACAAGCAGTTACGTTCATACTCGTAAATGAGTTGCTGAGATATATTCAATCCGGAAAGCTGCTGCTTTATTTCTGTATGATACTTATACGTTGCAATAATAACAATTGAACGTGCATACTTTTTCTCCAGCATATCTACAGAAATCACCGGACAGCCCTCGATAAATGTGCCACTCATTTCCGAGGAGTTATCACAAAAAGCTTTTGGTTCAAATCCAATTCTGCGCATCCAATATAGAATCTCTTTTCCAATATCACCTGCCCCGAAAATGATAATATTCCCATCAGATTTCGGAAGCTTCTTTAAAAGAAAGCTGTATAAATCACATAGCTCATACAGGCGGAACATAGCCTGTGCTTCTTCACTTTTTTTAATAATCTCTCTTTGATATTTCCGTGCTGCTCCGCCCATCATGTCATAAATATACCTAATATCATCTGTCAAAGAATAAAGCAGCCTGTAAATATATATTTTTTTTGATTCTTCGTCCTCTAATTTGTCTATAATTCTGCGTATTACTTTTAAATCATCTTCACTAATCTTCATACTGATTCTCCTGTACTGCTCTCCATACTTACAAACTTATTTATTTACATATGCATACAGCTTTCCGTACGCTTTCTCTATTATGTAATTGGGATTTGCCTGTTTGATCATAAATGATAATAAGGCGGGATCTTCCGGGTAATGATAGGTACAAATCGCAAGCTTAGGTGCAAATTTTTGCAGAACTTCTTTTGCTCCTGCTAAAAGCAGCCTTTCCGCCCCTTCAATATCTGCCTTGATAAAATCAAGTTTTGAAATATGATTCATCTCTACAAATTGATCCAACGTTATCGCTTCTATCTCTTCTGTTTCAGAACTGCCATTTACATTCATAATAGAGGCCGCCCCTGGATTTGAATTGTAATTTGTCACATTTATTTTACTTTTTCCACATGAATCGCTGAGCGCATACGGCTCAATCATAATATTATCGTATAGATCTGCAGTTCGTTCCAATATCTTCCTTGTTTCCTTAACAGGCTCAAATGCATATACTCTTCCCCGCTTTGCTCTGCCTGCAGCAATAGCCGAAAACAGGCCATAATTTGCGCCAATATCAAAAACGACATCTTCCTCTTTGACAACTACCGCACCAAAATTATATGGCCCCTCAATATATTCAATATGTTCCATCTCCTCATCTATAACATCCATAAAAATATCAGAGCTTTCATATATAAATAGACTGGGATTTTTCATAAACAACTGATAATCCAACTTTACTCCACGATATTCAAATATACGCTGTTCAATACCTGATACTAGTGCTGTAGTAAGAATTTCCAGAACATTAACTCTATAACTATTTTTAAATAATCTTTGACAGATATTTAATAAATTCTCTGCATTCTTTTTATATGTTTCCAGTGAAATCCCTTTCTTTTCTGCCTGCAAAAGCAGCATATTCAAAGAAAGACCTTCACACATATCAGGAATACTTATAATTCCACTCGAAATTATTCTGTCATACACAATAATCTTTTCCGGTTCGATACCCAGATTAAGCAGCTGATTTTTTATTTCATACCGGCTTCCTGCCAAAACAGCAACGTAATCAAACCCATAATCTCTGAAGTTTTCTGGTATATCTATACACACATTATCATATGGAACATATACTTTACTTCCATCCACATATTGATATCCTTTTTTTACCAGGCCTCCTGCCTTACTTTTATCATTGTCAAAGAAAACACTGACATTAACATCATCTTTCAATTCCCGCGCTGCAAATGCAATACAGCGTCCGCTGCCTCCAAACACTGCTATATTTATACTCTTCATATGACTTTCCTCCATGTCCCTACCAATTGATTTTTACAATGGCCTCCCTCTTAATACCAGATTCCAAGAGCTGTTCAGATATTATATCTATAATTTCCTGCCAGTGGCATATAACATAGACACTATTGAAAGTACTATCTTCTTTTAATTTCTCATTTAGATTTTGAACATTATAGCCATGTTCAAATACAGATTTTACATTGTGATTGCTTCTGCTCGCATTATTGTCCAAAAATCCAGAAATCTTGATCCGCTCCCTTTTCCATTTTTCCGCCAATAGGATATTATCCTGGCATGCGGGCAGTATATACACATTCTCGGATTCCCTTAACTTTTTAAACAGGCTTGTTCTGTATTTAGTCAGATAAGCATAGACATTTTCAGCTCCCCGAAGTACAGAAAGATAATTTTGGGGAATCCTGCAGCAGGCTGCCGATATTTCACCTATCATTTGTTTCCACTCCTGCTCAAATAAAAATCCTCGAATACACTGAGCCAACCATTGTTCAAACCATTGTTTCAAAAATTTTGTTTCTTTTTCCTGCTGCATCCAGTCGCTTAAAATATAAAAGCGTTCTTTAAAATACCGCTGCATTTTCCATCTGTCAGAATCCGCATTTTCTTTCAATGACTCAGTCGTATCTATGCGATAGTTATAGAATATCTTAGGATAATAATACACATTACATGCTGTTTGAAATAATCTCATAGTAAATATACTGTCCTCGCCATATAACAAATCTGGAAATGCAATATGATTTTCTAAAATTAAGTCTCTTCGAACAAAATAGCGCCAGGCAGACATAGGAAGCTGTGTATTCCAATATGTATTCTCCAATATCTTTCTCATCGTCTGAAATCCTTCGACTGCTATGCCAGCCGGCTTTTTTACAGTTAATGCCTTCCCTTCTAAAATTTGCTGATAGTCTACCAACAACAAATCTATATTTTGATTGTCCTTTAAAATGTTAATTATATTTTCTAATTCTTTTGTTACAATAAAGTCATCGGAATCCAAGAAATATAAATATCTCCCATTAGCATGTCTTATCCCTTCATTACGGCTGACGGCCGGACCTTCCTGTTTGCTGTGTGATAAAATTTGTACATAAGGATATAATTCTGCATATTCTTTACATATATCTGGCCCTGAATCACAAGAAGCATCATCAATCAGTATCAATTCAAAATTCTGGCTCTTTGAATTAAAAATACTGTCCAGACATTCCTTTAGATATGCTTCTCTATTATAAAAAGGAAGGATAATTGACAACTGTTTCATTTTAATTTAATCCTTTCCCTTTTATAATCCGGATATTTTTTCAAACAGCAGTGAAGCATCATATACGTTATATACTTCATATTTTGATGCATCTAATGTCTGTCCTCCGTAAGAATCTGTCCCTTCCTTATAGCATTTCTTCTGGCGTATGCCTGCAAGCTTTTCCTCATCTATCTTGCGGGGAGTGAGCGCTTTATGATAAATATTCTCGTCAAACCATTTCAGGAATTCTTCCCCATGCAGAGAGGCCGTATATCGGAAATAGTGGACCTTCTTATCAAACAGCGGGTCCCGGATATCCATCTGGCAGAACACGTCCAAAAACCATTTTCGAAAATCAAAGTGTTCTAAATCCGACTCCGCAATTATGCCCCGCGCAATCATGCGCAGGATACAATTATAAAGAGAGCTTTTATCTGTTGTCACTTCCGGCATCATACGCTCGTAGACAGAGGCACAATAGCCGCCGATATTCGCCGTCTTCTTTAAGTCGTTTAGAAACTCTGCCTCATCCTCTTTCAGCTCATACACCATATTGGCTTTTGCTCCCATCGAGCCGCCGGACATGCCTGCTATCGTTAATGGATAACGGATATTCAATATCTTTTCGTTAATTGCTGCATTTACTACTCCCATATATATATCCTGACATATTCCGTCAAAAAGGCGGCCGGTTTTTGCTAAAATCTTCTTCAGATAGTCTCTCCTGCAGCCGGAATTCAAGTAGAGATTCGGCAGAAGATACATCTGGTCGCTGTTATTGAAGATAGAACCGAAATAAAACTGCCGGGTAAAATATTCCGGGCCGAAGCTTCCTTTCTGATAGCCTCTGGGAATGACAAACTGATGCTGCTGTCCCCCGTTAAATCCGGGCCATGCGTAGAAGCCCCGCTCCCATTGGATCACATCCTCATCCGGATAGGTCTTTCTTAACTCCTCCAGCACCTCAAGTGTCCAGGGGAGAAGCGCATCATCTGAGCCTAAAGACAGGAGAAATTCTCCTTTCGCATGAAGGAAGGCAAATTCGAAGCTCCGGGAGAGATTATATTCTCTTGGAGTTCTGTAATATTTAATTCTGGAATCATCAAGCTCCTTGTAGAGCTGGTATACTTCTGTGTTTCCCGGAGTGGAATTATCACTTAAGATAATTTCGTAATTTCCCTGATAACGCTGATTTAAACAGGACATAAGCGTATAGCGCAGGGTGCCTGCGGAATTTCTGGCAGGAATAATAATAGAATAACTGCATTCTGCCGGCTGCGCTAAGAGCTTCGCGGCATCGGTATCGTGTACCTGGCTGATATAGCTTAGGTAGTTACCTGCCCAGCCGAAAGCCATCTGAGATTCCAGCGGAGGAGAAACAAAGCCATAGAGCCGCTCCAGATTTTTCTTTAATATGGGCTGCCGGCACAGGTTATCCATTAGTGTACCGCTTGTAAGTATAACTGTAGTCTGCTGCTCCAGGTCATTTTGGAGGATATGATTCAGAAGATATTCCCTATTATCCCCTAAGTCCTCTCCTTTACATGTAACAGCTGCCGGATAGATGGTATATATTCGTTCTGAAACTTCCACAGCGTCCATGCTGGCGACTACAGTATCTTCGATATTTATAATGTGGTCTACTTCAAATACAATGGGGGCTTTGATGTAATAAACCTTTTTTGAGAATTCCTGAAGAATATAACATGTAATCTTTTCATCCAAGCCGTCAGAAGCTTCATCTTCCACAAGAACAAAAGAAGCTTCTGATTTTTCTGTCAGACGCTCTGATAAAAAATCGTGATTAGAGAACTGCTCAAACCATTCATGTTCAATCGAAACAGACATACTTTTCAATCGTATATAACATGAAATCATATAATACATTATTTGATTTTGAGAAATAAAATATAAATCAAGTAATTGTTTCACGTTATATTCTGAAACAGGATTTTCTAAAAATTCAGTCTCCATTTTCCTTAAGTGTTGTTTTATTTCCTCAAACCACTTTTCATCTTTTTCCGTCTTAGTCTCGCAGCTGCTTAAAAAAAGAAACCGATGTCTTTGTCTATCCAAATCATCATGATAACTACCAACTAATCTCATATAAAGCTCTGTCAATTCCGACATTCCTGGATATTCATATAAACACCAGCTTTTTTCAGTCAGACATTTAATTGCTGGCCCGGCCATTCGAGTTGATTTCCATATATATTTTGCTTTAGCTATATACCAGTTTAGCCTTATAGGCTTTATCTTATATAGACTTTCAAGTCGCTCAAGTACGTCATTTATATTACCATTTTCTAAAAGTTCTAAACTTTGTTTCACTTTCAAGTTGTATTGATGTTCCGTCATTAACACACCCTCTTTTCGAATATTACCATTATTCTAAATTTTAAATAATATTAAAATCTAGAGTAATATTGACCCTTCTGGAAGTTCATAAGATACTTTCCGAACCAAAATGGAATTATCAAGCAATAATTTTTCCTCCAATTTTACTGCACTATCGCTTGTTACTATCTGGAATAGATAACGGAATAATTCTGTTTTCTCAATATTTTCGTTAAAAACTTTTGATAAATTCAAGTATTTCATGGCAATATCAAATTTATCTGCCCTAATCATTTTCATAGCATAGCGTAAACACATATTTCCTAATTTTTGAATTGCTTCTGGCAGCCTTTCCTTTGGAAGTGTATATCCATACTGTGATGTTACTTTTGCTATTTTATGTATAATTTGATAATGCTCCATAACAGCTGTCATATTATTTTCTGATTCCGCTGTTTCATTTTCACTATGAGTTCTGTATTGCATTAAAGGCTGCTTTAAATATGCAATATCACCAACACACGACATTAAAGCATTATAATACCAGTCATTAGCCACTTGGAAAGTACATATCCATTCTTTAACCAATTCTATAGAGGAAACTCTCATTACGCGCTGACCTGGAATAGCAATTCCCGATTTCATAAATACTGCAGCCTGTTGTTCCCCGGAAATAATTCCGGAAGATTTATAAAACGGTGCAGAAACTGCTATTTTTCCCTGTGCATCTATCTCATCTCGATGTGTCATTACCATACTGACTTGTGGATATTCTTCTAATATTGAGATAGTCTTTTCCAAATAAGTTGGATAAAGAATGTCATCACTTGCTAAAATTAAACGATATTGTCCTCTACTTTCTAAAGCACAAAGTTCTGAATTTCTATCACTCCCAAAATTATATGGGTTTTTCCTGATAACAAATGAAATATTCTGTTGTGTAAATTTTTTTTTGTATTTTTCTGCTATTTCATAAGATTCATCTGTTGATGCATTATCACGAAATATCACTTCAAAATCGTGATATGTCTGATCTAAGATACTTTCTAAACATGCTGGAAGAAATTTCGCGTAATTATAATTAGGAATACAAATACTGACTGCCGGTATTTTAAAAATAACAATTCACCTCTTTTTTATTCAAACTCTTTTATTTGCACGCTGTCTTCCGGAGGGTCGTAAGACGTGCTTCTCACATATACTCCACTTGTTTTAAGCCTCTTTACTGCTTCATCTGGGTTTGGATCCTGAAGACATTTAACCAATTGTAAATATTGATTATCCGATTCCATTTCATTATGATATATTGTTGATAATTTCAAGTAATTTTGCGCTACCGAATAGTGTTTGTTAATAATCATTTTTCTGGCATAGCGCAGACTCATATACCCTAATTTTTTTATAGCGTCATTATATCTTTGCTGAGGCTTTATCATGCCAAATGAATCTGCTAAAATTCTAAATGCATTTATCATATTATAGTGCTCAAATATTCCCGTTAAATTTAACTCCGAATTTGAAGTTTCATTGTCTTCATGTATTCGATAATTAATCAAAGCCCTTTTAATATAGACAACATCACTTATACATGCCATCATAAAATTATCATACCAGTCTCCTGCAACCTGAAAACGCAGAAGTTTAAATCTTAACATATTCAAATATGAAATTTTGCGGAATAATATCTGCGAAGATACTGCAATTCCAGCCATCATATATACAGCTGCCTGATCCTCTCCTTTTATAAAACAACTTTGATTATAAAAAGGAACTGTCTGTTTTTTAATTCCTTTATTATCTACCTCGTTACGATGTGCCATAACACATCCTGCTGAAGGATATTTTTCCAATGCCTGAACCATTATTTCTATTGCATCAGGCTCTAGACTATCATCAGAAGAAAGCCAGATAAAATACTCACCCTCTGATCTATGAAAACATTTTTCTGTATTTCCTCCACTTCCAATATTTCTCTTATTCTGTGAAATATCACACCATATCTTCCGCTCCAAAAATTTTTTTCGATATTCCGCTATTATGTCATATGAATTATCTGATGACCGATTATCACAAATAATAACCTCAAAATTATCATAGGTCTGCGATAAAACACTCTCAAGACATTCTGGTAAAAATCGTCCATAATTATAATTGGGAACTAAAACACTAACTAATGGTTTTCTCATAATTGACCTCCAATATATGCATAACAATCTGTATCCCAGACTGTTGGAGCGTGATGTCGAAGACATATTTTATACTCTGGCACCATTTCCTTTATCAGTCTTGGTACTTCCCACAAATCGGATAAATAATGATATACACTGATACATAACTTGGGTCGTTGTTCTATAATAGTTTCTCTTGCGCCATTCAGCGCTTTTATTTCAAATGTTTCAACATCCATTTTAATAAAGGTTACTTTCTTGCCATTTAAAGCCTTGTCTATCGTTGTTATATGTTCTGTATGCTTTGCTTTTCCCTGAATATAGCCATACTCTAACTCCGATGTTTCATCAGATACACCAGCATTAATTAACATAATTTTTTCGCGGTCATATTTATCTGCTGTTTCTTCTAATTCCTTGAAAATATCTGAATCCAGTTCAAACGAATAAATCCCGCCAAACTTACCGTCTGTTACCTTTAAAAATTTATCAATAGAATCTCCCTTATACGCTCCTGCATCCACTAGATATTCACTATCTCCCATTTGGAAAACATCTGTTTCAAAATATTCTCCCGGAGTTTTTATTTCATTAAAAATTTTTTCGGCAAGTGGTGGTGCAATCCTATTGCAGACAGCCTCAACATAAATTTCTTTTGACTTGTCATCCTCAAATAAATCAATAGTGCTCACAATCTTATTTCTATTATTTTCAAACCATTCATCACTATAGTGTATATCATATACATTAAGTGCATACCAATCCATTGGATAGCATTCAATCCCCATATCCGTTAACTGCTTATATACAGGACGCCACTCTCCAATCATGATTAATACTGCAATATCCTCCATCTGAGCAATTTCCTCCGGAGAAAGACATTTTCTTCCTTTAAAAAGCTTTCCCCATCGTTCTGGATTATTGTCCCCGACATATTCAAATCTCCGCATATGCTCAGGTGTTGCACAATCTTCGAAAAATTCACCTGTACCAAATACACATACATTTTTATGAGAATATAACGTTTTTCTTATTTCTAAAGCTCGCTCATGTGTCTTATAGTGTGTTTGAATTGCATAATCTACCGCTTTATGCAATCTTTCTTTTCTACTATTCATCTTTGTTCTCCTTTTCCCAAACTCTATCTTCATATGTTTTTCTATCATATGCATCTATTTTTCCTTGTAACGCAGACGGTGCATTTCCAGGGACTCCTTCACAATAACCACATGTATAATAAAATGGTTTATCTACAAATTCTCTAAAACGTTGTCTTTTTTCTTCCAGGTTTATATTCTGAGTCAAGTCAAAATAATCTTCTCGGAAATCTGCAACTCCTGTGGCATATAAAGCAACACCCTTATCGCATACATGAACCTTCCCATCCCTTACCTGGAGATTTCTTGGAGGCATCGAACAGCCTTGTTTTCTTTTAGTCATATACTCTATATCATCACTTACTTTATAAAGACCGGAAGGAATGATCCAGGTTGGCAAATGCCTTGATTCCGTATACGCTATTCCATATGATTTTACTAATTCTATATTTTTTTCATATATTTCTAGCTGTTGTTGGCTGGCAACATGTTGATATGCTCCAAAGGCAATAATAACCCTCTTATCTTCTATTCCTTCCAATTGCTGTGGTTTGATAGGGTATAGACCATTTGTCGGAAATGATATAAACCCGAAATTTTCATGTTCTGCAAATTTATTTACAATTCTGGATATATCTGGATGCATAAATGTTTCTCCACCCATTACACTGATTGTGCCAACCGAATCTATCATCTCTAACCATAAATCAATATCTCGGCAGATAGCTTCTGTAGAAATATTTACCCTTGCTTTTGAAGGATAATTATTAATGAATTGTACACAATGTGTACAGTTCAAATTACAAAGAGAATTAAGTATAAAACAGTTGTATGTAAGATCTATTCTTTCCCCGGGCTTTTCAACTTTCGTTTTACATTTTGTTATTGTCTGGAATCTTTGGCAAATAACAGATCTGCATTCTCCCTTCATCCAACATACACCTGCTGCCGGTGTATCCCCCTTACAATATGGGCAGAGAATTCCACTGTATAAAATATCACCACGTATTACATGTTCATATTTATTTTGCCTTAAGTCTATTAATAGGGAACGCATAATAACATGATTCGGTATGCTATATATAATAAGAGTATTGTTTCTATCATACTCCTCAGAAAAAGGAGCTTCTATTTTCCGTCCGCCTATCGGACCTATTTCCTTATACCTTAGATCCCAATATACAAGATTGGAAATTTTATGTTGTTCAAGAAATCTGCCAATCGCCTGTCCAAGCCCTGCTGAGCCCCAAATAATTACTGTCTGAAAGCTTTTTATATAAGCAATTACTCCCTGCGTTTCTACCTTTTCTCCAGATTCGCACTGTGTATAGAATTCTTCCAAGTTGAATGTACTTTGTTCTTTTAACATATTAACTATCCTTTCTTATATCCATTTCTCCCATGATTAATATATCCATTATTATTCTGATACCTTTATGATTTTTGTTTAAAAACCATCTAAATGATTAAATAATTTCACTGATTCTGAGAGTGGCAATTCTAACGAATTATTTAATTTATCTAAAAAGAAAAATTCTTTCCCGTCTCTAAATCCATATCTTTCAGTTAACAAATTACCTATTGCCGCTCCAGCTCCCTCATAATAATGATTTGCTGTAATAATAATTACCAACTCATTTTTGCTAATTTTCTCTATACAATCTGTACTTTCGATTATAAAATCACTTACACGGTTTGCATTCCAATCCTTTACTCCCTTAAAACATTCGTTTGTCTTTTTCCCTATTTTATTACAGTCACTGTCTACAATTGTGAAATTCTTACACTTCAAAATATATCTAAAATATCGTCGTAACGCCCATTGTGCTTTATCACCGGCTCCCCAAAAGACTAAATGCATGTTTTCAAATTTATGATTTACTACTTCCTCAAATATTGTATGTTCTCTTAAAGTATTATTCATTTCTATTTTTTTCTGAAAATCACTAATATATGAAGCCTTCATTCCATCATAGTAAACAGCTGGTTTCGTGTTTTCATAAAAATTACTTAGAGTACATATAGAATTCCATTTATTATACGTTTCACTAATTTTCTGAACCGCCAAATTAATCGTATACTCTTTCAACCATTCAATATCTATTGGTTCTGGCTGCCAGTTAATAGCACCAAATTCGCTTAGTTTATAAGGTTTAATAATACGATCCAAACCTGAAAATCTATTATCATATAGATCGCCATTATGACAAATATGTGCTAACACAACCGGAATCCCCATTGCTATACAAGGAAGTGCAACATGTAATCTTTTGGTTACAACCAATGTCGCTTCTTTTTTAAGCTTTTGAAATATATCATCTAAAATAGCCTTTGCTTCATGTCCGTTTTCTTCTTTGTATCCTTGATACTTCATTTCCCGGGTTGGAGGCTCAATAATTTCACTATTTTCTAATAATTCTTTAGGTATATAATCAACTAACTCTTCCGGCGGATCATATAAAAAAACTTTTTCTGTTGATGGTATCTCCTCTCTTTTTTCATAGCAAATACTCATGCAACCACTCATATATGCATTTAACCCATTACGCCGCATCAAATTCATAGTTGAAAGGTCCCTGCAGCCAAAAGGCCCCCAGTTTCTATGTGCTTTATAAACCTCTTCAATCAAGGATTCATCTACACAATGAAATCCTAAATATACCGGAATAATTTTTGATGGCCACGGAAATAAGTGTATTGTTCTTACAGTTGAGAAAAAACCAGCCATAGGCAAAACAACATAATCTCCATCATATTCTGTTATTTTATTTCTTTCAATTTCAACGATATCATTTTTATCAATATGCATTCTTTTATACGCTTGACGTATTCCCTCTAACTGCGCGTAATCCCCTAAATTCATTCCCCTACTTGAATATTTTAATATTCCAAATTTCATTTCATCAAACTCCATTCCATCTTAAACAATCTTCTATCCATTCCTCCAGGCACATTGGGATTCTTCTTAATGTATAATTTCGATTTACTCCTATACGAATATAGTCCTGTTTAAATTGAAGATTTAAAGCCTGTTTAACACAGCCGTATATGAAGATTTCTGCCCCATCCAGAAATCTTCCAATTCTATCATATTCTATAATTTCGATCCCTAAATGCTTCAAAATACGTCGTCCTTTTTCACAAATTACCTCTTCTATAGGATGATAAGGATCATAAAATAATTGTTTTTGTTGATAGTGCTCAAGTATATAATCAGAAATTATTATGTCGCATTTATTTTCCCTCTTCTTTAATTTTTGTATAGCCTGATTAAATGTTTTGACAACAACTTCTTTTTCATATACTATTTCATTCTCTATTTTATCTTTAATTATTTCTGCGTTCAGACCATTCCATATCGTATTTATATTTACATCAAGAAACCCTATGTTTATTATTGCATTTTTCCTTCCTTGATAATTTTCCCTGTATCCAAGCGCATCTTCCGTAAAGTGTTTTAGAAAACCTTTATGATTTTCTATACCCCCCCCCACACATTCTATTTGTGGAAAATACAAGTTCGTTCCATATAAATTAGGTATAACAATCTTCAAACAGTTTTTTGACGCTCCCGCCTTTAATTCTTCTATCGAATGATATCCGCCTTTATTCCAAATATCCTGCCCAATTAACAGACTGCAATGCACCAAATCATTTCCATTGGGATATTCTCCATTCGAAACAAAAAACCTTTTTATATAATATTCACCCGCAAATTTAGGATTAGAATTTAAATATTTTTCTAATATTTCCATATGACAATTTCCGTATAATATAGCGAGCTTTTTTCCAATTCTTTCGCTAAACGAATAATTCACATATTCTTTTAAACCTATTTCTTCCAGTCTTTTTGCCATTTCATTACGATGCGGCACTGCCCCTGCTATAACAACGAAGTATTCTTTAAGTTTTTCATTTATTTCTGATATATCATAAACTGGAAGTCCGTGAAAAGTTCTGTTATATTCCCTATCAATACAGAAAATTATTTCAAAATCATTTTTCCAACGCCAATAAAATTTTTCCCCTTCTAGGCCAATTCCATATAAAACGATCTTATCCATAATACGGTAGATGAACTCCTTTTATTTAGTCATACTTTTCTTTTTAACCTTTTGTAATACTCTGCACTTCTTATCTATCTCACCGATTAAAATACAATTATTTATACCCATATTGTTAAGTTGAGAAATAATACTGTCCCCATTTTTTACAAACAAAACAACTAATAAATTCTGATACTTTCCAAGTTCAGATGGTTTCACACACTCTATTCCATTAAAGTGTGTTCCGTACAATTCAGGATTGTTATCAGAAAATACCGTCACTTCTAGTCCTTCATGCCAATATTCTTGATAAAAATGATCTCTCCAAAGCTTTCCAATTCCAAACACGCATACATTCTCTGCTGCTACAAACCGCTGAAGCAAATCATTCATATCATCAGAAAAATTCTGTTCTTTTTTTCCTAAGCGTATATCAGAAATTATTTTTTTGAGTTGCATCGCTGGTAAATCTTCTACTTTAACGGCGTCGCCACACGTTCTGCACAAAATATCTATAGTATCATCTGTTAACCCATTTTTAAATTTCTTATATTCTTCACCTTCGCAAATTTCTAACCAAGATTGAGTAATGAGATTCCCCAAAACATGTTTCATTCCATAATCCTGGCAACATAACACTAAACTTCCATCTGGAAACATAACAGGCGCCCATCCGCCAACTTGGGCTTCTGAGCCATGATAGCATGCAATCCTGCCATTTTTATATGTTGACATTTTCTCAAAGCCTTCTAAATTCCCGGCTCTATTTCCCAATGCAATTCCAGCATATTTTTCTTTATCAATAATATCCTGGATTAATGAATTAACATTTCCATGGCAGGAATAATAATCTATATCAATTGTTTTATTGACAGATTCCAGAAGTTTACGATATTCTCCAGTAATTTCGAATTTTGAATGACCTTCCTCGTCTGGTATATGTAAAACAAAGCTGTCAAACTTTATAGTTTTTATTTTGTTGAAGTCTTCCATTGTCATTCCTACAAGCGTTGTTAACAATGAAATTTTATAGCCCTTTTCATAGGCATAGCAAATCATATCGGCACATCTTTCATTGAGGAAAGGTTCTGACATTCCACAAAAAGAAATAGTCGCTCCTGCCTGTACTTTATCAAGTGCGATTTTAAAATCTTCAAAGCTTAATTTATTTTTCCTATCTTTTCTTTCACTATAATATCTATTCAACAATAGTTTCTGTGGGCAATATATACAATCCACCTTACATCCTATTGTTAATGATAATTCTAAAGCATGTAATTTTTCTGCTTTCACTTGCTCTTTCACCTCTATTTTTTTAAGCATTTATTTTCTTTAATTCGGATTACTATAAAAATTTTTATATATTGTAAATTATAGCCTCCGAATCCCGTCCTCAAAGGCAGTCTCACACCGAAAACCCAGCCCCGCAAGCCTCTCTGTATCCGGCTCCAGCCAGAACGTCCGCCTCTCGTCCGTCTTCCTTGCTCCGAACCAAAGCTTCCCTCCCGGCCTTATGATGTCCCGCTCCGTCTCCAGGAACTCCTTAAGCTTCCTAATGTCCCCGCT
>CAMNTM010000019.1 GCA_946558465.1 uncultured Lachnospiraceae bacterium
TTTCCTTTTGTATCTGCAGTTTTGCCTGTGATTCCAAAGATATCCGCAATTGTGACTGATCGTCATAAGGCCTGTTAAAACAGCAATTATCCAAATATATCCGCAATCTGCCACCCTCTTCCTTTTAAATTCCGTTTCTTATTCAAGCAATATTTCTATTACCTATAATATACTAGCTTTAACAAGAATTGCAATTAGTATTTAAAACATTCTTTCCAAAATGCTGCACACCTCCGGTCATAATAATAAACAGAATCCGACAATACCTCTTCCGCCTCTATAACATCAGAATTACTATTAACATCTCTGGCTCCCTGAATCCGGTTTTTTGTAGAAAAGATATATACATCAATCCCCATGTCTCTGTCTGCGTCCACGAAGCCTGAACTGCTATTTCTCCCTCTTTCTCATTCAGCAGTACAACAAATATTATCGGCAGATCCAACGCCTTCTCATATGGCCTGTCTAAATATCATTATTATTTTCTAAAACATTGAGCCTAATATATGAATAGTCACCATCAATATGATAAGGCTGTATTACCGGCGTATTCCCTCCACATACTTTCATTTCTCCAATCTGAAGCAGAACATTTATCCCCCTTCTGTCTGGCAATTTTCCCGGATCCTGTAGGAGCTTCCATCAAAATTATCTGGTTCATTTCCCAATTCTTATAATTATCTCCTATAACCTCTGAAACGTATTTTCCCATTTTCGCAATTCAATTTAATACCCCGTTGATGTCAAAATAAAAAAAGAGCCTGCCCTTGCTTATGGGAAAAACTCTCTACAAAATACAAAAAGCCTTGAAAATCAAGGCTTCTTACTGGATGCGGAAGATGGGACTTGAACCCACACAGCTCGAAAGCTACAAGATCCTTAGTCTTGCTCGTCTGCCAGTTCCGACACTTCCGCAGGATATGTCTTAGACTGTCCAAAAAATATATTACTACATCTTCCTAAAAATGTCAACAAAAAATTTTCTTTTCTTCAATACAGCGCGCCGGATATACATAAAAGTATACTCCTCACCTTTTTCTGCCAGCATTTTGAGCAGTCTGTACAAAAGCTTTTCTGTTTCCGGGTGCATCATTCTGCCCAGACGTCCCAGCCCCGCCTCAAAATACTCCAGCGGATGGCTGTCCGCATATTGTTCTCCCTGATAGGTCTTTGATGCGGCAACTCTGTCCAAAAACATTTCCACTGTATACTTTACCGGCATTTTCTGTCCGATAATACCCTCTCTAGGATCTGCACTGTAATCGATCCAATATTCATAGTGATGCTTATTCCTTCCTTTGTGATGAAGCCAGGCTGTTGAATATCCTGTCGCCTCCCGCTCTGCATTATTAGGACTTCTTGTCCCCTGATAATAGCGGCAGCCTACCAGGAATTCTGACGGTGCATATTTTGACAAATCATGCAAAAGCCCCTGCCTATAGAGACCCACCCGGAAGCACTGCTTCATAACCAGCATTTTGTGATGATTAATCGTATGCAGATGCCCCAGTATTTTTCCAAATTCGTATTTCATCTTTTCAAAAACCTCCCTGAAGGCTCAGCATATACAGAACAAGCAGATGCCCCGGATAAAATATATAGAAAAAATATTTAAGCTTCGGCCCGCGCATTCCATTATAAAATGCCAGCGGAACCGCCGCAAACACACCATAATTCTGAATTGCCTTTATCCCGTAAGTAAAATTCCACAATGCTCCCGCACATACCGCCTTCATTTTTTTCTCATGAAGCACATAATAGATCAAAATCAGCACAATTCCTTTGTACCCATAGTCTGTATGCAGGAATCCCGCTGCCCACATCGCAAGCAGCACATCCGCAATTTTTACAGGAATCAAGCTGCTCCTTTCTACCGCATACATCATCAGGACTCCCAGCATCAAAGTGAAAAATACATTCTGCCCTCCAAACTCCAGAACATTCCCATGAAATGCAAGATCATAAGGAATCTCTGACAGCAAGGCAAATACTCCTAACCGCATGATATAACGGCATATATCCCTTGTATGAAAATATCCTTCCACAATCAAAAAACAAAAAATCGGAAAAGCAATTCTTCCAATAATACGGAATATCATTTCTCTCGGAAATAAAATTGCTCCTGTATGGTCAATAAGCATTGTAATAATCGCAATCCATTTTAGCTGAAATGAATTCAAACCTATACCGTCTTCCTCCCTACTATCATCATAATTGTTCTGGCTTCCGTCTCTATCCTTCTCTGATTTTCCAGAAGAACCGGTTCCTCCAAAACCCCTTCTCCTGTAGATGCCGCAAGATACCAGCTTTTTCCCCTTAAGAGAGCCGGAAGTGCGAAGCTGTGCGCAAGCCAGTGCATGTTATAGACAACAAAGCAATCCTCACTCTCCGGTAATGCAGCGCTGTAATAGACTCCTAACTGCCTGCTGGAAATTTCTGACGGTACCCTCCATGCAGACTCTCCGTGATAGGACACATCTGGAATTCCACTGCCTGCCCGGTCAATGCCAAGCGGCTCCTCCTCCGGCGAAAATAACGGGTATGTTTTTCTAAGTTTAATCAGCTCCTTTACAAACTCAAACAATTCCCGTCCTGTCATGGAATCTTTCCAGTTTACCCAGCCCGTCGGGTTGTCCTGACAGTAAACATTATTATTTCCCTTCTGAGAATTTCCGAATTCGTCCCCTGCAAGGATACACGGCGTTCCCTGTGCCAAAAGAAGAAGAAAAAAAGCATTTCTTATCTGACTGCGCCGCAGAGCCATAATTCCCCTTTTGCGGCTTGGTCCTTCTGCTCCACAGTTCCAGCTGTAATTATAATCCGGACCATCCTGATTGTTTTCTCCATTTGCCTCGTTATGCTTTTTATCATAGGATACCAAATCGTTCAAAGTAAATCCTGTATGTGAAGCAATATAATTGAAGATTCCTTCCTGTCGTGAATTGTGGCGGAGCCAGTAGATCACATCGTCCACCATTCCCTCATCACCCTTTAAAAACCGGCGCATTACATTCTGAAATCCTTCCTGATGCTTCATGATCTTTGTCTTTTTAAGCACTGGATCAGAATAAATACTGCCCATAGGAGCAACATACGGATTCAAAACAAATCCGTCAATATGATATTCCAGCACATAGTACCGCAGACATTCCACTATATACTGATTTGATATGCCTTCTGTAAAGGGCATCTCAAGAACCACCTCTATTTTCTCACGGTGAAATGCCTTAACCATATCCTTTAAGCCTCTTACCCCGTCTCCGTCTGCAGAATAAGCACTCTTCGGCGCAAAGTAATATGCCTTCCCATATCCCCAGTAATTTATATCTCCCGGTCGCCTCTGAATACATACCTCCTTAAATTTCCTTACGGACTCCGGCACTCGTTCCATACTTTCCTGTCTTCTATATTCATCAAATTCATAAACAGGCATGCACTGAATCTGATTAACTCCCAGTTCCTTCAGATATTCAAGTTTCTCCACTACCCCCTGAAAGGTTCCCTTCTGCTTTACTCTAGACGAAGCATCCTTTGTAAATCCACGTACATGAAGCGTATATGCTATCACTCTGTGATAAGGCAGGTGAACAGGCATATCCCCCTCCCAGTCATATGCATCCTGACAAAGCCTGCTTCTTACCTCATGCTCCTTATATTCCCCTTCTTTAAGCCACCGGCGGCGTCCGGAAAGAGCTGCCGCATAAGGGTCCGGAACAACCCTTCCGTCAATCTCATAATTATATTCATAAGCTGAAATATCTATACCGCTTATTGCTGCTGCATGTATTTCCCCCACAGATTCTTCCATAGGAAAGGAAGCACAGGGAGCCTTTTTTCCCGTCCGGTAAAGCAGGAGCTTACACTCCTTTCCTTCCGG
Organism: uncultured Lachnospiraceae bacterium; assembly: GCA_946558465.1. GTDB lineage: Bacteria > Bacillota > Clostridia > Lachnospirales > Lachnospiraceae > CAPEBR01. Next base: position 3,878 of record CAMNTM010000019.1, read on the forward strand.
AACTGCCGCTGCAAAATTTACACAGTCCTGCATTATAGTAGCTCCTAATGGTAACGGCTTTCCTTGTAATTTCTTCATGCTCTGTCCTTTCCGCTGCTCTACTGCCAGCCATCTGTCCCGTACATATCCACATTATCTTTATCAATCATGAATACATCCTCATAGGTTTCTTCCTCATAATCATTCCCCTCCAGTACATCAAGCGCAAGTCTCGCTGCAGACTTTCCCATACCGATCGGAGACTGAGCGGCCGTGCCTGCGATCTGACTCTGAGGCTTTTTTAATTCCTTTTTGATGTCCGGTGAACCATCGACTCCATAGACAAGTACATCACTCAGCCCCGCCAGATTCAGCGCTGTTTTCGCTCCTACTGCAAGCTGGTCATTACCGCACATAACTGCAACAACATCTGGATTTTCCTTAAGAATCCTCTGAGATGCCTCAAGAGCCCTTTCAAACTCTCCCCCTGTATCCTCTCTCGCTACAACCTCAAATCCTTTTTCCGCAGTTGCAAGTGTCTCCTCAAATCCTGTAATACGGTCATTGATTGAGTTCTGTGTCGGACACTCCAAAATGACCACCCTCCCGCCGTCCGGACATCGTTCTATTAAATCTTCTCCACAGATAACCCCCGCTTTGTAGTTATCTGACCCAATATAGGCGTCTACATAATCGTTCTCTTTCACCTGCGTATCAACATTAATAATTTTTACATCAGCCTCTTTCAGCTCCTGAAGAGACCCTGTAATTTTCTCCCAGTCTACAGGACTCAATATAATCGCGTCAATTCCTTCCTCTATCATCTCCTGAATCTGTTCCGCCTGAACCTGCGGGTCTGTCCCTGGATCTTTTGTGACAAGCCTCGCTCCGTTCTCCTCAATAATCTCTCTCGCAGCGCTTTCAAGAGTTATAAAATAAGGATTCTCCATATCAATTGCAGAAAAGCCTACCACATATGACTGTATCTCTTCTGTTTCTGTATCCTCCGGTTCCTTTGTTTCAGCATTGTCCTCCGGAGTTCCGACATGCTTTTTACATGCCGTAAGTACCAGGAGTCCCAGTATAACGACAGCCAGAATACCTGCCAGACTTCTCTTTTTCATCCTGCTTCCTCCCTTTATACATCTTAACGCTTTTATATTTTACAACATTTTTGTACTTTTGGCTACTATCTCCTTGCTTTTTAGGTCAGCCTTTGATACAGTTAGTATATCTTATTTATATCACTCTACACAGATAAACGTATTCTTTAAAGGAGAAATAATTATGAATGAATTTGAAAATGAGGTTACAGTTACACTAACACTTGATAACGATGAGGTTGTAGAGTGTGCTGTTATTACTACATATACAGCAGGAAAATACGAATATATTGCACTGCTGCCTTTAAATGAGAATGGCGAAAGCGAGGATGGTACCACTTACATCTACCGCTACAAAGAGATTGACGGTGAACCTTCTCTCGAAAATATCGAAGATGATGCGGAATACGAAGCTGCTTCCGATGCTTTTGAAGAATGGATGGAGACACAGGATTTTGAAGATTTCGAAGATTCAGACGACCTCTAATAATTCCGTTATAAAACGGGAAGGGCTTTTGCTTTTTCCGTTTTTTTCTTTTACATAGCTGATAAACAGCTTGTCTTTTGCACGAGTCACAGCCACATAAAAAAGCCTCCTTTCCTCTTCCAGCTCTTCCTCTGTCCGTGCTTTCTTATAGGGCATCACTCCCTCATTTCCCTGAATTATAAATACCACCTCATACTCCAGTCCTTTAGAGCCATGCATGGTCAAAAATTCTATTCCCTTCTCCGAAACCTTCTGCTTTTCTCTCCTTTTTTGATTTTCCCTACAGTCCTCCACATACTGAAGCCATTCCTCGATAGTCTTAAATGCCTTTGAACGCTCCTGAATTTCCTCAAAAATCTCTAAAATCTCCTCTATGTCGAGAGAGCGGTAATTCACATAACTCTTAATAAATTCATCATACCCGATACTCTTTCTAATATACTGGATGGCCGCATACGGCGTCCTTTTCTGCAGCATTTCCATATCCTGTTCCAGCCGGTCAATTCTGTCCTGCATCCACTTTTTATCACAGTAAAAGCTACGCAGACTTTCATAAGAAATATCTCCGTCCGCCATACTGTCCCTTCCGATATAACGATTCGGCCGGTTTATAATCTGGAGTATGTCTTTTCTTTCATAGCTTCCCAGAATCAGACGAAAATAGCAGCACATATCCACACAGATAAAATGCTCATAGATGCTTGCCATGCTCTCCTTCATGCGAAAGGGTATCTGATATTCTGAAAATGTCTGTACAAGCGTTTTTGCATCTGAAGCCGTACGGTAGAGAATTGCTATCTCCTCCGGGGAAACTCCCTCCTTCATATATTTTTTCACCATTTCCAGAAGATACATGCTCTCATCTAACGGATTCTTTACCTCACGGATACAAATAGCCTCCGCTGACTCTCTAAAAGGAATAATTTCTTTCACAAACCGCTGTTTATTGTATGCAATCACACGGGAAGCACCATTTACAACATGCGCATTTGAACGATAGTTAATATTGAGAAGTATCTGAGGCGCTTCTGGATAATCTCTCACAAATTCCTTCATAATTCCCGGCCTTGCTCCGCGGAATCCGTAGACAGACTGGTCGTCATCTCCTACTACAAACAAATTATCCTCCGGTGCTGCAAGCATGCGGACTGCTTCATACTGCACCTGATTAATATCCTGAAATTCATCTATCAAAATATATCTGAATTTCTGCTGCCATTTTTTTAGAATATCCGGACGCTTGTGAAAAAGCCTGCAGCATTGTACCAGCATATCCTCAAAATCAATCTTCCGGAGTCTCTTTTTCTCCTTCTCATACATATAATAGATTTCCCGAAACCGGGTCCTGCCGTACCTGCCGGACTCATAGGTCTCTATATCCCAGCTGTTGTTCTTGACATTTCCTATCTCTTCTGCAAGCTCTGACAAAAACTCCTTCTCCTCCATATTATCCGGCCTGTCCTCCCATTCCATTTTAGAGACAATATCTCCAAGAAGCCGGTATTTGTCTTCCTCCGCCAGCAGATTCTCCCGATTCAGCCCATAGGCCCATTTTAAAATTCCATAATAAATTCCGTGGAAGGTCCCGAAAGTCACTAATGCTTCCTTATGTCCCATCACTCTGAGAAAACGTTCTCTCATCTCACCGGCAGCATACTTAGTAAAGGTAATGACCAGAATTTCTTCTGGCCTTACCTTATATACCTGAATCAAATATTCAATTCTCTTTGCAATTGTAAGAGTTTTCCCGGAACCGGGACCTGCGAGGACCAGACATGGTCCGTCTTTATGCGAAACAGCCTCTTTCTGGGCCTGATTCAGACTCATAGATTCTCCTTTTATCCAGTTTTCTATCCTTCCAGCATCTCAATGCCTTTTCGGATACGTCTAAGGGATTCTTCCTTTCCGAGGATTTCCATAATCTCTGTGGCGCCGCCCGGCGTATTCTGCCTGCCTGACACTGCAGTTCTCACCGGCCACATAACAAATCCGGTTTTGACCCCTTTCTCGTCCACATATCCCTTCAGCGTCTCAAATAACGCATCATTACTGAAATCCTCCTGCCCTTCAAGCAGAAGACTTATATCCTTTAATACCTCTAACGACTTTTCTTCATTTGTCTTCATCTTCTTATGACAGTACATGGCTGTATCATAGGACGGAAGCTCCTCAAAAAAATCAATCTGCTCTTCTATATCCGGAAGCACTTCAATTCTTGTCTTTACCAGCGCGGCAATCTTTCTTAAATCATAGTCCTTTGAGACAGCCTTTTTTATATATGGTTCTGCCATTTTATAGAACTGTTCTGAATCCATCGCTTTCAGATATTCTCCGTTCAGCCATCTGAGCTTTACAATATCAAACACTGCCGGCGACTTGCTCATATGATGATAATCAAACTCTTTTATAAGTTCCTCCAGACTGAATATTTCCTGATTTCCTGACGGGCACCATCCCAAAAGCGCAACATAATTAACAACTGCCTCGGTAATAAACCCCTGCTCAATCAAATCCTCATAAGAAGAGTGCCCGCACCGCTTGCTGAGCTTTTTATGATTCTCGTCCGTAATCAATGGACAATGCACATATGTCGGCACCTCCCAGCCAAACGCCTCATAGATTTTATTATATTTTGGTGCGGAGGATAAATACTCATTACCGCGGACAACATGGGTAATTCCCATCAGATGATCGTCAATTACATTGGCAAAATTATAAGTGGGATATCCGTCCGATTTAATCAGAATCAAATCCTCCAGCTCCTCATTCGGAACCGTGATATCCCCATATATATCATCCTGAAAGGTCGTCGTACCCTCTGACGGCATATTAAACCGGATAACATAGGGTTTTTCCGCTGCCAGATTTGCTTCTATTTCTTCTTTGCTCAAAGAAAGACAATGCTTATCATATACAACAATCTCTGTCCCGCCTTCTTCGGACACCTTGCTTTTCAGAGAATCCAGCCGTTCCTTATCACAAAAACAGTAATATGCATCTCCCTGCTCAATCAGCTGCTTCGCATACTTCAGATAAAGCCCGGAAGCGTTTCTCTCACTCTGCACATAAGGACCGACACCTCCGTCCTTATCCGGACCCTCATCATGAACAAGTCCTGTCTCCTCCAAAGTATGATAGATAATCTCCAGCGCACCCTCCACAAAACGCTCCTGGTCTGTATCCTCAATCCGAAGCATAAAATCTCCTCCCTCATGCTTCGCTATCAGATACGCATAAAGCGCTGTCCTCAAATTTCCGACATGCATCCTCCCTGTCGGACTCGGGGCAAATCTTGTTCTAACTTTACTCATGGTTATACTCCTAACTCCTGTATTATTTTCTCCAGTGTAGTATCCACCCGCTCATGAATAACCACATCGGCAAACCTGTCTGAAAAATGCGGTTCTGCATTTACAACAATCAGCTTATCCCCCTCATAGTAATCTACAAGCTGATTACAAAGATTGGTCTTCAGATTAGTTCCCAGTACGAGAAGTACATCTGCCTTCTGAACCTCCTGTGCTGCCCTCGTAATGATGCTGTTATCCACCATCTCGCCAAACAGACAGACATTGGGACGGATCGTAGAATGACAGTTCTCACACAGCGGAACTCTCCGGCAGTTTTTTATATACTCTACGGAATAAGTTCTGCCGCACCGCGGACAGTAATTATTGTAGACATTCCCGTGAAGATTAATTACATTCCGGCAGCCTGCTCTCTCCGGCAGCCCGAAGATCCTCCGGGTTATCACTGTCTGAAAAATTCCTCTCCTTTCAAGCTCTGCCATCTTATAAAAACATTTTCCCGGCGGGATATCAATTGCTTCCAGAATCACATCGTGATAAAACTCAAAAAACTGCTCTGTTCTCGTGGAATAAAAGGAACTTGAAAAAATCTCCTCCGGACAGTATCCATACTTCTCTTCAATCTCGTAGGAAGCCTCCCCGTCTCTAAGTACCGGATATCCGCTCTCTGAAAGCATGCCATATCCGCTCAAAACTGTTGTATGCCTGCTTTCCTTCAACATCTGCACTAATCCCTTGCCGATCATTCCATACACCTCCCTGAAAAGCGTCATATTTTTTTCTATTGTATCACATTTGATTTATATCCTTCAACCTTTTCCGACGTTTCCTGCCTCTCCAGTAATGAATCTGGAACACCTCTCTTGGAATCGATACCACAAATGCGATTCCAAGCACAATCCCAAACGCAACCTTCACAGACTCCAGTCCTCTTTGTCCTGCGGCGGCAAGCTGATTTGTCACAAGATAGTATGCCGTATAATAAATACCTGCTCCCGGAACAAGCGGAATAATCCCAGCCAGAAGAAAAATGGTAATAGGGCATTTCATGCGCACTGTCAGCATACGCGATAAAAATACAGCCGCCAATGCAGCAAAAAAGGAAGCAGTTGAGGCAGAGACTGCGGTAAGTGTAAACTGGTACACAAGCCATCCTACAGTACCCGTAATTCCACAGCTTATATAGTACCTTCTGGGCACATTAAAAAGTATAACATATGCTACTGTTCCGACAAAAGGTGCAAAAACATTGATAACAAGCTCTCTTATCATACTGCCAGGCCTCCAATCAAATTGTTATATGCTGCAAGTGTAACTCCGACACCGATTGCTATATATACAAACACAAGTAATGCATCAATCATACGCACTGTGCCGGACAAAAAATCACTGTCAGATATATCTCGAATTGCATTCACAAAAGCAACCCCCGGAATCAACGGCATAATTGCTCCTATAATCATTCCCTCCAGACGGAGCATCTTAAGTCCCGGAATATGCATAGCCAATATAGCCAGAAGCGTCATTATAACTCCGCCTACAATATTCACAATAATCTTAGAAAGCTTTCCCTTCTTTGCGATCAGCACCCAGACATATATCAGACAGCCAATTCCAAAAGATACAATACTCTCCGGCACAGAGGAACCCAAAAGCATGGCAAATACACCGCTTCCCGTTCCTGCTGCCAGGACCTGGAAAGCCCCTTTCTTAGGCGGAATCCTATCAATAATCTCTAATTTTGCAAACGCCTCTTCTACCCCCACATGTCCTGCCGATATCTCCCGCGAAAGGTCATTTACCTCTGCCACAATCCCAAGATGTGAGGCGGAAAGAGGAACATGCTTAACCTTGCAGTAATCCTCTCCTGATTCACTCTGAGCACTGATGAAAATTGCATGGCTCATTGTAAAGACATCCACCTGTTCTATATGAAACCTCCGGCAGATACGCTTCATCGTTTCCTCCACACGAAAAATCTCTCCGCCGTTCTTCAAAAGAATTCTCCCCGCCTCCAGTGCCAGATCTGCCACCTTTTTTACATCAATTTCCAAATCCAGCTGTTTTTTCAGATAAATCATATCCGTCAGCTGTTTGCCTTCCTCGAAAATCGGCTTTTTGTAATTTTTCACAAAAAAATCCTCTACAATATGTGAATTTATAAATCCACACTTCTTATAAAAAGCCAATGTTCCCTCACTGTTTCCAGTTCCCACATACATCGTATCACAACTTCCGCTGTAGTGCTCACAGATATAGCGTATCATGTATTTTCCATAGCCGCGCCCCTGATATGCCTCTGCTGTAGCTATGTTCTTGAGCTCACAGCTCCTGTTCTTCATTCTCACAACGACACATACAGTCAAAACATCTCCATTCTCACTGAGTTCAAACATCTCTCCCTCATCCAAATACCGCTCAATCATATCCTCCTGCGGGTCTGCAAGAAGCAGCATATCCATGTAGTCTCTTTTATTTTCTGTAATCCGACAAATCTCCATGCCTTACCTCTTTTATATAATGATGTCTTATTATATCACTATCCTATGAAAAATAGTATTACTATTGTCTTCCTATGCTGTCTCTTCCTGCAGGATATGCCGCCACATTACCTGCGCTGTCATAGAGAACACCCTTTATGCTGGAATATTCTGGATTTCCTGGAGCTGCCTCAATATACATCAGATACGGCAGCGTATCAAAAGTTCCCGGCTCAATATATGTAATATTTTCCGGTATATAAACATCTGTAATCAGATATGCCTGACTGTCAAAAGCTCCTCTTGCTATTCCAATGCAGCTCTCATGAGAAGGAAGAACAAGAAGTCCTCCAAATATTGCCTCTGCCTCTCCCGTACAGGCAGTAATATACCCGGAATCATTTGAAATAAATCCCGGAAACTCACTCCAGCCCGCATAAAGAGTCAAAGTTTCCCTATCCTCTGACAAACCGCCAAAAGGAGTCAGTCCTTGTGCATCCTCATACCAGCCGGTGAACATCTTACCCAGTCTTTTGGGAGTGCCCAATATATCTATAGTAAAATCTGACACTCCGAAAGTATTGTCAATAATTTCCGGAAAACCGCCGTTTCCATATGCTGTAACCCTAATTTCTGCGGGTTTCGCATCTTCTGGATTTTCCACCTTCGGGGTTTCCGCTGTCAGATTATCCTTTTCACTGTCAGCATTCTTAAGTGAATACACCATCCCATTATTTCTATCCGCTCCCACATCCAAGTCTTTTCCTTCCTCTATGTCATCTGCAACCCATTCTGCATTCACAAACTTTGTGATCTCAAGCTCTGGATTGTACATGTTAATTCCGTATTTAAGAAAATCTGTCTCCCCTGCCAATTCCGAATACAAATTTGTACGATCTTCTAAAAATCTTTCTGTAAATATACGGCTTCGTGCACCTCCATCTTCTTCTGCCGCCAATTCATGATATTTCACACTTTGTCTGTTTACACATAGACAAAGTAAGATTACACCTGTCAGAACAACAAATACTCTGGATATACTTTTCCGTAAAGGATACCCGCCAGTAAATGTCAGCTCCAATCTTAAAATATCTTCCATAATTCCATCACCTGTTTATATTTACGGTGCCTTTCTCCACCATAAAAGAAAGGGAAAGCGTAAATTCAGCATATTTTACTGACCGCCGCTTTCCCATAAAATTTTGACGCTGCACAAATTAACTTACATACCCAGCCTTCTTAAGCTCTTCCTCAGCCTTTGCAAGATTTGCATCGGATACACGGACAATCGGGCCTGTACAGCCCATTCCGCTCTCAGCATAGATATTAATTTTCCACAGCGCCTTTACTGCATCCTCTAAGTCCATGACTTCGATTCCCGCTATCTGCGCTGTTACAATTTCCTTCGGCGGTTCCTTGACTTCTTCTGCTGCTCCTGCCGGCTTCTGAGAAGCTTTAAGAGCATCTAAGATTTCATTAAATCCCGCCTTTTTCACTGCCGCAAACTCTTCCTTTGCAGTCTCAAATACTTTTCCTCTTACCAGCTGTCCGGCATAACGAATCGCATTCGCAATTACTGGTGCACCGCTCGCTCTGGACACAATCATTACCAACTGCTCATAGCCTTCTCCGATTCCCGGACCATATCCATAGCCTGTTGCCTCAAAGCTTCCTCCGGTATTAAAGGAGGATAACATCTTAACCAGAATATTTCCTGTAAGGGAATCTGTCACCATAATGTCAGGAGAAGCCTGAAGCACATCATTTCCCCTCATTACACATCCGCCGTCTGCTCTTCCGGACTCCGCAAATGTAATATCATATCCCTTTTCCTGGAGCTGTTTCAGCGCCTTCTCTGTCTGCCGCGCACCGTCTACATTCAAAATACCTACTGTCGGCTTTTTGATTCCGCATGCCTTTGCAGTTATGATTCCGTACACTGCATTTTTAATCATTCCTTCAATACGATCTGTACTTGAAGTTCCGGTTGTATTTGCAATGAACATCTCTTTCGCAGTTGCCGGAGTCACACAACGACCCACTGTAGAGACACCGATGGGGAACGGAAAATGCATGGTTACTGCCGCATCTACCTCTCCGTTTTTCAACATCTCCTCCATACGGTCATGGCCTTCCTCGTCATTTGCAACCTTGACAGTCGTAACTCCTTCTGCCTCTAATGTTCCGATGTAATATACATCAATTCCATCCTTAGCTGCCTCTACGGCCGCCTTCATGGAATTTTCCTCTCCATGCTCGCTGCCCATACCTGTAAGAGCTACCTTTGGTCTCTTTCCAAAACTTCCTGTCTCAAGACCCTGAGCCATCTCCATAAAGGTATCGGCAATCATTCTTTCAATATTATTTGCCATTGTCACCGTCCCCCTTACTCTGCCATCAGGGAAGCAGCAAAATCTTTCATAGCCTTTGCAATCAATTCTTTTACCTCTTCCTCAGATACACCTGCAGCTGCTTCTGCCTCTGCCTTCGTATTTGCCTGAATCACAAAGGATACACCGTCAAACAGGTTCGTCATACGTCCGAGGAATAAGCTTCCTTTTCCGATAATCATTGCGTTCTTAATCTTTCCTGCAAGTATATCCTCTCTTGCAAAGCCAATATACGGTACACCAGAAGGAATATGCCCCTGGGTCGGTGCCCAGCCTGTAAGACCATGCTCTGCACTAAAGGAAGCCAGCTCTTTTCTGTCAAGTTCACCCTTCTTTACTGCCAGTGCTGCAATCATCTTATAATTCGCCATCGGTACATCTCCTGCTCCTGCCGGCTTTGTGATATCCGGATTCTGCATCTCTGGTGAATATTTATCAATATCAGTAATCTTAAGCCCTGCTCTTTCAAGCGGATCAGCTACAAGACTTCCGATAACATTCTGCGGTGCACTTCCTGTTCCTACCGTATGACGTCCCAGAATGTCAAGGTTAATCTCCGGATTCACTCCGTCATTTTCAGAAAGAATTACACAAAAGCCTGCAAGACAATCCTCTAAAATAGGAAGTCCCTTCTTTACATGGTCCTTTCCGTTCATTCCAAGCTTTGCGGTACATCCTCCTGCCGTCACTGCCACACATTTGTAGGCGCCGGATTTAACTAGAGCTGCTGCCTCGATCAATGCATGAGACGGCCCCGCACAGAATCCACGGCTGTCGGAACCTGTAGCATTCTTCAGCCCGGCAATCTCTGCTGCTGCCTTTGCAAAGTTTCCGCCGCCTCTCTGGTTCATATCTCCGCATGCTTCCTCAGCACAGTCGATTACATATTCAACGTCATCCTTGCTGATCCCTGCATTTTGAATACCATAAAGAAGTGCAAGCACATTGGAAGCCTTGCTCATCAAATTTTCATGCATAACATGTGCAGAAAGATTTACATCAATATCGTGTGCTCTCTTCACACAGCCTACCAGCTTCCCTGCCACATACAGTCCCTCTGCATGCTCTTCCTTTACTGCTGCTTCGATTTCAGAAAGCTCTGTGCCTGCCTCCACTCTCGCAATAATGTCCTCTGTTATAATCGGATCTGCCGCAAGAGCCTCTTTATGTGCACATACAAAGTCTTTGTCAAGCTTTACTACCTCAAACTGATCACATGCCTGTACAAGGAGAATAAACTCTTCCTCTGGCATAATCTCGCCGTATTTTCCGTATCTTACTGCTCCTTCTTTTACCTTATCATAGTAGGGGAATTCTACCTGGGAAAGATCCTCTGGTGTTGCATTTCCAATATATACCTGATTCGGCCAGTAATTCACACACTCCTCATAGGAACGAAGATGACTTCCCAGCTCTTTTAAATACTCAGACTCTGGATTTACGATTCTTTCTGTCGTCTGAGTTGTTCCATTATATATCACCATCTGCGGTGTATGGGCCAGCACATAGCCGGCTCCCTTGATTACACTGTTCATTTCTTTATTTACCACCTTTCTTTGCTTCTTGTGAGGGCTTATCAGCTCTGCCCCGAAGGGACTTGTACTAGAAAAAGGCAGACCCCCTGGTGGGTCACCTTAGGGCCTGCCCTGTTTCCGTTCTTTTTCTACAAATATTTGCAGAATTCATCTCTGATAGAACTCATCTCGCTGATAATATCGTCAACATCAAGTACCATTTCCATCATACTTACCTGCTCGTCATAAACAGCATCATCGAATTCATCCTTCATCTCTGGTTCACATACGTGATACGTCGTAAGTCCAAGCTGGACCCCTGTCAATGGACCTGCGAATGTCGGGTCGCCTGCTGTTACAGTCTCTGCTGCAAGACCTGCAGCTTCGCCTTCTGCCGCACCCAGGATAACTACTATGTTCTCCGGGCCGTACTCCTCAGCAAACTCCTTAACCCTTTTTTGATTCTCTAAGTCCATTGCGCCTGCGCTCGTTCAGACGAAACATTCCGTTGATGAAAAGATTACCTCTGCACCGGCTGTCTGAACGCACTCTGCGATCGCCGGCCCCGGAATTCCATCACGGTCTCCGATAATTATTGCTTTTTTCCCTTCTAAAATAGCCATAATTATGCTTTCTCCTTTCTTGTGTGGTAAAAACATTGTCTATGATTAAGAAGTAATATCCTTAGATATACTTCTGAATCATCGCTTCGATGCTCTCTGGCGTTGCTTCTTCCTTTACAACCTCTTCAATCTTCTCGCCATCCTTATAGATTGCCATTACCGGAAGACCAAGAATCTTCTGGCCGATCGCAAGACGACGTGCCTTTGTTGTATTCAGCGACGTGAATTTCATCTTATCTCCGTAGGTCTCTGCAAACTCATGCACCTTCGGCATAAGCGCCTGACATGGTACACAGCCGTCACCATAAAAGTCTACAAATACATAACCCTCTGCCTCCAGAACCTCAGTCTGGAATGTGTTCTTATCTACATCTATCACGGGTATCATCCTCCTCTTAAAATATATTTACACTAACCCGCAGAAAAACCGCCTCCTGCCGCTTGAAAAGTTTTCCTGCTTCTCTGCGGGATACTGCCTAGAAATAATCAGACATGCTTCTCTCTACCTGCACTGCCGCAATCGCTCCGTCTGCCGCCGCTGTCACAACCTGGCGCAGGCTCTTGATACGTACATCTCCTGCCGCATAAACACCGGGAATATTTGTATGCATATCTTCGTCTGTCTTGATATATCCACGCTCGTCCATGTCAATAATTCCCTCAAAGATCTTGGAATTCGGAATAGTTCCGATGAAGCCGAACAAACCAAACATACCGTCATCCTCATCTGCAACAACCTTAGTAATTTCTCCGGTCTTCACATTCTTTACCGTCATCTCGGAAAGAATCTCATCTCCGCCAAGCTCCTCTACTACGGTATCCCACATAAACTCAAGCTTCGGATTCTTAAATGCCTTCTCCTGAATAGATTTTGCTGCACGAAGCTCATTTCTTCTGTGAATCAGCGTTACCTTCCTTGCAAACTTGGTCAGATACATTGCTTCCTCAACAGCAGAATCTCCGCCGCCTACTACATACACCTCAAAGTCCTCAAAGAAGTTCGCATCACAGGTTGCACAGTAGGATACACCTTTACCCATATACTCTGCCTCACCCTTACAGCCTATAGGTCTTGCATGAGCGCCTGTTGCGATAATCACATTCTTTCCCTGATACTCTGCCTTCGCGCTCTTAAGTACCTTTACCTCACCATCAAGGGATACCTCGGTAATCGTATCGGATACACGCTCAGCACCAAACTTTGCTGCCTGCTCTGTCATTCTTGCAATCAAAGACGGGCCTGACTCGCCCTCTACTGTCTGTCCGGGATAGTTCTCAATCTCATCCGTGATTGCAATCTGTCCGCCGTCCTGTCCCTTTTCGATAATCAGAACTGACAGACGGCTTCTCCCTGCGTACAGTCCTGCCGCTAAACCGGCAGGACCTGCACCCAGGACAATTACGTCATAAATTTTGCTCATAACGAAAATTCTCCTCTTTTTATCATTTATTCATTACTCTGATATAAGATTATATCATCTATGAACTTAAAATGAAATGTTTATCATGCACATTTTTTGTTTCAAAACATATCATGTGCACAATTTCTAGTCAAAGATTGTCTGTCCGTCAACCTCAGTTGTAAGAGCATCTAATGCCTTCTCAACAATCTTACGGCGGATCTCTTTCTCCTCATCCTTGTCTAACGCCGGATTTCCAAGCGGATGCGGAATTGCGATAGCCGGTACAATTCTGTTGGCACCAACTGTCATGGAAATAGGAGTTACTGTACAAATGTGTACAACCGGAATTCCTGCTCTCTCTACTTCTTTTACCATCGTTGCACCGCAACGAGTACAGGTACCTCATGTAGAGGTAAGGATTACTGCGTCAACACCGTCTGCTTTAAGCTTCTTTGAAAACTCCTCTGCAAAAGCCTTAGAAGATGCTACGGCTGTACCATTACCTGTTGTCGTATAGAACAGATGATGAAGCTCCCCGATCTTTCCTTCCTTCTCCATATCACGAAGCACGTCAACCGGAAGTACACGGTCAGAATCTTCATTTGCATAAACCGGATCATATCCGCCATGTGCGGTCTCATATGTCTCCTCTGTAAGATCCATAACGCCTGCAATATCATATTCACCATAATGAGAAGCGCTGGAGCTTTCGATGTGGTCCGGATTTCCTTTCGGTACGATACCGCCGGAGGTAACAAGTGCAATCTTAGCATGCGCCAGGTCCTTAACTGCCGGATTCGGATCAACTCTGTCAAAATCAGGCATCGGGAACTCTGTCTCAAACGGCTTGTCTGCAAGCTTCTTAAGAAGCATCTTCACAGCTCTCTTGGAGCCTCTCTCCTTCTCAAAGAAGTTCACACGAACACCATTAGGCATATAGCCTTCTTCAGAAGATGCACCGATTGCCTCACCCTTGCCGAGCTTAACAGCCAGCGGAGCAAGCTTCTTAACCGCATCTCTCATACCTGCCGCATTGTTCTTTGTAGACACAATATAAACCTGAGTCTTGAACATATCAGCACCCGGATTCTCTACATACATACCTGTCACAGCCGGAATGCCGAGCTCTTCCTGAACTGCTGCTGCGATTGTACCGCAGGCAACACCATAGCGTCCTGCATTAAACGCCGGACCTGCCACGAATACATCCGGAGCCTGCTCTTTTACCCATGCAAGAATATCTGCCTTCGCCTTCTCAAGATTCTCATTAAAATATGAATCTCCACATATAATTGTAGCAATGATCTCTGCTTCATCTTTAAAATTCTGTGTTAATGCCATACCCGGTCCAACTACCTCGCCAACGCGGAGCTCTGCCGGATAATCTGCCTTTTCTTCTCCACCAATCTGTGCAAAGAACTGATTGATGTAATGAACTACCTTTAATTTAGCCATGCTCTTATCCTCCCTTCCTATCTTGCGCTCAATTTGTTGAAACCTGTTTCATTTGTTGCACCCGTAAGCACCTGAAGCTCAACCTCAAGAGAACCATCCTCGCGAAGTGTCTCCTCGCTTGCTCCTGCAATCTTAGTTACATAATCCAGTGTTCCAATTACTTTATCGAGTTTCGGCAGGATAATTACCTGATTTGCGTTGCCGCCTGTTACAACTGCATCTGCAGCCGGATCAGAATCTGCTAATGACTGAGATTTTCCATCGCGTCCTGCATACTCATCCGTGATGATAACAGTCTTAACACCCTCTGCCTCTATCTTCTTGCAGTTCATAATAAGGTCTGTATCTGGATTTCCAAAGCCTTCCTGAGATACGATAACGCCGTCAAGGTCTAACATCTTGCACAGCTTAGCCGTCCAGTCAGATGAACGCTGCTTATCAGCCAGATATACGTTTTCATTTGTAATAATCTGACATACAAAATTGATTGTCTTTCCATGCTGCTCAAACATATCATGAACAACCGGATTGTTAAGATGTACATAAGTCGGATTCTTATCACATGCAGATACACAGTTACCAGATACAATAGCACCATCCATAACCTCTGTAGGACTTAAAATGGTAGGTACGATCTTCTTTGCATCTACACCGTATACATAAGTGTCATGAAGAAGTCCTTGACTCTGAAGCATCTGTACATACGCGACTCTCGGAAGATCCGGATATTTCTCCATTCCTTCCTTAATTGTACATGTCTCATATACCTTTGTCTCGTCAGGTGTCAGCTCGCGTGCTAATTCCCCAAGATATACCGCAACCCTGAACCCTGCGAAACGTACAGCCTTCTCATAATCATGAGGCTTAATACCGTCAACCGGCTCACATACCATAACCAGGTTAAGTGTCTTAGAAAACGGTGTATAATCAGCTCCAGGACCTGTCATATCAATGATACCTTCCTGAAAACCTACAATCTTACCAGCTGTAACAACAGCCATTCCCTTTAATGCATATGTCTTTCCTTCGCCGACAGTATCAACCTTAGCGATAACACCCGGAAAGATTCCGCCTCTTCCTTCCACCTTAACTCTCGGCTCGATAACATCTTTTACCGGCGTGATTCTTACAGACTCTCCCGGCTTTGCAATATCAAATGATACGCTTTTAATCTTCTCATCCTCAAGAGCAACAGCCTTTACTGCTTCCTCTGATACATAAAGGATACCGTCTTCAATCTTAGATTCAGCTGCAAACTGAATATCCTTAATGTAAATGTGACCCATTTCTAATCTCACTTATGGTTCCCTCCTTTAAATAAATTGATATTATTGTTTAAGCTGCAATGCTTTTACAACCTCTTTTGAGCCTGCCGAATATCCCCTTATCCGGCAGCGACATTACCATGCATCTGCCGATGCAACCGCACTTTCTAAAAGAGTCCAGTCAATGATCTGAAAATCCTCATATACCTCCGGCTTATACTTGTCCGATTTGAATACAAACTTTCGGCACGCTTGTATGGCATTTTCAATAATCATAAGCGACTCCTCGTCTACCGCCTCCCTCCGCTCGGTAATCATTACCGATTTATAAGGTGTTTCATTCGGCTTAACACTTCCCGACAATGGATGAGATAAAAGCCGATGGCCTTCGTGTATTCTGTTTCTGACTTCTTTTAGTACATCCTCATAAGAAATATCCATATAAGCCACTGTGTATTCATCATTAAGCTTTCTAGGAACTAATGGATTATTTGTTATTATCATGTAGTTTTTCTTCATGGTTTATCCATCCTTTTGAAAATGATTTGAACGCTGTCCCGGCGGACGCGATGAATGCCGTCTCGAAAGCAAAGCTTCCTCGATGCGCGGTGCGTTTATATCGTCTTTCGGCGGACGCGGCGAATGCAATCTCGGAAGCTTTGCTTCCTCGATGTTCGTTGCACTCACATGGTCTCTCAGCAAGCCTTCGGTCTGCAAGCAGTCCGAAGGCTCTCTTTCGAGACCGCATTCGTCGCTATGCGTTCAAAAAGGACGATGCAAACAAAGAATTTGTTGTGTCATCGTCCTTTCTGTCTTTTGTCCTGATTGCTTTGTCTGAAAAGCTATAATCATTTCAACACAAGATTCAGAGTGCGGTCCTTTTCTTAGTCCTTTTGCCTGAAAGTTTCACCCGGCATATGTTCACCTCATCTGTCCGGCTTGCCTCTTCGGCGGCTGTTTTTTACAGCTCTCTCTTAAGAAAAATCTTCCCGCTATTAACTTTCTATTATAGATGCAACAAATGTAATTTATTGCCTGTTTCTATACTAACTTATCGTTAATTTTTTTTCAACCCTTTGACTAAATTTTATTTCATTTAGTCACATTGCATAAATTTCCCATTTTGATTTTATGTATTATGACTTATTTTTCTTTCTTTTTGAAATTTTTAAAATAATCGTCATGTACCTTCTTAATCACTCCGCTCAAAGCAAACAGAGCAAGAATATTCGGAATAACCATCAAGGAATTGAACGTATCCTGCATAGTCCATACAAGCTCTACCTCTGCAAGGGAACCGAGGAATACACATACCGCAACAATCACAGAATAAATCTTAACTGCCTTTGATCCAAACAGATACTTAATGTTCGCCTGGCCGAAGAAATACCAGCCCAGGATTGTAGAAAATGCGAAGAAGAACATACAAATCGCTATAAAAATATCTCCTCCCTTTCCATACAGCGTAGAGAACGCATACTGGCTTAATTCTGCTCCTGTTTTTCCTGTAGGAATAGAATGTGTCGTAATAATTACAAATGCAGTAAGGTTCAGAATAACGAATGTATCAATAAATACACCAATCATAGCTACAAATCCCTGTTCTACCGGATGATTCACCTTAGCAACCGCATGTGCATGAGGAGTAGAACCCATACCGGCTTCATTGGAGAACAGTCCGCGGGCAACACCCTTTGTAAGGGCAAGCTTAATAGTTGCACCTGCAGCACCGCCGACAATCGCATCAGGCGCAAATGCACCTACAACGATTGCATGGAATGCATATGGAATCTCCTTAAAGTTGAAGATAATTACGATCAAAGAGCCAACAATATAAAATGCTGCCATAATCGGAACGATCAGTTCTGTAATCTTCGCAATACGTCCTGTACCGCCCAGGAATACAAACAGAGCAAGCACTGCAAGGATAATACCCATAATCCACTGAGGCATTCCGAATGCAGTATTAAATGCTGCTGCAATTGAGTTAGACTGTACGGCATTTCCCATAAATCCAAGCGCTAATGTGATAAGCACGGCAAAAATCCCTGCCAGTACTTTTCCGAAGGTTCCGGAGAACGCCGCACGTATATAGTATACCGGACCTCCTGTCACCTCTCCGTCATCGCCCACCTTTTTATACTTCTGTGCCATAATTGCCTCGGCATAGATGGTTGCCATTCCAAGAAATGCTGCAATCCACATCCAGAAAATCGCTCCGGGACCGCCGATCGCAAGTGCCGTAGCAGCTCCGGCAATATTACCAGTACCTACCTGGGCTGCAATTGCCGTTGCCAGAGCCTGGAAGGAAGACATGCCGTCTGCTCCCGCTTTATCGCCCTTCTTGAACATCCCGCCAAAGGTTCTTCTCATTCCTTCTCCAAAACCTTTTACCTGAATAAATCCGAGCTTTACTGTAAACCAGATGCCTCCGCCAAGAAGTGCCGCGATAAGAATGTAGTTTGACAGATAACTGCCTAATGTTGAGAAAATACTATTCAACATCGCTTCCATTAGAAATTCCCCCTTTTCTCATATAGATATGCCAAATAAACATATAAAATTATTTGGTACTTCTATATTATAATATTTTATGGAATTTTGCAATGAAATTCTCCTTTTTCTTCCTTTTTTCGGAAAATTTCTTCACACAAAATATTAAATAAAAAGAGTCCGGCTGCCCGGACCCTTTCTGTCAATATTCGTACTCTGATCTGTTTATTTTCAGTCGGGCTATTTTGAAATTATGCGGTTGACTTCAGGTTAAATAGAACAGTATACACAGCTAAACATGGATTTCTGCTGTCATACCTAAAATCTTTTTATTTGCCTCCAATATCGGAGCTGCAACATCTTTGAGGAAAGCCTCTACCTGTACCGGGGCCCGTCCCACATATTTCGCCGGGTCCATCGCTGCTTGAAGCGCCGCTTCGTCTAGTCCGAATGCCGGGTCTGCCGCAATCAGCTCAAGAAGGTTGTTATCCAGCCCTTTTTCCTTGACATTTCTTCCTGCTTCCATAGAAAGCTTTCGGATTCTTTCATGCAGCTCCTGACGGTCCCCGCCGGCCTTTACCGCATCCATCATAATATTTTCTGTTGCCATAAAAGGAAGCTCGGACATAAGGCGCTTTTCAATTACCTTCGGATATACCACCAGTCCATCTACTACATTCAGACATAGATCCAGAATCCCATCAACAGCAAGAAAACCTTCCGGCACACTGAGACGTTTATTTGCCGAATCGTCAAGCGTTCTCTCAAACCACTGTGCTGCAGAGGTAATCGCAGGATTCAGCGCATCAAGCATCACATATCTGGAAAGAGACGCTATTCTTTCGCTTCTCATAGGATTTCGCTTATAAGCCATAGCAGAAGAACCTATCTGGCCCTTTTCAAACGGCTCCTCCACCTCCTTCAGATGCTGCAGAAGACGGATATCATTGGAAAATTTGTGGGCACTGGCAGCAATTCCCGCAAGTACATTCAGCACCCTTGTATCTACCTTCCGCGAATAGGTCTGGCCGGATACCGGATAACACGCTTCAAAGCCCATCTTCTGTGCAATCATCGGATCAATCTTATCAATCGTCTCCTGATCTCCGTCAAACAGCTCAAGGAAACTCGCCTGGGTTCCTGTTGTTCCCTTAGAACCAAGCAGCTTAAGACTCCCCTTTACATACTCTAAGTCCTCCAAATCCATTAAAAACTCCTGCATCCAGAGTGTTGCACGCTTTCCCACCGTTGTCGGCTGTGCCGGCTGAAAATGAGTGAACGCAAGTGTAGGAAGTGTCTTATACTCCTCCGCAAACTTTGCAAGCTCGGCGATCACATTGACAAGCTTCCTTTTCACAAGCTCAAGCGCCTCCGACATCAGCACTATATCGGTATTATCACCCACATAGCAGGAGGTTGCCCCCAGATGAATAATGCCTTTCGCCTTCGGACACTGCTGTCCGTAAGCATACACATGAGACATCACGTCATGGCGCACCTGCTTCTCCCGCTCTCTTGCAGTCTCATAGTTAATATCCTCTGCATGCGCCTTGAGTTCTTCGATCTGCTCGTCGGTAATCGGAAGACCCAGCTCCTTCTCCGTCTCCGCCAAAGCAATCCAAAGCCTTCTCCAAGTGCAAAATTTCTTATCCGGAGAAAAGATATACTGCATCTCACGGCTCGCGTACCGCTCAGAAAGCGGACTCTGATATCTGTCATTACTCATAAAATATTCCTCTCTTTCTTTTGTCTCGGTATTTATTCAAAAGCATGCGACACATCTCTGCCCGGAACCTTCATAGGATATTTTCCGGTAAAACACGCATCGCAGTAGCCTAAGCCTCCCACCATCTCCTTTAGCTTAGATATCTCCATATATCCAAGAGAATCTGCTCCTATCATCTCACGGATTTGTTCAGGAGTGCGCAGGTGGGCTATCAGCTGTTCATTAGATGGCACATCCGTTCCAAAATAACATGGATAGAGGAACGGCGGAGAGCTGATGCGTACATGAACCTCTAAAGCCCCCGCTTTTTTCAGCATCTTAATAATATTAGCGCAGGTAGTTCCTCGTACAATGGAATCATCTACCATCACGATCCTCTTCCCCTTTACAACGTCTCCGATAACATTCAATTTTATCTTAACACTGCTTTCACGCTGGCTCTGCTTCGGCTTGATAAATGTGCGGCCTACATAGCTGTTCTTATGAAATGCCATGCCATAAGGAATTCCTGACTCCTCAGAATAGCCCTTTGCAGCCACAAGCCCTGAATCCGGCACCCCCACTACGAGATCCGCCTTCACCGGATAAGACTTAGCCAAAGCCTTCCCTGCAGTAATCCTGGCACGGTATACATCTACCCCGTCGAGCGTGCTGTCCGTTCTTGCAAAATAAATATACTCAAAGATGCACCTTGCCTGTCTGCCCGGATCGATCATCATAGACTTATCTGAGTATACTCCGTTCTTTGTAATACTTACGATTTCCCCCGGCTCCACATCCCGCACAAGCTGTGCATCTATCGCTGCAAGTGCACAGCTCTCAGAAGCCAGGAAGTATGCATTATCTCTCTTTCCAATGCAGAGCGGCTTTAGACCGAACGGATCTCTTGCCCCGATCATCTTTCGTGGAGAGCTGATAACAAGGGCGTAGCCTCCTTCTATCTTTTTCATAGCCTGCTTCACCGCATTCTCCGCATTTTTTGTTTTAAGCCGTTCTCTTGCTATATGATAGGCCAGTACCTCCGAATCTATAGTTGTTTGGAAAATGGCACCCGTATATTCCAGCTCCCGGCGCAGCTCTACTGCATTGGTAAGATTACCGTTATGAGCGATCACCAATGTCCCTTTTACATAATTCAGTACCAGCGGCATTGCATTTTCCGCGCGGGTCCCTCCGGCTGTAGAATAACGGACATGCCCTACTCCTAGATTTCCCTTCAAACCAGAAAGTACCTCTTCGTCAAACACCTCATTAATAAGACCAAGACCTTTTTTAAAATGTACTTTTCTTTCCCCATAAGTATCAGTCACAGCTATTCCGCAGCTTTCCTGTCCCCGGTGCTGCAACGCAAAGAGCCCATAATACACCAAAGGAGCAACATCGCCCCCATCCATATCATAGGCTCCAAATACGCCGCATTCCTCTCCCATGCCTGTCGTAACTTCTTTAAAGTTATCCATGAATGCAAGCTCCTTACTTTTTTGTTCTTTTACTCAATACCAATTCTTCGGAATACTTCCTGATAAGCGTCCTCAACATTTCCCATATCTCTGCGGAACCGGTCCTTATCAAGCTTTTCATGCGTCTTTATATCCCAAAGTCTGCATGTATCCGGAGATATCTCATCTGCGAGAATCACCTCTCCATGATATCTTCCAAATTCTATCTTAAAATCAATCAATTCAATACCTGCTTCCGCAAAGAACCTTTTAAGTACTTCATTTACCTTAAATGTATACTCTGTAATCTTATCAATCTCTTCCCGCGTAGACGCTCCAATTGCAATTGCCATATAATCATTGATAAGCGGATCACCTAAATCATCATCCTTATAACTGAACTCAAGTGTCGGTGCTAACAGACTTTTCCCTTCCTCAATACCAAGCCTCTTCGAAAAGCTCCCCGCTGCCACATTGCGTACAATCACCTCTAAAGGCACAATCTCCACCTTCTTAACAGCAGTTTCTCTATCGCTCAGCTCCTCTACAAAATGTGTCGGCACACCCTCTTTTTCAAGCACCTGGAAGATATAATTCGTCATACGATTATTAATTACGCCTTTCCCGACAATCGTACCCTTTTTTTCACCATTAAACGCAGTGGCATCATCCTTATAATCCACAATTACAATATCCGGATTCTCTGTCTTAAAAACCTTTTTTGCTTTTCCTTCATACAGTTGTTCTAACTTCTGCATCACAACACCTATACCTTTCTCTGTTTTTACTTCCTTTTCTATAATTCTTTTTCTCATAAACAGCACTGTCCGGTTCTTCTGCCAGACTGCCTATAGTATAATACATGACCGGAGGAAAGTCAAAAATTCCCGTTACGGCCTAGTATAACACCCGCCCCTTATCAATCTTGCGATACTCCTTTTTCCACGCACTGAGACGCTCACGTCCCATATCAAGGTCAACCTCTTTTTTCACCTGCTCCATCTCTTCCTTAATAAGAGAACTCATACTTAAAAACACCGGATTACCGGAAAGCATCTTCACATACTCTGTCTCTGGAAGTGCACGCATACAACAGTACAAATACGACTTAAGCATCCCCGGCTCCTCACAGATCTGATAGGCCTCCCGGTACATAGACGCTGCCTCTTCATATAAAAACAGGAGGCCGTATGCTGTTCCAAGACAGCCGTAGATATTTCCATAAAAGGTACGGTCTACAGAATCATCCCATTCCTTATTTACTACTGATTGATATACCAGAATTGCAGATGCATACTCTCCTGCCTTTAATAGTGTATCCGCCTTATATTTTGCCCGCTCTACTTCTTTTTGATTTTTGAGATGCTCCAGAAGATTTTGTATTTTGTTAATCTCTGCCTGCCCATAAATAATAGAGCCCTTCAATATTGTAAGCACAAATTCTTCAAGCGGAGCATTCTGGTCGAGCTCTTTTCTCAAAAGTTCTGCCATACTTTTTAGTTCCAGTTCATCATCCAGCCAGTCACACAGTCTCCGGTTCATAATCGTATAATCAATCAGGTACAGATTATTACATATATAATAGCACAGCTCTTCTATTGTATAGATACGCATATGAACCCTCGATATCTCATAGGGTCTCTTAGCTCTCTTTTTATGACACAGAATTAAACTCCCCATTATTTCCTCCCAAATCAATGACTTTTTCCACCTGGAAATCTGCTGCCGGGAAAAAATCTCCAAAACCAATATCCTTAAATGTCAATTTGCAGGTCCTCTCATCTAAAAACATTACTTCAATTAAAAGTCTCAGTGAATAATCCCTTCTTTCCGGAAGACCCTCCAGAGAAATCGTATCTCCCTGCAGCTCTTCTCCAGATAAGGTTTCCACAAGGATCTCTATATCAGAAGCATCCTCAAGCAGCACTTCCCACTGCCCGTCCGCCTCATACCAGTGTTCTCCCCAAGAAACGATAGGATACCAGCCTTCTTGCCCGTTTACACGCATACGAAGACAAATCCGTTCTGTAAGCTTCGTCTCATCCAGATAAATCGGCCCCTCATCCTCTGGAGTACACTTACGAATCGAGGTATAGCATGCGCCTTTACTGTAAAGATTATTTCCTAAAAATGCCCTTCTTCCGTTGCAAAGCACCCTGAGAGAGTTTGGATACCAGTGGTTCTCAAACCCGTCTCCGGTAAGATATACTGATGACACAACCTTTTTTTCAAACACATTTTCAATCATAGACTTAAAGCTTGCATCAGCATCTTTCGCTTTTTCCTCACTAATAATAGGATAAAGTGCTTCCAGCTCCTTCATATGTGCATTCGCTACCTCATCAACTGTTACAAAGGATTCCCCTGCATGTCCGCTGTCTATACTAAGCTTGCGCAGCATATACCCTTTAATTCTTTCCTCATCGCAATAGAAAAGCGCCGCCTCATACTGCCACAGTTCTTTTGGCTGAAAAAGCATATACTGGCAGAAGCTTTCCTTATAATCCTGCACATACACATGAGACTTGGGAATCCCCAGATGCTGGCCGATTCCTTTAAAAAGCTTAGACATATCTATATCCGTCTCCGGTGTCGTAAAGGTAATGTATTCAATCTCCGGAAATTCTTCAAGCGAAAGCTCTACAAACCTGGCCAAAAGCCAAACCGCATCATAAACCTTTCTGCCAAGCTTTACCCGCTCTCTTCTCACCGCTTTCTCATAAAGACCTGATACTGCACAGTTATGATTGACCACCGAAAGTCTCTTGGCTTCCCTCCCATAAACCCATCGTTCTTTAAAATAACCCAGTACGAGGGGAATCTGATAATTGTCCACGGCAGCTTCCAGTGTTTCCGGCTCATCCTTGCTCTCATCATAAAAACTAATCTGACAGCTCTTTTCACTCATGTCATATCCCAGAATATGCCCTTTTTTCATTTATCCTTCCCCCCTTCTACACCTCATCCTTCTAATATATCTGAAACATCTTCTCTGCCAGCATCTTCTCCGCTTCATATTCAATCATAGCCTTCTTCTGCTTCGCAGGACTCATTTTCACCATCTCATTGATTCTTCCAAACCTCCCCGCGCGAATGGCAGACTCATTCTTCAGTATTTTCCGCTCTGTCGTAATACTTTCTTTACCCTTCATCTCCTGGATATAATAATTAACAGATTCATCCTCGTACAACACGAACTGTTTCACATACAGATTCTCAAATACCGGCACGAGTATTTCTGTCCGATAGCCGAGAGACTCCCTCTCTTTGGTACGCATTTTGTACTGAAGCTTTACCTTACTTCCTTCTTCTGCCTGATATAGAATCATCACTTTATCATAGAGCTGGAGCTCCCTGAGCCATGATTCTTTAAACTTTAGATAACTTGGAAGAATCAGCTGCTTCTCACACATCTCTCTGAGCACCTGGTGAAGTACCGGCTCCATATCTGCCGGATAATCCCGCCCTGAATAGTAATTAAGGAGTGCAATCTTGCAGACATCCGGAAGCTCCTCCTTCTCGTCGCACTCTCTGGCAATCATCTGAAAAACACAATCATCAAGTTCCCTTCCCTTAACCACATATTCTCTGGAAACAAATGCAAGATACGCCTGCTTCAGACGAAAATATGCATTGTTAGATGTATAATATTCTTCGAAAATCTTCTCCTCGCCGAATACATTCTCTGAAAATACCATCTGCGTAATAATACGCTCACCCAGCTTGTACACCGGAACTCCATACTCATGCGCAGTTTCCCACAGCTTTTTCATATCTTTGGTGGCACCGCAGTAATAATTTGCCAGATACATAAGTGTTGCCTTATCGTACTGCTGCCGCTTAAACATTTCAAAGCACAGATAAATTAGAAATTCCTCTTCTTCATAATTGCTTTCCCGCACACGTCCGCTGCACAGACGGAAAACTTCCTTTTCATCAAAGCTGTTCAAGCCTCTTTCACGTATATTTTCAAATGTCGCCGCCTCTTCTACATGCTGCTCCTGCCACACGCCGGCAGCATCTGCATATTTTTTGCACATTTCAAGAAATCTGGGTTCATAAAATAAACGTTTTGTCTCATAATTAATGGAATCTGTATAATAACGCCCTTCCATAGATTCCCATACAATCCTTGATTCTCTGTCATACAGGCGGATAATTGCACCATCTTCTTCATTGTAAGGAACCCTCTGGCGGACTTCACCATCCTGCTCGATTACAAGCACACATTTCATATTCGGAACTTTTGTTGTAACCTCATAAGAATAACAGACATCACGCATAGCCTCCATCCGTGCACTGTCCATCTCTTCTGCCGTACAGAATCTTTTATATAATACCCGGAGAGAATCTGTAATATGACGCTTCATAAGCTGATCCCACGTAAAATTGACCATCTGCTCCCGGTACTCAAGAAAAAGATCCTCATCTTCATTATAATTCAAAAGGTTCGCATACAAAAATGCTGCCTTCTTATAGTCTAAAGAATTTCCATGCATAAAATACAGAAAAATAGTTCTTGGAAGCGAACCCCGGACACTGTTCTCATTCATGGTTATCATATAATATTCATACAGCCTGGCAATTCGAAACTCTGCTTCTACCGCCTTCTGATACCATTCAAAATAACGCTGCTCCGTTTTATTACCTTTAATTAAAAGTGTGCAGATTGTATTTAAAATCATCGGTTCACTGTACATCCGATAGATTCGCTCAAGAATCTGAAACAAGGGCTTGCTGAAGTCCTTGCGCTGGCTGGCAAAATTGGATACATACAATGCAAGCTCCTTTGTCATCAAACGATATTTTGTTGCAAAATTAAGTACATGAATTTCAAACCTTCCAAGCTTCTTAAGAAGGGTAGGCTTTTTCTGATAACAGAGATACGCCTCCAGATAGAAAAGTACGTCATGAAGCTCAAATTCATACTGCTGCTCCAGCACTTCCAGGCGTTTATAAGGATTCTTATACCTGGGATCAAGCTGAAGAAGCATATACAAAAGGATCCAGGAATCCTGATGTCTCAGATAAGTCTTTCCTACCTCATCAAGCACCCTCTCCGTATGGGCTCTGTTTCCCCGGATTAATGCTGTCAGAAAAAGATAATAGCAGTTTGTTACCGGATCCTTTCCGATGGCAAACCTGTTGTAGTTATAATTTTCAAGAATCCACTTGGCTTCTTCAATCCGGTTGCCGATGATGTAGATATGCGCCTGAATGAGCTGATACATCTCGTTCTGAACCTCTATCTTACGAACAGCCACCAGCTTTTCCACTGCGCTTTCTACCCAGTTTTTCAGCTCTATTCTTCCCGCTACATATCCGATATATTCCTTTACTACCTGAGCCATCAAAAGCTCCGGCATATGGTGATTGTCATCATAATTTTGATTTTGAAGCACCTCTATCTCATAAATTAGAGTTTCATAAGGCGTCACAAACCGGATGGCACCGTAATTGCGGCCTCCATGCAGATGCTCCGGACGGACAAAATATTCAAACTCATAGGAATTTCCTACAAATTCCTCTGTTGTAATCTCATTTCTTAATACTTTTAAAAATTTTCCTTCCGTCTCTACCCGAATAGGCATATAACCCCAGGTATTCTTCATCAACGCAACTACGCCTTTTGTCGACTGGTCTATATCTTCAAAAAGCATACCTTCTCCCGGAAGCGTCAGAAAGATACACTCCTTCTGCTTGATACCTACCAAGAATTCCTCCAGCGCCTGCTCACCAAGAGACCACTTGCGCATATTGTCATACAGATAAAAAATCCGTTCATTTTCATATTTCAGAATACTGTAAAAATCTCTGGAGCGGAACAGTCTGGCTGCTTCCGAATAATCCTTGACTGCCAGTTTTCTAAAATCATCTGTACTCTGTACCTTTCCATAGGAGGTCATAACATACGGCTTTTCCACAATCGCAGTAAAGGACAGCTCATACTCTCCCCCGGTACAGACAACAGTAAACTTTCCCTTCTCCACATGTCCGGGAGGGAGTCCTTTTCCATCATAAGTAAATTCCACTCTTGCAGGATTACCGTCAAACCCAGGATCTTTCAGGCGTACACGAAAAGAAGACGGGTAGATTAATCCCCGTATCGAACTCTCATTACTGCTCTTAATTTGGAAACTCCCCCGGTATACTTCCCCTTCTCCGATAATCAGTACCAGATTCGTTTCTTCAAATACAACCTCCGGGCGTGACAGCCGGAAATTACCTTTTGAAAATTTCTGGATTTTGTTTTTCAAGTTTTACACCTGCTTCTTTCGTTGCCATATTCTGAAAAGTAGTTCATACTTATAAAGAATTATAACATTGTTTTTATCAGTATGGCAATGGCAGATGTATAAATTGTAT
Source organism: uncultured Lachnospiraceae bacterium (assembly GCA_946558465.1). GTDB lineage: Bacteria > Bacillota > Clostridia > Lachnospirales > Lachnospiraceae > CAPEBR01. The sequence continues at coordinate 31,909 of CAMNTM010000019.1, forward strand.
GACAAAATATATTCTTTTTATAGATGCTTCTGCACATTCGACTCTTTTGGACACATTTTCATAGAGAATCTTCTCTGTATACTGTGCCTCATCTCCACACTTTTCCTTCGGCGCTTCCGGGCTTTTCCTCTGCAGCATATCTAATCATTTAATATCAACGCTACAAAGCTCAGATCATATTCACTTGTATTGACAAGTCCATGCCCGTCTCCATCCTTACAAAAAAAGACGTCTCCCGCTTTTGCCGGAACCCGCATGCCATTATCATTGTAAAGTCCTGTTCCGCTTAAAATATAATACGTCTCCGTTTCGCCGTGATGCTCATGATAGCCCAGCTCACAGCCCGCCGGAATCGTCACCCGGCTGAACATTTTACAATGAGTACCCCGTTCTTCGTCATTTAACAGTGCCTCCTTTAGAATATATCCCGCTCCGTCATTTACATGTTCAGCTTTTATAATCTGTCTTTCTCCTGCTTTCGTCATAGTCATCTCTCCTGTTTTTACAAATATTTATAACAATAATACTCCTGAATGTCAATGGGGACGGGGTATTTCTAGAAATACCCCGTCCCCAACGAGGGAAAGCCCTGTCCCTAATTTACAATTTTATAATATTCTCTTGCTGTCACTGCAAACACGATTCCATAAAATACTGCAAATATCGCTGCTGTCGCAATCGTACATACTAAAAACAATGGAATATTTACCATATTGAGTATTCTTAAAAGCTTTGTTATTACCTTAAAAGCCACCGCAATATGAATAAGTGCTGTTGCCAGCGGCAGGAAAAATACAATAAGTACTTGACTTCGTATAGAACGTTTTATCTCTCGTTTGCTCATTCCCACCTTCTGCATGATCTGATATCTTTCCTTATCATCATAGCCTTCCGATATTTGTTTATAATAAATAATCAGCACAGTCGCCATCAGAAACATGAAGCCCAGGTAAAGCCCGATGAAAAACAGACCGCCGTAGACGAAATAAAAGCTCTCACGGTTAAGCTCCCGGCTTTCACAGTATGCATCTGGAACTTCCTCTTTTATTCGTCTTTGAATCTCTTCCACTGTCTTATTGATTTTTTCTTTGGCTCCGTTTAAATTAAATTTTATACTCTGATTTACAGTAATATCCTCCTCCTTGATCGGAGAATCCGGGTTTTCGCTCTTTATGAATTTGTAATGGTTATAAAGACATTCTTCAATTTGGACCTGCTCCGGCATAATTACAAAATATTCGTCTACAATCTGAGACTGATTTTTCTCCTGTATCTCCAGAGTATCCAGCTGTTCTACGACCCGGTAGGTTTCACCGTCAATCTGAATCGTATCGGCGGTTCCCTCTGCATCTACATTTGGATTATAAAATATCACTTCATCCTCTGCAAGAAAAACTTCCTTCCCTTCCATCTGATTATAATCCTCCTGCGAAATCATATTAAGCTTGCAGACTTCATCGGCATTTCCCATAATCGCAGAGTCATTTGCCGATATGAATTCATCTTTATTTTTAATCACTGCTATTCCTCCGTAATGATAGGAAAGCATTTCTCTTACAGCAATTCCTTCTTCCCCGGTTACTTCTTCAATGATTTTCTGAATTTTGTACTCATTTTCCGGATTCGGATGATAGTTCGTTATCTGTACATCTCTCGGATATCTGGTTTTTAATATATCCTCCATTCCCATATACATGGACACTGTTGAGGAAATCATAACCAGCACCATCGTACTCAGGATGCAGATATTGGCAAGTCCTACTGCATTCTGTTTCATCCGGTATATCATGCCTGACACAGAGGTGAAATGCTTTGACTGATAATAAAACTTTTTATTTTTCTTTAAAAGCTTTAAAAGAGCAACACTTCCAGCTACAAACAACGCATACGTACCAAGTATAACAAAAACTACCGCTGTAAAGAAAGCTCCAATTGCATCTAACGGCGCCTCCGTTGTTAAAGCCATATAATACCCTGCTCCGATAGAAACAACACCAAAAATAGTTAAAATCCATTTCGTCTTTGGTTCACGCTCTCCCTGGCTGCCTCCTCTTAAAAGCTCTATCGGATTAGACAGACGAATCTGAACCAGATTATAAATCAGCGTCAGCATAAAAATGATTCCAAATAAGAGCAGCGTATACAAAATAGAACTCACTGAAATTTCAAAATCCATTCTTATTTCATAACGCAGGATTTTCATAAGAACCAGCCACATTAATCTGCTGAAAAGGAGACCGCCTGCAAGTCCTCCGACAATACTAACAATACTAACTGTCACCGTCTCTACAAACAACATCCGTGCAATATGCCGCTTACCCATACCAAGTATGTTATAAAGACCTATTTCTTTTTTTCTTCTTTTAATCAAAAAACTATTTGTATAGAAAAGAAAAATTACTGCAAACACCGTAATTACGCCGATAGAAGACGAAAGTACCGCACTCAGGCCTCCATCTCCGATGCTGTTATTTTTTGCAAGTGCCTGAATGATATAATACATCATTACTGTCAAAATTGCTGTCAAAATATAAGGAATATAAGTTTTGCGGTTATTTTTCAAATTAGTAAATGCAAGCTTAGTATATATAGAGCTACTCACTGCACTCACCTCCTGTTGCCAGAATCGTCAATGTATCAGAAATCTTCTGATACAGCTGCTCGTTAGTAAGATTGCCCCGATACAGCTGATGAAACACTTCTCCATCTTTAATAAACAATACTCTTTTTGCATTGCTGGCTGCCTTCACGCTGTGTGTCACCATAATTATAGTCTGCCCATCCTGATTGATTCTCCCGAACAAATCCATCAGCTCATCCGCAGCCTTTGAATCCAATGCTCCCGTAGGCTCATCTGCCAAAATCAGCTGCGGCTTCGTGATAAGTGCTCTGGCAACAGCTGCACGCTGTTTTTGTCCGCCGGATACCTCATAGGGATATTTTTCAAGAATCCCTTCGATTCCAAGTTTCTTAGCAACCGGAATTATCTTTTTTTCCATCTCCTCATATTTTCTGCCGGAAAGTACCAGCGGAAGGAAGATATTATCCTTAATAGAAAACGTATCCAGAAGATTAAAGTCCTGAAACACAAACCCCAGGTTCTGTCTTCGAAATGCTGCAATTTCTTTCTCCTTTACTGTACTTAAATCTTTCTCCTTTAGATATACTTTGCCGCCAGTAGGTTTATCAAGCGCCGCCAGGATATTAAGAAGTGTTGTTTTTCCGGAACCGGATTCTCCCATAACCGCCACATATTCCTTTGGCTCCACAGAAAAGCTTACATCCTTAAGAGCCTCTACCTGTGTTCCGCCAAATCTGGTTGTGTATACTTTTTTTACATTTTTTACGTCTAAGAGTGCCATCTTTTTATATCCTTTCTTGAAATCATGTCTTCTTTTTACAAATCTTATTATAGAAAAAGAGAAAATGTCCTGCCATTGATTTAAGTGACATTTTCCCCGTAATACCTTACAATTTTGTAAGCTTTCTATTCAACATAGAGTTCTTCCCTTTCAAGACTCAGATACACTTTTGTGCCTTTTCCTTCTTCTGACTCAATCCAAATACGATGCTTCAGCTTGTCTATTACAGATTTGCACAAATACAGTCCAATACCTGTAGACTTCTTGTCGTATCGTCCGTTATAGCCCGTAAATCCTCTCTCGAATACCCGCGGCAGGTCCTCCGGATAGATGCCGATTCCAGTATCCTCGAAAACAAGGATATCTCCTTTCATATAGATAGAAATACTGCCCGACACAGTATACTTTAACGCATTGGAGAGAATCTGTTCAAATACAAACACCAGCCATTTTTCATCAGTCAAAACCTGCTTTTCCACCGGCACATAATTCAGCTTTATTTTTTTTAAGATAAACATCTGAGAGTATTTCCGTACAGCCTGCTTAATCATCTTATCCAGAGAATGCCTTTCAAATGAAAAATCAGAAGATATAGACTCCATTCGAAGATAAGTGAGAACCATCTCCACATACTGTTCAATCTTAAAAAGCTCCAGCTTCATATCCCGAATAAGTTCTCTCGTTTCTTCCTCCTCTGCCTCTTCATTCGCCTGAATGAGCACTCTAAGTGCCGCAATCGGTATCTTAATCTGATGCACCCACATTCCATAATAATCCAGCATTTCCTGCTTGACGATACGCCCCTCAGACTCCAGCTCCGCCTTCTCTTTATAAAGCATTCTCAAGATTCTCTGATAATCCTCCTCTATAAGATTTCCCGGCGCCGGAAAATATTCTATTCCTTCTGCCAGCCTGTTCTCTGCCTCTTCAATCTCCTTATGCCGCCGGACGTAATGGAGAAAGTCCATTACTCTATATAATAAAATCCAGAACAATGAAAGTAAAAACGCATAATTAACTGCATCGGCCGGGATATTGTACAAAGTAAAAATCACATAAAAGATCCCCACAAATCCAAAATAAAGACACACATTTCCTATCCTGTTTTTTAAAAATGTTCCTATCAGCCGCTTCATTATTCTACCATATACCCTATGCCTTTCTTGGTCCGGATAATATCTCCAAGTCCAACATCCAAAAGCTTCTTTCGAAGTCTTGACACATTCACCGTAAGCGTATTATCGTCAATAAATTCATCACTTTCCCACAATCCGGTAATAATCAGATCTCTGGAAATAATCTTTCCTGCATTTTCAATCAACATCTGTAAAATACGAAATTCATTCTTTGTAAGCTCCTGGCGGTTCTCCTGAAAGCTTATAGAAGCATCATTCAGATTGAGAATTGCTCCCTTATACTCAAGAATATTTCCTCCGCCTGCAAAGGAATACGCTCTCCTAAGCACTGCCTGAACCTTTGCGACAACTACATTTAAGTCAAAGGGTTTCTCTATAAACTCATCACCCCCCATATTCATTGCCATCACAATATTCATATTATCACTCGCCGAAGAAAGAAATATAATCGGCACTTTGGAAACCTTTCGAATCTCCTGACACCAATGAAATCCATTAAAAAACGGCAGAACAATGTCAAGCAGCACAAGCTGAGGATCAAATGCGGCAAACCTTTCCACCACATTCTTAAAATCCTCCACGCACTCCACCTCGTAATCCCACCTTGCCAGGTGCGATGCCAGCGCTTTCGCAATCGTTCTGTCGTCCTCAATAATCAAAATCCTGTACATTATAATCCTCCTGTCGGGGACGGGGTAAAATGAGTTTTACCCCGTCCCCGACTTATTTTACAGGATTTTTCCTCCTTTGTATAGAAATTAAAAAAATCTTAATGAAAATAATGATCTCCTATCTGCATTCCATTTCCTCCTCTGTCAAAATAAAGACAGCTTCCCACTGGATTAACACCTGCCAAGGCATCTCCCGCTGCCTGCATAGCTGCAGAGGTATAGCCACCTGTTCCTCTTATTCTGTCAAGCCATCCAGAAGATGCCGGACTAAACTGACCGCTCTGATAAATAACCGCCTCAATCGTATTTGGAAAAGAAGAGCTTCGTACCCGGTTCATAACCACAGCCCCAACGGCAACCTGTCCTTCATAAGGCTGATTACCTGCCTCACAAAAGATAATAGAGGCCAAAAGCTCTTTTTCAGCCTGAGATGCTGCCTTCCTTCTTGCCTCTTCTTCCTCCCTCAGACGCTTTTCTTCAGCTGCTGCAAGCTGTTGTTTTTCCGCCGCTTTATCTTTAAAAATCTGAACTGCATGAATTGAAATATTATCTACCCGGCCTATTTCCGGACTTTCCTCTATTATCTCTATTATTGTACCTTCAAACGATTTTTCCGCCTGCAGTGTCTCTGCTCTGCTTGTAAAGCCTGCAGTGCATACGGCAGCAGAAATCATTATTCCTGCAATTAGTGTTATCTTTTTATTTTCAGTCATGTTATTTTCCCTCCTGTGTCATAACATATCTGCATAATTTATTTAAAGTATATTCATAAATTTCAACTTTATTACAAATATTACAAAATCATTACAATATGCAAGGGAAAATATTACTTATATTTTATATTTATGTAACTTAATCTATAGTTGGGGACGGGGTATTTTTAAAAATACCCCGTCCCCAACTACAATTAAGCTATATCTGTGCCACATCCACTAATGTAAGCTTCTGAATATCCATATTCTCAAGGCTTGTAATAAGTGCCTTAGCGGTATCTATCGCCGTCAATACATTTACGCCTGTCTCAACTGCATTTCTGCGGATAATAAATCCGTCCTTTGCCCGCTCGGCGCCCTGCGGTGGTGTATCAATGACTAAATCTATCTTATGTCCTAATATCAGGTCCATAAGATTCGGCGTCTCCTGCTCAATTTTATTGACTGCAATAGCCTTAACTCCAGCCTCTTTAAGAGCATGTGCAGTTCCTTCCGTAGCAAATATCTTATAGCCGGCTGCCTCGAATCTTCTTCCTATCTCTACGGCCTCCGGTTTGTCTTCGTCTCTTACTGTCAGTATCATGTTCCTGAACTTCGGAAGCTTGATCCCTGCACCTAAAAATGCTTTGTACAATGCCTCATCAAAGGTTTTCGCAATTCCTAGACATTCTCCCGTTGATTTCATCTCCGGCCCCAGGCTGATATCTGCATCGCGGATTTTTTCAAAGGAGAATACTGGCATCTTTACGGCAAAATAATCTGCCTCCGGCTGCAGGCCCGGCGTATACCCAAGCTCCCTTATCTTATAACCGATAATAACCTTCGCGGCCAGCGGCACAATCGGTATTCCCGTAACCTTGCTGATATAGGGTACGGTGCGGCTGGAGCGGGGGTTTACCTCAATTACATACACTTCTTCCCCGCATACGATGAATTGAATATTAATCAGCCCTGATACATGGAGCGACTTAGCCAGACGTTTTGTGTATTCCTCAATCGTCCTCTTTGTCTTTTCCGTAATGCTTTTAGCCGGATAAACGGAAATACTGTCGCCGGAATGAATTCCGGCCCGCTCAATATGCTCCATAATTCCCGGAATCAGAATATCTTCCCCGTCGCATACGGCATCAACCTCTATCTCTTTACCCTGTAGATATTTATCCACCAGAATTGGATGATCCTGAGCAATCCGGTTAATAATTCCGATGAATTCATCAATATCGTGATCATTAATCGCAATCTGCATCCCCTGGCCGCCGAGAACATAGGAGGGCCTTACCAGTACCGGATATCCCAGGCGGCGCGCCACCTTCTTTGCCTCCTCTGCCGTGTAAACCGTACCTCCTGTTGGTCTGGGAATTGCACATTTCTCTAAAATCGCATCAAATATCTTCCGGTCCTCGGCCGCATCTACATCCTCGGCCTTTGTTCCAAGAATCGGCACTCCCATCTTCATCAAGGCTTCTGTCAGCTTAATCGCCGTCTGTCCGCCAAACTGTACTACCGCACCATCCGGCTTTTCCAAATTTACGATGCTTTCTACATCCTCCGGTGTAAGAGGCTCAAAATAAAGCTTATCCGCAATATCAAAATCTGTACTTACTGTCTCTGGATTGTTATTTACAATAATCGTCTCATAGCCTTCTTTCGCAAATGCCCAGGTACAATGTACTGAGCAGAAATCAAACTCGATCCCCTGGCCAATCCGAATCGGACCAGAGCCCAGCACCAGTACCTTCTTCTTCCCTCTGGTTTCCTCCACCTCATTTTCACTGCCGAATACAGAATAATAATAAGGAGTCTCCGCTGCAAATTCTGCCGCACAGGTATCTACCATCTTATAAGAAGCTGTAATATGATTCCGCTGCCTAAGCCCGCGTATCTGCCCTTCTTCAAGTCCTGTAAGCCTGGCAATTACGGTATCAGGGAACTGCAGACGCTTTGCCTCCTTAAGAAGCTCTATATCTATACTCCGGCCGGCAGCCACTCTGGGCGCACATGCCCTAAGTGCCTGCTCCATCTCCACAAGCACTGCCAGTTTATCAATAAACCAACAGTCAATCTTGGTAATCTCATGCACTATTTTATAAGAGATGCCCCGTCTGACAGCCTCGGCTATCTTCCATATTCTCTGGTCGTCCACAACCTTAAGCTCCTCCAAAAGCTCCTCCTTCGAAAGCCTTGAAAAATCATAAGACAGCAGACTGTCCACATGCTGCTCCAGAGAACGAACTGCCTTCATAAGAGCACCCTCAAAGCTGTCGCAGATGCTCATAACCTCTCCGGTTGCCTTCATCTGAGTTGTCAGTGTCCGCTTCGCACTGATAAACTTATCAAAAGGCAGCCTAGGAATCTTTACCACACAATAATCCAGCACAGGCTCAAAGCTTGCATAGGTTTTCTTTGTTACTGCATTTTTAATCTCATCTAGTGTATAGCCCAGTGCTATCTTAGCCGCCACCTTTGCAATCGGGTATCCCGTCGCTTTACTGGCCAATGCAGAAGAACGGCTGACACGAGGATTCACTTCAATCACACAATATTCAAAGGACTCTGGATGAAGTGCATACTGTACATTGCAGCCCCCCGTAATATTCAGCTCGTTTATAATATTAAGAGCCGAGGTACGCAGCATCTGATATTCCTTGTCTCCTAATGTCTGTGACGGCGCCACCACAATACTGTCTCCTGTATGTACCCCTACCGGGTCAATATTCTCCATATTACATACCGTAATGCAGTTTCCCCGTCCATCCCGCATCACCTCATATTCGATTTCCTTCCAGCCTGCAATACAGCGCTCAACCAGCACCTGGCCCACACGGGAAAGCCTGAGTCCATTTTCCAGAATGTCTATAAGCTGCCTTCTGTCATACGCGATACCTCCGCCGCTTCCTCCGAGTGTATAGGCCGGACGCAGTACCACGGGATAACCGATGCTCTCTGCAAATGTAATGCCATCCTCAACACTTTCTACTACAAGCGAGGCTGCACAAGGCTCTCCGATTTTCTCCATCGTAGACTTAAACTCCAGACGGTCCTCTGCCTTTCGGATCGTTTCCGCCGTTGTTCCGATAAGCCGTACATTCTGCTGCTTTAAGAATCCCTTCTCTTCAAGCTCCATCGCCAGATTAAGCGCAGCCTGCCCTCCAAGTGTGGGCAGCACACTGTCCGGTTTCTCCTTTAAAATCAGCTGCTCCACAACCTCCACAGTCAACGGCTCAATGTATACCTTATCCGCTATATCTTTATCTGTCATAATGGTTGCCGGATTCGAATTCAGGAGCACAACCTCAAGGCCTTCCTCCTTCAAAGACCTGCAGGCCTGTGTACCTGCATAATCAAACTCTGCTGCCTGGCCGATAACAATCGGGCCGGAACCAATAACCAGTACCTTTTTAATTGCTTTATTCTTCGGCATTATTTATGCTCCTTTCATCATATCCATAAATCTGTCAAACAGATATCCTGAATCCTGCGGTCCAGGGCAGGCCTCCGGGTGAAACTGCACAGTAAATATGCTCTTTCCTATATAAGAAAGGCCTTCATTGGTTCCGTCATTCACATTTACAAATGCCTCCTCTGCAATATTTTTCTCCACTGTGGAAAAATCAACTGCATATCCATGATTCTGTGAGGATATGTACACACGTCCGCTGGCCAGATCCTTTACCGGATGATTTCCTCCGCGGTGTCCGTATTTCAGCTTATATGTTTTTGCACCATGTGCAAGAGCCATCAACTGATGCCCCAGACAAATTGCAAATATCGGAATGTTCGTGTTGGACAATTGTTTGATTTCTTCTATTATAGATATGCATGTTTCCGGGTTTCCCGGCCCGTTCGACAGCATAATACCGTCTGGATTAGAGTGAATAATCTCCGAGGTCTTTGTATCTGCCGGATAGACAGTAACTTCACAGCCCCTCTGATTTAAAGACTGAGCGATATGATTCTTAGCACCAAAATCCATCAGTGCAACCTTCGGTCCATCGCCAGGTAAGACATAAATCTCTTCACAGGTAACCTTTGACACCACATCTCCTACTGTGTAAGCTCTAAGCTTTGGAAGTATTTCCGCTAGATTATAGCCTTCATTTACAGTAATCATTCCGTTCATCGTACCCTTTTCCCTGAGAAGCTTTGTAAGAGCTCTGGTGTCAATTCCCGCGATTCCCGGAATTCCCTGCTCCTCAAGAAAATCCTGAAGCGTCCCCTGGCTTCGAAAATTACTCGGCATCCGGGAGAGCTCTCTCACAATATAGCCATCCGGCCAGGCCTTCTTTGACTCCATATCCGGCGTTATTCCATAATTGCCGATCAACGGATACGTCATCACCACAGCCTGCCCTGCATAGGAGGGATCTGTAAGAACCTCCAGATAGCCGGTCATAGAAGTGTTAAATACAATCTCACTGATCATATCCTTTTTCGCACCAATACTCGTTCCGGAAAAGACGGACCCGTCCTCCAGAATCAGAAATGCCTTCATATATCCACCTCTCTATTCTTGTAAACAATTCACCTAAAGTTTCCCAAATTGTAGAAATTATACTACACTTGTTTTCTTTTTTCAACCTTAAAAAACAGGAAAAATCAAGGATAGACAGACACCGGAAGCTAAAAATGGTCCGAGTGCAAATTCCTCTTTTTTCGATTTATTTTTACACAAAATCAGATAGACACTATAGACGCCTGCTCCGCACAGACCATAGAAAAATGCCCACAGCTCTGACCGGGCTCCTAGAAACAGCCCGCACGCAGCCGTCAGCTTAATATCCCCTCCGCCAAAAGCCCCCGGAACAAAAAGTGTCAGCACAAGCATCGGTACACTGACCGCCGGCAGACCAAGAAGTCTGTCGGAAAGTGCCGGACTCTCACAGACACACGCTGCCAAAGCTGCAATTATAAAAAGCCCCGCAATACAGCTGTCCGGAAGTCTTTTCCTTTTGTAATCTATAAACGCAGCTCTCGCCAAAACAATTAAAAATGTGGTTGTAAGCAGTATGTCAGAATTAAATATTTGTTTTACTGTTGTCGCCGTTCCCGCCTCCTTCTCTTACGGATATTGCCAATAAATCACAATTTTATGAAAACGATCATCATCAATATAGCTGTATTTTACCTCTGAAACACCATATTGATTCGACAAATTCTGTGCCGCATTCTGAATCAGACTACCGAATATATCCCGCCTGGCCTCCTGATACAAAACATCATCAGAGTATTTGAACACAACCGGATTCTCCCCGGAAGCTATAACCCGGTTCATCTCCTCAAGCACCTCCTGACTGTCATAAGATGTATAATACATCCCATTTACAACATAATAGTTACAGTCCATCCTCTTACATTCCGGGAGCGGTACATCTAAGTCAAGTGTATGTGTTCTGAAAATCTCTGCATCACTGCAGCACATATAATCATAGCTTATATAACTCTGGTTTTTTACCTTCTCCTCCTGAGACTGAAATACCGGATCTCCCCAGGTCACATCTACATGATAGTAGTCTCCGTCACACCGCACAAGATTCCAGGCATGAGGCTGTCCCTCCCCCGCCGTTCCTGTCACATAAGTACAAAAAATTCCCAGCCGCTCCAAAAGATACTGTGCCGCTTTTGAATATCCTGCACATACCGACTGCCTTCCTACAAACACACTATAAATATTCTGGTTATCTGCAGCGTCCAGATTATAATCTACTGTATTCACAATATAATCATATACATATAGAATTTTTTCATAATCTGAAGCCTCCTCGGAAATACCTTCCAGACATTCATCTGCGGCTTTCTCAATCTCCTCCTGTCTTTTTGCACGTTCCTCTTCTCCATATGAGTACACCGGCTCCAGCACTGTATAAGACTGCGGTCCACTATAAACAGTTGTCTTTGATGCCCCGTCGCACCAGAACACTTCCGGAAAATCCTTGAGTACATATTGAAACAGCACATTGACCTCCTCAGCAGTCTCCGAATGCACATAAATTTCTCCGGCATAATCTCTGACTCCCTGGAGTATCTCCTCGTATATTGTCTGCTCCTTCTTCGAAAGCTGTCCGTAATAATACTTCTTTAAAAATATACTTTCATCAAATTCCACAGTCTGATAAGGAATCTCCTCTGCCGCCGTCTGCTTTTTCAGACTTTCAGGAAAAAAAACTGCTATTTTCTGTCTTACAGATTCGTCATTAAGTCCCCAGATGCCTACAGCTATTACACCTACACAGAGCGTCGCCGTTACCAAAAGCACTGTCAGTATCACTGTCAGACAGCCCCGGCGTCTTTTCTTTCTTTTTCTGCCCATATCTGCTTCCTTTCTGTCTGTAATAACGAGTTCGGACAAGCTGCCCTGTAACAAATTATTCTCCTTAAGCATACAGTAACAGTAATAGAGTTTCTAAGAGGTACTAATATGAACGAAATCCATGCTTTTCAGGAAGACCGGCCCGACAAAGGGAAGCTTAGAATCCAGCTCACCTCCGAGATCAATCATTTTCCTGTTGCTGATGCCTCCATCTCCATCTCATATACCGGCGTGCCGGATAATCAGCTGGAACAGCTTACCACCGATTCCTCCGGACAGACTGAGACAATTGAACTGCCTGCGCCTCCGCTAGACTATAGTCTCGACGTCAATATCGAAGAACAGCCCTATTCTGAATACACCATCCAGGTTGAAGCACCGGGCTATGAGCCTGTCAGCATCGCCGGCGCTGAAATTCTTCCGACTGTCACCGCCCTCCAGAACATCGAGCTTCGTCCCTCCGACACCTCCGGTTCTTCTGAAAATGTTTTTGTAATACCTGCACATACATTATATGGCACTTATCCTCCCAAGATTCCGGAGGAAGAGATTAAACCAGTAAACGAAACAGGAGAAATCGTATTAAGCCGTGTTGTTATCCCGGAGTATATCATAGTTCACGATGGAAGTCCACGAGATTCAACCGCGAAAGATTATTATGTCCGATATAAGGACTATATTAAAAATGTAGCCTCCAGCGAAATCTATGCCACCTGGCCGGCTGATACTATCCGGGCAAATGTACTGGCTATTATGTCTTTTACTCTTAACCGTGTCTATACAGAGTGGTATCGAAATAAAGGCTACGACTTCACCATCACATCTTCCACCGCTTTCGACCATAAATGGATACCGGAACGCAACATTTATAATACTATATCTGAGATTGTAGATGAATTATTTCCGAACTATCTGTCCCGTCCAAATGTGAGACAGCCGATTCTCACTCAGTACTGTGACGGGCGGCAGGTACAGTGTCCAAACTGGATGACCCAGTGGGGAAGCAAATCTCTAGGTGATCAGGGCTATTCCCCTATTCAGATTCTACGCTACTACTACGGCAGCAATCTGTACATTAACACGGCCGAGGCCATCTCTGGTATTCCCTCGTCCTGGCCGGGGCAGAATCTGACTGTCGGCTCCACCGGAGATAAGGTGCGTCAGATGCAGGAGCAGCTTTCTGTCATCTCCGGAGCTTACCCCGCTATCCCAAAGATTACCGCCGATGGAATTTTCGGACCTAGAACTGCCGAGGCAGTACGGGTCTTCCAATCTGTATTTGGTCTTCCCCAGACCGGCATCGTAGACTATCCAACCTGGTATAAAATATCAGAAATCTATGTAGGAGTGTCCAGAATTGCCGAGCTGACCTGATAATCGGAAAATTATAAAAGAGATAAGAGGCAGCTGCTTCACGCCAAAACAGCCGCCTCTAAAAATTCTCTTACCCAAAGTATAACTATCTTCTGCTGCCTGAAGGAATATATTTTCTTACCCGCGTAAGCCTTCTACCATAAATAACTGCTGCTGCAACGAGCATCCCTTCAAGCGCCAGCAATGCATATATCCAGCCCATCGGTTTACCCGCAGCAGACACACTTTCCCTGCTCGTCTGATTCTTCCTGCTTTTTTGTTTTGCACTGTCTGGAACCCCGCTTACAAGTGCTCCAACCGCATTCTGCAGTTCTTGAAGTACCGCTTCCTTCTCTTCCTTAGAGGCTGCCGGATTATTGAAAAGCTCTTCTGCTTTCTCTATCGCCTCCGACAGCGCTGCATAGCTTTTCAATGTATAATCATCTTTTGAGTACCCTTTTGCTATTTCCAATGTCTGCCGCAAATCTTGACTTTCACTGTCTGTCCAAAAACCAGATCCCGCATCTAAGCTGCTGTTTTGATTTCCACCGCCTGTACTGCCTCCATCTGTTCCCGAAACTGATGATCCGGCGCCGCTGCTAAGCTCAGGATATTCTAAAAGCTCTATGATCTCGCTGCCTGAGCCTCCGGGAAATTTCAGAGAATTCTCCACTACTCCCACAGAAAATACCGGCCTTTCTACAGCGCCGCCCGAAGCAGTTACTCTGCCCAGGGTTATTGTATCCGCCCCATTTTCAAAAAGCGGCTTCGTACCTGCGATGTAGAGGCTTAGAGTGCCTTTCTGCGCATTGTACAGGGCCTCCTTCACCTTCGCTTTTCCTGATATTTCCGGACTGAATTCAAACGCTGCAGCAATATTTTCTGCATCCTGCGGCTTTACATTCAGGCTTATCTGGAGAGAAGATATCTTCTCCCCGGATGCCCTCGGAAGTGTAACCTGAACTGCCACACCCCCGTCTTCTCCTTTCAGCATAACTGCATCCTGTCTTTTCCCTTCTGCGCATACCTCAAGAGACTGTGCCAGGACAAACACAAGCATTGTCGTTAATAACCTTAATAAACGCTTTTTCATGTGCCGCACCTTCTATCTCTTTGCCGCTTTTCCAGTAAGCTGGATTTCCGGAAGCTCTTCCGGCACGGACTCGAAGAGGGAATCACTAACCATCCTCTGTCCGGCATTTGTATCAGCGTCATCTACACGGTATAATTCGGCACGGACTCTTCCGGAAAGTAGTAAATCTGTCTGGTCCTCCGGTGCAATCCAATAAATCCATGTCCCATCTGAGACATCCTGAACATTTCCGGTTTCCGGTACCTCTGCCAAAATCGTCTGATACGCATTCAGACTTCCTTCTTTATCCATACCGCCGACAATATTACCTGACTCATCATAAAGAATTACTACATTGTAGGCAGGATTCCCCTTATATGCTCCGGTGAATATAATAGATCCGGCTGGTATGATATCTTCCTTCTTATCTCCATACACATAATTACTGCCAAGCCTTCCTATCGCCGCTGTCCCGTCATCTGTCCGCCTGAAATCTACGTTATCTCCGGTAACTCCAAGCACGTCTAGCTCAGATACAGCAATTTCCTTTCCGCTCTGCTTCTTTACCACAAGCTTCACCGCCGCTGTCTTATAAAAAGCAATATTACCGCCGTCCGCGCCTTCGAACCAGACAGTCTGTGTCTTTGCATCCTTAAATACTCCGGCTGACACTTCTATCCATTCTCCTTCTTCATCATACACATAGATACTGTAATCCTGAATCGGTGTTCCCTCACTTACTGTATACTTGAAACCGGTAACTGTAAGAACTTTATTAAATTCCAGTATTATCTCTGCATTCTCTCCTGCCTTTCCGGTATAAGTCGTATTTTTATCGTTGTCAGCTGCCGCTTTAATCGGCGCTGCTTCCTCTTGGCCGCAGGAATCATCTATGTCTTCCTCCTGCTGTCCTTTGCTGGAAGCTTCTAATCCTTTTGTCTTTAATGTCCATCCTGTCTTGTCAATACTTCCGTCGTTCTCTATCTTTAACGGTGTCAGTTCCTTTTCCGCTGATCGGTTCAGATACTTGTCAATTACCATAACCTTATAGAAAACAACACGGTTATTCATAGTCGTCACTACATCGCTGAAGCCTCCCTGCTCAGCCTTCTCTTTCGTCACAAAAGCGGCAGTCTCCTCTTCTGTCAATCCTCCGGCAATTGTACAACGTACAATCTCATAGCCAAGCACATCCTCCTCTGGTATGTTTTTAAAATCCAGCACAAAATCCACCTGATTCGGAATCTTTTCATTTACTGCAGCCGACGTACCGTCTCCAACCGCCTCTACAGTTTCTGCTGTATCAAGCACACTTCCCTCATGTGTCAGTCTATACACACGGGAGTCATCGTTTACATAATAGATCGCTCTCGTTTCTTTCTCAAACTGAGCCGCATATGCTCTCGTTCCCTCGTCAGGCGTCATACCCCATCTCTCAAAGAACTCGATAATATCTTTTTCCGCCGCGGCACAGGAAAGCCGCATAAGTGCCTGATCTGTACCTCCTGATAACGTAAGCTCTACACCTTTCGGCGACGGTGCACGCGAAGGAGTTCTGGAGTAGGTATCGACTCTCGCGAAGAACAGGTTCGCCAGCTGCTCCTCATAGTTATCATAGGTTTTATAATTATATCCGCTGTCATATGCCAGATGAAGCTGCCAGTACAGACCAAGCTGTGTGAACACATTAGATGCACGCCCTTTAACCCCGGAGGTTACCTTCTTATATACTTCATCATATTTAAAGCGTACGGTATCATTTGTATCTTTTGCCTGTGCAAGTACAGAGAAATAGTTATTCGTAATCTCCGCAGCTGCATAGCTTCCCTGATTGATACAGTGTCCGATCTCATGGGCAATTCCCCAGCCGAAGTATCGTCCGTCTATATATTTTCCATTTTCGTCTGACTGCACCGGACTGCCGCCTGCCATGCCCTTTGTCTCATTCCACTCAATACCGATATGATTGCCGGACGCGTACATGAAAGCTCCTGAGAACATTCTTTGATAACGAATATTCAGATGACCCGACGGATATTTGTCCATTGTGTTTTCTGCATTCTCATTCAATCCCTTGTGCTGATAGAACAGATACATCATATCCTCCACCGCATCCATAGAGTTCACAAGCTTCTGCGCCCGCTCCTGTATGCTGCCGCTTCCGCTTCCCTCCCAGATCTGCTTAGCCGGAAGTGAAAGAAGCATTGTATCCAGCAAAATATCACTGGCTCCCAGAATACAGTTTTTCTCATCATAACTATACTTTTCTCCGTGAATCTCTTCATGTCTGCTGCTGATGTCTTCTATATGATTCTCAAGCTCTGTCAGATAATCTACAGTCCGGTCAAGGCGTTCTGTCTCATCATCGACCTGATAGAGATCCAGACTCGGAACCTCAGCACCGCCGCTTACCCGCACTGCATAGTTATCATTCGAATTTCTGCCCGTATACTGTATATAGAGCGCTCCTCCTGCTTCTGCTTTCACAGAACCAATCTTCGGAATTGTAATTTCATTTTTTCCTATTGAAAGAGACATCTTCTGCAGCGGATTGACTACCTGAAACATCGCGCCAGACTCTGCATGATATTGTGTCACTACCAGTTGAAGATTCGCAGTCTCTCCTGTCTTCTTACTGTTATGTCCGACATATACTGTAATCTCTTCACCTGCTTCTGCCGTAATTCCCAGCGGCTGCCACGCATTCAATCCTCCAAAGCCTCTGTTCACATCATTGGTTGTAATGCCGTTATGAATCTGAAGCGGCTCTGTAAGCTCAGAATGGAGTATGCCTTCCGCTGTCTTCAACTCCCTTTCCAGTTTTTCTCTGTCTGGATGATATTCTCCGCTCACCACATCAACCGTATTAATCCGCTCCCGAAGTGCATCAATCGTCTCCTGCGTCACATCCTTTCGCAGAACCGTATGCAGATCATCTTCATATAACGCCATAATCTCATCCTCTAGAGAATCATAGCGATAAAAATAAACCTCCGAAACCGTGTTGGTTCCCACAGCCACGCTGCGTGCCAGACCAAACTGAATCTTTGTCGCAGTTATAACCTCCGGAAGCTGCACAAGATAATAAATCCGCTTCTTGGCATCCATTTTCTTTAAAATAGACACCTTTCCCAAATAATGTTCCTGCGCATTTTCATCCCAGTAACGCACCTGTATGTAGCCATATCCCGGCTCCTGAGGTACCGTCTCCTGCAGAGCGAAGCTTTCTATTTGATATGGCTCATCAAATTCATAAAAAAGGCCATGCCTGTTTGTCAGCGCATTGTAACCGCCGGAGTCCCAGGTTTCATCATAATGATAGGACAATGGATTATTATCTACCGTTCCCCAGACAGTCTTTGCCTGAGTATTCTTTGGTCCATCCTGTGCGTCCTTCGGGCTGTCCTGCATCTGGCCTCCAAAGGCTTCTGCACTGATAATATGCCCGCTTATCTCTCCGTCCTCTGCCGCATTGATTCTCTTGTATTTTGGCATCTGTGCCGGGTCCGGATTCGTCGTTTCGGCTGTGCTTGTCAGAGAAGGCTTACTCTCTCCAAGCTCATTGACACCTGTTACATATACATCATATTCTGTCTTATTTTTCAAATTTGAGATAGTATAGCTATTTGCAGCAACACCCTCGATCTTTTCAAATGTCTCTGCATTAGATTCCTTATAATATACATTATAAGAATCTGTATCACTCATCTTTTTCCAGGCAGCACTGACCGCCTTATATTGTCCGGTTGTTTTCAGATTATCCGGCGCATCCGGCTTTTTATCTGCCTTCGGCACAGCTGTCACAGCCTTGCTGTAGCCACTTCTCCATGTACCATTTACAGATTGTACCCGAACCTCATATTCTTCGTTATTGATAAGCTTTCCGTCTTTAAAAGAAGAAACAGTCAGGGTAGTTCCTTTTGCAGACTGTACTTGTCTTTCCTCTCCATGTACAATCTCTACCTCATATCCGGTAACATTCTTACACTCGTCCCATACTGCGGTAAATTTCTTATTTTCAGCTTTGACAGTGAGATTTTCCGGTATGTCCATATCCGGCTCCGGTATCCGGTTTTCCATGCCGTTTACAAATTCCACTTTAGAGATTTCTGCAAGATTATTGTTATTTGCCATCCCCATAATCTTAAGGGATACCTTCTTTACCGCAATCTGGCTTCCAAGATAAATACAGATTGCACCTCCGGAAGTTTTCTCCACACTGACACTGTCATCTTCTAGTAGAAAGTCTATCCCCTCTTCTAATGGTACAGACACCGTCTTTTCTTGCCCTTCTTCCACATAAATAATATCAACAAGCGCCTTCGTAACAGAGTCCTTTTGTCCGGTCTCAATCACAATCCCATCCACGGCAAAAAAACCTTCCGATGGGAAAGTAAAATCAACAGAAACCGGGCTGTTCTCGGATATCATCTTACCGTCATTTCTCGATAATATTACATTGTCTTCATTTTTTAACAGGGAGCTTAAACTGCCGTCTGTAGAAGTGGCATCACCGCTTTCTGCGCTGACTGCCGCCGCCGGCACATTGACTTCAATCGAGGAACTGATGTCCTCACTAATCTGATAACCTTTTACGAAATATTCCAAATCTACAATATCTACTTTTCCGTCACCGTTTATGTCGGATTCAGGAGTGTAATTTTCTGCATCGATATCGGCAACCAGCTTGTCTTTATCTGCTTCATCCACTACGCCGTTTCTATCTACATCACCGATAAGCAGTACCCCTGGATGAAGCTTTCCTTCCTCATATTCATATCCGCTGACAAATCCTGTCGTCAGATTCACCGCGTATGCCCAGTTCTCTACTGTAATTTCCTGGGTATACCCGGCAAACCCTTCTGACGTCACAGTAAGCGTATAAGACCCTGCAGTCAGATTTTCAAAAGAAACTCCTTCCTCTGCTGTCTGAATCTCCGAATCCTTCCGAAGCTTTATCTTACGTGACGGCTGATTCGTAAGCGAAACTGTAAATTCTACATCCCTTCCTAAAACCATCGCTGAGCGAATCGATACATCAACCTGACCGCCGTTTTCTGCCTTTTCCTCTGGCGGCTGCCCTTCCTTATCTGTTTCTGCGGCAGCTGCAGCCGCCGCAGAATCCGTCTGCTCTCCTTCTTTTGCTCCTGTCTCGTTATCTCCTTCTTCTACATCTTCTCCACCTGCAGACACGCCGCTCCCCGTTACGCTATCTACTGCCTCAGTATTAATCTCTGAAGCACGGCTGGAAATGCATGGAGTAAGAACTAGAACAAGCGCAAGCAGACATGAAATTGTCCGCTTCATACTCCTCTCCTTTCTTAACTTATCCCCTTATAATTTTACATCTTTCGATACTATCCTTAATATATCATGAGCCTCGTATGAATATCAACATAAATTTAACAAACCTTACAGCTTCTTTGTAAAGTCACTTAATGCTTCTGAAATCTTAATCTGCTGCGGACAGACTGCTTCACAGCTTCTGCAGCCGACGCATGCACTTGGCCTTTTCTCACTTGGCATACCTTCTACAATCATCGGTGCGATAAACCCGCCTTCTGTAAAACAATGCTCATTATAAAGATAAAGAAGGGTCGGTATATCCAATCCCTGAGGGCAATGACTTACACAGTATTTGCAGGCAGTACATGGAAGTGTGTGATCCAGCATCCCTTCTGCAATATCAAGCAGGGCCTCAGTTTCGGCAGCATTTAACGGCTTGTCTGTCTCATATGTACGAATATTCTCTTCAAGCTGCCTAAAATCAGACATTCCGGAAAGCACCATTGTAACAGAAGGCAATGACTGCAGGAAACGGAAGGCCCACGCCGGCGTATCCTCATCTGGACGCAGCTTTCTAAGCCTGTCTGTATCTTCCTTTGAAAGCTTCGCAAGTTTTCCGCCCCGCAAAGGCTCCATTACCCACACCGGAATCTTATACTCCTCTAAGAGCTCCATCTTTTCCTTTGCATTCTGAAAGGTCCAATCCAAATAGTTAAGCTGAAGCTGTCCAAACTCTATATGTTCTCCGTATGCATCTAGGAAACGTCTCATCACATCACAGCTCCCATGTATGGAAACTCCCAGATGACGAATACGGCCCAGCTCCTTTTGCTTCACTAAATAATCATAAATTCCATACTTTTTATCCAGATAGGCATCGATATTCAACTCCCAAAGATTGTGAAACAGATAAAAATCAAAATAATCTACACCACACTTTTTCAGCTGCTCTTCAAAAATACTTTCCACCTTATCCATATTAGACAAATCATATCCAGGAAATTTTGTTGCAAGATAATACTTGTCACGAGGATATCGGTTCAGTATCCTTCCCATCACAACTTCCGACTGTCCCCCATGGTATCCCCAGGCTGTATCATAATAATTGATACCCTTCTCCATCGCATATGCAACCATTTTTTCTGTCTCAGCCTCGTCAATTCTTGCATCATCTCCGTCTATCACCGGCAGACGCATCGTACCCATCCCCAGGGCAGACAATTCCAAATCCTTAAACTTTCTGTAAATCATAGCTTACTGCTCCTTTCTTTTTTTGTTTTCCTTGATTTATCTTTAGAAAAATATTCTGCGTACATCATTAAAAAGCACAAATACCATTAAAACCATAAGAAGTGTAATGCCGACCAAGTGCACGTATCCCTCCTTCTCCGGCGGCACTCGTTTCTTCCGAATTGCTTCTATAAATAAAAAAACAAGTCTTCCCCCGTCTAATGCCGGAAACGGAATCAGATTCCACACACCTAGATTCGCGGATAATAAGATTCCAAGATATAAAAACTGTGCCAGGACTGCAAAGCCTCCATACGGCTTACTTTCCTGATAAGATTCATCTACTACCTGTATAATTCCTACCGGTCCCGACAAATTGTCTACACCGATTTGCCCGGTAAGAAGCATTTTCAAGCTGTCAATCGTCACATTAATCCAATATTTAACCTCATACGCACTGTATTGAAATGCTGACAGAATACCAGCCTGTGAATATCCTTCACTTCCGATTCCCAAGCGGTAATAACCAAGTTCTTCATCCTTCTTCGGTGTCAGCACAACAGTATTGGTTTCTCCCCGGCGGATATACGTAATCTCCACACTCTCTCCCTGATGAAACTGATTGTAAAAGGAAATTTCTCGAAATATATGAATTTTTTTGTCACTCATCCGGATGATTTTATCACCCTCCATCATTCCTGCTTCTGCCGCCGGATACCCCTCTTCAACTGCCCCCACAACCGGCCTGTCATAGCCCGTCATCAGAATAAGAATAAATGCAAAGACAAATGCAAGTATAAAATTAAAAACCGGACCTGCAACAATTACAGATATCCTTGCCCACACGGATTTGTTGTTAAAACAGCCCGGCGAATCCGAGGTCTCCTCGTCCTCACCCATCGCGCAAAAGCCTCCAATAGGAAGAATTCTTACGGCATATCTGGTCCCTTTGTACTCCTTCGAAAACAGTGTCGGTCCCATCCCAATTGCAAATTCTTCTACATCAATTCCATTCTTCTTAGCCAGTATAAAATGCCCCAATTCATGAAAAAATACAATAAAACTGAAAATTAAGACTGCAAATATAATACCCAAATCAACAATTACCTCCTGCTTTCAATCCTCTCATAGGTCGCCTTCTCCGTCTCCAGAATCTGTTCCAGTGTAGGGTTCGGAATATTCCTGTGCGCACTCATACAATCCTCTATAATTTCCACTATCTCCAAGTATTTAATCTCATGATTTAAAAATTGCTTTACTGCCAGCTCATTCGCCGCGTTAAACACGGTTGGAAGCGTACCTCCCCTCCTGCCTGCCTCATAGGCCAGCTCCAATCCGTAAAACGTATCCGTATCAGGCTTCTCAAACTCCAGCTTCCCAAGCTTCCAGAAATCCACTCTTTCTCCCGGCAGATAACGCCTGTCCGGATAATACAGCGCATACTGGACAGGCAGCTTCATATCCGGTGTACCAAGCTGTGCTATAACCGCACCGTCTGCATATTCCACCATAGAGTGAATGATGCTCTGCGGCTGAACTACAACCTGCACCTGGTCTACCTCCACATCAAACAGCCATTTAGCTTCTATTACCTCAAGCCCTTTATTTACCATTGTAGAGGAATCAATCGTAATCTTCCGGCCCATAGCCCAATTCGGATGCCGAAGTGCATCCTCCACACGGATATCGAGAAGTTCCTCTTGTGTTTTTCCGCGGAATGGCCCCCCAGAAGCTGTCAGAAGGATTTTCTGAACCGCTTTTTTATCATTTCCCTGCAGAGACTGAAAAATTGCACTGTGTTCACTGTCCACCGGAAAAACAGACACGCCTTTTTTCTCTGCAAGAGGCATAATAATATGTCCTGCTGTCACCAATGTCTCTTTATTGGCAAGGGCAATATCCTTACCCGCATTTATAGCTTCAATCGTCGGCCGGATTCCTATCATTCCGACAACAGCTGTTACCAGCATCTCGGCTTCTTCCATTACCGCCACAAGCAGAAGTCCTTCCATCCCGCAGACAATTTCCACATCAAAATCTGACAGTTTTATCCGGAGCTCTTTTGCCTTCTCCTTATCCCATACTGCTGCCAGACGAGGTTTAAATTCCCGAATCTGTTCCTCCAGAAGCTTTATATTGCTGCCGGCAGCAAGCCCTGTCACTTCTATGTCTTTATTCTCTCTCACGACCTCAAGTGTCTGAGTACCGATGGAACCTGTGGAGCCTAATACTGCTATTTTTTTCATAATCTATATCACCTTGTTTTCTAAAGACCGGGCTTCCAGTCATACTGTACACAGAGCCCTGGTATCATTATATGTCACAATCTGCTGTTCAATACCTCTGTACCGATACGTGCACAATCACATATTTCCTGAAAGTGCCAGTGCCAGATAATAAATGACCGGCGCCGTAAAAATAACACTGTCGAACCTGTCTAGAATTCCTCCATGCCCCGGAATCAGCTTCCCGTAATCCTTAATCTCATGATTTCTCTTAATTGCCGATGCTGCCAGATCTCCCACCTGGGATATCACGCCCCCTGCCCCGCAGATAACGGCATAATGGATAGGATTTACCGATACATGCCCCCACTGATTTACAGCCAGTGCAAAAAGTATGCCTAGAAGCGCCGCTCCTGCAATCCCCCCGACACCGCCCTCCACTGACTTTTTCGGACTCAGCTTCGGCGCCATCTTATGCTTTCCAATCAGCATTCCTACACAGTAGGCACAGGTATCACAGCCCCAGGAGCTTAAGAAAATCAGCCATACAACAATTCCGCCTTCCGGCAGCTCCCTAGTCTGATACACATAGGAAAGCATGACCGCCACATAAAACAGACCAAAAAAAACTGTCATCACCTGCTCCGCCCGGTAATTCGGAAATGCAAATACATACACCGCCATTACAAGAATCAAAAATACGATAAAAAGCATCATTGCATATTCCATTTTTTCTGCATACAAAATTGCATAGTAGGAAACTGCTGCAAGATACCCCGCAAAACCCAAAAGCTTATTCTGCACATCTACAACCTTATACAGCTCTGACAGTCCAACTAAACTAATAACTGCAAGCAGACCAAACAGAACATTTCCTCCATATCCTGCTGTCCCGACCAGAACAATCACCAGTACAATTCCACTCAGCAATCTTGTCCTAAACATCTTGTTCCTCCTTCACACCGCCGTAACGTCTGTCTCTTGTATTATAATATTCAATCGCTTTCATAAGCTCTTCTTTGGTAAAGTCCGGCCAAAGCACATCTGTAAAATAAAATTCCGTGTAAGCAAGCTGCCACAGAAGATAATTTGAAAGCCGTTTTTCACCACTGGTCCGGATTAAAAGATCCGGGTCAGGAATATCATATGTATCCAAATATCTCTCTATACATGCCTCATCAATCTCACTGTCAGAAATTTTCCCGCAGGCGGCTTCTGCGGCAATCTTTCTGACCGCACGCACAATCTCATCCCGGCTTCCGTAATTAATTGCAATCTGAAAATTTAATCCACCGTTATCCCTCGTCGCGTCCTCAAGCTCCAGAATTCGACTTTGTATATCCTCATCAAGTCTTGTAATATCCCCGATTACCCGTATCTTCATATCATTTTTTGCCGCTGTTTTAAGACAGGTTTTCATATAATTACGCAGAAGCTTCATGAGAGCAGCCACCTCATCCTCCGGACGGTTCCAGTTCTCCGTAGAAAATGCATAGACAGTAAGATATTTTACTCCCATCCGATAAGCATCTTCACAGATTCTTTCTACATTTTTACTTCCCTGAGCGTGTCCGTAATTGCGGGGCATCCCCTTTGACTTGGCCCATCGGCCGTTCCCATCTAAGATAATCGCAATATGCTGTGGAATTTTCATCCTGTTCTCCCTCCCGGTCAATTCCCCGGCTTAGATAAGCAGAGCTTTACAAACTAAAGTAATTCAAATAAGGACAGCTCCCCTGCTCTGCAAGGGACCTGTCCCCAAACTCTGCCAGCCTTTATACAGTCATAACCTCTTTTGATTTTGTCTCGACTGCTGCGTCCACCTCTTTGATATACTTATCCGTCATCTTCTGGAGTTCGTCACCCAAATCCTTAATTTCATCCTCTGACACATCTGAACCCTTCAGCTTTTTAAACGCATCATTTCCATCCCGGCGGATGTTACGGACTGCCACCTTTGCGGCCTCTCCCTTCTTCTTAACGTCCTTTACCAGTTCTTTTCTTCTCTCCTCTGTAAGCTCTGGAAAAACAAGACGAATTGCCGTTCCGTCATTCGTCGGATTAATTCCGAGATCCGAAACCAGGATTGCCTTCTCAATTACCTTCAGCATATTCCTTTCCCACGGCTGAATCTGAATCATACGTGCCTCCGGCACAGATACATTCGCCACCTGCTGAATCGGCGTCGGTGTTCCATAATAATCTACTACAATCTTATTCAGCACATTGGGATTGGCACGTCCGGCACGGATCGTCCCAAGCTCTCCATTTAGATTTGCCAGCGTTTTCTTCATCTTAGAATCATATACTTCCAGCTTCTCATTCATCATTTATATCCTCCTTATGATACAGTCACTCTCGTTCCTGTAAATGTTCCCTTCATTGTCTCCACTATACTGTTTTCTTCATTCAACCCAAAGACCAGCATCGGCATCCGGTTTTCCAGACACATAATAGAAGCAGTTAAATCTACAGCCGTCAGCTTTTTATCAATAATCTCCTGAATCGATATCTCTTCATACTTTTCCGCCTCAGGATTCACCTTTGGGTCACTGTCATAAATACCGTCGACTGCCTTTGCCAGAAGCATTGCATCCGCTTCTATCTCAACCGCACGAAGCACCGCTCCTGTATCTGTTGAAAAATACGGATGCCCGGTCCCTCCTGCGAAAAAAACCACCTTTCCTTCCTCCAGCGCCTCTACTGCCTTATCTTTAGAAAATAAAGTTGTAAATGCACCGCATACAAACGGAGTAAATACCTCTGTCCTCATACCTGCATAGCGGAATATCTCTGATACATAGATACAGTTCATAACGGTTGCAAGCATCCCGATCTGATCTGCCTTCACCCGGTCAATCGTCTCGCTTGTCCGTCCCCGCCAGAAATTTCCTCCGCCTGTCACAACCGCCACTTGTATCCCGCTGTCTGTAAGCTTCTTTACCTGATTGGCCACTCCCATGCAGGTAACTTCATCAAAGCCTGTCTTCTTCTCTCCGGCGAGAGCCTCACCGCTGAGCTTTAATAATACTCTCTTCATATTTTCTGTGCTCCTTACAGCTGCCGGTTTTATATACCGAAAGTTTCCGGCCGTCCTATAAAATCAACAGCACTTTTATGACTCAAGTATATCACAGGAAATTAAAAAAGGGAATATGCTGACGCAACATTCCCTTTTACTTTTCGTCATGATTTTCTGTACCATTCTCCGGAGAATAGTTTATCTATACTATTATCAATACTGCTCTGCAAACAGCGTACTCGCTCCCGCCTGGTTCCCTCCCAGGTAGAA
>CAMNTM010000020.1 GCA_946558465.1 uncultured Lachnospiraceae bacterium
GGATAGCAACATCACTACGCAAAACAGCAGAAAGCATTGCAATTCCTTGTTCTGTGAATACAAAGGGCAGTTTCCTGCGTCCGCCATATCCATTATCTTCCTCCAAACTTGAAGTCGCAATTTGCGACTTCAAGTTTTCATATTCCTCTTTCGTCAGTTGGAATCGGAATCTTTCTGGAAATCTTGAAATATTACGTTTTGCCGCTTCATTTAATCGCTTTGTTTCTACTTGATACAGCATCGCTAAATCACTGTCTATCATAACCTGCTGGTTACGGATAACATATATCATGCTTTTTATATCGGACTCTGCTGATTCAATGCTTATTTCTTGGGTATCATTATTTGCCTTTGTCAGAGCTGTTTGTTCTGTATCAGCCATCTTTATCGCCCTTTCTATTTTGAAATACCAGATTGGAACCTCAAAACTATGAGTAACTTGAAATCACAATTTGCGACTTCAAGTTCCGCTGCTTCGCATATCCTTAAACTTGAAATTCCAAATCGGAATACCGAGTTTTATGTACGCTTGTTGTTTGTTTTTACAGTATATCATACATTTTTCTATGAGGATAGCCATAATCTCGCTATCTTCGCAGAAAAAGAGGACAAAACAATCTGTCTTTTAGAATTGCCTTATCCTCTATTTCCTTACAAATTTTTCGCTAATGTTTTGCCGCCATCTCTGGATTGGCAAGCAGTTTCAGAAGTACTTCTTGGTCTGTATGCGATGCTGTTTCAGCCTTTGTTTCTTCCTGCACTTCCGCCGCAGCGGGAGCAGCTTTGCTTTGATAAAACTGTTCTTCAAACCTCTGTACATTTATCCGTCTGTCGTCGTCTATGATATGCGAATATACATCAGCTACCATTTTAACCTGTGCGTGTCCAGAATCACCCTGCACGGATTTCATGTCGCCGCCGCCCCACTTCAGCTTATAAGTAATACTTAAATAGCGAAAGCTGTGAAAGACAACTAGCGTCAAGTCATTACCCTTAATAAGTTTTGCCAATGCCCGATTGATAACCTGCCCCTCGATGGATCTGCCGCAGGAAGAAGAAAATACAAGGTCGAAGTCCATATATTCTTCCCCGAACAGCTCCTTGAGGTTTTCTATGTCCTCATGCCTTTGCATAAGCATTTCCGCAACCGTCTTTGGCAGGAAAATCTTTCAGATGCTAGTCTTTGTCTTTGGCTCTTTCAGTACCAGAGCGGTATGAGTGCTTGCCACTGCAGGCGGGAACTTGAACATAATCAGACATCACTATCATCAAATGCACGGGACTTATGTAACACCAAAAAAAGTTCTTTGAACGAGTAACTTTTGCCTTTTCAATTAGCAGGATTTTTAGCACAATTTTTGCTCCGATTAGCAGGAAAGACATCTTGATTAGCAAAAACCACTCCTGCTAATGACATTGCTACGAGTTTAAATTTATTTAGAAAATGAACATCGCCGAAAACTTTGAAAAATCAATGTTTTCGGCGATGTTTTCAGCGTCGCTAAGAGGATTTGAACCTCCGACCTACCGCTTAGGAGTAGAACCATTTGCTAGTAGGCAGCTCCCTCTTAGTGTTATCTAATCCCTTTATTTCCTTGCTTGTCACGGATTCAGAATGTTATCTCGTACCGACCTGTGACTGCTGATTTTAAGGCGTTTTAGATGCTCCTTTTAGCAGGCGATTAGCAAGGGGCTTGAATTTAGGGAAATGTTACGCTGTAAAGCCTTTCCCGATTAATACCTGCATTTCACAACTAATCCCAGAATAGTTTAAGCTGTTTGGATTTTCTAAGGTCGCAAATTGCGGCCTCAAAGAGTTTCTCATTCCTCTGTTTCCAGTTCCAACCTTTGCAGGATGTCCTTGATGATGCCTGCATCTTGAATTAGATTGATTCCAAAACACTTTTTTCCTGCATCTTTCAAAGACGCTCCTACATGATAGGCTATTGTTCGGTCAAGAATCAAAAACCTGTCATGGAATACTTTGGTATATTTTATCTTCAATGTCGGGTACTGTGCATTGAAATTCTTAACATCGGCTTTTGTTAGCTTCGTCTGTTTCTGCGTATAAATTGTAACTGCAATATCAGACTTTTTCTTTGAAAGCAGATTTAATGTCCCAACATCCACATATCCGTCAATCAGAGTGATTTCTTTCTCTGCTTTTTGAATTAGGCTTACTATCAGACTGAACACATCGTAAATCTGTCCGTCAAAAAATACCTTTTGGCTGGATTCCTCATGTTCGGATATGTACGCAAAAACTCTCTCAAAACGCTCGTCGGTTTCCGTCTGGTAATTTATCTGGCGAACCTCCATTGCATTTAATCGCTCATACAGCAAAAAGGTATTTTCCATATACTTCCGCATCTCCACAAAAGTGTCCATAATTCTAATGCTTACTCGGATAGCAACATCACTACGCAAAATAGCAGAAAGCATTGCAATTCCTTGTTCTTTAAAAACAAATGGTAGTTTCCTACGCCCGCCATATCCATTATCATACTCCAAGCTTGAAATCACAATTTGCGACTTCAAGTTCTGCTGCTTCGTATATCCTTAAACTTGAAATTCTAAATCGGAATACCACGTTTTATGTACGCCTATTGTTTGCTTTTACAGTATATCATACATTTTTCTACGGGGATAGCCATAATCTCGCCATCTCCGCAGAAAAAAAGGACAAAACAATCTGTCTTTCAGAATTGCCTTATCCTCTATCTCCTTACAAACTCTTTGCCAATGTTTTCAACAACGCCGCCATCTCTGGATTGGAAAGCAGTTTCAGAAGCATTTCTTGGTCTGTCTGCAATGCTGTTTCAGCCTTTGTTTCTTCCTGCACTTCCTCCGCATCGGGGGCAGCTTTGCTTTGATAAAACTGTTCTTCAAACCTCTGTGCATTTATCCGTCTGTCATCGTCTATGATATGCGAGTAAACATCTGCTACCATCTTGACCTGTGCGTGTCCAGAATCGCCCTGCACGGATTTCAAGTCGCGCCGACCCACTTCAGCTTATAAGTGATGCTTGAATGGCGGAAGCTGTGAAAGACGACTGGCGGCAAATCATTATCCTTGATCAGTTTCGTCAATGCCCGATTGATGACCTGCCCCTCGATGGGTCTGCCGCAGGAAGAAGCAAATACAAGGTTGAGGTCCATATATTCCTCCCCGAACAGCTCCTTGAGATTTTCTATGTCCTCATGCCTTTTCACAAGCATTTCCGCAACCGTCTTAGGCAGGGAAATTTTTCGGATGCTGGTCTTTGGCTTTGGCTCTTTCAGTACCAGATCGGTATAAGTGCTCGCCACCGCAGGCGGGAACTTGAACATTAAGACTGCCTACCCTGCCGCAGTTTGAAACGCTGTTTCTTGCTCAGGATAAGCTCATGGCTGTGCTACCAGAAAACCATCCTCTGACAGATTGTGATGTTTTTCCTATGGATGCACTTTGCTGTGATCCTTTCCTTTTGCTTGAAAAGGATAAGAATATTGTTGTCTCCGACATTTTCAGAAATAATTATCTGGAACCAAATATAAGATTTACAACATGGGATGATTATGCCATTATGTCCATGGTTGAAGCGGGACTTGGTATCAGTATTCTTCCAATGAATTTTTAATTTGACAATCTTTGAATCATTTTAAGTATCCGCCCCGCACTGCACCGTATAATTTCTTCCGATAATTTTCCTTGTTCATAGGCCTCACGGATATTTGCAGCATCTTTCTGATTTCCGGGCATAATGATATCATTTCCAGCAGCAACGCATTGCCATGGCACACTTCCATTTTCTGGAACAGTTGTATTCCAATCAGACATAATTACGCCTTCAAATCCCCATTCTTCACGTGCAATTATCGTACAAAGCTCTCTACTATTAGCCGCATGAACACCATTGATTAAATTATAAGAAGACATCATAGCAATCGGCTTACCTTTCTTTACTGCAATTTCAAATCCACGCAGATAAATCTCTCTGAGAGCCCGCTCAGAAACACAAACATCCACCCCCATTCTATTATCCTCCTGATTATTGCAGACAAAATGTTTGATTGTTACACCACATCCTCTGTGACTCTGTACCCCATGGAGTGGGGTATCTGTGTGTCGAATACTTTAATCCTCTGCCCGTAGGCACTTTTAACCGTTGCCGTGATTTCCTTAGAGATGTTCGTGCGTGGCATTACCATCGTCATAAGGATGCCGTCAATCCGCAGGTGTGGGTTGATTTGCCGTTTCACTTTAGACACGGAGCGAAGCAACAGCTCTAAGCCTTTGGCGGAAAGATAATGGGGCTGTGTCGGGATAACCACGCTGTCAGCAGCCGCAAGCGCATTGATTGTCAGCATACCCAAGCTCGGCATACAGTCCACGAGAACCGTGTCGTAATTCTTTTTTACTTCATTGATGCAGGTTTTGAGTACGCTTTCACGGCTTATGGCGTTAATCAGCCTTACTTCCAATCCCGACAGTTCAATGTTGGACGGGAGCAGGTCAACGCCCTCGTCATGGTGCAGGATGCTTTTGGAAACATCGACGGGTTTATCATCAATGATATCCTGCATGATGGTGGAGAGCGTGTCGGGCAAGTCGTCTGGTCGGCTGTAACCGAGCGACATGGTTAAATTTGCCTGTGCATCGGCATCAATCAGCAGTACCTTTTTGCCCTGCTGTGCCAGAGCCACGCCCAGATTGACCGCCGTGGTGGTTTTTCCAACGCCGCCTTTCTGGTTGGTTAAAGCGATTACTTTGCAATTTGACATAGGGTGCGTCCTCCTTTCGCATAGATTTAGCCACTTTGTCAAGGTGGCTATGTAAAGGATTCATGGCAATAAAAAAAGCCGACTGGCTGTTTCGTAAAACTACACCAATCGGCTATGTAAAAATCTATTCTGTTTTTATCTGCTCTTATATGATAAGGCTTTCCTTATTCTCTCTGTATCCCCTTTTTCTGGAAACAACACTGCCATAATATGAAACGCATCCATCAGTCCTGCAATATACGCATGAGTGCCGTATTCAAAATCCTGCTTTTCCCTGCAATCTATAAGATGTTGGCAAACTTCCCTCTGTTTCTCCGTCAAATCAAGCTGGTTAAAGGCATCCTCCGCATATCCCTCATCCTTACTGTCTTTTTGATAACTGGCATCAGCCTGTAACAATTTTAATACGGATTCGTCTTTTAATTTCTCTACTGCTATCTTCACCAGTTCTTTAAATTCCTTATCGCACATCACTTCCTCCTGCCAGTTCTACTCTTAATTTTTTAATAGGTGCATGGATAACCTTAAAAATAAGTTCGTCAACGCAGTCTGTATATCTGCCCTGCTGTATGAGCTGATTCTTCAGCTCCACAAGGCTATGTAGCAAAATGCTCCGCTCCCCACTGTCTACATACAAATGATTTTTCTTTTCTCTCATATATATCACCGTCCTTTTTTGATTTCATTATATAAGCAGATGTCACTATCATCAAATGTACGGGACTATGTAACACCAGAAAAAAGCTCTTTGAACGAGTAACTTTTGCCTTTTTAATTAGCAGGATTTTTAGCACGATTTTTGCTCCGATTAGCAGGAAAGGCATTTTGATTAGCAAAAACCTCAAATTTCTTGCTAATCATTAGCAAGCTAATCGGTGACGATAATTAACAGTTCAATTTCTTTTTAGTCAAATCTGATTAGCAAAAACCGCTCCTGCTAATCGGACATTGCTACGAGTTCAAATTTATTCGGAAAATGAGAAACGCCGAAAACCTTGAAAAATCAATGTTTTCGGCGATGTTTTCAGCGTCGCTAAGAGGATTTGAACCTCCGACCTACCGCTTAGGAGGCGGTCGCTCTATCCAGCTGAGCTATAGCGACAGTTACAAAATCTATATTTAGTTTTACTTGTTACCTTTTTCTTTTTCCTCTTAGGCGAGTGTTATAACACTTTCTTAGGAGGCGGTCGCTCTATCCAGCTGAGCTATAGCGACATTTCTTTAATTATACTCCATCATGATTGAATTGTCAAAAGTTTATTCTGCCCTGAAGCCACATATTTGCTTTAAATCTTCGGCCTATTCCCGGTTCTCCTACTACTTCTCTTACAGGTACACAGATATCAAATGTCAATTCATTAACCTCCAGCTTCATAATATAGATTTTTTCATTACTATATTCATTCGTTACAATATCCATTGCTAATATTTCTCCTAAAATACTATACCTGTCACACTCTACACCATAAGGCATAATATAGGTATCTACAATACTGAATACATCTTCTGTAACTAATCTTCTTGATACCTTAGAATATGTATCAATATCATCCAAAGTAAGACTCTCCATTGCTGCAGAATCTCCATTCTTTGCCGCAGTTAAAAGAGAAATCCTATTACGAGATTCTTCCTGTCTTTTCTTTTCCTGTATTTTATCCTTTTTTACAGGAAGAAGTATAGTTCCGGAATCGCACAAACCAGACAAGGTAACTGACGAGTAATTTACCTTGCCTGCATTCAGCTGTCTCTCTTTTAAATATTCAATTGTATTCTGCAGATAAAATACAAGACTGATTCCTACCTTAATATCCTCACAGATTCCAAAATATGCTTCCTGGTCTTTTTTTCTTTCCACAAGAATTTCCGCATAAGAAGTTATTCCCGTTCCTATAAAAAACGGAAAATAGTACTCTTTCTCAAAATTCTCATTTACATCCATATCTCCACAGATAGATATTCCAATCCCTGGAGCATACTCCTTCTGATATTCGCAGAAATCAATTTCTTCTTCTATATAAACAAGTTCATGATGTGTAAAATGCTCTTCAACTTGTTTTATGATTTCATGTAATTCTCGTTTTGAATATACTTTTTTAAATCCAATAGCTTTTAGATAATGATGCATGTTTATTTCCTTTTAATTTCTGTCATTCCTCCCATATATGGACGAAGAACTTCAGGGATTTTTACAGATCCATTTTCTTGAAGATTATTTTCAAGAAACGCAATTAACATTCTCGGCGGCGCTACTACTGTATTATTTAATGTATGGGCAAAATATTTACTTCCATCTTCACTTTTAACACGAATTCCAAGTCTTCTAGCCTGCGCATCACCTAAATTTGAACAGCTGCCAACCTCAAAATATTTTTTTTGTCTTGGAGACCATGCTTCCACATCACATGACTTTACTTTCAAATCTGCCAAATCTCCAGAACAGCATTCCAGCGTACGAACAGGAATATCAAGCGAACGGAATAAATCAACTGTATTTTTCCACAGTTCCTCATACCAATGCTTACTTTCTTCCGGCTTACATACAACAATCATTTCCTGCTTTTCAAATTGATGAATACGATAAACTCCTCTTTCTTCTATACCGTGTGCTCCTTTTTCTTTTCTAAAACAAGGAGAATAGCTTGTAAGAGTTTGAGGAAGCTGATTTTCCGGCAGCATACTGTCAATAAATTTTCCAATCATAGAATGCTCACTTGTACCAATAAGATATAAGTCCTCTCCTTCTATCTTATACATCATAGCATCCATTTCTGCGAAACTCATAACACCTGTTACAACATTACTGCGAATCATAAATGGAGGTATACAGTAAGTAAAACCTCGTTCAATCATAAAATCCCTTGCATAGGATATTACTGCAGAATGTAGTCTGGCTATATCCCCCATAAGATAATAAAATCCATTTCCTGCTACTTTTCCTGCACTCTCTAAATCAATACCATTAAAGCTTTCCATAATTTCTGTATGATATGGTATTTCGAACTCAGGCACTATAGGCTCACCGAATTTTTCAATTTCAACATTTTCACTATCATCTTTTCCAATTGGTACAGATGGATCAATAATATTTGGAATTGACATCATTATTTTTTTTATTTTTAATTCTACTTCCTTTTCTTCCTTTGAAAGTGCTTCTACTTTATCAGCATTTTCCTGCACCTTTCTCTTTAGTTCATTAGCTTCTTCCTTATTTCCCTGTGCCATACATGCACCAATTTTTTTAGAAATCTTATTTTTATCTGCTCTAAGCGCCTCTACTTCCTGCTTAATATTTCTGTTTTTTAAATCTAATTCTAAGACCTCATCAACAAGCGGAAGTTTTTCTTCCTGAAATTTTTTCTTTATATTTTCTTTTACTATATCCGGATTTGTTCTTA
Organism: uncultured Lachnospiraceae bacterium; assembly: GCA_946558465.1. Lineage (GTDB taxonomy): Bacteria > Bacillota > Clostridia > Lachnospirales > Lachnospiraceae > CAPEBR01. Next base: position 8,160 of record CAMNTM010000020.1, read on the forward strand.
CAAATTTAATATCTAACATTTCTTATTCTCCTGCTTCTCTATTATTATTATTTTTCTATAATTTCATCTGTATTTAAGCCATATTTATTTTCAAAAATAGCCTGGTCAAGCGCTTCAGACTCTTCTTCCGAAAGCTCAACATAGCTCTCACCTTTTAAAATCTCTTTTACATAGGTATAGCATCCTTCACGACTGTGCATCGCATTTAGAATCCACCCACTGTCATTTCCATTCAGCAGAGCAATCGCAAAGCTCAGTTTCCCTCCCATTTCATGAAAAGCATCATATTTGACAATTCCCAGCTTCTGGTAGCTTGAATCTAATCTACGGTTAATTTCTCTTATATCCTGCCTATTCTGCTTTGTAAATTTAAGAACAGCTTCCGCATCAGAAAATCGCTCTCTCATACTCTCTTCTAAGCTTTTACCATCTTTTCCTCTCATAAACGTTTGATAACTTTTTTTCAATCGATTATACCTTATATTAATATTTACATATAAAATAAATAATACAATAAACAAAACTAACATAAATAGAAATATAAATGCTGGATCTATACCTAACGCGTCTAATATTCTACTTTCCATATATAATTATTCGTCCTTTCCAATACTCATTATCATTTCGAACATACGTTCTAATTCCATGTCAGAATAGTACTCTATTTCTATCTTTCCTTTTCCATTTCCTTTTGAAGATATGCTTACCTTTGTTCCCATAACTTCTTTCATTTTATTTGCAAGATCATCATAAATAAATGAATTTTCTACTTTTTTCTTTACTGTAGTTGTTTGTTTTTTTGGATTTTTTATCTCCTTTACAAGCTTCTCTGTTTCACGAACACTTAATTTTTCATCAAATATTTGATTAGCTAGATCATACTGCTGTTCTTTTTCATCAATTGCTAAAAGAGCTCTTGCATGTCCTGTAGAAATCATGTCATCAACAATCATTTGCTGAACTCTGTCATCCAATTTCAAAAGACGCATAGAATTTGTAACTGCAGTTCTGCTTTTTGATACCCTCTCTGCAACTTCATCTTGTTTCAGATTAAATTCTTCAAGCAGTTTTTTAAATGCCATTGCTTCTTCAATTGGATTTAAATTTTCGCGCTGAATATTTTCTATAAGACCAATCTCAACAATTTCTTGTTCTGTATAATCTTTAATTATAACAGGCACTTCTTTTATTCCAGCCAATTTAGCTGCACGCCAGCGTCTCTCTCCTGCTATAATTTCATAATAATCTTTTCTCTTACGCACAAGCAGCGGCTGCAAAATACCAAATTGTTTTATAGAGTCTGCCAACTCTAATAAAGCATCCTCTTCAAATTTTTTTCTAGGCTGTTCTCTATTTGGTTCAACCATATTGATTTTCATCATCTGCTCACCAGTACCAGATATTTTATCAGTTTCTATATCTGTATCTGATTTTGCCGATTTTGTTTGTTTATTATCGGGAATCAAACTATCCAGTCCTTTTCCTAATCCTTTCTTCTTAACTGGCATATTGCCCTCCTTAAAAATGATTATTTTTTACTAATTACTTCTTCTGCTAACCTCCTGTAGCTTTCTGCTCCAGATGATTTAGAATCATATAGATTAATCGGCATTCCGTAACTTGGCGCTTCTGCTAACCTTATATTTCTCGGTATAATTGTTTTATAAATATTTTGTTCGAGATTATCCTTAACATTTTCTACTACTTGTAGTGAAAGATTAGTTCTTGCATCATACATTGTAAAAACCACACCTTCAATCTCAAGTTCAGAATTTAACCTATTTTCAACAAGCTCTACTGTATGTATTAATTGGCTTAATCCTTCCAGTGCATAATACTCACATTGTATAGGAACAAGAACAGAATCTGCAGTAGTCATGGCATTGATAGTAAGCATACTTAAAGATGGAGGACAATCTATAATAATAAAATCATAATTATTTTTTATTTTATTTATCGATTTTTTCAAAACATATTCTTTATCTTCCACATCAATAAGCTCAATCTCTACCGCTGATAAATCTATACTAGTAGGAATAATATCAAGGTTGTCCAATAAATTTTCTACTACTACATCCTCAACTGTTACGTTACCTATAATTAAATCATATATTGTTTTATCAACAGTTCCCTTTTCCATTCCCAAACCACTTGTCATATTTCCCTGCGGGTCCATATCTACAGCAAGAACCTTTTGTCCTTTCTCAGCTAAGCATGCAGAAAGATTTATGGCTGTAGTTGTTTTTCCAACTCCGCCTTTTTGGTTTGCTATGGCTATAATTCTTCCCATTTTTTATCACCTTTCCTTTTAACATAAAGATAGTATACCACAAATGTTTCACGTGAAACACTATTTTTTAATATTTTACTATAAAAAAACTATAAATCCTTATTTTAAAATATATTTTCATTATCTTTAAATCAATAATTTTCTATCAACAATTTAAACATATCATATTTCATCCTAATAAACATTTTTATATATGACATAATCATGAAATACTATAATTATGCATCATCATTTTTAAACAATAATATATAATTATATTTTAATCTACTATTTTAAACAATAGTAAATTTTCATATTTAATATTTGTATATTTTTTATTTAAGTAATTTAATATAAATACAAGGTAATGTTTCACGTGAAACATTACCTTGTATAAAAAAATATTTATATCTTTTATATTTATTTTATATATATCAAATATTATTTTCTTTAAAAACTTTATCTTCATGTAAACTATGAAAATATAATATTATCCTTTTCTTTTAAATACTGACCTTAAAGATATATAATTTTCAATTTATTGACAAAAAATAAATCAGCATATATTTTCTCTCTTATTATTTATAACTTATAATAAACATTATATTTTTATTTATTAACCAAAAAACATATATGCGATGATAAGCCATTAATTTTAATATTTTAATTTATGCAAATGTTTCACGTGAAACATTTGTATATTAAATATAGATTATATTATGTGGTTCATATAAATACTACATTACTTTACTTTATCAAAAATAAAAGAAGTAGATTTTGATTTTATAAAGAAAAAGACCTATTTTATAATATAAAAAATCAAACTATAATAGATATTAAGATAAAAATATCATAAAACAACAGATAACAATGATTGAATTATACATGAATTTTTATAATATTAACAATCAAATTTTATAATAGCAAATATTCTTACAAAATAACAACCCTCAAGTGTTTCACGTGAAACATTTGAGGGTATTTTCTTTCTTATATGATTAGATATATATTTACCTGTATATCTTTTCTTATAATAAATAAATTATAATGGCTCTTTTCCAGGTATTCCTGCTCTACGAGGATATATTTTTGGTGTATTTTTTATCTTTTCAATTTTGATAAAAGATCTTCTAATATCTGTTCCAGGAAGTTGAAATCTTATGACATCAGAAATTTTTGCACCTAATATTTTTACCGCGTTTTTCGATTTCAGTAATTCTTCATCAATTTCATCAGATTTATATGATATAAACATACCTCCTACTGAAATATAGGGAATACAATATTCAGACAATGTTGATAAATTTGCAACTGCTCTGGATACACATAATTCATATTTTTCTCTATACTCCTTTTGTTTTGCATAATCCTCTGCTCTTCCATGTATTACATTGATATTTTTTAGTTCTAATTTTTCTATTATAGTATTTAAAAATTTTACCCTCTTATTCAATGAATCCAAAAGTGTTACTTTTAAATGCGGATAAATAATTTTTATTGGAATTCCAGGAAACCCTGCTCCCGTTCCAATATCTATTATATTTTCTTTTTCACATAAATTAATAGCTTTTACAATAGAAAGACTATCTACAAAATGTTTTTCTACTAATTCCTCATATTCTGTAATTGCCGTTAAATTCATATACTGATTCCATTCTATAAGAAGCTTATAAAAATCCATAAATTGATTTCTTTTATTATCATCTAGCTGAATAGAAATATCTTTCAATCTTTCTTCTAATAAATCATCCATAAATTTTCATCTCCTATCTTGTTTATATTATGCTCACATATACTCATATGAACACTCCGAAGCACACATCCTTTTCGAGACTGGCAAATTAACGTCCGACAAGATATACAAGAAGTACGGATATGTCAGCCGGAGACACTCCTGAAATACGTGAAGCCTGACCAATTGATACAGGACGATATTCTTTTAATTTTTGAACCGCCTCAAGACGAAGACTTTTTACATCATCATAATCAATATCATCTGGTATTTTTCTTTTTTCCAGCTTCTTAAATTGCTCTACTTGTTTTTCCTGACGTTTTATATATCCTTCATATTTAATAAATATATTTACCTGCTCTTCTATTTCTTCTCTAATTTCTTCTGGAAAGCTTCTTTTACCTTCATCAATTGATTCAAGAATTTTATAAGATAATTCAGGTCTTCGAATCAACTCTGCCAATGTTGTTCCTGAACTTAAAGGTGTACTTTTATATTTTTTAAGTAAAGCCTGTACCTTTTCATTTGTACCTATATTAACATGTAGTACTCGCTCAATTTCTTCTTTAATAATCTTTTTCTTTAAAAGTAGCCTTTTATACCTTTCCTCTGAAATAAGACCTATCTCATATCCTATTTCTGTAAGTCTCTGGTCTGCATTATCCTGTCGTAAAAGAAGCCTATATTCTGCTCTCGATGTCATCATACGATACGGTTCATGACTTTCTTTTGTAACAAGATCATCAATTAACACTCCTATATAAGCCTGTGAACGATCTAAAACAATACTCTCTTTTCCCTGCAGTTTTCTGGAGGCATTAATACCTGCAATTAATCCTTGTGCTGCTGCTTCCTCATATCCAGAACTTCCATTAAACTGACCTCCACTAAATAATCCTTCGATATTACGGAACTCTAAAGAAGGCTTTAATTGTCTTGCATCAATACAATCATATTCTATTGCATACGCATTCCTGACAATCTTAACATTTTCGAGTCCAGGAACTGTACGATACATTTCATATTGAACATCTTCCGGCAAAGAACTTGACATACCTCCAATATACATTTCATTCGTTTCAATACCTTCTGGTTCTATAAATACTTGATGTCGTTCTTTATCTGCAAACTTTACAACCTTATCTTCAATCGAAGGACAATATCTTGGTCCAGTTCCTTCAATAACACCTGAAAAGAGAGGGGAACGATCCAAATTAGCTCTTATAATATTATGTGTTTTTTCATTTGTATAAGTCAACCAGCAAGATACTTGATCTACCTGTACATCATCCGGATTAGTAGTAAAAGAAAAAGGTACAATATATTCATCTCCAAATTGTTCTTCCATTTTACTAAAATCAACAGATCTTTTATCAATCCTGGCAGGAGTACCTGTTTTAAAACGATACATCCTAATTCCTATATTCTTTAAAGATTCTGTCAAATAATTAGCAGCCTGAAGCCCGTTAGGTCCAGTATTATTAGCAATTTCTCCATAAATGCACTTTGCACGAAGATATGTTCCGGTACACAATATCACCGCTTTAACATAATATATACCCCCTGACAGTATCTGCACACCCGTAACTTTATTATCTTCTGTTAAAATATTAACAACTTCTGTTTGTTTTATTTCCAAATTTTTTTGTGATTCGAGCACCTGTCTCATTGTTTTGCTATAATTTGCTTTATCTGCCTGAGCACGAAGAGAATGGACTGCCGGACCTTTTGATTTATTCAACATTTTAGACTGAATAAATGTCTTATCAATTACCTTTCCCATTTCACCTCCCAAAGCATCAATTTCCCGAACAAGATGCCCCTTTGAACTGCCGCCTATATTGGGATTACATGGCATAAGTGCAATACTATCTATACTTACTGTAAATACTATTGTCTTAAATCCTAATCTTGCTGCAGCAAGTGCAGCCTCACACCCTGCATGTCCTGCTCCAACAACAGCAATATCATAATTGTCTTTACTTTCCCATACAGAATTTACTAAATATTTCATTGACTAAATCTTCTCCTATCGTTTCACCAGTAATTTTTCCAAGTGACTCATATGCTTCTAAAAGATCAATAGAATAAAAATCCTCAGGCATGCCTGCAGTAATACTCTCATTAACCTTATTCAAAGCTTCATATGCATCTTGAAGTGCTTTTTTCTGACGAATATTTGTAATATATATTTTATCATTAAGTGCAAGATTTCCTTCAAAAAACATATTCTTAATTATTTTTTCAAATTCCTTAATTCCTTGATTTTTCTTGGCTGATACCTCTATAATTGGAATATCATCTGCAGGATATAATTCAAAATATATTGATTTTACATCTTCTTTTGTTACAATCATATCTAAATCAGATTTATTTAGCAATATAATAGATCTTTTTCCTTTAATTATTTTTATTATTTTTTCATCATTTTCATCAATAGAAGTTGATGCATCTACAACATATATAATCAAATCTGCCTTTTCAGCATACTCTTTTGCTTTCTCAATACCTATCCTTTCTACTATATCTTCCGTGTCATGAATACCGGCAGTATCAATAATATTTAAAGAAATACCCTGAAGATTAATATGCTCCTCCAAAATATCTCTTGTTGTTCCTTCTATTTCTGTTACTATTGCTCTTTCTTCTCCTACAAGAATATTTAAAAGTGAAGATTTTCCTGCATTAGGTTTTCCAAGAATAACTGTCTGAATTCCTTCTTTAATAATTCTCCCATCATTACAGGTAGATATAAGATCTGAAATTTCACTTAAAATTCTGCATACATCACGTTCAAGTTTATCAACATATCCATCAAGACTGATATGTTCAGGATCATCAAGAGCAGACTCTATAAAAGCAGTATGATAAATAATTTCATCTCTTATATGATTTATTTTTTTCTTTATATTTCCTTTTAATTGTGAAATAGAACTTCGAAGAGCAAATTCATTTTCAGAAGATATAATATCTCCTACTGCCTCTGCCTGAGACAGGTCTAAACGTCCATTTAGAAATGCTCTTTTTGTAAATTCTCCTGGTTCAGCAGGTCTTGCACCATATTTTATTGCTGCTTCTAATATACGTTTTATTACATAAACACCGCCATGACAATTAATTTCTATTGTATCTTCTCCTGTATAACTGTGAGGACCTCTCATCAGCATAATAAGAACTTCATCTAAAATTTTATTATTATCAACTATATAACCATAATGTATTGTATGAGTTTTTTGTTCCGAAAGCTTTTTTCCACATTTTCCTTTATATATTTTGTCTGCTATCTCAAAAGCTTCTTTTCCTACTATCCTTACAATACCGATTCCTGACGGACTTACTGCTGTAGATATAGCTGCAATTGTATTATAATACTTCATGTAATATGCTCCTTACTTTAAAATAGGTTCACCTATATGATAAAAGCAGAGGTAAAAACCCCTGCCCCTTTTATTTATTATTAAAATCTTTCTTTACCGCCTTACCAGCGTTACAACAACTCTTCTATAAGGCTCTTCACCTTCACTATGCGTAGATACAGCCGGATCAGACTGCAATGCTGAATGAATAATCCTTCTTTCATATGGATTCATAGGTTCCAATGATACGGTTCTTCTTGTCCTTTTTACCTTACTCGATATATTTTTGGCAAGATTCTCTAAAGTCTCTTTTCTTCTTCTTCTATAATCCTCTGTATCAAGCTTTACACGAACATAGCCTTCCTGCATTTTATTTGCTACTCTATTTGTAAGATATTGGAGAGAATCTAAAGTTTGTCCTCGCTTGCCGATTAAAATTCCCATATCATCTCCTTCCATATTAATAAAAAGAGCTCCCTCCTCATCAATTTCAGAGACAATCTTTACCTCACCCATATTCATAGCTTTTAACACATCAGCAATAAACTTCTCACAGGCCTTCATGGTATCTTCTTCTACTTTATCAAGCTTTATTTCTTCTTTAGCATAAGATTTTTTCTTATCATTTTTTACCCGCTTTTCATGTTTTGCCTGCTTTTCTTCTTTTCTTTTTTCCTTCTTATCCTCTTTCTTTTCTTCTTCTTTTTTCTCTTCAACTTCAATCTCAACAGGCTTTTCTTCTTCTTTTTTACGGGCTTTAATAACAGCTTGTTTCATTCCTATGCCTAAAAAACCGGCGCTTCCCTTTTCAATAATCTCATAATCTAACCTGTCACTTGTTACACCTAATTGAATCAATGCTTCTGTTATAGCATCATCTAACGTTTTTGCTGATACAGTAATATAATCCATGAATACCTGCCCCCTTTTATTTTCATTTGTTTTCATTAAATTTTTTTACCATATTTGCTTTTGCTGCCAGACTTCCTTCTTTAATATTCTTTTGAGCTTTTGCAACTTTTTCTTCTCTTTCCTTTTCACTCATATTATTTACATCACGCTTCGCAGATGTCCGGATACTTTTTGTATTTGTCTGAGCCATTGCAGCAATTTTTTCGTTTCTTTCTCCTCGCTTTTCACGCTTTTTTGCAGCTTTTTCTTTATTCTTTTCAATCAAATCTTCTACAGACATTTTAGAAAGATATTTATTAATAAATATTTGCTGAACACAACGTACCAACGCACTTATAATCCAATAAACACCAATACCCGTTGGAAGTGTAAATACAATAAATACAGAAAACAACGGCATTGTAATATTCATAGATTTCATTGTTCCTGCCATCGGATTGTCCTTATCCATGCTTTGTCCAGAAATATTCTGTGAAAGTTTAACACTTACATATTGTGTTAGTCCAGAAAGAACTGGAAGAGCAAGCGCTGTAATAATAATAACAGCTGATGGAAATCCAAAATTTTCACCACTTCTTACTGCACTTATCATAGCCGACGGTGTAACCGTCATATTAGGGATCGTAAGAAACTTATTTGCTTCTTCGGTAATTTGAGGAACATATGCCTGAATATTATATATAACTGGATATAACGCAAATAAGAACGGCATTTGGATCAAAAGTGGAAGACATCCCCCCATCATTGATGTGCCATATTTATCATATACCTGCTGCATCTCTTCCTGCATCTTTAACTGTGAAGACTGATCTCTTTTATTTTTATATTTTTTTTGAATCGCCTGAATCTCAGGATTTATTACAGCCTGCATTTTTGTAGTCTTTTGTTGGTTAATTGTCATTGGAATCATACATGTATATACAAAAATTGTATATATAATTATAGAAATTCCGACAAGACCATTATCTGACGGTAAAACACTATCTAATATCGTATAGATAAAGTTCATAACCTTACCTAACACCCAGCAAATCTGCCCCACAATAGGCCAATTCGCTGCACTCAGTAAACCTGCTGCCATTCTTCTTTTCCTCCATTGTTAATTTTAAATTCTTCTTAAGGAACAGGGTCGTATCCGCCTTTTGAAAAAGGATTACAGCGCAAAATTCTCCATATACTTAAAATTCCTCCTTTTAAAGCACCATACCTTTCTACTGCCTCTATTGCGTACGCAGAACAAGTAGGATAATATTTACAGGAAGAATATCCTTTTAATCGTGATATATATCTGCGATAAAATCTTATACCTGCCAGCAGAATCCTTTTCACCATACATTACCCCAAATCTATAATTTTATGAAGATATCCCAGATGTAAAAGTGCACTTTCCACATCTTTATAATTTTTATTTTTTGCACTTTTCCTCGCAATTACAACAATATCTAATCCACATCTGAATCTATCCTCTTGTAATCTATAGCTTTCTCTAATTAATCTTATTAATCTATGTCTTACAATACTATTGCCTACCTTTTTACTTACAGATATTCCTAATTTGTTCCTGCATGTACCATTTTCAATTATATACATAACAAGATACTTATTTCCGCAGGAAACTCCATTTTTATAAACATTCTGAAAATCTCTGTTTTTTTTCAGTGATTCGGAATATTTCATAATATTTAATTCTCCTATTTTTAGAGAAGAAAAGGCCACATATATGCGGCCTACGCTGATAATCTCTTTCTTCCTTTTGCTCTTCTGCTGGCAAGAACCTTTCTTCCGCCTGCTGAACTCATCCTTGCACGAAAACCATGTACTTTAGATCTCTGTCTCTTTTTTGGCTGGAATGTCATTTTCATCGATATCCACCTCCTTATACCCATTCGGGCATCCCATAATATATAAGGTATATTTTTCAAGAGAATAACCCTACTTTATTCTAAATGCATCAGTTTTGATTATATTAAAAAAATGCCTCTACGTCAAGCAAAACCAACGATTTTATTTACTTTTTATTGCTTAAATAGCATTTTTGATGTAGAATAAAGAATAGTAAACATATAAGAGTAGGAGTTTGTCCAAAATGAACATTGTTGAAGAAAAATGGCCTGATATTATTGAACACTTAAGAGTAGAACACGAATTATCCAATGTATCATTTACTACATGGATACAACCATTGAAGGTGTATGACATCATCAACGACACTGTGTTCATCCTAGTAAATATGAACGCAAGTGTAGAATATATAGAAAAAAAATATCTTCTTCCCCTTAAGGTATCTATTGCTGAAATTGTAGGAATAGAATATGAAGTAGCATTCATATCAGAAGATGATAACAAACTAGAAGAACTTCATAATATTTCCATTGAAACAGGTCAAAAAAAGAGAACAAAATCCGCAGCTGAAAAAGCGGGTCTTAATTCCAAGTATACCTTTGATACCTTTGTCGTAGGAGGAAATAATAATTTTGCTCATGCTGCTTCGCTGGCTGTAGCAGAATCTCCAGGAGAGGTCTATAACCCTCTTTTTTTATATGGAGGAGTCGGGCTTGGAAAAACACATTTGATGCATTCCATTGCCCACTTTATTTTAAATAACAATCCAAAGAAAAAAGTACTATATGTCACCAGTGAAACCTTCACAAATGAATTGATCGACGCATTGAGAACAGGCAGAACTATAGGAAATGAATCTACAATGCTTAAATTTCGTGAAAAATACCGAAACAATGATGTTCTTCTTATTGATGACATTCAATTTATTATAGGTAAAGAAAGTACACAAGAAGAATTTTTTCATACCTTTAATCATCTTCATACATCTGGAAAACAAATAATCATTTCCAGTGATAAACCACCAAAAGATATTGAAACATTAGAAGCAAGACTGCGCACAAGGTTTGAATGGGGATTAATTGCAGATATATCTGCTCCAAATTATGAAACCCGTATGGCCATACTACAGAAAAAAATAGAATTGGACAACCTGGAAAAATATAATATCCCCCGTGATGTTCTTGATTATATTGCTACAAATGTAAAATCGAATATCCGTGAATTAGAAGGGTCTCTTAATAAATTAATCGCCCTCTATAAATTAAACCATAATCAAACTCCAATTGATATTACTCTTGCTGCAGAAGCATTAAAAGACATTATATCTGCTGAAAACAGACGAGAAGTCACACCCGAACTTATTATTGATATTGTAGCCGACCATTTTGGAATCAGTATAGCAGATCTAAAAAGCAATAAAAAAACAGCCGATATCTCAATTCCAAGACAAATATGTATGTATTTAATACGTACTATGACAAATACGGCATTAAAAGGAATTGGTATAGTACTTGGAGGAAAAGATCACTCTACTATAAAATACGGTTCTGAAAAAATTGCAAAACAAATTCTTACTGATGAAACTCTGGCCAACACAGTTAATATTATAAAGAAAAAAATAAATCCCGCATGATATAAAGATATATAAATATGTGGACAAACTTGGTATAGAATCAGGATAACTTTATTTTATATAAAGGAAACAAAAAAATTATCCAAATAACATTAACATTCAATTCAATATAAATTCACATACTTATAAAATGAAGAAATCCTTATAAATAAAAGGGTAAAAGAGGTTTTACTCTTTACTACAACCCCTAATAAGATTAATACTGAAATTATTTTATATATTTATATATAAACACAGTCTGAAAGGAGTTATACACATATGAAAATAATATGCAATAAATTAAATCTTGCCAAAGGAGTTAATATCGTTTCTAAAGCAGTTCCATCAAAAACTACAATGCCTATTCTTGAATGTATTCTGATTGATGCTACAGCAGATATTATAAAGCTGACTGCTAATGATATGGAGCTTGGAATACAAACAGAAATTAAAGGAATAATCGAAGAAAGAGGAATGATTGCAATAGATGCAAGATTTTTTTCTGAGATAGTAAGAAAGCTTCCTGACAGTGATATAACAATAGAAACTGACGATAATTTACAGACTACAATTACTTGTGAAAAATCAAAATTTGATATATCAGGAAAGCCGGGGGAAGAATTTTCTTATCTTCCTTCAATTGAAAAACAAGAATCTATAGAAATATCTCAATTTACATTGAAAGAGATAATAAGACAGACAATATTTTCGATTGCAGATAATGAAAGTAATAAAATAATGACTGGTGAATTATTTGAAATAAATAATAATATACTTCGAGTTGTTTCTCTTGACGGACATCGCATCTCAATACGAAAAGTTGAATTAAAAGAACAATCAATTAATAAAAAATTAATTGTTCCTGGAAAAACTTTGATGGAAGTAAGTAAAATTTTATCCGGTGAAGCAGAAAGCATAGTTAATATTTCTTATACGAATAATCATATTGTATTTGAATTTGACTGTACAGTTGTTGTGTCAAGATTAATAGAAGGAGATTATTTTAAAATTGACCAGATGCTTTCCAATGATTATGAGACAAAAGTAAGAGTTAATAAAAAGGAGCTTTTAAATTGTATTGACAGAGCGACACTTCTCATAAAAGAAGGTGAAAAAAAGCCTATTATAATTAATATAGGTGATGAAATTATGGAGCTTAAGATAAAGTCTCAAATTGGTTCCATGAATGAAGAAATTATAATTGAAAAGGAAGGAAAAGATCTTTTAATTGGATTTAATCCTAGATTTTTAATTGATGCGCTTCGAGTAATTGATGATGAAGAAGTAATTTTATATCTGATGAATGCAAAAGCACCATGCTTTATCAAAGATGAAGAGGAAAGTTATATTTATCTTATTCTTCCCGTTAATTTCAGTGCAGCTTAAAAACAAAAGAAGGAGCTAGCAGTCATGAAGGTAATAAAGCTGAGAGATGAATATATTAAGCTTGGACAGGCTCTTAAAGCAGCCGGTCTGGCAGAATCAGGCGTGGAGGCAAAGGATATTATTAAAGAGGGTTTTGTATGTGTAAATGGTGAAGCAGATACCCGCCGAGGAAGGAAGCTGTATGCTGGAGATATAGTAACCTTTAATGGAGAAGAGATAAAAATTGAAAATTAAATCTTTAAAGCTTAAAAACTTTAGAAATTACGATTTACTTAATCTTGAATTTGATGATTTCACAAATATATTCTATGGTAATAATGCACAGGGCAAAACGAACATATTGGAAGCCATATATATTTCTAGTACTACGAAATCCCACAGAGGGACGAAAGATAAAGATTTAGTTCAATTTGGGAAAGATGAATCTCATATTGAGATAATTGTAGATAAAAATAAAATAGAATCTCGTATTGATATTCATTTAAAAAAAAATAGCCCAAAGGGAATAGCAATTAACAGGCTTCCAATTCGTAAAGCCAGTGAATTATTTGGAATTATAAATATTGTATTTTTTTCCCCCGAAGACTTAAATATTATTAAAAATGGACCTTCAGAAAGAAGGAGATTTATAGATTTTGAACTGTCACAGATTGATAAAATATATCTTGATAATTTGACAAATTATAATAGAATTGTAAATCAGAGAAATCATTTACTAAAAGAACTAAATGATAAAAAAAGTCAGGAGGGACTTTTAAAGACATTAGATGTATGGGATTTTCAGTTGGCTGATTATGGAACTAAAGTAATCGAACGGAGAAATAATTTTATATATGAAATAAACAAAATTATTTCTGATATACATAAAAAATTAACTGGCGGAAAAGAAGAGTTAAATCTAATATATGAGCCCAGTAACGGAAAAATAACATTGGAAGAGATATTGAAAAAAAATCGGGAAAAGGATCTTAGAATTAAAAGTACATCTGCTGGTCCTCATAGAGATGATATATGTTTTATGACACAGAATTTAGATATTAGACGTTTTGGTTCTCAGGGACAGCAAAGAACAGCAGCTCTTTCTTTAAAGTTATCAGAAATAGAGCTTGTAAAGGAAACAATGCATGATACGCCGATTCTTTTGCTTGACGATGTATTGTCTGAACTCGATAAATACAGGCAAAACTATTTGTTAGATAGTATTCATGATATACAGACATTTATAACCTGTACAGGTGTGGAAGAGTTTGTAAATCATCGTTTCTCTATAAATAAAATATTCCATGTGTGTAGTGGACAGGTCTCGAAAGAAAACTAGGAGGATTAGAATGAGCACAGAAAAAGTACAGCATGAGTATGGGGCAGATGAAATTCAAATATTAGAAGGATTAGAAGCTGTAAGAAAACGTCCTGGTATGTATATTGGAAGTACATCATCAAGAGGACTTCACCATCTTGTGTATGAAATTGTGGATAACTCTGTGGATGAAGCCTTAGCAGGCTTTTGTGATTCTATTTTTATAAGTATAAATAAAGATAATTCTATAACTGTTGTGGATAATGGCAGGGGAATTCCAGTGGGGATAAATCATAAATCCGGGCTTCCTGCAGTCGAAGTAGTGTTTACGGTTCTCCATGCCGGCGGTAAGTTTGGAGGAGGAGGATATAAAGTATCCGGCGGTCTTCATGGTGTGGGAGCTTCTGTAGTAAATGCGCTTTCTAATTGGCTGGAGGTTGAAATCTGCAGTGAAGGAAAGGTGTATAAGCAGCGTTATGAACGTGGAAAAGTTGTGGAAAAACTGTCTGTTGTCGGGGAATGTACTTTGGATAAAACTGGTACAAAGGTAACATTTCTTCCAGATAATACAATATTTGAAACAACAATATTTGAATTTAATATTTTAAAACAAAGATTTCGCGAGATGGCTTTTCTTACTGCAGGACTTAAAATTACTCTTAGAGATGAAAGAGAAGAAGAACCTGTGGAGAAGACATTTCACTATGAAGGCGGAATCAAAGAATTTGTACAGTATTTAAACCGCAGTACAACACCGCTGTATGAAGAAATTATATATTGTGAAGGAAATATAAATAATGTAGCAGTTGAAGTTGCAATGCAGCATAATGATTCTTATAATGAAAATTCCTATGGATTTGTAAATAATATTACAACTCCAGAAGGAGGAACTCATATTGTAGGATTTCGTAATGCTCTTACTAAAACATTTAATGATTATGCCAGAAAAAATAAACTTCTTAAGGAAAACGAGGCAAATCTTTCCGGTGAAGATATAAGGGAAGGTCTGACTGCAATTATTAGTGTAAAAATAGAAGATCCTCAGTTTGAAGGACAGACAAAGCAAAAGCTTGGAAACAGCGAAGCAAGAGGTGCAGTTGATAATGTTGTAAGCAGACAGCTTGAAATATTTTTAGAACAAAATCCTCAGGTTGCGAAACAGACAATTGAAAAATCAATTATGGCACAAAGAGCAAGAGAAGCAGCAAGAAAAGCAAGGGATTTGACAAGAAGAAAATCAGCACTTGACGGAATGTCACTTCCTGGAAAGCTTGCGGATTGTTCTGATAAGAATCCTGAAAAATGTGAGATTTATATTGTGGAGGGAGATTCTGCAGGAGGTTCAGCAAAAACGGCAAGAGATCGTTCTACACAGGCTATACTTCCTCTTAGAGGAAAAATACTGAATGTAGAAAAAGCAAGACTTGATAGAATTTATGGAAATGCTGAGATTAAAGCGATGATTACAGCATTTGGAACTGGAATTCATGAAGATTTTGATATATCTAAGCTTCGTTATCATAAAATTATAATTATGACTGATGCAGATGTAGACGGAGCTCATATCAGTACTTTATTATTAACATTTTTATATCGTTTTATGCCGGATCTTATAAAAGAAGGATATGTGTATTTGGCACAGCCGCCTTTATATAAGCTGGAAAAAAACAAAAAAATATGGTATGCCTACAGTGACGAAGAGTTAGATAGTATTTTATCGGAAGTAGGCAGAGATACAAATAATAAAATTCAGCGTTATAAAGGTTTAGGAGAAATGGATGCTGAACAGCTCTGGGATACAACCATGGACCCAGAACATAGAATTCTTCTAAGAGTGACGATGGATGAGGAGACAACATCTGAGCTTGATCTTACATTTACTACTCTCATGGGAGATAAAGTGGAACCAAGACGTGAATTTATCGAGGAAAATGCAAAATATGTAAAGAACCTTGATGTATAAAAGAAAGGAGCAACATGGAAGATAATATTTTTGATAAGGTCCATGAGGTAGATTTAAAGAAGACAATGGAAACCTCGTATATTGATTATGCTATGAGTGTTATTGCTTCCCGTGCGCTTCCGGATGTAAGGGATGGATTAAAGCCAGTTCAAAGAAGAATACTCTATTCAATGATAGAATTAAATAATGGGCCGGACAAGCCTCATAGAAAATCTGCACGTATTGTCGGCGACACGATGGGAAAATATCATCCACACGGAGACAGCTCTATTTATGGTGCATTGGTTAATATGGCTCAGGAATGGTCTACCAGATATCCGCTTGTAGACGGACACGGTAATTTTGGTTCTGTAGACGGCGATGGTGCAGCAGCTATGCGTTATACGGAAGCGAGATTAAGTAAGATATCTGTTGAATTGACTGCTGATATTAATAAAAATACTGTTGATTTTGTACCAAATTTTGACGAAACGGAAAAAGAACCAGTCGTATTGCCGGCCAGATTTCCTAATCTTCTTGTAAATGGTACATCTGGTATAGCAGTAGGAATGGCAACAAATATCCCTCCTCATAATCTAAGAGAAATAATCAATGCAGTTGTTAAGATTATTGATAACCAGATTGAAGATAAAGAAAAAACATCAATTGAAGAGATTCTTGAAATTGTTAAGGGTCCTGATTTTCCAACGGGGGGGACCATACTTGGAACAAGAGGAATTGAAGAAGCATATCGAACTGGAAGAGGAAAAATTCGTGTACGTGCAGTAACTAATATTGAAGCTATGCCGAACGGAAAAAGCCGGATTATTGTAACAGAGCTTCCTTATATGGTAAATAAAGCACGTTTGATTGAAAAAATTGCAGAAATGGTGCGGGATAAAAAGATAGACGGAATTACAGATTTGAGTGATCAATCAAATCGTGAAGGTATGCGTATTGTTATTGAACTCAGAAAGGATGTAAATGCAAATGTACTGCTGAATCAATTATTTAAGCATACGCAGCTTCAAGATACATTTGGTGTTATTATGCTTGCTCTTGTAAATAACCAGCCAAAAGTAATGAATATTCTTGATATGCTGGTTCATTATCTTAGACATCAGGAAGAAGTTATTATACGGCGGACAAAATATGAGTTAAATAAAGCAGAAGAACGGGCTCATATATTGAAAGGCTTATTAATTGCACTTGATAATATTGATGAGGTAATTAAAATTATCAGAGGTTCTGATACAGTCCAGATTGCAAAAACAGAACTTATGGAACGATTTGGATTAACAGACGTTCAGTCACAGGCAATTGTGGATATGAGACTTCGCGCACTTACCGGTTTGGAAAGAAATAAACTGGAAGCCGAATATAATGAGCTTAAAAAACAAATTGAAGAATTAAAAGCTATATTATCAGACCGTAAACTTCTTCTTGGAGTTATAAGAAAAGAAATAATTATAATTCGTGATAAATATGGAGATGAAAGAAGAACATCTATTGGTTTTGATGAATTTGATATTTCAATGGAGGATTTGATTCCAAAGGAAGATGTGGTAATTACAATAACTAAGCTTGGCTATATCAAGCGTATGTCAAATGATACCTTTAAAGCACAGAATCGAGGCGGTAAGGGTATAAAGGGAATGCAGACTTTGAAGGAAGACTACGTAGAAGAATTATTTATGTCTCATACTCACCATTATATTATGTTTTTTACAAATACTGGACGTGTGTATAGGTTGAAAGGCTATGAGATACCAGAGGCAGGCCGTACATCAAGAGGAACAGCAATTATTAATCTTCTTCAGCTTATGCCGGGTGAAAATATTACGGCGGTAATTCCAATTGAATATTATCAGGAAAATGCGTATCTGGTAATGGCAACAAAGAGGGGTCTGATTAAGAAAACACCGCTTAAAGAATATATGAATGTAAGAAAAAGCGGACTTGCAGCAATTACACTTCGCGAGGATGATGAATTAATTGAAGTAAAATTCACAGACAGCAACCAGGAAATTATTCTTGCAACAAAATATGGGCAGTGCATTCGTTTTTGGGAGGAAGATGTAAGAGGAACAGGACGTACCTCTATGGGTGTCAGAGGAATTAATCTTGCAGACCGGGATGAGGTTATTGGAATGCAGCTTGTAATACAAGGAAGAGATCTTTTGATTGTATCAGAAAAAGGTATGGGAAAAAGAACTATGATTAGTGAGTTTACGGCACAAAATCGTGGAGGTAAAGGTGTAAAATGCTATAAAATCACAGAAAAGACAGGCAATGTAGTAGGCATTAAAGCTGTAAACGAAGATGATGAGGTAATGATAATTAATACTGAAGGAATCATTATACGTATGCTCTGCAGCGGCATTTCACTACTTGGACGGATTACATCAGGAGTAAAATTGATTAATCTTAGAGAAGGAGATATAGTAGCAAGTATCGCTAAAGTCAGGGATAAAGAAGCAGATTCCGAAGAAGAAGGAAAAGAAAACGAAGAAATAAAAGAATAATACAAAAGTACGAGGAGGCAGTTATATGACTACAGACATCAATATGGAAGCACTGCAAAAAGATGCAGTAGAGATATTTAATCAAGGATTTGCATGTTCAGAGGCTGTAATTTATGCAATTCGCAAGCATTTTGAAATAGATATGTCAGATGATGCAATTGCAATGAGCTCTGGATTTCCGTGGGGACTTGGAGGAGGCGGATGTATCTGCGGTGCTCTTGCCGGAGGAACAATGTGTATAGGTTACTTTTTTGGAAGAAGAACACCGGGAGATCCAAAGATAACAAAATGTTTTGAACTGTCAAATGAATTACATGATTATTTTAAAGAAACATGCGGAGCGACATGTTGTCGTATTCTTACAAAAGGAAAAGAAAAAAACTCACCAGAAAGAAAGGCACAATGTACACAGTTTGTATCTGATACAGTAAAAAAAGTGGCAGAGATTATTATACGTGAATTGAATTAATTGTAGTTGGGGACGGGGTATTTTTAAAAATACCCCGTCCCCAACTAAGGAGGATGAGTTATGCGGCATATTAATGTAAATAAAATAACAGAAAATATCAAGGAAATGTGTATAGAAGCCAATCATTATTTATCGAGTGATATGGATTGTTTAATAAGAGATGCTGTTGATTCTGAAGAGTCAGTACTTGGAAAAAAAATATTGAACCAGCTTCAGGAAAATCTTAGAATTGCAGAGCAGGATATGATACCGATTTGTCAGGATACGGGAATGGCTGTTGTTTTTATGGATATTGGGCAGGAAGTGCATTTTGAAGGCGGAAGTGTGGAAGATGCAGTTAATGAAGGTGTTCGAAAAGGATATATAGAAGGGTTTCTTCGTAAATCTGTAGTAGATGATCCGATTATGCGTAAGAATACAAATGATAATACGCCTGCAGTTATCCATTATAATATTGTAAAAGGCAGCAAAGTAAAGATAAAAGTTGCTCCAAAGGGATTTGGAAGTGAAAATATGAGTCGGGTATTTATGCTTAAGCCCGCAGATGGAATAGATGGAGTAAAAGATGCAATTTTGACAGCAGTAAAAGATGCAGGTCCTAATGCATGTCCGCCGATGGTTATAGGTGTAGGAATAGGAGGTACTTTTGAAAAATGTGCTTTTATGGCGAAGGAGGCTCTTACTAGAAAAACAGGATCTCATTCTGAAATTAAATGGGTAAAAGAATTAGAAGAAGAAATGCTTGAGGCGATTAACAAACTTGGAATTGGACCTGGGGGCTTGGGCGGAACGACAACTGCTTTAGCGGTTCATATAAATACATATCCTACTCATATCGCCGGTCTTCCAGTAGGAATCAATATTTGCTGTCATGTAAATCGTCATGTTACGAGGGAGATATAGTAATATGAAAAAAATAAGTGACTTATGGAGTCAGTTTTCCTATGAAATACGGAGTATGCTTTTAAAATATCCAGGTTCAGTTACTGTTATAGCAGTATTAACAATCTTGTCAATTATTTTTATAGATACTGATGATGGCATTGTATTAGAAATTGTAATCCCCTTTTTATGTTATTTCGGGATAGGATTGTTTTTTAGTGAATCGTCATGTTACGGAAATTTTAAGAAAAAAATTATAAGTATTTCTGGTTTGGCTGTTATATCTGCGATACTTGTATATAAGCAGCAGGAATATGATAATTTAGATATTTTTTTGCCAAATGATTCGTGGTTAATCAGAATTATAATTACTTATATTACAGTATTTTTGATATGTGGTATTTATCACTGTTATAAGCGCTCAGGATATTTTCTCCCTCAATATGCCATAAAAGTATTTTCAAATTTGATAAAAATACATATTATATATTTTATCTTGACAATTGGAGCCTTAATTGTTAGTACAATTATAATAGTTTTATTTGTCAATGATAGTTATTATTTCGATAATTTTAATATTATCGGACGCATGATGCTTCTCGTTTTCGGACTTTTTTATGTCCCTGCTTGGATTTATTCATGCTCACAGGTAGAATCAAAGCTGGAAGTATTTACAAAAACTTTAGTTAAGTATGTACTATTTTCTTTAACTATTTTAATATTTGGAATTATTTATATTTATATATTAAAAATTTTGATTATGAGGGATATACCTTCAAATCAAATATTTTCTATTTTGACTGGATCATTTTTTATAGCAATGCCTACATGGACTATGCTTGAAGCGATAGATGAACGGACTTTTTTTAGAAAAATATCTACGAAGCTTCCGCTTCTGTTTGTTCCACTAATTTTACTTCAAATTTATTCAATAAGTGCACGCATTATAGAATATGGAGTTACTCCTGACAGATATATGGGTGTTATGTGGATTATATTAGAAATTATTTATTTATTAATATATTGGAGAAAACATAGATATGTTGGAAAAATGTTCATAATTGCAGCATTTTCGATAATCATAGCGTTGCTTGCTCCAATTTTTAATATGTATCATATGTCGGCAGTTAGCCAGGAAAAAATTTTGTCACATTATAAAAAAGATAAAAATCTTTCTTCAGAAATGAAACAAAAAATATATGGAGCATATGAATATTTATCTTCATTAGATAATAGTGAGAAATATATTGATAATAAATATACGTCTGAAGAAATAAAAGAAATTTCCGGTTTTTATAATGAATATGATGATAAGAATAATGCATATTCATCAGAATTGTATATTAGTATAGAAAAAAAGATAAATGATATTAATATTGATGGTTTTTCACGTATGCAGGTGGTGGAGTATGAAGAAAAATGTGATGATTCAGTTATGGATATCAGTAATCTTTTGCTTACAGAATATCAAAGTGAAAATAAAATTAGAACAGTTGATTTAAAAGAATTAATAAACGGATATATAAAATATGGATTAGAACATGTAAAGAAAGAAGAATACAGCGTGTATATTGATTCATACTACATGAATCATTGTCAAATTAAATTAGACGAAGATACATTATTAGTAATCAGGAATTTTAATATTTATTATGATAAAGGAACAAAAGAAATAAAAGATTTGTCATTATTAGGATATTTATTTCAAAAGAAGAAGGAGTAGATTATGGAAAAATATATTCAAGCGCCGATTACAAAAGATATTGCTGTTACGCTGCATGCGGGAGATTATGTGTATATTACGGGAATTATTTATACCGCCCGCGATGCAGCACATAAACGTATGGATGAAGCACTTGAGAAGGGTGAGATGCTTCCTATAGATATTGAAAATCAAGTTATATATTATATGGGTCCGTCTCCTGCCAGAGAAGGACGTCCAATTGGTTCTGCAGGTCCGACAACTGCAAGCCGGATGGACAAATATACTCCGAGATTACTAGATCTTGGTCTGACTGCAATGATTGGAAAAGGAAAAAGAAGTAAAGAAGTATTAGAAGCTGTTAAGAGAAATAACAGCGTTTATATGGCAGCTGTAGGAGGAGCTGGAGCTTTGTTGTCAAAGTGTATAAAAGTATCGAAAACGGTAGCATATGATGACTTAGGACCGGAAGCTATACGCAGACTTGAGGTAGAAAATTTTCCAGTAATTGTAGTTGCAGACTGTAAAGGAAATAATCTATATGAGACAGCAGTAAAGGAGTACCAGAAAGTATGAAAAGAATAATATTAATGGTACTTCGAAATATCATTTTGGTTCCTTTTATGTGGTGTAAATTATGTTATTATGCAAATCATGTAGACAAATATACGGAAGAAGAACATTATAAGATGTTGAAATATATTGTACTGCGTGCAAATAAAGGCGGAAATGTTAAGATAGAAACCAGAGGACAGGAAAATATACCAAAGGAAAATGGATTTATGTTTTTTCCAAATCATCAGGGTTTATATGATGTATTGGCTATTATGGAAGCATGTCCAATACCGTTTTCAGTTGTAGCTAAAAAAGAAATAAAAGATATACAATTTCTTAAACAGGTTATTGCGTGTATGAAAGGGTATCTTCTGGACCGTGATGATGTGCGGCAGGCAATGCAGATTATTATAAATGTAACAAATGAAGTAAAGAATGGAAGAAATTATTTAATATTCGCAGAAGGAACTCGTTCAAAAAACGGAAATGTAGTACAAGATTTTAAAGGCGGAAGCTTTAAAGCAGCTACAAAATCGAAATGTCCAATTGTTCCAATTGCACTTATTGATTCATTTAAGCCATTTGATACAAATACTATCAGCCCGGTTACAGTCCAAGTGCATTTTCTAAGGCCATTATATTATGATGATTATAAGAATTTGAAGACAAATGAAATCGCAGCGGCAGTGAAAAACAGGATACAGGATGATATATGTAAAAGTGAGATTTAATAGAGTATTATAATGCTTTTAAACTTATGAATATGCGTAGTTTCGTCGATATTATAAGTATATAGAGAAAGGAAAAGAGGGATTTCTATGCAGGTAAAGAATGAGAAGACTTACCTTGATACAGTGCCCGCAGGATTGTCTCAGATAGATTCCCAGAAGATTGTTAAAAACAAAAATAATACGACGAACCAATCCGGCGCAGTCGATATGATGAATTACCTTAAGGAAAATTACAAGCATATTAATTTCAACTTTATTTCTTTTGATAATAAGAGTCAGATTAGCCAATATGGTTCTACTATGAAGGGAACTAATAATGTGACGATTTCTCCGGAGCTGCTTGAAAAGATGAGTACGGATGAAGGAGTACGAAGCCATGTAGAAAATGTTCTACGGCATTTGAATAGTTATCAGAAGTCTGCTCAGACGGGAGCATTTCTTAGTGACAAAGAGCTGGTAAGTATGGGTCTGGTCCTTGATGAGGATGGCCAGGTTTCTATGTGGACAGCAACAAAGGAACGGGATAAAGAAAAGATATATCCTACTTATTGGAGAGATAGGGAGTCTACTTCATTTTATTCTAAATATGCGAAGAAAAAAACAACTGCAAATACTTATAATTACTCTCATAGCTCCAATATGATGCGTCTTGCCAGTGCAAAAAATGTACCGGCAGTAAGAGGAATTATTTCCGCAAAGTATGGAGAAATCCAAAAAGTAAAAGCACAGGTAAAAGATCCTGTTGAAGCTGCAGCGATTGTCCGTAAAATTAAATCTGTTATTCAAAATGGGAATATTAAAATTGCAAGACTTCATAAAGAGGAGAATTTGAATTTGCAGAGGAAAGCGGCAGAGAGAAAGCTTAAAGATAAATTGGCACGTCAGCTGGCAGAAGAACTTCGCCGTAAAAAAACTGCAAGAAAGGGTCTGGAGCATTGTCAAACTTCACATCTTGACGATGTTATGCCAAAGCCTTCCTTGAATGACGAACGCTTTCGTCAGATTGCAGAACAGTATGTCCAGTCTCTTCCTTCCAGCGCATTAGCAGCTGAAGCCGGCGGTGTATCGGCTGGAGGTTCCGGGAGCATAGGAAGTGCAGCAGCACCAGTAAGTGTTACAGTAATTACAGCCCCGGTTGTAACTGTAGATTGTTCAGCATAGTGATTAAATATTTCGAATAAATAATTTTAAACAGGGAGAAATGTTTCTCATATGAGTCGCATTTCTCCCTGAATTTTTAATAAAAAGGATTTATTTTTTTTTCAATATTTCATCTAGCACTTTCTTTGAGACTCCTTCAGATGCCTTTTTATTTTCTGCCGCCGCTTCCTTAAGTTCGGAGCGCAAAATAGTTATTTCCTTAGGCGCATCAATGGCAAGTTTTACCCAATCAGTACCAGTATCCATGACCGTTAAGACGATGTTATCATTTATTGAAAGAGATTCTCCCTTTTTTCGCTGAAGTATTAGCATCTCATTATCCCTCCTCTTTTTGAATCATGTCACCTAAGGTATGTCGGAAAGTGTATTCCGGCTGATTCAGCATGATTTGTTTTGCTTTTCTATTCATTGCGTTTACAACCAAAGGAGCTTTTAGATTGACAGTCGATTCATTGGCAGAATCGCGGATAACACTAATTACATAAAAAGACAGGTCATCTGCAGTATCAGCACCAAGTTCTCTTAACTCTTGTTCAGGAATTTCCGGTGAATATTTTGGATATATCATAAATGGATTCATCAGAATAAATGAAAGACTCTCATCTTCCAAGCTTTGTAATGAAATCAAGGAATCATCTTCCTCACTAAAAGGGATAGGAAGATATGTTGTATAAGATTCAAAACCAAATAATCCATTTATAATGTTGATTGGTTCATTTTCTTCATAAGTAATCTCTCCAAAGTACTTTGCATTAATTTTCAATGTATTATACCTCCTGCTATTAGAATAGTAAGAAATTGTTTATAAATAAAGTAAGGGCCTTTTTAAGCCCTTACATCTAATGGTTCATAGTTTGGATCTGCACTTGGCGGTACATAGATAGGCCCGCCGATGTACTCAATTAAGACATCAGGATGCTGTGTGATTGACATTTCAATATCACCGGGGATAAATTCAAAATTGCCATTTGCAACCTTTAAGTCAAAATTTAATTTATCCATCTCATAATTGATTGTCAAGTCAGGAGCCTGATAATCAATATCAACCGGCTCAGACGGGGTAAATCCAAGCTGGAATTCTCCGGTAGGAGCAGCATTTCTCTGTTGCATAATCTGACCGATTACATCTTCACCTATATCTGCTTTGAGTAAAAGCTGTCCTTCTTGTGCTAATTGTGCAGTTGCATTATAAGCGGCCTCAATACCTTTTTGTGCTGTCTGAGAAACACTTTGTGTCGTAGTAGGAACAACAGAACTTCTTGCTGCAGATGAATCCAAATTCAACTTTACAGGACGACTTTTAATGGATAATCCACCTTTATTTCTCCGAATCTCCAATTCAGCCTGAGAACTGCGCCGTTCATAGCGTGCACTGTTAATTTTTAATTCGTACTGTATGGGGACAGTTGTAATTTTAATTAATTGATTCATACATGGTTACCTCCCTTCCTTTATATTTTATATAATTACTTCATAAAGTCGATAAATGACGGTGTTAGAATATTATTTCCAACCTTCAGTGCAGAGTTATATGCGTATTGAGCCCACGAGAAATCCATAATAGCTTCGGCCATATCAATATTTACAACATTGTCAATCTGAGTAGCAAGACTGATGCTGTTTGTTTCTAACCTATCTTTAGTAGTAGTCAGGAATTCTGTCTGTGTACCGAGAAGAGTTACCTTTTCGAGAACAGTTCCTCTTCCCTCGTCAAATTTATTTAAAAGCTCAGTATATTTTTCTCTGTCAAAAGGTTCAGATTCTAAAACATCAGCAATCTCGCCACATAAAAGAACCATATTATTTGGAATCTGAGTTGTTCCATCCTGTGAAGTTGATGTACCGTATCCGGCGAGATTAATTCCAGGAAGGCTTGTGTTAAAAGCGCTGGAAGAATCTATATTAGTATTAATTCCGTTTGTATCACTATTTACAGTAAGTCCAAATCCTAAGTCAATATAGGAGCTGTCTTTAGATAATTCTTCTAATTTAGCAGGATCACCGTTACTGACATCTACACCTCTATATGTTAGAACCTGCTTTCCATTTACTTCTTCAAGTTTAAAAGGAACATTCTTTGCATCACTTCCTGCAAAAACATATTTTCCTCCATAGCTTGCATTCAAGCTTAAAAGTAAGCTTTCTTGAGCGCCGCGCCATGCATCAGCATAGGTTTCACGAGTTTCCAGTGAACCATTGGTGCCGTTTAGAGCCTCAAGACCATATCTTTTACTTAAATTCTTAGCGATAGTTTCAATCTGCATTGCAGCATCTTCCTGAGAATCCTGGAAGGATTGTGCATCTTTTACAAGACTGAGATAATCTTCATTTTTTGCATATTTACGTTCCAATACAGCAGCACGAAGAGCGCTGGAAGGATCTTCTGCCGTAGAATTAAATCTACGCTGTGTCATAACTCTGGTTCTTGCAGTATCCAGATTTTTCAGGGAAGTTCCCAGATTTGATTTATAATTTCTTAAAATTGCACTTGTAGTAATTCTCATAATTAGACCTCCTGTTACCTTCCGACTACGCCGGTTCCATTAATTAATTTATCAAGAGCTTCATCAAGCGTTGTCATTAATCTTGCTGCAGCATTGTAGGATTGATTATAATGCAGAAGATTCATACCTTCTTCATCGAGCTGTACACCGGAAACCCCATCTCTGGAATTTGATGTTTGATTTAAAACAGAAATCTGATTTGTAAGCATAGTGTTTGCTGATTTAGCATCAATTCCAAGAGTGTTCTCCAGATTAGCAAAGCAGTCGTGGAAACTTCCTGTATAAAATTTAACATCTGGTTTTGAAGGATCAGCATTTGGAACGAGAAAATCATGGCTGTCTTCCAAAAGCTTAATCATTTTCATAATGTTTTCATTTGCCGTAGAGCCTTCTGTATCATTTACTGTCTTATCTGTAAGTATAATTCCATATGTGCCGTCAAGCCAATTTTGATTAATTCTGATATTTGTAGCAGAATAATCTTCATTTGGATCGATTTTCTGGAAAAGATCATATTGTTTTCCAGTGGAATCCTTATTTGCACTATTGAATGCTTCTGCAAATGTACTAACAAGACAATCTAACGCTTTTTCATAATATCCAAGACCCTTAAAATCACTGTCGTCAAAATCGCCGGATTTATTTAGGAAATCAAGAGTTCCTTTTATTGTACCTGAACCTAATAATTCAACATATTGTTCTTTACCATTTACATTTACATTGCCCGCAAGCTGTACGGTATCTCCGGTAGCCTCATTGAGAGTAAGAGTTACTGGCTTTCCGGAAATATCAGTACTAAAGCTGCCGGCGTATCCATCTGAGATTAAAGTATGTTTCACCCCGTTTGAATCGAAGAAATTTACATCTAAAACTTCTACAGTCTGTCCGGGACCGATCGGTTTATCCTTGTATTTTACGCTAATAGGAAGATAGCTTCCTAATTCATCCAAAAGACTGTTCCGCTGATCCTGTAATTCGAGTGCAGGGTTACCAAGAATCTGACTATTTTTAATACTGGTATTAAGTTCAGCAATATTCTCAAGAATCCCATTCAAATCAGAAATATCTGTTGTAGCAAATCCAGTCTGCATATCCTCACGAATATCTTGAAGGCGAATCGCATTTTCACGGAATAAATTCAAAAGAACCTGCATATTAGAACGTACGGCAGAGTCATCTTCTTTGTTTCCTGTTTTATCAGAAAGATTGTTCAGGGAACTGGAAAGAGAAATAAATGCAGCCCTGACACCCTGCATAGTAGATTCATCAAATATTGTCGCTAATTGTTCAAATCCTGCAGCATGTGCATCAGTTGTTCCGAGCTTGCTGATTTGAGAACGATACTGAGCATCTAAAAAGGGATCACGGAGCTGTGAAACTCCTGTCATCTCAACACCAAAACCTACCTTGATAGAAGAATTGGCATTATAAAAATCACCTTTTTGTGTGTTTAGACTAGCAATATCAAGACGTTGTCTTGTATATCCCGGTGTATTTATATTTGCAATATTCTGACCGGTTACATCAAGTGCACGCTGGCTGGCAGCCATTCCGAGCTGTGCAGTAGTAAAACCGGCAAAAGTAGAACGTATCATATTATTTATCCTCCTGATTCTTTAAACTGAACGACTTGTAAAATGTTTTTGACTGTTGTTATTTTTCTTGGTTCCTGATGAAGAATAGGTTTCTCCGCCGGGAGCTTTTTTTGAAAGAGAGGATTGTATCATATGAAGGTTTACTTCAATGATATCCTTTGCACTGTCACTGAGTGACTGCATCATTCGAACCTGATCAGAAAGCTGGTCGAATAAAGGACTTAAAGTATCAACAGCATCCGGCGGTGCACATTCAAGAATCTGACGAAACGTATAACCGGTCATGCCGAGCTGTTCTTGTTCCTTTTCGCGTTTTTGTTCCAGGCCTCTCAGACGAAGAATGGCAGCCTGCTCTTTGTGCATACATTCCTCCACAAATGTAACCTGATTTTTTGTAGCGGCATCAAGCTTTTCTTGTTCTATGGAAATTAAACCGTCAAAAAACTCAATAAATTCTTCAATGATTGCAATAAAGTTTGAAAATTTATCCATCTACGTGTGCCCTCCTATATTAAGAGCATCCTGGACGCAATTGCATAAGAATCAACATGATATGCATTATCCGAAATCTGCTTCTGCAGATTTTGAATCTTTTCTGCAGATGCAGTACGTTCAACTTCAGAGGATAACCTCCGGGCAACAGATTTGGCAAATGTATGCTCTTCGATCTGCCGGGGATTAGACTTTATAATAATCGCATCGAAGCTGTGGCCGTCATTCGGAGTTACAGGAGGATTATAATTTTCTTTTGTATGCAGACGCATATCTGCATAATTTTGCATAATATTATTGTTTGTAGATATTTTCATACTGAACTCCTTTTGAACATATTATAAACTTGTTATATTATTTATATCGGCACAACTCCTGGAATCATAACCCAAAATAATAATCTAATAAATGCGATTTTTATTGAGATTATTTTTTTAAATGATTCATTAAAACAGAGGATATGTTTTCGCAGGAGGCCTGTGTGCATACGGCTCCAATATTGTAAGCGACCATAGGCATACCGTATACGACGCAGGATTCTTTGTCCTGTCCGATGGTAAAGGCACCGCTTTGACGCATTTTAAGCAGACCGTCTGCCCCATCGCGCCCCATACCAGTCATAATGATTCCTACCTTATTGATGGTAACATTTTTTGCCACAGAAGAGAAAAGAACATCTACAGAAGGAGCGTGTCCGCTTACCTTAGCACCTGGATGGCAGCTTATAGAATAAGTACGTCCGTTACGGACTACTTCCATCTGTTTTCCGCCCGGAGCGATAAGAGCTAAACCGGGATGGATAATATCTCCGTTTTTTGCTTCCCTGACTTCCATATTACAGATTCGGTTTAATCTTTGTGCATACATTTCGGTAAAGCCTTCCGGCATATGCTGAGTAATTACAATTCCGGGAATATTAGCGGGAAGCTTTTGTAAAACAGCGAGAGTTGCCTCTGTACCTCCTGTTGAAGCACCGATCGCAATGATTGTAGAATCAAGAACATTGCGTGATAAGGGAGGGAACGGCATTGCTTTTGGAGCAGTTTGTGCCTGTACAGTCTGCGGCGATTGTCCCTGATTAGAAGCAGGAGAAGCTGATCCGGCCGGCTTTGTCATGCGGACTTTAGATATGGAGGCAGCTTTTACTTTCATTGTAAGAGTTGCAAAAAAAGCTTCTTTTGAGTTTGCTACAGTCATATCCGGTTTACGTACGAAATCTACGGCTCCGGCTGAAAGTGCATCAAAGACACTTAGATTCAGAGAGGAGACTAAAACAACCGGAACAGGATGAGTAGGAAGTAGCTGTTTTAAGAATTCAATTCCGTTTAAGCCGGGCATCTCCACATCCAGAGTTACAACATCAGGCTTCAGCTGAGGAATTTTTCGTTTTGCATCAAAAGCGTTGATAGCATAACCAATCACTTCTATGCCGGGCTGTGAGGAAAGATGCTGAATAATCATCTGACGGAACAAGGATGAATCATCGACAGTCAAAACTCTAATTTTTTTATTTTGCATAAATATCTCCTTTCATAAGTGGGAAAACGGGGGAAAAGCGGCTTCTGAATATTCAAAAGCCGCTTTTTATCTTAAACTTTACGATAGGTTGCCGGCATCAGATACTTATAGGGCGTTGTTCCTTTATTTAAGCTTTCTGAATGACCGATTAATAGATAACCTCCATCATTTGTCGCATTATAAAAACGGTTGACCAGGGCCTCTTTTGTTGCCTGATCGAAATAAATCATTACATTTCTGCAGAAAATCACATCAAATTTTAACCGGAACTTTATTGGGTCCATCAAATTAAAAGTTCGAAAAATCACATTCTTTTTAATATCAGGCGTCACAGTATAGGTTCCGGGTTCACCGGCAGGAGTAAAATATTTTTTCTTCCAGGTTGGTGACACTTCCTTTAGGGATTCTTCATCGTAAACAGCATTTGTTGCAGCGTATAAGGCATTTTGAGAAATGTCGGTTGCAAGAACCCTTGTATCCCACATGGAGGACTTAGCGCCAAAAAATTCTTTTAAAATCATTGAGATAGTATATGGTTCCTCGCCGGATGAGCAGCCGGCACTCCATATACTGAGGACACGATCCTTTTTTTTCTCTACAAGATAAGGAAGAATTGTATTTGTGAAATAGTCAAAATGTGCTCCCTCACGCATAAAAAATGTGTAGTTAGTAGTAAGTTTATTCAGTGTCAGTTCAATATCTTCCGGCTTCTGATTCTTGATCAGATGATCTATAAATTCTTCAAAGGAATTAAAACCCATAGAAAGAATTGTATTTGAAAGACGGCCGGCGATTAACTGACGTTTTTTTGATAAATCGATTCCGTAATTCTTATGTACGAATTCAACTAAACGGTGGAATTCCTTATCATTTATTGTTAACATGTGATGATAGCTCCTTCGTATTTTTAGTAAGTTTCCACAAGACGTTCACAGTCCAGAAAGAGAATTACAGAATGCATATCGGAAGAGACCATTCCGCTTATAAGCTCCTGCTGATTTTCAACCGGGACGGGAGAAATCCGGCTCTGGTCAATATCCATAACCTGTTGTACATCATCTACTACAATACCAATCTGAATAGAATTAATATTCAGGACAATAATGCAGGTTGAACTTGTATAGTCAATGGAAGGTTTACCCATACGCAGGCGGATATCTATAATAGGAATAATCTGTCCGCGCAGATTAATAATGCCCTTTACATAATCCGGAACAAGCGGAAGCATGGTAATCATATGGTTTGTTATAATTTCAATTACATAGTTTGTGCTGACTCCGATATTCAGTCCGTTGGAACTAAATGTTAAAAACCGTTCTGTAGAAACAGGAGTCCCTTCCTCCAGAACTGTATTTGTTGTGTTTTGTACTGTATCTGCTGACATTAATTTTTCCTCCGATTTCTGTACAATTAGTATTGATTATAAAATGCTGCATACAAGGTTCTGATATCCAGAATAAGACTGATATTACCGTCACCAAGAATCGTACAGCCGCTGATTCCTGAAGTCTTAATATTAAAGTTACTTAAGAATGGAGGAAGAGGCTTTACTACTACCTGCTGTTCTCCGAGCAAGTCATCAACAAACAGACAGTAAGATTTGTCGGCAGCTTCCACCCAAATCAGGATACCGTCTTCAATATTAGTTACATCTGTTTCAATATTATAGAGTTCATGTACTCTAATGATAGGATAAAAGTCATCCAGACATTTAATTATTTCATTGCCGCTTGCATCGAGAATAACATCTTCCTGTTTTGTTTTGAAGGATTGACGAATATTTGCAATTGGAATTGTAAACATAGAATTCCCGACGGAAACTTCCATACCGTCTGCAATTGCCATTGTAAGCGGAATCTTTAATGTAGTGCAGCTCCCTTTTCCAAGCTCGCTTGTAATTGTGATTGTACCGCCTACAGACTCTACATTTTTCTTAACAACATCCATGCCTACGCCGCGTCCGGAAAATTCTGTAACTTCTTCATTTGTAGAGAATCCAGGAAGCATAAGGAGTGCAAGAATCTCTTTCTGTGAGTATTCATAAGCCGGTTTTGTCAGGATACCATTGCGTTCAGCTTTGGCAAGGATTTTGTCCGGATCCATACCCTGGCCGTCATCACTGATGGAGATAATAACCTCACTTCCAGTATGTGTAGCAGACAAAATAATCTCGCCTTGAGGATCTTTTCCAGCAGCAATACGTTGCTCTGCGGTTTCCTCGATACCGTGATCCATAGAGTTACGTACAATGTGCATAATCGGGTCGCCGATGCTGTCCACAATAGTTTTATCTACTTCTGTATTCTCACCTATAATAGTAAGACGTACATCTTTATTCAATTTTTTCTTCATATCTCTTACGATACGGTTCATCTTCTGGAAGGTTCCGGCTACAGGCACCATTCGAAGAGACATTGCAATGTCCTGAAGATCATCGGTCAATTTTCTCAGCTGCCGTGCGGATTTCATAAAGTTGTCAAGCTTAAGATTCTGCAAATCGGGAGAAGAAGTAACCATGGATTCGGTAATAACAATCTCTCCGACGATGGCGACCAGACTATCAAGTTTTGAAAGATTGACACTGATTAAGCTTTGTTTTACAGGAGTATTGTTTCCTGTATTATTGTGTGCTGCCGCTGGAGCTGAGGAAGACTTCTGAGCCGGAGATGCAGAAGCTGAGCCTGAATCAGACGAGGATTCACTGCTTGTTGAATTTTGAGCCGGAGCCGGAGTTTCTGGCTTATCCTGTTTTAAGGAAGCGTTTTCAATGACTTCGTAGGTTTCCACACTGTTTTGTTCTTTAATGACATGAAGTGCGCTTTCTACATCTTTGTTAGAAGAAAGTCCAATATAAAAGCCATTTTCTACAATAACCTCAGAAGACTCACTGTTTGTCTCTACATCATTCGGATAAAATTCAAATTGAAGATCCGAATCTTTTAATGCAGTGACAATCATAAAAGCACGCAGATGTTCCATCCCAGAACCCTGCTCAAAGTTAATCCGTATAAAGTATGGAAGATCGCTTTTTGGAACGCCTGCGAGTTCCTGATTGATAACTGCAATCTTTTGTTCATCGGCCGGCTGTGTACTGTCTGCCGTTTTTTCTTCTTTTGCAGAATTACTCTCAGAGGAACTGCCTTCGGAAGCACTGATTTTTTCCAAAAAACTATTAATATTTGTAATGATTGAGTCGATATTAGTGCTAAGAGGTTCATCGTTTTCGATTTTTTCAACTTCACTGCGAAGAGCATCTGTAGACTGGAACATGAGGTTGAACAATTCATTCTTATGAGATTCATCCATAGAATCCAGTCCGTTTTCACGAATATAGAAGAATAAATCTTCTATGTGATGTGCGATTTCCATCAGTGTGGAAAACTCCATCATGGCAGAGGAACCTTTGATAGTATGCATGCTGCGGAAGATTTCATTAACATCGTTGGTGGTGAAATCCTTATTTTTTTCCGCTTCTATCAAAAGTTCATCCAACTGTTCCAAAAGAGTGTTTGTTTCGTAAAGATACATTTCAAGCATGTTATCCATAATATTAGTACCACCTTATCTAATGTGTTTAAATAGTATTATATTTACATATATCGTCAGAATGGCGTAAAAGGATAAGAGTAAATTATAGAGTAGGTGAAAAAATGTCAAATATTTTAAAAGTAACGACTCCGACTACCGGATACGACAATAATGCGATTAACAGACAGAACCCTTCCCATCAGGCGGAGGATATGAGTATAAAGAATCCGGTTGCTCCGGATCGGGTAGTCCGGCCCGATGGAAGAAATCAGACCAATAATGAGCAAAACCTGCAGAAGGGAGTCTCTTACGAATCTAATTTTGGTAATTTTGTACAATCCTTAAGAGATCTGCCAAGACTTGAAGAAGTTATGACAAAGATGGTATTCGGCGGCATGGCAAATGTAGTTGAGGCCGGAGTTGGAAAAGGAACTGCGCAAGAGATACAGGCGCTGTTCCGGATGCTTGAGATGTCTCCGGAGAAGCTGGCTGATTTTATGAAAAGTCAGATGGCGGGAGCGAATCGTCTTCAGGGACCGTTATTTGATATGCTGCGGCAGGTGATGGATGAGGCGACTACTGTTGAGCTTAAATCTGGGATCTTAGATTTTTTGAAAAAATATAATGATATGTCATCAGGGAAGCATCTTCTCCAGAATATTAAGGATGGGCTTAAGGAAATGGAAGGCTATATGTTCCGAAATGACAGAGAAGGACTTCAGAAGCTTGCGGCTAGGCTGCGCCCCTACAGTATGCAGGCGAATACGGCGAATGCACAGCTGCTTAAAGGTGAGATTATTCCGTATCTGGGGAAATATATTGCGGAAACAAGAGACATGGGTAAAATCCGGGATTTGGTTACTCTTCTTGCATTCAATACTTCGAGATATGAGAATGGAAATCTGGACAGAGTTGTTCAGGCTTTTCAAAAGCTTATGGAATTTCCGGCATTTGAAAAACAGTTTGCAGGCATGACCGCAGCAGATCTTAAGGCAATGCTTCAGAATGTAGATTTTGACAGAGCAGCCGGAAAGATGCAGTGGGCGGATAATCTTCTGAATATTATGCAGGCAGGAATAAAAGGAGAGGCCGGAGTTGAAAACCGAGAGGCTTTTATGAATGTAATGAAAGCAATGCTGGTAAATGAAAGTGTGTATATGCCGGTTATGCATGTTATGATCCCAGCTATTCTTAACGGCATCCCGATGTTTTCGGAGATGTGGGTGGACCCTGATGAGGAATCGGGTAACCCGGGCTCAAATGAGAAGGGTATAAAGCTGTTGATTAAATTTGATTTGAAAGATGTTGGCTTTTTTGATATGATGATGTATTATGAAAAGGGAAAGATGGATATGCTGATTCATTATCCGGAAGAGCTTAAAGATCATGAAAGTGATATCCGTGAAGGTATTCGTAAGATTATGAGCCGGAATCATCTGGAACTTGAGTATCTTGCAGTAGAGCAGGGAAAGGAGTCCATACCGGTATCTGCCGCGTTCCCGAAGATATTTGAAAGGAGAAATTCAATCAATGTCACAATATGATGATGTATTGAATAAAAAGGCAGTTGCGCTGCGGTATGATGAAAATAAGGATGCGGCGCCGGTAATTGTAGCCTCTGGTCTTGGATATATGGCTGAGAGAATTGTTGAAATGGCAAATGAAAATGGTGTGCCCGTGTATGAGGATAATTCTTTGGCGACTGTCCTTACACAGCTTGATCTTGGAACGCCGATTCCGGAAGAGCTGTATCAGGCAATTGTTGATATCTATGCATATTTCTTAAAATATACGCCGAAATATACACAGGAAGAACGGGAGGCTATGCGGGCCGCCGAAGAAGCAGGGGCAGAAGAAAATAAAGAGGGGCAGTAGGAAGAGGCTTCCGAAGTGTAGAAGGGCAGAAAGTCAGTCTATGTATATATTTACGAATAATATAATAAAAACAGTCTGAGCAGTTTATTTAATCTGAGCAGACTGTTTTTTAACTTTATTTTATTTAATTTATATTACCATACCCGAAGAAGCTGTTGTCTATATACAAACTGACGGATATCTCTTTCTGCAGCTTTTGGAAGGTCTACAAACTGGCAGCCGTAGCCGTAAAGGTCTTTTTTAATAGTCTGTTCGCGTAGTACAACAGCCTTGACTGTATGTTCTTTTTTCATAAAACAGTAAGTAAATTCAAATAATTCATCACATTCCAGGCGAGTTTTGGTTGTAAGATATAAACCGCCTACACTAATATTTTTAATAATACCTACACTGATATCTTCAATAATACCGGTAAATTCACCCTGACTTAAGGAGTGGAAGGAAATCTCCTTCTCCATTCTCGCCCGGAGATCCTTTTGACGTTGTACAATGTCAACAACTTCCAGAATTTCACAGTCTGCCATCCAAGGTTCCAATATGAGTGGATCGTAATTTCTTCTTACCGCCAGTTCACAGTAAGTTTTTATGTAACCAATCTGACCATCAAAGAAATCTATCCGTATTCTGTCAGAATCTGATAGTTCATGACTTTTCTGAAAATGCAGAGTTATTCGTTCACCAGTACATTTTACCCGGACTCTTATTGGGTCCGCATCATCTGATTTGTAGATAGAGCATATTGTACAATTATTTAAAACCATAGCCTCAAAACCCCCTCTCTTAAAAGGAATTTAACTGCTACAATTTTAACATGGCGGCGTATGGATTGCAACGATTATTTATTGAGGAAAATGAATTGATTTCAGTGTTGAAATTGTTTATAATAATATAACAGTGTAGAAATTAAAGGAATCTTGATAGAGTCTATTTTAATAGAATCTATTTTACAGCATTAAAAAAAGAGGGCCAAACTAATGTATAAAAAAGCAAAAAGTTTTCTGATGGCAAGCTTTACTTGTCTGATAGTATTGTGTATTGTTATATTTTTATGGATAGCTTCATCTATGAGTGGAAAAAGTGAGGAAGCAATTAACGAAATTGGAAAAATTTATATGTCCGAGATGAGTACGCAGCTACAGCAGAAGTTTGATGCGATAACAGCCCTGCAGATATCACAGGTGGAGGGTCTTATTCAGCGTACGCCGCCGGAAAATTATGTATATGGTAATGAGATGATAGAGGAATTGTCCTTGGGTGCGAGTGTCAGGGGATTTTCATATTTGGGATTGTATGCAGAGAATGGAGAAAGTGAAACTGTTTATGGAGAAAATATAGAGGTTTTTGATGAAAATGAATTTAAAGAAGTGATAAAAAAGAAAAATAAACGGATTACCAGTGGTTATACTGCTTCTGGAGAAAAGGCTTTACTGCTGGTTGTAGATGCTGTTTATCCTATGAAAAATGGGAAGACCAGTTCCGTAGTGGTAGCAGGACTGCCTATGAGTTATTTAGAGAGTGCACTTGTTTTAGAAGAAGAGAATTCTATGGTTTATTCTCATATTATCCGCAGAGACGGAAGCTTTGTAGTCAGAACAGGCGAGGCATATCGTGATAATTATTTTACCCGTCTTGAAGAAACTATCTCTAAGTCAGACGGCAGAGATCCGTCAGAATATGTAAAGGATATGAAAGCAGCTATAGAAGCTGAAAAGGATTATTCTGCGCTGGTTATGGTTGATGATGTACATCGTCATATTTACAGTGCATCTTTATCGGAATCTGACTGGTTTTTAGTATCCGTTATGCCTTATGGTGTATTGGATGATGCAATAATGCATTTAAGTGACCAGCGTCAGTATACTATGCTCACGGCATGTGGAATAATGCTGGCAGCAGTTATTGTTATCTTTTTGTTATATTATCGTATGACACAGCAGCAGTTGAAAGAGCTTGAGAAGGCTGAACGGGAGGCCTCTCGTGCTAACCAGGCGAAAAGTGAGTTTTTATCCAGTATGAGTCATGACATTCGTACGCCTATGAATGGAATTGTAGGAATGACAGCAATAGCCACAGCAAATATTCACGATTCGGCAAGAGTGCAGGATTGTTTAAAGAAGATTAGTTTATCCAGCAGACACCTTCTGGGACTTATTAATGATGTATTGGATATGTCTAAAATTGAGAGTGGAAAGTTGTCTCTTAATATTGATGTGCTTTCTCTGCGGGAGGTAATGGAGAACATTGTTAATATCGTACAGCCACAGATTCGGGAAAAAAATCAGCATTTTGATATTTTTATTCAAAATATTGAGATAGAAGAAGTATATTGTGACAGTGTGCGTCTGAATCAGATATTACTTAATCTTTTGTCTAATGCAATTAAGTTTACTCCAGTGGACGGAAAGATTAATGTTTATCTGACTCAAGAAGATTCTCCGGCAGGGGAAAATTATGTGAGATGTCATTTTAGAGTTAAGGATAACGGAATTGGCATGTCTGAGGAATTCCAGGAGAAAATATTTGAAACATTTTCCAGAGAAGACTCAAAAGTGCAGAAGATTGAGGGAACGGGTCTTGGCATGGCAATCACAAAGGTTATTGTAGATATGATGGAGGGTACAATTGAATTAAACAGTAAACAAGGTGTTGGAAGTGAATTTCATGTTACAATAGATTTTCAAAAGGCGGATATACAGGAAAAGGATATGGTGCTTCCGCCGTGGAAGCTGCTGGTTGTAGATAATAATGAGGATCTCTGCGTTAGTGCTGCCTCTGCCTTGAGGGAAATAGGCGTGATGTCGGAATGGGCGCTAAATGGGCAAGATGCGTTGAAGATGATTGAAGAAAATCACAGAAAGCATTCTGATTATGAGATTGTTCTTTTAGATTGGAAGATGCCGGATATGAATGGGCTGGAAACAACTAAGAGGATTCGAAAAATTGTCGGTGACGATTTGCCGATACTTATCATATCAGCATATGATTGGAGTGATATTGAAGATGAAGCGCGTGCAGCAGGAGCACAAGGCTTTATTTCCAAACCGTTATTTAAGTCGAACCTTTATTTAGGTCTCAGCCAATATGCAGACGGGACTCAGGATGAGATCGTACAGAAAGAAGAGGAAGCGGAAAACTTTACAGGTTCTCGTATTCTCCTTGCGGAGGATAATGATCTGAATTGGGAGATTGCACAGGATATACTTACAGAGGCCGGCTTTGAGGTGGAGTGGGCGGAAAATGGACAGGTTTGTGTTGAGAAATTTGAAAAATCAGAGACAGGATATTATGATGTAGTTCTTATGGATATACGTATGCCGGTAATGAACGGTTATGATGCGGCAAAAGCAATTCGTGCTATGGATCGTTCAGATGCGGTGCTTCCGATTATTGCTATGACAGCCGATGCATTTTCTGAAGATATCCAGCGGTGTATGGAGTGCGGTATGAATGAGCATGTGGCGAAACCGATTGATGTAAATAA
The DNA here is from genome assembly GCA_946558465.1 of uncultured Lachnospiraceae bacterium. Classification (GTDB taxonomy): domain Bacteria; phylum Bacillota; class Clostridia; order Lachnospirales; family Lachnospiraceae; genus CAPEBR01. The sequence goes on from CAMNTM010000020.1 coordinate 47,526, forward strand.
GCTTATGAAGCTGTTAAAGCAATATTTGATAAAATAATAGGGGGAAGCAGATGAAAACAATCGGTTTAGTTATGATTGTGAAGAATGAGAGCAGAAGTCTTCGAAAATGTTTGTCGAGAGCAAAGAAGCTTGTAGATGATATATACATTACAGATACAGGGTCCAGCGATGATACAATAAAAATAGCAGAGGAATTTGGTGCACATATATCTACATTTGAATGGAAAAATGATTTTGCGGCAGCAAGAAACTATGCGTTGGAGCAGTCAGATTGTGATTGGAATCTGGTGTTGGACGCGGATGAGTATTTGGTTTCCGGAAAACGGAAGGATTTGATAAAATTTATAGAAAATGGCGGATGTGTCGGTGCAATTCGAAGATACGACAGCTATCTGGAAGAAAATGGAGAAATCAGCCAGAGCTGTATATATACTACCCGTGTAATTCCGAGAGGAACATTTTATAAAGGGAGAGTGCATGAACAGGTGATAAGTGAGCTTCCTATTGTACCTGTTCCGCTTATTTTTGAGCATGACGGGTATCTGCAGGCAGGAAAAGGAGAACGAAATCTAGAAATTCTTCTGGAGGATCTTGAGGAAAATCCGGAAGATGCATATATTTTATATCAGATCTCGCGTACGTTGTGGATTATGAAGGAATATGAAAAGGCTGATAAGTATTTTGAAGCATTTTATGAAAAGGTGCCGGAGGAGGGAACCGGCTACCGGGAACTGGGTGTAGTATCTTATATTTATAATCTGATTAAACTAAAAAAGTATGAAAAGGGGTTTTGTGTTGTAGAAAGTGAGAAAGAACGGCTGGGAGACCGGGCAGATTATCATTTTGCATGCGGGACCTTTTATACACAGGCTATTTTTTCAGATGTAGAGAAGTATGTAAAGTATCTTCCAAAGATTGAAGAATCTTATAAGAGATGTCTGGAAATTGGCGAGGTTATGGAGCATGAAGGTGTAAAAGGAAATGGGTCCTTTAAAGCGGCATATAATCTGGGAGTTTGGTTTGAAGTAAATGGAAAGATTCAGGAAGCAGTAAAGTATTATCGGATGGCGAAGGATCAAGGGTATCAAATAGCTGGGGAGAGACTGAAGAAGTTAAAAATTACTTGATAGCTTAATTATGTAAGCTGGGGACGGGGTAAAACGAGTTCTACCCCGTCCCCAGCCTGCTGTTACGCTTTCCAGGGCGCTTCCCCGGAAAACCACAGCTTTTCCAGGTACTCCTTATCCCTCAGTGTATCCATCGGCGACCAGAAGCCTTTATGTCGATACGCGGTCATCTCCTCCTTCTCTGCCAGCAGCTCGAAGGGCCTCCCTTCCAGCATATCACACCCGTCTCCAAGATATTCGAAGATATCCGGCGTAAATACTCCATATCCCGCATTTACCCATGACTGGTCCGATCGGGCCTTTTCCTTGAAGTTTAGAATACACTCGGAAGCTTCATCTATCTTCACCGCACCAAAACGCCCGTCCGGCTTTGTTACGGTTATTGTTGCTGTCCTTCCGTTCCTTCGGTGGCATTCTATCAGCTCCGGGATATTTACATTGGAAACTCCGTCTCCATAGGTAAATAAGAATTCCTCGTCCTTTACATATTCCTGAATCTTAAGAATTCTTCCTGCTGTCAGTGTATTGAGTCCTGTATTTATCAAGGTCACCTTCCACGGCTCTATCCTGCTTTTTATGACCTCTTTTTCTCCGCTTTCCAGATCAATGCTTACGTCCGAATATCTGGAGTAATAATCCACGAAATACTGCTTTATCATATATCCCTTATATCCACAGCACAGTACAAATTCATGAAATCCGAAGCGGGAGTACCACTTCATGATATGCCACAGGATCGGCCGTCCCCCTATCTCCACCATAGGCTTCGGGCGGAACTGGGATTCCTCTCCGATTCTGGTCCCTTTTCCGCCTACTAAGATTACTACTTTCATATGTTCACCATACCTTCCAGGGTGCATTTCCCGTCTGCCACAGCTCCTCTAAGAACAGCTTGTCCCTCATGGTTTCTACCGGCATCCAGAAGCCTTCATGCTTATAGGTAGCTACCCGTCTTGTCCTTCTGAGACGGTTGATCGTGGTCGTCTCAAAGCTTTCCTGTGAAGCCAGATAGGTGAAGATCTCTCTGCTTAACACCATATGGCAGGTATTTACCCAGGCATCAGCCGCATAATTGTTCTGCAGCACGATGTCGGAGGCAAGGTTGCCGTCGGCGTCCAGATTGAGGATGGCATTGCGCCCGGCGGGACGTGCCACAGCCATCGTCACAAGATGAGGACTCTCATGATAGGCCGATAAGAGATGGTTAATATTCAAATCGGTAATACAGTCCCCGTAGCAGACGATAAAGGCATCGTCGTCTATGTACTTCTGAATTTTTCGGATACGTTCGCCGGTAGTGGAATTAAGGCCAGTGTCCACGACTGTAACCTTCCAGGGTTCGCTCACCTTATTATGGATCGTAATGTCATTTTTCTGAAGGTCTACGGTGATATCGGAGCTGTAGATGTAATAGTCAAGGAAATATTCCTTGACAAGCTCGGCCCGGTAGCCGGTGCATATGATGAAATCATTGAAGCCGAAGCTGGAATAGGACTTCATGATATGCCACAGGAGAGGGCGGTCACCGATTTTTACCATTGGTTTGGGTATTTTATCATTTTCTTCACTTATGTTGCTGGGCATGCCGCCAGCGAGGATGATTACTTTCATAGAGTTTGTATTCATAGTCTGGGATTCCTTTATCATTCTTTTTTTTACATATGCATATAAAAGGTGTTTTATATGTGTTATAATCCGGATATCTTTTCAAACAGCAGTGAAGCATCATATACGTTATATACTTCATATTTTGATGCATCTAATGTCTGTCCTCCGTAAGAATCTGTCCCTTCCTTATAGCATTTCTTCTGGCGTATGCCTGCAAGCTTTTCCTCATCTATCTTGCGGGGAGTGAGCGCTTTATGATAAATATTCTCGTCAAACCATTTCAGGAATTCTTCCCCATGCAGAGAGGCCGTATATCGGAAATAGTGGACCTTCTTATCAAACAGCGGGTCCCGGATATCCATCTGGCAGAACACGTCCAAAAACCATTTTCGAAAATCAAAGTGTTCTAAATCCGACTCCGCAATTATGCCCCGCGCAATCATGCGCAGGATACAATTATAAAGAGAGCTTTTATCTGTTGTCACTTCCGGCATCATACGCTCGTAGACAGAGGCACAATAGCCGCCGATATTCGCCGTCTTCTTTAAGTCGTTTAGAAACTCTGCCTCATCCTCTTTCAGCTCATACACCATATTGGCTTTTGCTCCCATCGAGCCGCCGGACATGCCTGCTATCGTTAATGGATAACGGATATTCAATATCTTTTCGTTAATTGCTGCATTTACTACTCCCATATATATATCCTGACATATTCCGTCAAAAAGGCGGCCGGTTTTTGCTAAAATCTTCTTCAGATAGTCTCTCCTGCAGCCGGAATTCAAGTAGAGATTCGGCAGAAGATACATCTGGTCGCTGTTATTGAAGATAGAACCGAAATAAAACTGCCGGGTAAAATATTCCGGGCCGAAGCTTCCTTTCTGATAGCCTCTGGGAATGACAAACTGATGCTGCTGTCCCCCGTTAAATCCGGGCCATGCGTAGAAGCCCCGCTCCCATTGGATCACATCCTCATCCGGATAGGTCTTTCTTAACTCCTCCAGCACCTCAAGTGTCCAGGGGAGAAGCGCATCATCTGAGCCTAAAGACAGGAGAAATTCTCCTTTCGCATGAAGGAAGGCAAATTCGAAGCTCCGGGAGAGATTATATTCTCTTGGAGTTCTGTAATATTTAATTCTGGAATCATCAAGCTCCTTGTAGAGCTGGTATACTTCTGTGTTTCCCGGAGTGGAATTATCACTTAAGATAATTTCGTAATTTCCCTGATAACGCTGATTTAAACAGGACATAAGCGTATAGCGCAGGGTGCCTGCGGAATTTCTGGCAGGAATAATAATAGAATAACTGCATTCTGCCGGCTGCGCTAAGAGCTTCGCGGCATCGGTATCGTGTACCTGGCTGATATAGCTTAGGTAGTTACCTGCCCAGCCGAAAGCCATCTGAGATTCCAGCGGAGGAGAAACAAAGCCATAGAGCCGCTCCAGATTTTTCTTTAATATGGGCTGCCGGCACAGGTTATCCATTAGTGTACCGCTTGTAAGTATAACTGTAGTCTGCTGCTCCAGGTCATTTTGGAGGATATGATTCAGAAGATATTCCCTATTATCCCCTAAGTCCTCTCCTTTACATGTAACAGCTGCCGGATAGATGGTATATATTCGTTCTGAAACTTCCACAGCGTCCATGCTGGCGACTACAGTATCTTCGATATTTATAATGTGGTCTACTTCAAATACAATGGGGGCTTTTATGTAATAAACCTTTTTTGAAAGTGCCTGAAGAATAAATAATACAATTCTTTCATCTAGGCCGTCAGAAGTTTCATCTTCTACAAGAATAAACGGAACCTCTGCATCCGTTTCCAAATTTTCTGTTAAATATCCATTGTTTGGAAAATCTAAAAACCAGTCTCTTCCTCCAGGAATATCTAATTTTTTTAATTTCATATATTTATTTAATAAAAATAACAATATATTATTATGAAAAGAAAAATATAATTCAAAAAGATTTTTTGCTTTTTCGGCAGATTCTGGATGCTCCAAAAAATTGACCTTTGCTTGTCTAATTTCTTCCTGCATTTCACCAAGCCAATACTCTTCTTCTTCTGTTCTAGTATTACGAAGATTTGTCAGTAAAAGCTTATGCCGACGTATATCTGGAATATCCTGATAAGTTTGAACCATATCAACATATAGACTGGTTAATTCCTGAACACCCGGATAGAAATACAATAACCAGCTTTTATCAGCTAAAAATCCAAAATCAGGCGTGCCTTTTATTTTCCAACGGTATTTTGTATTTATAGCAAACCATCTTAATCTTACAGGTTTTATTTTATATAAGTCTTGAAGCTTTCTGGATACCTCGTTTATTTTCCCGGACTTCAGTAACTTTTCACAGTGTTCAAGTGTCAAATTGTATTCGAACTCATTCATAATATCCTCTTTCCCGGAAGTCATTTACACTCATTCTTCACATTCAAAAAAATCAGAGTACATTTTTTCAGCTATTATTTGATTTCCTTTTTCGTATATATGGCAATTATCTATATAGATTTCTTTTTCTTTGTTAAATATATCTGTAAAATCATATATGAATTCTAATTTTGAATTGTCGTCTTTATATTCCGTAAAAAACTGCTCAAACCATTTCAGCATATCATCTCTAAGCTCATAATGAAGAACAATTTCCCACTCGTCTTTTGTAAGACAATGCATCTTATTAAAAATACATGGCTGTAATATACCTATAAATTCAATATTATATTCTTTGCATATTGCTCTCATCATTTTCATGGAATTTTTCCAGAGATTATAAGGACTACATTCATTATTAACTCCATAGCTGTATCCTTTTGTATAATAAATATCAATCCAATTATCTATATTAGAAGAACTCAATAATTTTTTCTGATATTGAGAAATAAAAGGATAGGAAGTATTCCTAAACATATTATTAATATCCTGAAATCCTTCATAACATATTACTTTCTGCGGATGTAATGGAACGACATCCCTAATAAGCTTTATCAATTCTTGAGGAGACATATGACCAGAAACAGCGCCACATAAAATTTTTATATCTTTATTTTCATTTAAAAATTTTTCTCCTAAAATTTCAGACCAGCATTTAAATGGATATAACTCAGGATCACTTGTTGAATTCCCTAATGTTACAATAAGATTTTCAGCTTCCTTATTTCCAAAACATTTAAATCCTGGAATTTCTCCATCTAAAACCAAATTATAACCTAAGTTCGCATCTAAACGGTATTCTTGTCTAAGTGATTCATTATAATGAATCGTACGAAAGTTCTTTACACGTTTTAATCCCAATGCCTCTAATTCTTCCACATGATTGTTTTCAGTTATTATAATTCGTATTTTTTGTAAATCTTCATGAAGAATATCTTTGTATGACTTTACTGGCCTATCACAAAAAAAGACTTTGGAAGGTTCTTTTTCTATAAAACAATCAACCATAATATCAAGCAAAAACAACTTCTTATAAATTGCCTTTGAAAATTCGTTACAACCACATAACACAATTTTTCGATAACGCGTATCGTTTGCGATTCTGTATATGACACTTCGAAATAGTTTCATACTAGATTTGCACCCTCCAGTGATTTTGATAACAGAATATATTTTTTATGCCTTTTTGTTCTAATGTTTCTTTTATTTCTTCAAAAAACATACTTGCAATCACTACGTTTACCTGTTCTTTTCTTTGGCACAATTCATCTAAAGATATGACTTTTTTATTCATTAGCCGTATTCCCCATTTATCCTTCGAAGAATCACAAAAACACTCTACCTTGACATTTCGATTTGTGAGTTCAACTAACAAATCTAATCCTGTGTTTCCTGCGCCGTATATCACAATTGGTCTTTTAAAAATTTCTTCATTTAATTCAAATAACTGCTTCATATTCTTTCCCTTTTAATTAATTTCTACAAAGCCTTCAGGCGGGTCATAAGACATTGTTCTAATAAGAACATTATTTTCTTCAAATAAGTGAAGTTTTTTATGAAACTCATCCTTACCTTCTAATTCAATAATTTCCCATAAGTCCTTATATCGTTTATCTTCTTTAAGGCGTTCTTTAAACACAAGCGAAAGATACAGGTATCTTTTTGCGGACTTGAATTCACTATTTTGGAGCATTTTAAGAGCATATCGAAGACACATATCTCCTAGTTTTTCAACTGCTTCATTATATCTTCTTTGGGGTGCTTTATATCCAATACTTTTTGCAGTTGAATTAAACGCATTAATAATAACAAAATGTTCAAAAATCCCTAATAATTTTTTTTCGGATTCATTTGTTTCATTTCCATAGTGTACTCGATATTCACAAAGTGCATCCTTGATATATGCAACATCTCCAACACAAGACATAAGAAAATTATTGTACCAGTCTCCAGCTACCTGCATTTGATAAAAACGATACATCATAGTTTGAAATCTTGATTCTCTCTTGAAAAACACCTGCGTAGGAACAGCAATGCCGGCCATCATAAATACTGCAGCCTGTGCTTCACCATCTACAATAAAGCTTCTATTATAAAATGCCGGAACTTTATGTATATTTCCATCATCATCGATTTCATCGCGATGGACCATCACCATGCTGACAAATGGATTATTTTCCAATATTTCTACACAGCGCTCTACATATGTTTCCTTTAGTGCATCGTCAGATGATAAAAACATCAAGTATTTTCCCTCTGCTTTATTTGCGCAGATTGTAGAATTTGTGTCACTTCCAACATTACGTTTATTTCTTCCGACATTAATATATTTGGTTATTTCTCCATTCAAATACTTTGTTTGATATTCTAATAATATTTCGTATGAATTATCTGTTGAGGCATTATCTTGAATAATAATTTCAATGTTGTTATAAGTTTGATTTACTACACTGTCAAGACAATGCCTTAAATATTTTGCATAATTATAATTTGGGATTAATATACTGACTAATGGTTCTTTTTTCAGTTTCATAATTTCTTTATCCTTTACTCTTTTGATATAATACTCTGATAAGCCCTACATTCTCTGTTTTTACGTCCAATATTTTAAGGTTGAACATCTCACCTATCTTACGCATTGTTGACTCCCGAAAAAAGTTAATGTGCTCATTTATCTCGACGTCTGAATACTGATGCATATAATCTTGTTTAGGCAGTTCTACATATAAATAGGAGTTATCATGCAAAAGTTCTATTAGATTCTCGATAGTTTTTAATGGTTCTGACAAATGCTCTAATAAATGCATACATAATATGAAATCCCATTTTACTCTTTTAGAATCATCAACAGTTCTTAATAGAGTAACCCCTTCAATAGTCTGGTTGCCGGAAATGTCATATACATACTTATCAGCATGACAGAATTCATTGGGAATATACTGTCCTTTATCACCGCCATAATCGAGCACTGTCTTTATTGCTTCAAAGTTAACATACGGTGCAATAAATTTTATAATGCTCTCTTTCCTTTCTTTACAATACTGCTCTTTTGAAAACTTTTCGTTGAAATATTCAGGTTCATATTTTTTTCGTTGTTCAACATACATCTCATTTCGGTAGCAGTCATATAAGCGCGCTATTTCGTGTTCAGCCGGACGGTAATCAGAATAATATAACCCACAGTTTCGACAATGAATCAACCGCGTAGCCTGTTTTTTCCCCAAAAACATTCTCTCTGTTAAAAAAGGAGCAAAATGGGCTTTATCATATGTGCAATCCTCTTGTCCGCATAAAATACATTTTCTTTTTCCTTCATGTTGGAATAAAAAATCCGCAAAAGTATTTTGCTTCATTTTTTCCGGAATTTTACCTAGAACCTGTGGATATTGATGAAAAGCTAAAGCTAAATTATAGTCCGTATAATCACTTAGCTGCGTGCAGGATAATATACTAACTCCATATAATCGCTTTCCACAAAATTTATCATTTGAATCACAAAAATATGCTGCACATGTTCCTAATTCTTTAAGCTGCAAGAAAAGTTTTTTTCCATCATTCCCACAGCCATATATTATTATCTTCTTATTAAACAACTTTGGATTTATTGTACCGTCCGCCATATAAAGATGATGCATCTGCTTCCTCCTCCTACATTAATGAGTTTATATCTTCCCAAATTACTGCAGATTTTCATAATATTTTCTGTCAAACACATCTATTTTTCCCTGTAATGCAGATGGCGCAGTACCATAAGAAGACCCACAATGACCACATGTATAATAAAATGGTTTGTTTACAAATTCTCTAAATAATTTTCTTTTTTCTTCCGGTGTATTTTCTTTCGTTAAATCAAAGTAATCGTCAGGGTAATCAGCGATACCCATGGCATATATTGCGACACCTCTATCACATACATGAATTTTTCCATCGCGTATCTGTAGATTTCTTGGAGGCATTGGGCAGTTTTGTTTTTTACCCGTCATATATTCTATACTTTCATTTTCTTTATATAAGCCTGACGGAATAATCCATGTTGGCAGATGCCGAGATTCCGTATAAGCTATACCGTATGACTTTACGAGTTCTATATTTTTCTCATATATTTCCAACTGTTCCTGACTGGCAACATGCTGATACGCACCAAAAGCTATTACTATTCTTGGATCAGTTATACCCTCTAATTGCTGCGGCTTTATTGGAAATAAGCCATTTGTAGGAAAAGAAACAAACCCAAAATTATCATGTTCTGAAAATTTATTTGCAATTTTGGCAATGTCAGGATGCATAAATGTTTCCCCACCCATAACACTGATTGTCCCAACAGAGTCAATTAATTCCAACCACAAATCAATGTCCCTGCATATCACGTCAACCGGTATGTTTGTTCTTCTGTCCACAGGATAATTATTAATAAATTGTACACAATGTGTACAGCTTAAATTGCAGATGGAATTGATAATAAAACAGTTATATGTAAGATCTATCCTTTCTCCTGGTTTTTGTAATTTTTCTCTGTTTTTTGTGATTGTCTGCAATCTCTTACAAATTACAGATCTACATTCTCCTTTCATCCAACATCTTTCAGCTGACGGCATATCTCCGTTACAATATGGACAAAGGATGCCACTATAGAAAATATCACCACGTATAACATGTCTATATCCACATTCTTCCAGATTTCTTAAAAGGGATTTCATAATGACATGATTTGGTATACTATATATTATCAAAGTGGTATTTTTATCGTATTCTTTCTGAAAAGGAGATTCTATTTTCCGCCCTCCTACTGGGCCTATCTCTTCATATCTTTGATCCCAATATATAATACATGGAAGCTGACAATGCTCAAGAAATCTCCCAATTGCCTGACCGAGCCCGGCTGCTCCCCATATGATTACTGTGTCAAAATGTTTTATATATTTAACTATCTCTTCTGAATCTACTTTTTTGCCTGAATCACATTGATGATAAAATTTTTTCAAATCGAACATAATATGTTTCCTCCGAAATTTAAATATTTAAAATTTATGTATATATCTACACTTTTTATCTAAGATTCATTTTTATCCAACTATTTTTAATCCTTTCTCCATGCATAACAAACCATTTCCGAAGCCCAGTACTTCAATTCAATGTTCCATTTTTATTTCAGATCTCGGAGTTAAAGGCGGTTATCTTTTCAGCTGTTTCTGCATCCTGCTCCACAATCCATTCCTTCTAGCTTACACCCTATCGTTAAAGACAACTCCAATGCATGCAGCTTTTCTTCTTGCATTAATTTTCCTCCTTACAGGCCTTATTCAGCTATTCCTTAAATGCTGTAGTTTCAATGATTAAAACTATATCTTCCGAACCCCGTCCTCAAAGGCAGTCTCACACCGGAAGCCAAGCCCCGCAAGCCTCTCTGTATCCGGCTCCAGCCAGAACGTCCGCTTCTCGTCCGTCTTCCTTGCTCCGAACCAAAGCTTCCCTCCCGGTTTTATGATGTCCCGCTCCGTCTCCAGGAACTCCTTAAGCTTCCTAATGTCCCCGCT
>CAMNTM010000021.1 GCA_946558465.1 uncultured Lachnospiraceae bacterium
TTCGTAGAGTAACCTACTCTACGAAAAAATGCATATAAATCAATTTTAAATACAGCAGTTTTAGACTGTAATAATTTATACTGATTTTTTTATTTTTATGTAATAAATAATCTTTATTTTATCATTACTTAAATATCAGCTTTATTCTCAATAAAAATCAAAATGTCCATTCTAACAAATCAAGTGCATCTATTACATTTTCCATGTAATAGATGCACTTGATTAAAACTGAAAGAATACATTTCTTTTCTCACAGTTACATGATTTCCATTAATATATGTTTTGGAACTTTAATATATAAATCAGCAAATATCAAGCTCAATCGGACAATGATCCGACCCCGTAACCTCTGTTAAAATCTTTGCATCCACAAGCTTATCCTTCAAAATCTCCGACACACAGAAATAATCAATGCGCCACCCGGCATTCTTTGCCCTGGCGCTGAACCGATACGACCACCAGGAATAAATCCCTTCCTTATCCGGATAAAAATAACGGAAGGTATCTATAAATCCGGCATTAAGAAGCTCTGTGAATTTCTGTCTCTCCTCGTCCGTAAATCCTGCATTTTTCCGGTTTGTCTTCGGATTCTTAAGGTCAATTTCTTTATGCGCTACATTCAAATCCCCACAGAAAACTACCGGCTTTTTCTCCTCCAGCTTTTTCAGGTAACTAAGAAAAGCCTCCTCCCATCTCATACGGTACGGAAGCCTTGCAAGCTCATTCTGAGAATTCGGAGTATAGACCGTTACAAAATAAAACTCCTCATACTCCAATGTAATAACCCGGCCCTCCCGGTCATGCTCCTCTATACCGATTCCATAGAATACTGATACCGGCTCCTTTTTAGAAAATACTGCCGTTCCTGAATATCCCTTTTTTTCAGCACAATTCCAATACTGATGATAGCCCGGCATATCAAGCTCAATCTGCCCCTTCTGAAGCTTTGACTCCTGGATACAAAAAATATCTGCATCCGCCTTCTGAAAAAAATCCATAAACCCCTTCTGCACACAGGCCCGAAGCCCGTTTACATTCCATGAGATAAATTTCATGCTGCTTCCTCCCAGCTCAAAACTACAATCTATAAACAATATTTTATATCTTTCTCATATAAACTTAAAGCACACAGCCCTTCCCCCCGGCTATGATAAATCAATAATATACCTTCCGCAAAAACAATCCTCTCGCCGGCGCAAGAAAGCCTGCCGCACTTCGGTCCTCCGCTGCAATGATAACAGGAATCATAGACGGCTCTCTCTTTCCAGTACCCACCTCAAGAAGCGTTCCCGTAAGTATTCTCACCATATGATATAAAAAGCCTGTCCCATAATAAGTGATTCGGACCTTCTCGCCGCTGTTTACAATCTTGATATTCGTAATCACGCGCACGGAATCCTTGCATTCCTTATCATCTGTAAAACTGATAAAATTCTTCGGTCCAAGCAGATAATCCGCCGCTTTTCTCATCGCATCAATGTCCAGGCTGTGAGGATAATGATAACAGTATCTCCGCGAAAACACATCCGGCTTTTCGCGACAGTCAATATAATATTCGTATTTCTTCCCTTTCGCACTTTTACGCGCATGGAAACCGTTTTTCATAAGCTCCACCCTTATGATGCGGATATCCTCCGGAAGATAACGGTTAAGAGATTCTCTGAGTTCCTTAACATCATATAATTTTGATAATTTTACACTCGCAACCTGACCTCTCGCATGCACACCAGAATCTGTACGGCCGGACCCGTCTACATGTACACGGTAGCCTACCAGCTTCCCAATGCTCCACTCTAAAATAAATTGTATGGTATTATCTGTCGCAGCCTGACGCTGCCAGCCCTGATAACGGCTTCCATCGTATGAAATCGTCAACTTATATGTTCTCATAATTCATCCCTGCTATTTTAAAATCTTCTTTAACTCGTCCATAAATGTATTAACATCCTTAAACTCTCTGTAAACAGAAGCGAATCTTACATATGCCACCTCATCTAACGACTTCAGCTCTTCCATTACCAGCTCGCCTACCGTACTGCTTGGAATCTCTTTTTCCTCCAGGCTGAAAATAGCTGTCTCTATATGGTTGACTGCTTTTTGTATCTCCTCCGCTGAAACCGGCCTTTTATAACAGGCTCTTAAAACCCCGGATTCTATCTTTCCACGCTCATATTGCTCTCTGTTATTATCTTTTTTAATAATAATAAGCGGAATCGTCTCAACCTTTTCATAGGTGGTAAATCTTTTTCCGCACACATCACAGGATCTTCTTCTTCTTATAGAACTGCCATCCTCGGCAGGCCTGGAATCTATCACTCGTGTATCTGGATTACTGCAGTATGGACATTTCATATCTACCGCTCCTTTCCTTTTTCTCAGTATACCATAACAAATATTGATAATTCAATAAATTTAACCTTCTTCATGCATCTCAACAAGAATAATATCCGGACCGATTCTTTTGATACATTTATATGGAATCACATATTCCGAACCATCACTGAAAAACCCGCAGAATTTCCCTGACTTTGGTATGATAAGCGCTTCTATACACCCGCTGCATTCATCTATAATAAGATCCACAACAAATCCCAGCTTTTTACAATCACAGGCGTTGATAACCTCCTTATCCTGAAGCTCACATAATCTCATTTTGCTCCTTTCCGGAAAAGAAATATCCGCATACACTATTTTAATAATAGTATATGCGGATTCCCTCTATTATGCTTCAATATCAATTACTGACACCGGACAGCCGTCCCTTGCTTCTTCAGCCGCGCTTTCGTATTCCGGAGCTACCGCGGCATATGCCTCTGCTACGCCGTCATCGTTAAACCGGAATACTTCCGGACAAGTAGAAACACACGCTCCACAGGAAATACAGCCTTCTTGCACCTTTGCAGTCATAAGAACCCTCCTTCATGCCTTTTCCGGTAGTATTCCCGCTTTTTTCTTAAACATTCAGCTGTCCTTCAATTTCCCTAAGCAAATTATCTGATAACAGTGCCGGTCTTTCCCTTCAGTGCCTCTCCCAGCTTATCAAAGGAGGTGATCAGCGCGCTTCGTCCTTCTCTGCCTTCTATAAAGTTTACCGATGCACTGAACTTCGGCAGCATATTATATACACCAAAATGTCCTGCTTCCATGTATTCTTTTGCCTGAGATATAGTTATCTCACCCAAATCCTCTTCCTCAGGTCTTCCCATGTTAATCTTAACCTTTTCTACGCTTGTCAGAATAATAAGCTGATCCGCATCTGTCTCCTCTGCAAGCTTTCCTGCTGCTAAGTCCTTTTCGATTACTGCACTTGCTCCTTTCAGATGATTATCCTGCTGAAGAACAGGGATTCCGCCTCCGCCGCAGGCAATAACAATCTGATTCGCATCAAGAAGCGCGCGGATGGCATCAATCTCCACAATACTCACCGGGTTTGGCGCGGACACAATTCTCCGATACCCCTTTCCAGGCTCCTCAACCACATAATTCCCCTTTTTCCGTTCTATATTCGCTTCTTCCGCATTCATATATCTTCCAAGCACCTTTGTCGGTGTATAGAAAGCCTCATCATAAGGATCCACAATAACCTGTGTAAGCACTGTGCTTACAGTCCGAAAGATCCCTCTGTTCAAAAGCTCCTCTCTGATTCTGTTCTGCAGGTCATAGCCGATATACCCCTGACTCATAGCTGAACATACAGACATCGGCGCCGCAGTATAATCCTCGTGCTGCTTCGCAAATTCATTCAGAGCTGTATGTATCATGCCTACCTGAGGCGCGTTGCTGTGTGTAATCGCCACCTGATAACCTGCCTCTACCAAATCAGCAATCGTCACCGCCGACTTCTTAACTGCTTCCATCTGCTCCGGCATCGTCGTGCCAAGCGCCCGGTGTCCCAATGCAACAATCACTCGTTTTTTCATCCTATGCTCCTCCCACCCAATCTAAAACCTCCGCTCCCTTTGCGGCCGGTGAATTTATTATAGCATCTGTTGCTTCAATTCTCAATAAAATTCATTTCCAATTCCGGCAAACTGCTCTGCTGCTTTATATCAAATCTGCACTTCTAAGCAGATACAGCCATCCGGTAAGTGTAAATGCACTAAAAAGCGTCGTAAGCATAACGACACTGGAAGACAGCACTCCCTCATGCCCCATATTTCTGGCCATAACATAGCAGCTTACAGTCGTGGCAGAACCCAGCATAACAAGAATCGCCACCAGCTCCTCCCGACGAAAACCCAGACAGACAGCCGCCGGAAGAAATACGGCACAGAAACCCACCAGCTTCATAAATACTGCCAGCGATGCTGCTTTAAGCTTTGCCGACGCTTTTTTTATATCAAAGGAAGCGCCCATAGCCATTAACCCCATCGGCGCTGCCACCGCTCCAATATTGTCCAAGGTCTTTCCCATAATCACAGGAACACTGAAACCAAAAGCCGACCACACTAGTCCGGCTGCGATTCCCAGAATAATAGGATTTGTCAAGATTCCCTTAAGCGTCTTTCTTACTGCCTGATAATCAAAGCCTCTCTGTCCTGGTCTGAAAAATGAAAGAACAACAACTGCCATAATATTATATAAAGGAACACTTCCAATTATCATCATCGGCGCCATACCCGCCGTACCGTAAATATTCTGAATAAACGCGATGCCAAGAAGCGCCGCACTGCTGCGGTAGGATGCCTGAATAAATTCTCCCCGCAGCGCCCTGCTGCAAAGCAGCAGGGATATTGCTGCCGAGGCCGTAATGCTTAATATCGTCACTAGAAAGCAGAACAACACAAACCTGGTATTCCATGCCTGTTCAAAATCCACAGATGCCAGATCATTAAATACCAGCACAGGAAGCGGAATCCGGAATACAAACTTATTCATCTTTTCGGCAAATTCCTCGTCTATCCATCCGATTTTTCTGAAAAACAGCCCCAGTACCATAAGTAAAAATACCGGAGCTGCTGCATTCAGACTGAATACAAGATTTTCCATAAATATTTTCGTCCATCCCTTCTAAGCAAACAATTTCTTGTATATATGATAATCTTCATCCTTAAACACGTTAAATATAACTTTTGTAAGCTTCGACGCCGTCAGATAACGGTCCACCGTTTCTACTGCCAGCTGTGCTGCCAGCTTATTTGGAAAATGGAACTCTCCTGTGGAGATACAGCAAAAAGCTATTGTCTGAAGACCTTCCTTTTCTGCCAGCCTCATGCAGCTTGCATAACAGGAGCAGAGATCCCTTTTATGCTTATCCGTAACCGCTCCTCCTACAATTGGTCCAACCGTATGAATTACATGTTTTGCCGGAAGATTATACCCTTTCGTAATTTTAGCCCCTCCTGCCGGCTCCTCGTGTCCCTGCCTTTCCATTATTTCAGCGCATTCATTGCGAAGCTGAATACCTGCTGCCGAATGTATCGCATTATCAATACAGCCATGACATGGCACAAAGCAGCCTAGCATCTGGCTGTTCGCAGCATTTACAATTGCATCCACGTATAATCTGGTTATATCTCCCTTCCACAACGCTATTCTGTCAGCATTCTTGATTCCTGCACAGGCATAGTGTTCTGAAATCACCGGTATCTCTTCCCATGCCACAATTTTCTTCTCCTCAGCCTCTTCTCTTAAAAGCTCATCCTGCAATTTTAAATATTTCTCATCCGCCGTTCCCGGCCGGCGTACATTCATAAGACTTCGAAGCAAGAGCCGCTTACCTTTATAATCAAACGGTTCTTTCAGCGTGCTGTAATTAACATCCTCTCTTTTTAAATACTCAATCAGCTTTCCTATCCGTTCTTCCCTTGTCACCTTACACGTCACCTCCCTGACTTTGTACTCTTCTTTGCAGTTCTCAGACTTAACCCGTATACTCTCTCCCTCAAAAGCTTTTTTACAAGACGTCCTAAAAATCTGCCAGGTATCCCCGAATTATTTTGTACTGTTCAAAAAGCTCCTCATAGGATACCCGGCAGTTTGCCGGGCTTGTAGAGGGCAGGCATACTGCCTCTATCCCGGTCTGTGGATAACAATATCTCTCATATAGCTGAGCTGCCTTTTTACCCGTTGTAAACACGGCCCGGATGTCCGCCTGCTCCAAAATCACTCGCATATCATTGGCTGCCGGGCTGCGGATACTGCTGTCATCTGCTCCCTTTATCTCACAGCCGGCCAGCACATCCCACACTGCTATCCGGTTGCGAAGCGCAAAGGAAGTCTTATCCTCTATCGTCTGAGGAAGCTCCTCACCGCATACATCCGATACCACCTTCCAAAAACGATTGCGGGGATGCCCATAGTAAAAGCCAGCTTCCCTTGACTTCGGCGACGGCATCGTACCTAGCATAAGAATCCGCGAATCCTTATTAAAAACCGGTGCAAAGCTATGTACGACATGTTCCATATGCTGTGTCATTCTCTGGTCCTCCTGCTACTATTGTCTTTTAAATACTTCACGAACCCTTATTCTGTCCTAGTCTGCATTACTGTCTTGGTCTGAACCGCTGTCCTGATCCGTCCTGCCATCCTCCGTAAAAACCTCCTGAATAACACCGTTATCTCCGATTTTCACACCCTTTGAAAGCTCCTCCAAATAATCATACAGCTCCCTTTGTTCAGCCTTTTCAGACAAATACCTTGTCGTATATTCCGACTGCCGGCAGGGCACAAATGACATCTCCCCCAGGCCCTCTCCTGTTACCTTAAGCTCCAGAAGTCCATTATACTTAGTTTCCTCATTAAACCAGAAGTCTCCCATACTATATATGACGGGCTTCCCGTCTATGTATTCCATACCCTGCAGTACATGCGGATGCCCGCCGATGATAATATCTGCCCCGCATTTTAAAAGCTCCTCTGCCTGCTCATGCTGATAGTCCTCAAACCTGTCGCTGTCCTCAGTTCCCCAATGTACATAAGCAATCAGATAATCACACTCACTGGACGCGGCCTGAATCACCTCTGCAAACTCATCTGACTCATACATAAGAAGCACCCCCGGCTCATCCTTTTCCGCCTGCGGAGTATAGCGTGTCTTCTCTGCCCGGGAAGCCGCTGTGTAGCCGACCTTAATTCCATTTACAACAAAATAAACCGGCTGCTTTGCCTCATTAAGATTCCGGCCGCCTCCCACATACGAGATTCCGGCCTTATCCAAAAGATCCACTGTGTCCAAAAGTGCGTCCGGACCATAATCATAGACATGATTATTTGCCAAAGATACAATATCTGTACCCATTTCCTCAATCAACTTCATACGCTTCGGCTTTGCACGGAAGGTGTAGTATTTTCCTTCCAGCGGTTCTCCTCTGTCACTGATACAATACTCGTGATTTAAGAGAAATACATCTGCCTGATTAGTCCTCTCTAAAATCTCCGGGGAAATACATTTTTCCAGGTCCTGCACCTCATCATAATGGCTCAGCACAAAATCCTGTTCCTCCAGACAAACATCCCCTGCAAATAAAAGACCTGCAGGACTCCCTTCTTGGCCGTCTCTTAGGTAAATGTGATGCTTTGCAGCCGTCTTATCATCTGTAAGCCAGCCCTTATAGGTATCAGAAAGCACATGAAGCGTTCTTCCGGTTATCTTATAAAAATCCTCATCCTTTAATGCAGACTTCTTAAGCTTTCCGGTTATTTTTTCCCATGCTTCTTCTCCGCATGATTCAAGTAACCAGGCGGAAAAATCCTTCTCTCCCTTTTTCTTCGTTTTTTCCTTCTCCTGCTTTGTATCCTTTATAAATTCGGCATAATACTCATTTAAAAGCTTTACACTCTCTTCATCTGGTTCCCTGTGTTGCTTCATAATATACCGGCATGAAACTACAATCAAAGAAATAATTAAAACAAGAACTGCCAGAAGTATACCCAAAACCACCGCCCGGCGGATTTTGAGCATACGGCGTCTCCACCGCCTCCGTTCTCTTAAGCTTATCTGATTCTGTCTTTTTCTGTTTTCCAGCGTATCTTTTTCTCTATACCGCTTTATTTTATCCGCCGAAATATTCTCTGTTATCTGCTGCTTTGCTGTATCTTCTGACGCATCCTTTTTATACTGTTTTTCTCCGTCTTCCGGCGTACCTCCTATTTTCGGCAATTCTCCTCTGTCTTCGGGCATACCTTTTATTCTCAGCTGTTTTACCTTACCTTCCGGTATATCCTCTGTTCTTTTCTGTCTTACCCTGCCTTCCGGTACATCTTCTGTTCTTCTCCGTCTTATCCTGCCTTCCGGTACATCTTCTGCTCTTTTCCGTCTTATCTTGCCTTCCAGCATATCTTCCGTTCTTCTTCGTCTTACCCTGCCTTCCGGTACATCCTCCATTCTTCTCCGTCTTATCTTGCCTTCCGGTACATCTTCTGCTCTTTTCCGTCTTATTCTGTCTTCCGGTGTATCTTCTGTTTTCCGCTGTTTCCTGCCCTGCCCGCTCTCATTTTCCATCTTTCGTTTCCTGTCCTTTTCCCTGATCTCCTTCTTATCAGGATCTAGAATTATTTTATACTAAAAATCGTATAACAAACCCTATTGAAAGTCAAGAAAGCAAAGGGAATTTCCCCTGAAACTAACTCTGCTGATAATCTCTGAGGAATTCTCCTATTCTTTTTACAGCATTTCCAAGAATCTCTGCCTCCGGCAGCATCACAATCCTAAAGTGATCCGGCTCCTTCCAGTCAAATCCACTCCCCGGAACAAGCAGAATACCTGCCGCATATAACAGGTCGCGTGCAAACCTTTTATCATCTGTTATGTGATACCTTTTTATATCCAATTTAGGAAAAATATAAAAAGCACTATTATTTTTCACAAATGAAATACCGTCTATTCTTTCAAGCTCCCGCACAGCAGCTTCCCTCTGTTCATAGATTCTTCCGCCCGGCCTTACCATAGATGCCGGCGTTTCCACATCCTTGATTGCTGCAGGAATCACTATCTGCGCAAGTGTGTTAGCACAAAGCCTCATAGAAGTCAACTGAATAATTCCCTGCCGATAATC
Organism: uncultured Lachnospiraceae bacterium; assembly: GCA_946558465.1. Lineage (GTDB taxonomy): Bacteria > Bacillota > Clostridia > Lachnospirales > Lachnospiraceae > CAPEBR01. Next base: position 8,997 of record CAMNTM010000021.1, read on the forward strand.
GTCAGTTATCTTCTCCGGCCCGCTGATAACCATCCAGCCGCATCTATAGCCGCAGAGACAGTGAGATTTTGACAACCCATTCAGTGTAACTACCGGGACATCCTCCGCAAGCGAAGCGAGTGATATATGCTCAAGCCCGTCCATCACCAAACGGTCATAAATTTCATCTGAAAAAATCAACAAGCCATGCTTTCCTGCTATCTTGGCAATTTCAAGAAGAATTTCCCTGGAATACAGCATTCCTGTAGGATTGTTTGGGTTAATAATTACAATCGCTTTGGTTCTCGGCGTAATCTTTGCCTGAATATCTCCGATGTCCGGATACCATCCGGCCTTTTCATCACAAATATAGAATACAGGCCTTCCCCCTGCAAGCTGCACAGAATTTCCCCACAAAGAATAGCTGGGCGCCGGCACCAATACCTCATCACCGTCATTCAACAGCGGAAGAAGTGCAAACGAAACTACTTCACTGACACCATTGCCGACAAATACATCATCCGGCGTAACTCCTTGAATCCCTTTTCCCTTTTCATATTCACAGATTGCCTCACGCGCCTGAAGCGTACCTCTGAAATCACAATATCCGACTCCCTCTTCAATATGACCCTCCAAAGCAGCTTTAATGCTTTCAGGCATACCAAAGCCAAATGAAGCTGGATTACCAGTATTCAGCTTCAATATATCTCTGCCTTCCTCCTGCATCTTCATCGCTTCCATAAATAATGCCCCTCTGATATCAGAATGTACTCCTCTCATTCTTTCTGCCCTCATAATTTTATCCATAGTTTGTCTCCTCCATTTTTCATACAGTTTCTCTTTACTTTCATCATACTTTGTAGATATAATATAATCAAATACATATAAGTATATAATTATTATATATTTTTAACTATATGAGGAGTGTCTTATGTTTACATGGAAAGAATATGTTTATGAGGTTTATCGAGAAAAAAGCTTTTCAAAAGCCGCCCAAAATCTTTACATCAGCCAGCCTTCCTTGAGTGCACGCATTAAGAAGGTGGAAGAAAGCATCGGAGTTCCTCTGTTCGATAGAAGCACAGCCCCGCTTAAGCTTACAGAAAGCGGAAAGGTCTACATTGAAGCAGCTGAAGAAATCTTTCAAATAGAGCGGCGTGTGGAAAACTACATCAACAACCTCAATACCCTGAAAGCCGGACATCTATCCCTGGGCACCAGCAACCTTTTTGCCGCCTACGTGCTGCCGACGCTGATTACCCGTTTCAAACGAAAATTTCCGGACATTACCATCCAGGTTACAGAAGGAAACACAAATCAGCTGGAGGAGATGCTGAACAATAATTCTCTGGATTTTGTCATCGATAATTATCGTTACGACAGCACTCTGTATAATAAGGAATTATACTGCCAGGAATATATTCTCCTCGCTGTTCCAAAAAACTTCTCCATTAACGATAATTTACAAAAATATCAGCTGTCTTACCATGACATTAAAAGCAGAAACCACCTGAATACACAGCATCTCTGCGTCCCTCTCCGCACTCTTTCCGGGACTCCGTTCATTATGCTTGCTCCGGGAAACGACACTCGCATCCGAGGAGACAGAATGTGCCGGCAGGCCGGCTTCCACCCCCACATTATACTGGAGCTCCACCAGCAGTCCACGGCATATATGGCTGCTTCTACCCGCCTGGGTGCAACCTTTATCAGTGATATACTTGTCAGCCAGCTTCCATCCTTTGAAAATCTTGTATATTACAGGCTTCCAGATGAAAATGCCAAGCGCCAGGTATTCTTTTATTATAAAAATCACAGATACAAAACACGAGTAATGGAAGAATTTATTAATATCATGCATTTTTAAAAATATTATTGTACAATTTATTATTTCATGTTATAATAGTATTGGCTTGGACGTGCTGACTACAAAGGAATTCCTGAGTAGCAAGGCGGACGGATTCGTTTCTTTATTGACCCCCTTATTACACGATTTTTGTCTTTTTTTCTGAATGGACAATGTATACACCACGAACCTGGCGCCTTAGGCGTCAGGTTTATTTTATGCACAAATATGTAAGAACAGGCGGTAACCCCATGAACGAGTACAATACTCTGAAAAAACTAATTGATAAACTTTACAGCAGCCACAGCCTCCTAAGAGAGGAATGGACTGCCCTCATTGCCGGGCGCTCGCCCCGGTTGTCAGAATACCTCTTCTGTCTTGCCCGAAAGGTACGCCATCAGCACTATGGACGAGACATCTATATCCGGGGGCTTATTGAGTTTACCAATTACTGCCGGAACGACTGTCTGTACTGCGGAATTCGAAAAAGTAATCCTCACATTCACCGCTACCGTCTCAGTGAATCAGAGATTCTTGCCTGCTGCCGCCAGGGATATAAAGAAGGCTTCCGTACCTTCGTACTGCAGGGCGGGGAAGACAGCTTTTATACTGACACACGTATGGAAAGCCTGATTCACGCCATAAAAAACAGGTATCCCGACTGTGCTCTCACATTATCTATAGGGGAGCGCTCCACTGACAGCTGCCGGCATCTGTTTGGCGCCGGTGCCGACCGGTATCTGCTTCGTCATGAAACCTACGACGCCGCTCATTATGCCAAACTCCATCCGGCTTCCTTAAGCGCTGCCGCAAGGCAGAAATGCCTGCGGGACCTTAAGGACATCGGTTTCCAGACCGGGACCGGCTTCATGGTCGGCTCTCCTTATCAGACAGTCGATAATCTGGCCTCCGATATGCTGTTTATCCAAAGGCTGAATCCACATATGGCAGGTATCGGTCCTTTTATCCCGCATCATGACACCCCGTTTTCAAAGCAGAAAGCAGGAACACTTGAGCTTACTCTTTTCCTTTTGGGATTGCTAAGACTTCTGCTTCCCAGAGTCCTTCTTCCCGCCACCACTGCACTTGGATCCATACATCCTTATGGGCGGGAGCTGGGAATACTGGCAGGTGCCAATGTTATTATGCCGAATCTGTCTCCCCGTCATGTACGGGACAGCTATTCTCTCTATGATAATAAGCTCTCTACCGGAGCTGAATCCGCTGAAGGTCTTCGTCTCCTGAAATCACAGATGTCAGCAATCGGTTACCACATCGTGACAGCAAGAGGCGATTCCTTAGTTCATTAAACTTAAAATACAGGAGGAAATCAACTATGTATGATGTAAATTCAAAACACGCCGTCGATTTTATAAACCATAAGGAAATCCTTGAAACGCTGGCATATGCGGACGAGAATAAGAACAACCTCCCCCTCATCGAGTCTTTGATAGAAAAGGCTGCTCAGAAGAAAGGACTTTCCCACCGTGAAGCTTCCCTGCTCTTAGCCTGCGAAGACGCCGGAGCAAATGAAAAAATCTTCCGGCTGGCCGAACAGATTAAAAAAGACTTTTACGGCAACCGGATTGTTCTTTTTGCTCCTTTATATCTGTCCAATTACTGTATCAACAGCTGCACCTATTGTCCTTATCATCTGAAAAACAGGCACATTACCCGGAAAAAACTGACCCAGGAGGAAATCAAAAAAGAGGTGGCCGCTCTCCAAGACATGGGACACAAGCGTCTGGCCCTGGAAGCCGGCGAGGATCCTGTACACAACACTATGGATTACTACCTGGACTCCATAAATACCATATACAGCATCCGACATAAAAATGGAGCTATCCGCAGGGTCAATATTAATATCGCAGCTACGACTGTCGATAACTACCGGCTCCTTAAGGAGGCAGAAATCGGTACCTATATCTTATTCCAAGAGACCTATCATAAAGAAAGCTATCTAAAGCTTCATCCTGCCGGACCAAAACATGACTACGATTACCACACAGAAGCGATGGACCGGGCGATGGAAGGCGGCATTGACGATGTGGGCATCGGTGTACTTTTCGGACTTGACAAATACCGCTACGAATTTGCCGGACTTCTCATGCACGCCGAACACCTTGAGGCTGCATTTGGCGTAGGTCCTCACACCATCAGTGTGCCGAGACTGCGCAATGCCGATGATATTGACGCCAGCGCATTTACAAATGGTATTGATGACGATACCTTTGCGAAAATTGTGGCATGCATCCGTATTGCTGTCCCGTACACAGGTATGATTATCTCTACAAGAGAAAGCCAGAAGACAAGAGAACGTGTTCTTCGTCTGGGCATCTCCCAGATCAGCGGAGGCTCCCGGACCAGCGTCGGAGGCTACTGCGAACCGGAGCCGGAAGATGAAAAATCCGAGCAGTTTGATGTAATTGACAACCGTACGCTTGATGAAGTTGTACGCTGGCTCATGGAACTTGACTACCTCCCAAGCTTCTGTACTGCATGCTACCGGGAGGGCAGAACAGGCGACCGCTTCATGTCCCTTTGCAAGAGCGGACAGATCCAGAACTGCTGCCATCCAAATGCACTTATGACTCTGCAGGAATATCTGATGGATTACGCCTCCCCTGAAACAAAAGAAGTCGGCGGCAGGTTGATTGACAGAGAAACTCTTAATGTACCAAATGAAAAGGCAAGAGCAGTCGTTCTTGAAAACCTGAAGCTTATCAGAGAAAATAATCGGAGAGATTTCCGGTTTTAGGCTATGGAGGCATTTTATGAGTTTAAATAACACTCCCTCATCAGAACGAATTCATATTGGTATCTTCGGCAGGCGCAATGCCGGAAAATCCAGCATCATCAATGCTCTGACCGGACAGCAGCTTGCCATCGTATCCGAGGTAAAGGGAACTACAACAGATCCTGTATTAAAGGCAATGGAGCTTCTGCCTATAGGACCGGTGGTCATGATAGATACTCCCGGACTTGACGACGAAGGTGCGCTTGGACTTCTTAGGATTCAAAAGGCCTATCAGATATTAAATAAGACTGATATTGCTCTTCTTGTCATTGACGGGCTGCTTGGAATGACAGAGGAAGACAATGCAATCCTAACACGTATCCAGAAAAAAGAAATTCCCTTCCTGATCTTATTAAATAAAGCCGACCTGACTGCAGAGCCGGAAAAATTGACGGAGGAACTTTCAGAAAACCGGCATATCAGCAAGGAACTACTTCTTTGGGTGAGCGCCGCCTCGCGGGAAAACATCTCTGAGCTTAAGGAACGGATTGCCGCACTTGTACCAAAGGAGGACACTGCCCGGCGGATTGTATCAGACCTGATAAGGCCTTTTGATACCGTGTTTCTTGTCGTTCCCATCGACAAAGCTGCCCCGAAAGGACGGCTGATTCTGCCTCAGCAGCAGACCATCCGAGACCTTCTGGATGTAGGAGCTGTTTCCGTCGTGGTACGGGATAGTGAACTACAGCACGCCTTAAATACCTATAGTAAAAAGCCGGCACTTGTCATTACCGACAGTCAAGTATTCGAGCAGGCCGCAAAAATTGTTCCGGAAGACATTCCGCTTACCTCATTTTCGATCCTCTTTGCTAGATATAAAGGTAATTTGAAAACTTTGGTTCGAGGCGCAGCGGCACTAAACTCTCTGTCTGACGGTGATACCGTCCTTCTGTCTGAGGGCTGTACCCACCACCGGCAGTGCGGGGATATCGGCACAGTAAAGCTGCCCCGCTGGATAGAAAATTATACCGGAAAAAAACTGGACTTTGAATTTACCAGCGGAACAGAATTTCCTTCCGACATAAGCAGATACAAGCTTGTCATACACTGCGGCGGCTGTATGCTCAACGAACGAGAAATGAAATACCGTATAAGATGCGCCGAGGATGCCGGTGTTCCTATAACAAACTATGGGACAGCAATTGCTCATTTAAAGGGCATCCTGCCACGTAGTATCCGAATGCTGGAAAATTAAAGAAATCTTCAGAATTACTACAATAGATATTTAGATTTCCCCTGTACAATAAAGCTGTCAGAAACACAAAGAGAACACACAATATTAGAAACAGGGGGAATCTTTATGAAGGCTTATATTGAAGAACAGACAAATGAACTGCTCGGCAGCATTCCGGCACTCACAGAGCTTGATTATGAACGGCGCTATCGTCCGGTCTCTTTAACTCTGCTTTTTTTCCTCTGCTCCTTTACGGGCTGGACATGGGAAGTACTGCTTCATCTCATCGCTGATGGAACACTCGTCAACCGCGGAATGCTTCTGGGACCGTGGCTTCCAATCTACGGAGTCTGCAGTGTACTCGTTTTGATTCTTCTTGAACAATGGCGGGACCGTCCGCTTCATATATTCGGACTCACGATGCTTCTTTCCGGTCTGGTACAGTACATAACAAGTCTTATTATGGAAAATCTTTTCCACGCAAGATGGTGGAGCTGCGACGAGATGCTCTTTAACCTGAATGGACGCATCTGCCTGGAAACTCTTCTCATCTTTGGTCTGTGCGGGCTTATTTTTGTCTATGTCCTGGCACCGAAGCTTGACAACCTGTTTCAAACTGTCTCCCGGCGTACACAGCTTATCCTTTGCGCTGCTCTTAGCACACTCTTCCTTGCGGATTTTATTTATTCATTCATATTCCCTAATATGGGGCCTGGAATTACTTTATAACTTATACATGCAATGCTGGTAACAGACATAATTTTGTGATATGATAGTATCGTTATTTGGCACGGGCGTAATACCCCTGTTATACAGTAATATGTCAAACACTTGATACAAAAGGAGGAACTATAAATGAAATATTGTACAAAATGCGGCGCAGTCTGCGCAGACGACACGGCGTTCTGTGTTGAATGCGGCTCCCCTCTTCCTGGGACGGAAACGACACAAAATTATACCCAGAATAATCTTCCGCCAAATGATTTCGGCACTTCCTACAGCTACAACAATATGCAGGGACAAAACGGCGGTTCCTATAACTATAACAACCCGCAGGGACAAAATACGGGTTCTTACAGCTATAACAGCTCGCAAGGGCAAAATACAAATTCTTACAGTTATAGCAGCTCGCAGGAACAAAACGGCGGTTCCTATAATTACAGCAATCCGCAGGGACAAAGCGGCAGTTACAATAGTAACAGCGGATTTCAGCCGCCGCATCCATATATTGCTCCGCGCGGTATTGCAATGTGTATTATACTTTCCTTTGTTACATGCGGGATTTATAGTATCTATTGGATGATTAAGATGAATGACGAAATTAACAGCCTGACAGGAGACACTGCGGCAGCCTCCGGCGGAATGGTATTTCTCCTCTCTCTTGTTACATGCGGCATCTACAGCTTCTATTGGCTTTACAAAATGGGAGAAAAGTGCGATCGTCTCAAAGGCATGAACAGCAATTCCAATATCCTCTATGTACTTCTCGCTTTATTTGGACTTAGTATTGTAAGCTACTGTCTGATGCAGGATACGATTAACAAGGTTGTTTAGGCTATTTCTGACATTCGCGTATTCTTAAATTCTCCAGTAATTCTAAAACAAAAGGGACTGCTGCACAACACAAAAAATTTACAGCAGTCCCTTTTTGCAGGTTTTAATCAGCTTTATATCTTCTACACTATCCCGCGCACTGTAAATCCCTTTGACTCTACCGCGCTCTTAAGAATCTCATCGGCTACATCCGCGCTCAGAGACACAACTGCGTTGTTATTTTCAAGACTGACCTCTGCACTCTCCACCCCGGCAAGACATTCCAGGACACCTTTCACCTTTTTCACACACATCGCACATCCCATTCCTTCAATATCAATTGTTTTTGTCATCATGATTTCCTCCTAGATTAATTGATTATTTTTTAAAAATTCTTCTGCCTATTCGGCCGGAAATTTTTTAAACGATTTGCGTCACAGTATAACCCTCTTCTTCAACGGCGGCTTTTAACACTTCATCGGCCACATCCGCACTCAGAGAAATTACTGCCGTTCCTCTTTCATGGCTGGCCTCTGCTAAAATTACACCCTCTAGCGCTTCAAGCGCTCCTTTGACACTTCTCTCGCAATGTCCGCACATCATACCCTCAATATACATTGTTTTTACCGCGGCAGTCTGCACAGAAGCTGCTTCCTCCATACCCGTCTGACTGACAGCTTTTATTCTATCTGCCTTCCCGATAACTACTTCTGCCTGTACTTCTCCGGCCTCTTTATGCTCCTCTAAAGACAACGGTTTACTTGCACGCGGTCTGCGCCTGAGAGGCTTATCCTTTCCCGCATCATGCATCTTAAAAAAATTCAGCCGCAGGGCATTTGATACTACACACACACTGGAGAGACTCATGGCGGCCGCACCGAACATTGGATTCATCTCCCAGCCGGTAATCGGAATCCACATACCGGCCGCAAGCGGGATTCCTATTACATTATAGAAAAATGCCCAAAAGAGATTTTCGTGGATATTCCGAAGCGCGGCGCGGCTCAGACGAATCGCCGCAGGTACATCACTTAACCTGCTTTTCATCAAAACTACATCGGCGGCGTCAATTGCAATATCTGTACCGGCCCCTATTGCAATCCCCATATCTGCGCGGGTCAGGGCCGGCGCATCATTGATACCGTCTCCTACCATCGCAACCCGTCCCTTTTCCTTCAGGCCGCGGATAACACTCTCCTTACCCTCCGGAAGCACGCCTGCAATCACCTCATCCACACCTGCCTGACGGCCGACAGCTTTCGCCGTCCGCTCATTATCTCCTGTCAGCATAACTACATGGATTCCCATTTTTTGAAGCTCACTTACTGCCTGCGGACTGTCTTCTTTAATAACGTCAGCTACGGCAATAATACCTATCAGATTCCCGTCCTCTGCAAAAAACAACGGAGTTTTTCCGGCCTCCGAAAGCGCATCCGCCTCCTTACTGAGCTCATCTGAAACCTCAGCATATTTACTTATATAATTCAGATTTCCGCCGACCAGTGTACTGTCCCCAAGCCTGCCGGAAAGTCCGTTCCCAGGAACAGCCATAAAATCCTGTATCTCAAGACCTTCGTCTACCCTTTCTTCCTGTCCCCTTACAAGAATTGCACGGGCCAGCGGATGCTCACTCTTCTTTTCCAGTGCATACGCGAGATTCAAAAGCTCTCTCTCTGTAATGCCTGCCGGAATAATATCCGTTACCTTCGGTTCTCCGCTGGTAATCGTACCGGTCTTATCTAATGCGACAATTTCCACCCTTCCTGTTTCCTCCAAAGAAACTGCCGTTTTAAACATAATTCCATTCTTCGCTCCCATGCCGCTGCCGACCATGATGGCCACCGGGGTTGCCAGACCCAGCGCACAGGGACAGCTGATAACGAGAACCGAGATACCTCTTGCCAATGCAAAGCCAATCGTATGCCCCGCTGCCAGCCATACAAGAATTGTAGTGATCGCTAATGCAATGACAGCCGGAACAAATATACCCGATACTCTGTCCGCTGCTTTCGCAATCGGAGCCTTCGTCGCAGATGCATCATTCACCATCTGAATAATTTGAGAAAGTGTTGTATCTTCACCGACACGGGCCGCCTCACAGCGGATGAACCCGGATTGGTTGATAGTTGCAGCAGATACTGCATCACCTGGATTTTTATCAACAGGAATACTCTCTCCGGTAAGCGCAGACTCATTCACTGCACTGTTTCCCTCTAAGATAACACCATCTACAGGAATATTTTCACCAGGACGCACCACAAAGATATCTCCCTTTCGCACCTGTTCGATATCTACCTCTGCCTCAATCCCGTCACGCACAATAACTGCTGTCTTCGGAGCCAGCTTCATAAGTCCCTTTATAGCATCCGTTGTCCGGCCCTTAGAATAGGATTCCAGCGTCTTACCCACTGTAATCAATGTCAGAATCGTTGCCGCAGACTCAAAATAAAACTCGTTCATATATTCCATTACCATATGTGAATCGCCTCTTGTAGCGGCATCTGTCATAAGAAACAGGATAACTGTACTGTATCCATAGGCGGCCGCTGCTCCCATAGATACCAGTGTATCCATGTTAGGTGCTCCATGCATCAGCCCTTTAACACCGCTTACAAAAAATTTTTGATTGATGACCATGATAATGGTGGTAAACAACATTTGGAACAATCCCATAGCCAGATGATTCCCCACAAACCAGCCAGGTATCGGCCAGCCAAGTACCATATGCCCCATGTGAAAATAGAGCAGCGGAATCAAAAATAAAACAGACCAGAATAATCGTCTCTTCATCTTCGGGGTCTCTGTATCCGTCAGAAAATCGTCCTTCCCGGCGGCAGATTGGCCGGCTTTTTTATTCCCTGCACTGCTCTTTTCTGACGCGCCGTATCCGGCATCCGTGACTGCTTTTATCACTGCAGATGAATCTGCATCTCCTTCTACTCCCATAGAGTTCGTAAGAAGACTCACCGAGACAGACTCTACTCCCGGCACTTTAGCTACTGCCTTTTCAACTCTGGCACTGCAGGCAGCGCAGCTCATACCCGTCACATTGTATTGTATCACTTGTTTCCATCCTCTCTGTTAATTCTTTTATAATACTTTTAACACCCGTTTTTTCATATTTTTATATAGAGTATTTCCTTAGCTCAAAGTCATTATATACCCTTATGGGGTATTTTTCAAGAGGATGTTAATAGAAAACGAGCTTGTATGTCCCCTTTCCCAGCTTCCTGACCAATCCGGCAGCTTCACACTGATTCAAAATTCTCTGAAGCTGTCTTGCACTGCAATGAAGATGAAAAGCACTCTGTTCGACTCCCTTCAAAGTCCCGTCACTACATTTATACTTCATATAGGATATAACCCGTTCTGTAAGAGACGCAGGAGCTGCATCCTTATTAGTTAATGCTCCGATTTTGGCTGAAAGACTGCTACATATCAGCTTCAAAAACTCGTTATCAGAAAGCAGTATCTCTTTATGTTTTTCAATAGAACATGATATACAAACTGCGCTCTGAGCTGCCTCAGCATATATACTGCTGTTTTTCGGATAAAAAATATCCATATCTCCGAGAAAGCTGCCCTCTGCTGCATTTGACAATGAATATCTTGTACCATCATTACGAATGAAGTAAATATTTATAGAGCCCTGTTCTACAATTTGAAATAACAATTCATCCTGAAAAGGCGAACATACTAATTCACCCTTTTCATATTTTATCACATAAAAATCTATATCCAACGAAACAAGTACATCTCGATATCTACTTTCAGCAATATAAACTGCAATCTTCTTTTTATCATATACTCTTTCCATAAATCTCCTTTAACAGGACAAATGTCTTATTTTTTCAATTTATTTTATACTATAATCCAAATACATTCAATGGAGGTGAAGAAAATATGACATCAATTTTTGAAGAAAAAAATATTTCCAAAGCAATTATGAAAGTTGGATTACCAGCTATGCTGGGACAGCTTACAACGCTTATCTATAATATTGCCGACACATTTTTCGTTTCTTTGACAAAAGAACCTGCAGCAATTGCTGCAGTAACATTGTGTGCACCAATATTACTTATTATCATGTCCATTGCCTGTATTTTGGGAATGGGCGGCAGCAGTGTAATCGCCAGATTATTGGGAGAAGGGAAAAAAGAAGAATCCGGTACAGCAATGAATTTTTGTACGTATGCAATGGCATTTGCAGGCATTATTACCCTTGCTGCAGGACTGGCATTTTTGCAGCCGTTAGCAAAAATATCCGGTGCAGATACAGATAATATTATCTATACCTGTGATTATCTAAAATGGATTTTTATAGGCACTCCTTTTATTATGCTGGCAAATGGATTTGTTCACTTGTTCCGCTCGGCCGGCCTGATAAAAGAAGGCACTATTGGATTGATCCTTGGAAATGTAATTAATATGGTACTGGATTATATTTTTATAGCTGTTCTGGGATGGAAAACAGCAGGAGCGGCACTTGCAACTTCTTTGGGATTTGTATGCGCAGCGGTATATTATATTATCTGCATGATTCGTGAAGAACACAAAGGGAATCAATTAATATCATTAGCAATTAAACGTTTTTCACTAAATGCAGCAATGATTCGCAGCATAGTAAGCATTGGTATTCCGGGTGCTCTCATCACGGTGCTTATGAGTGTTTCTAATATTGTCCTTAACAACTATATTAGTATTTATGGGTCTGACGCAGTAGCATCTTATGGTATCGCGTATAAACTTGACATGATTCCGATTTTGCTGTCAGTAGGCTTATCTCAGGGTGTTGCTCCTTTAGTAGGATATTGTTATGGGGGAAATGAAAAAAAGAAAATGTCTGATATTGTAAAATATACAGTATTATATGGAATTCTTATGGGTGCGGTATTTACGGCTGTCTTTATCATTTTTGGGAAACCGCTCGCTGCCATATTCCTGCAGGATAATATTTTGATTGAGCAAGCAGGATATTTCGTGAGAATTCTCTGCCTGTCAGCTCCTATGCTTGGTATTATCAACATGATGACAAGCTATTTTCAGGCATTGGGAAAAGCAGTAAATTCACTAATCATTACACTTCTAAGAAATGTGGTACTATTTATTCCGGGAGTAATCATATTAAATTACTTCTGGCAGCTGAATGGTGTAATTGCGTCACAGCCTGTTGTAGAAGCCATATTAACGGTAATCTGCATATTTATGTATACTAAAGATACAAAATAGGACAGCAGCAAATAAGCCGCTGTCCTGCTGCAGTATCAATTTTCTGTTTCCACAATCTGCGCAATGTTCTGTGTAATCTGTTCCCGGCAAGCTTCAGTCAGCTCTACAAAACGGCATCCATATTCGAAGCTGCCTATGTCTTTCTGTACAACACGCAGCACCTCACAATACACATTAAATGACGGCCTGTTCTCAGACAGCTTCGCCTTCATCAAAAACTTATCACCCTTATAATACCGATATCCAGAACTAATACTCGCTCCTCCTACACTAATATTCAAAAGCCTGCAAAGCTTCTCTTTGTCATTCGTTTCGTCCGGCGCAGTAATTATCACTTCAGCATCGGTATCCATACGGGGGTAAGAGCGTTCATTCTCAACTTTCGTTATAGTTAGATTTTCTATCTTCCATATATGCTTCTGCTTGAATATAATCGTTCCCTCCATAAAAACCGCTTTTCTTTCCCGATCATTATAACCGCGGATTTTGACAGGAACGGAATCTGAATTTAAGGAACTCTCTATATCAGTATTCGATTCCTGATAAACCTCTGTATCCGAATACTGATGCAGTTCTGCCGTATCTCTTTGTGGATCCTGTAATTTACCGATAAAAAGCATCCTGCCTTCCGAATTCTCCACAATAACGCGCATACCGGAGTATACTTCCAGCGCCTTTATATCATTTTTATTTCTATTTTTTCCGGCTGTACCTTTTTCAGATTTCTTACTGAACAAATCAAACACCTTCACAGTAGTATATCCCCCCTGTTATCTTTGCAGCTGTACTATTTACTTCGCACAAAATGTATTGCGGCACAAATCTGCCAGCGTTCTGTCACTTATAACTCGATTTTCTTACCATGCATCACACCTTTATCCGGCTCATCACCTCTCCTATCGGAGCCGCAATGGTAAGCTCTGCACCAACCTCCCTGGCCGTTGCACTCTTATTTATCACAACCAGATGCCTTCCTTTGAAATAGTCTATAAAGCTGGCAGCCGGATATACCACAAGAGATGTACCGCCGATAATCAGGGTATCTGCCTTACTGATTGCCTGAATGCTTTTATGAATCAGTCTGGAGTCAAGACCCTCCTCATACAGCACTACATCCGGCTTTATGATTCCACCGCATTCGCAGCGAGGAACTCCCCAAGCCGCCTTTACATAAGCAGCGTCATAAAATTTCCCGCAGCGCTGGCAGTAATTGCGCAGGATACTTCCGTGTATCTCATACACATTCTTACTTCCTGCCGCCTGATGGAGACCGTCAATATTCTGCGTAATCACAGCCTTTAATTTCCCTGACTCCTCAAGCTCGGCAAGCTTCAGATGAGCCGCGTTAGGCTTTGCTTCAAGAAACATCATTTTTTCCTTATAGAATCCGTAAAAGCCTTCTGTATTCTGTATGAAAAAGCTGTGACTTACAATCTGCTCCGGAGAGTACTTGTATTTCTGCTGATACAAGCCGTCCGCGCTCCTGAAATCAGGTATATTACTTTCCGTAGACACTCCCGCGCCTCCAAAAAACACGATATTATCCGTGTCATCAATAATACTTTGAAGCCTTGCCGCCTCCGTCTCATACATTGAATACCGCCTCCTTACTTTAACCCGGTTTTTCTTTCTCCTGCCCTAGTCATTTTATCTTTTTCTTTTATCTGCCTTACCTTTTCTCAGTATCTCGTTATCCGTCATCTCCGATTTTCTCTGACCCATTCTATCACCTGATTAAGATTCGTAAATTCTGCTGTGATACCTTCCTTCACCTCTTCCGGCACCTCTATCATATCAGGAATATGTATAATATAGCCTCCTGCTGCCTTTCCGGCCATCACACCTGCCGTACTGTCCTCCAGCACCAGACATTCCTCCGGGCTTTGGTCAATCCTCCTGGCTGCCTCCAGAAAGATATCCGGCTCCGGTTTGCTGGCCGCCAGGGTATCCCCATATACAAAGCCTGTAAAATAATTATAAACTCCGGCAAGCTTTAAAATCCTCCTGGCACGCACCTCGCTGGTAGACGTTGCAACTGCCATCGGTATCTTCTCAGCCTTCAGATACTCAAGAAGCGGCAAAAGGCCTTCCTTAATCGGAACACCTTCTCGTTCAAGCTTCTGGATATACAGCTTATTTCTCAAATCTTTAAGACTCTCATAATCAGCATCTGCACCGTATCTTTCCAAAAATATCTTCTTAATCATCGCCGGGCTTCTGCCTCGGAAGGTATCAATCACCTCCTCTGTAATCGGAAAATCCAGCTCTCCTCCCGCTTCTATCCACGCTGATGTGGAAACCTGCTCTGTACCAAACATGGTTCCATCCATATCAAAGATTACACCTTTTACCATCACTTCTGCTCCTTCTGTTTATTATAGTTGGAAAAGAATTCTGTCAACCCGTCCAGCATCTTCATCAATACAGGCATCTCTTTCTCATTGAGTCTTGAAACAACCTCTTCCGTCATCTGGCGGTGGTAGTTCTCATGATGCTTATACGCCGCTATGCCCCTCTCAGTCAGCTTTATAAGTACGACACGGCGGTCCTTCTCACCTCTGCGGCGTTCTACATACTTTTTTCTTACCAGATTGTTCATCGTGGTTGTCAGGGAGCCGACTGTAATATTTAGTTTTTTGGCAATCGAAGACATATTGCTGCCGTTACCTGTGCCGACGGCCTCTATCACGTGCATGTCATTATTTGTAATATCCTTGAATTCCTTCGTAATGATTGCTTTTCCTTCTAATTCCCATATCTCATTGATCAAATTTACCAAGACACTATTGATTGTCTTATACTCATCTCCCATCGCCTGCTGCCCTGCCCTTCTACTTCCTGTTCTTTACCTTTATTTATTATACTCTCATTAATACAGAAGAATCAATTGGAAATTACATCTTCACTTCTTTTTATTATTACAGCCGGCGGAATCTGTCATATCTGCGGGCAGTAAGCTCCTCTGGAGATTTCCTTCCATACTCCGCAAGGAAACGCTCTATTTCCCTTGTCAGCAAAGCTGCCGTCTCCTCCAGGTTTTCTGCTGTATAGTTCTCCGGCTCCGAAAATACCTTCTCCACAATTCCCATCTCCTTCAGATCAGCTGCGGTAAGCTTCATAACTTCGGCGGCTTCCTTTGCCTTTGAGCTGTCCTTCCACAGAATACTTGCAAAGCCTTCCGGCGACAGGACAGAGTATACAGAATTTTCCAGCATCCACACCTCATCTGCTACTGCTAATGCCAATGCACCGCCGCTCCCGCCTTCTCCGATAATTATCGAAAGCACCGGCACTTTTAAGCCCGACATTTCATATAGACTCCGCGCGATGGATTCCCCCTGCCCTCTTTCTTCTGCCTCAATGCCGCAAAAGGCCCCCGGCGTATCGACAAAGCAAATAACTGGACGGTGAAACTTTTCTGCTTGGCGCATCAGACGCAGCGCCTTACGGTATCCCTCCGGAAGAGGCATGCCAAAATTGCAGGCAAGGTTTTCTCTTGTATCTCTTCCCTTTACCTGTGCAATAACCGTAACCGGCAGTCCGCGGAATCTGGCAACTCCTCCGATAATTGCCCGGTCATCGGCAAAACAGCGGTCTCCGCAGCATTCTACAAAATCCGTAAACATTTCTTCAATATAATCTATTCCCGCCGGACGCTCTGTCTTGCGGGAAAGAAGCACTCTGCTCCACGCATCCGGCTCTCCTCCCATCACGATACTGACTTGCTGACTTAAAGTACTCTCCTGATGCTTTATACTTTTTTCATGCTGTCTGGGCTCTTCTTCCTGTAGTTTTATGTCCCTTGCGTGCAGCTTCAGAATCTTAGACAATGTATCTTTAAGTTTTGGACGCTCCACAATTCCGTCTATAAACCCATGCTTAAGCAGGAATTCGGACCTTTGAAAGCCCTTTGGGAGCTTCTGCCTGATCGTCTGCTCAATCACTCTCGGCCCGGCAAACCCAATCAGCGCCTTAGGCTCTGCCAGAATCACATCACCCAGCATGGCAAAGCTTGCCGTTACCCCTCCGGTAGTCGGGTCTGTCAACACACTGATATAAAGAAGTCCTGCATCGCTGTGACGCTTAAGAGCCGCCGAGGTTTTTGCCATCTGCATTAAAGAAAATATCCCCTCCTGCATTCTTGCTCCGCCGGAACAGGCAAATAACACTACCGGAAGACATTCCTCGGTCGCACGCTCCACTGCTCTTGTTATTTTTTCACCAACCGCTTCCCCCATACTTGCCATGAGAAAACGTCCGTCACAAACACCAATTACTGCCGGACTTCCGCAGATTTCAGCTTTCCCTGTAATAACTGCTTCTTCAAGCCCTGTTTTATCTCTGAGGCCCGCAAGCTTATCTTCATATCCTCTATACTCAATCGGATTGCCGCACTTTAACTCCCTATCCCACTCTTCAAATGTACCTTCGTCTGTCACCATCTCAATGCGGCGGTACGCATGCACCCGAAAATATCCGCCGCATTTTGGACAAATATAAAATTCTCTCCTTACATCCTCTGCGATAATGGCTCTTCCGCATTTGTTGCATTTTCGGAGAAGTCCCTCTGGAACCTCAGGCCTTTTTCCCTTTTTGCCGGAAGATACGCTGGGTTTTTTGAACATATTATCTAATTTCATGTATTATCACCTTTTCATATTTTCGATAAAATCAATATCTATATTTCCGGAAATGTACTCCGGATGATTCAAAATTTCATACTGATAATCCACATTTGTATCTACTCCCTCAATAATAACCTCACCCAATGCACTTCTCATCTTGCGTATCGCCTCGCTTCGATTTCTGGCCCATACACTCAGCTTGGCAATCATAGAATCATAGTAGGGCGGAATCGTGTATCCACTATAGATTGCCGAGTCAATTCGGATTCCTTTTCCTCCCGGAAGGTGCATATCCTTCACCGTACCGGGCGAAGGCCTGAAGCCTTTATCCGGACTTTCGGCATTGATGCGGCACTCAATGGAATGTCCGGACAGCTGTATATCCTCCTGGCGGCAGGATAACTTCCTGCCCGATGCAATGCGGATCTGTTCCTTAATCAAATCCATCCCGGTTACCCACTCTGTAACCGGATGCTCCACCTGTATACGGGTGTTCATCTCCATAAAATAAAAGCTTCCGTCCTTTTCGAGTAAAAATTCTATAGTTCCTGCATTTACATAGTGAGCGGCCTTCGCTGCTTTTACTGCTGCCTCTCCCATCTTCTGACGAAGCTCTTCTGACAGTTCTGCAGATGGAGATTCTTCAATCAATTTCTGATGATTTCTCTGGATAGAACAATCCCGCTCTCCCAGATGAATTACATTTCCATAGCTGTCTGCAAGAATCTGGAACTCTATATGGCGTGGACTCTGAATCAGATGCTCCACATACATCATCCCGTCGCCGAATGCATTCTGCGCTTCCTGCTGCGCCGTATCAAAGCATTTTTTAAACTCCTTCGAAGTCTCTGCCGCCCGCATACCCTTACCGCCGCCCCCTAAAGCTGCTTTAATCATAACAGGGTAACCAATCTGTGCCGCTGCTTTTTCACCTTCCTCAGCCTTATATACCGGCTTTTGGCTTCCCGGAATAACCGGAACTCCCGCAGCCATCATGGTATTGCGGGCTTCCTGTTTATTTCCAAGCTTTGCAATTACCTCCGCGCCGGGACCTATGAAGGTAATCTTACATTTTTCACACAGCTTTGCAAACCGGCTGTTCTCCGACAAAAAGCCAAAGCCGGGATGAATGGCGTCTGCCCCCGTTACAACCGCCGCACTGATAATACGGTCCATACTGAGATAGCTCTCTGAAGGGGCCGCCGGACCGATACACACGGCCTCGTCTGCAAGCTTTGCGTGAAGTGCTTCACTGTCTGCCTCCGAATAAACCGCCACACTCTCGATACCCATTTCTCTGCAGGCACGGATGATACGGACTGCAATCTCACCACGATTTGCGATTAATATCTTCTTTATCACTTCTACCACCTATCCAATCATAAATGTCAGCTCTGCACTGACAACTGTCCTGCCTTCCACACTCGCAGCCGCTTCTCCGACTCCTACCGGCCCCTTGCGCTTTATAATTCTGGTCTCTAGACGTACCTTATCTCCCGGCACAATCTTACCCTTAAATTTACATTTATTAATACCGCCGAAATATGCCGTCTTCCCCCGATTCTCTTCAAGACTCAATATCGCTACGGCACCTGTCTGCGCCAAAGCTTCTACCGTCAGCACCCCGGGCATTACTGGCTCCGCAGGAAAGTGGCCTGCAAAAAAATCCTCCCGGAAGGTCACACATTTATATCCGACGGCATACTGACCCGGCTCATAATCCTCGATATAATCAAGGAGAAGAAATGGATGACGATGCGGGATAATTTCTTTGATTTGGTTGATACTTAGATAATTCATTACTGCCTCCTTTTAATTGGGGACGGGGTAAAACTCGTTTTACCCCGTCCCAGATTCAAAATACCCTGTCCCTTTTTATCTAATCCGAAACAGCGGCTGGCCGTACTCGACCATATCTCCGTTTTCCACCAAGATCTCTTCTAAGGTTCCGTCGTATTCGCTTTCTATCTCATTCATCAGCTTCATGGCCTCTATGATTGCCAGCGGCTGGCCTTTTTTAACCGTATCTCCAACCGATACAAACGGTTTTTCGCCCTCTGCAGGCGCTGCATAAAAGGTTCCTACAAGAGGAGACTCTACCAGCCTTCCAGCTTTTACTTGTGACTGGCTTTTTTCTTCTTTCTTTTCCGCTGTCCCAGAATCCTTTTCTGCCGGAAGCTCCGAAGTCTTCACAAGCTGCAGCTTCCCTTTTTTCTTTTCCAGCTGAATCTTCACGTCTTTTTCTTCGTATCGGAATCTGGTCAGCTCTGATTCCGACACTGCCTGAACCAGCTCAATTAAAGTTTCTGTGTCCATCTTTTATACTCCTTCTTCATACTTTTTCACTAAAAGCGCCGCATTATGCCCGCCGAACCCTAAAGAATTCGTGAGTGCAAAATGTATATCCCTTTGTACCGGTGCGCCGATCGTATAATTCAGGTCACAGCCTTCGCCCGGCTTACTGGTTCCGACTGTCTGATGGATAAAGCCGTCTTCAATACTTTTTACACAGACAATGAATTCTACACCTCCGGCCGCTCCCAGAAGATGTCCGATCATAGATTTGGTCGAATTGATATTTACCCGCTTTGCTGCCTCCTCTCCAAGCGCCAGCCTGACAGCCTTTGTTTCAAATAAGTCATTGTGACGGGTACTAGTTCCATGCGCATTAATATAGTCTAACTGAATGGGGGCAATCCCGCCTTCCTCCATCGCAAGACTCATGGCTTTCGCTGCACCGCTGCCATCCTCTGCCGGTGACGTGATATGATAGGCATCACTCGTCGAACCATATCCCGCAAGCTCCGCATAGATATGTGCTCCCCTTGCCCTGGCATGCTCCAGTTCCTCTAACATCACAATCCCGGCGCCCTCGCCAAGCACAAAACCGTCCCTGTCCTTGTCAAATGGAATGGATGCCCGCATAGGGTCCTGCGACAGAGAAAGTGCTGTAAGTCCGGTAAACCCGGCCACTCCTGTCGGGCAGATACAGCTTTCCGCACCACCTGCGAGAACAAAATCTGCATCCCCATACTGAACTGCACGAAATGCATCTCCGATACAGTTCGTTCCAGAAGCACAGGCTGTCACTACATTTGTGCATTTTCCTCTAAACCCAAGCTGAATGGATATATTTCCGGCTGCCATATTGGATATCATGAGAGGCACCATAAGCGGATTCACTCTGGATGGTCCCTTTGTACGAATCCGTTCATATTCCTTTTCAACCTCCTGGAGACTTCCGATTCCAGAACCTACAATTACTCCGGCGCGAAATGCATCTTCATTCTCAATCTTAATTCCGGAATCCTCATATGCTTCTTTCGCAGCTGCCACTGCATACTGGGTAAATGGCTCCATCCGTCTTGCGGCCTTCGGATCTATGTAATCCTTTGCCGCGAAATTCTTTACCTCTGCCGCCAGACTTACCTTATAACCCGTCGTATTAAACTTTGTAATTTTTCCGATTCCTACTCTGCCCTCCCGGACACTGCTCCAGAATTCGGACACTGTATTGCCGACAGGTGTTACCGCCCCCAGACCTGTTACTACAACTCTTCTTTTCATAGCTATTATTTTCCTTCCTCTTACATAACCATGCCGCCATCCACATGAAGCACCTGCCCGGTAATATATTCTGCCTCCTTCGATACAAGAAATGCTACAGCCGCCGCTACATGCTCCGGCCTTCCGAAGCAGCCAAGAGGAATCTGCGCCGCTGCACCCTCCCTTACCCTTTCAGGAAGTCCGGCCGTCATATCCGTTTCAATGAATCCCGGCGCAACCGCATTTACCGTAATGCCGCGGGACGCTGCCTCTCTCGCCACAGTCTTGGTAAGGCCGATAAGCCCCGCCTTTGCAGCTGCGTAATTTGCTTGTCCTATATTACCTGTCACGCCTGCCACTGAAGAAATATTTACAATCCTTCCACTTCTCTGCTTCAACATCTGGCGCATCGCAAAACGAATCGTATGGAAAGCACCCTTTAGATTTGTACTCAAAACCGCATCAAAATCCTCTTCTGACATCCGCATCAAAAGACTGTCTCTTGTAATTCCTGCATTGTTGACCAGAATGTCAAGTCCTCCTTGTTGCTTTATAATCTCTTGTATACATGCCTCGCACGCGGCATAATCTGACACATCACACTGACAAAGCACTGCCCGTCCGCCACGCTTTTCAATCTCATCTTTTACTTCCTCTGCCTGTTCCTTTGAGCCGTTATAGTTAATCATCACAACAGCTCCCAAAGCTGCCAGCTTTATTGCTGTCTCTCTTCCGATCCCCCGGGAAGCCCCGGTAACCAATGCTGTTTTTCCTTTTAACATTCTTCCTTACGCCGCCTTTCTATCAGTATGCCTTATGCCTAATATTTCATCTGCTGCGTTGACTTCACTTAGCGATGTAACTGCATACTTTCTCAACATCCTCCCATGAGGAAATGTTGTGCACCTTTACATTCCTGTCTATTTTCTTCATGAAGCCTGCAAGCGTTCTTCCCGGTCCAATCTCCACAAAGGTATCTACACCTTCGGAAATCATAAGCTCCATACTCTGCATCCAGCATACCGGAGCACTCACCTGCCTTTTAAGCAGCTCTCTGGTCCGGGAAATATCTTCTATCTTTTCTGCCCCTACGTTTGTTATATATGGAATCGTAAGAGGCGAGAATTCTGTCTCCGCAAGCTCGTCTTCCAGCTTTTCTCCTGCCTCAGATAAAAGCGGAGAATGAAACGGGCCGCTTACGTTCAGCATAACTGTGCGTTTTGCTCCTGCCTCCTTTAGTCTGTCCTCCAGCTTCTCCACCGCTGCCCTTCGTCCCGTAATTACAATCTGCCCCGGACAATTATAATTTGCGATCGTCACATCCTGCATGCCGTCAAGCATTTTTTCAAGCTTCTCCGTATCTAGTCCTATAACTGCACACATCGCACCCTCTCCGGCCGGGACAGTGTTCTGCATCAGAATCCCACGCCTGCGTACAAGGCGGATTGCATCCAGCTCCCGGATACCGCCCGCCGCCGCAATCGCCGCATACTCTCCCAGACTTAAGCCTGCTGTTATCTCCGGCATAATCCCTGCATCTTTTACCACTCTTGTTATAGCAAGGCAGGTCGTTACTAGTGCCGCCTGCGTATACTCTGTCAGATCCAGCCTGTCATTTTCCTCAAAGCACAGCTCCCTCATATTCAGCTCCAGCGCTTTGCCTGCCGCATCATAAAGCTTTCTTGCCGCCACAGCCTTTTCATAAAAATCAGCTCCCATACCTGCCTTCTGAGCGCCTTGCCCCGGATAGATAAATGCAATTCTACTCATATATTTTGATTCCCTTCATAACTGTCTCTGTCTCCTGCACCAGCTTTTCTATCAATGTTCTGCAGGACATTCTTTCCTTCACCATACCTGCAATCTGGCCTGCCATAACACTTCCGTTTTTTATGTCACCTTCTATGACCGCTTTTCTCAGGCCGCCAAGCGTCAATTCTTCCAGCTCCTCAAAACCTGCGCCCTGATTCTCAAGCTCTAAATAGCGCTTTGTCATCTCATTACGCAGAACGCGTATAGGATGCCCTGTACTCCTTCCAGTCACCCTGGAATCAATATCCTTTGCCTTGATAATCCTCTCTTTATAATTGTCATGTACCTGACATTCATCTGTAACAACAAAATGTGTTCCCATCTGCACACCCTCTGCCCCCAGCATGAATGCAGCTGCTATTCCACGGCCGTCTGCAATTCCTCCAGCCGCAATTACCGGAATGCTGACTGCATCTGCAACCTGTGGCACCAGCACCATCGTTGTATTCTCTCCGATGTGTCCGCCGGCTTCACATCCTTCAGCCACAACAGCATCCGCACCGCACCGCTCCATTCGTTTTGCAAGTGCGACAGAGGCTACGACAGGAATCACCTTTATCCCCGCTTCCTTCCACATCTTCATATATTTTTCCGGATTACCCGCCCCGGTTGTAACAACCTTGACACCTTCATCGGCAGCAAGCTGCGCCACCTGATCCGCATAGGGACTCATCAGCATAATATTGATACCAAATGGCTTTTCTGTCTCCCTTTTTGCACTTCGGATCTGGTCTCTCACCCAGTCTGCCGGCGCATTTGCCGCACCAATCAGCCCAAGTCCCCCGGCCTTCGAAACTGCCGATGCCAGCTTATACTCCGCAACCCACGCCATACCCCCTTGAATAATCGGGTGCTCGATTTCCAACAATTTTGTAATTCTTGTATGCATTCTAAAACCTCTGCTTTCTATTTCTCCAGCCCTTTCGCTTCCTCAGCCTTTCTGCTTCAGTACTTCTGCTTCTTCGGCGCTCCTATTCCTTATGAGACTGAATATATTGTATTACCTCTCCAACCGTAGCTATCTGCTCTAAATCCTCTGTCGGTATCTCCACATCGTACTCCTCCTCCAGTGCCATCACCAACTCAAATAAATCCAGCGAATCTGCTCCTAAATCGTCTTTAAATGACGTTGCCTCTGTGATACCTTCTACATTGACTCCAAGATTTTCAGCTGTTAATTCCTTGATTTTTTCTAACATTTTTCATTTCTCCTTTTATATTTTACTCTTTTATTTATCTGCCTTACAGGACATTGCTGCTATGATCCATAAGGCTGCTTTACCGGACAAGACCACTCCACAACCACGGCCCCCCAGGTAAGTCCCGCTCCAAAACCCGCCAGCACCAGCTTCTGCCCTGTTTTAAGCCTGCCGCCTCGATTCAACTCATCAAGAAGAATGGGAATGCTGGCAGAGGAGGTGTTTCCATATTCCTCCAGATTCATCGGAAATTTTTCTATCGGCTCGGACAGCCGCTTTGCCACAGCCTCCACGATTCTTTTATTTGCCTGGTGTAGAATATATAGAAATATATCTTCTCCCTTCAGTGCATTTGCCTCAAGCACCTCCTGAATCACTTCCGGCACCCGCTTTACTGCAAATTTGAATACAGCCTGCCCATCCATCTGGATAAAATTTGCCTCATCTGTCATATCCTCCGGACGAAGCTTTGAAGTAAGTCCGTTGCTGCAATACCGGCTTCTGCAGGTAAGAGCCTCACCCTTTCCACCGTCAGAATGCGTCACTGGAAGCCAGCCTTTTCCTTCTCCGGCCTTCATAACAGCCGCCCCTGCTCCGTCTCCGAACAGAATGCAGGTTCTCCTGTCTTTCCAATTCGTCAGAGCAGAAAGGCTCTCACTTCCGATAACAAGCGCCGTCTTGTATACCCCTGCTTCCAAATACGCCGACGCTGTATTGTAGGCAAGCACAAACCCCGTACAAGCGGCTCCGCCCAAATCAAAACAGGTAGCATGAACCGCACCCAAGCTTTTTTGTACCTCGCAGGCCGTACAGGGAAGAATCACATTCGATGATATAGTGGCTACCAAAATAAGCTCCAGCTCCTCTGCCTTCATTCCTGCGTTCTCAAGTGCACGTTTTCCAGCCTCAGCCGCCATAGAAGCCGTCGTCTCATCCTTTATAATATGGCGCTTTACAACCCCGGTACGTTCACGTATCCACATGTCATTCGTGTCCACAAGCCCTGCTATGTCGTTGTTGTCCATCGTATAGGACGGTATGTAAGAGCCTGTCCCGCATATAATTCCATTCATAATAATCTCTCAAATTCTTCCATTTTTATTTTGACTTTCAAAGTATATGTCATATTATTTTGTTTGTCAAGTATTTTTATTATCAAAATATTTTACCATCTGAAAACCTGCCTGAAAATACGTCGGACAATTCTATCCAGCCAGTAAAACACTGAATTTCGATTTCCTGTCTGCGAAGGCTTCCCCGGCATTTTTCAAAATTCAAAAATGAGTACAAAAAAACAGGAAATTTCTTGAATTCCCTGTTTTGGTTTACCGCCTGCTGCGGACAGTGTTTATATAATTTTCCTTAACTGCAGTCTTCAAACGTGAAGCTGCTTTTCTAATAGTTTCAAAAATCTCTTGTCATTCATCTGCTCATTTGTAATATAGATGCCATCTAAAAATAATGCATAGGTTGTAATTGGTGTTGGAGCATTTTGTGCCGCCTCTTTGTTTTGTAAATGAATCGACTTGAATTTTATAGATTTCTTTTTTGCAATATTTTCAACTACAGGAATATATTTTGCATTAAACGGACACTGGCTGGTATAATACAAAACATATCCTGCCTCATCAATATGTGGATGTTTCGCACATTCTTTGAATTTGGGCAATAAAACATCTTCTGTAAAAGGTAAATACCACAGCTGAATACCATTATCTGCTTCATCACTAACAACAAAGCCTTTGTATTTCAGGAATTTAGGGTCAGCCAGAAATGGTTTTTTCTTTGCCGCAGATAAGATGCATAATCCTTTTTTCCCTTTGTTTCTGCTATCTTCAATACAGGTATTTAAGAGCTCCGTCGAATAACCATGCCCTTTAAAAGAACCAGACACCCATAAACAGTCAATATACATATAACCGTCCGCGGCAATAGGATTCCATGCATTTTCAGCAGGTATATACTCAATAAAACACTTTCCGCGCTGTTCACTTTTTAGAAAAACTAAACCATCAGCAAAACGTTCTTTCAGCCAGCTCTTTTTTGATGACACCTGAATATCATTATTGTTTGAAATCGCACAGCATATATGTTCTTTTTCTATATTCTCGTTTGTTACTCTGATATATTCCATAAGGATACTGCCGTGGCACACGAAAAGTATCTTAATCATAATAAAAATTCCTCCTAAATTGCGTTGATTTGCCGTGTTTTGGCACGTTTTGCGAGGTTTATTTTTTCAAAGATAATTGTTAAAAAAATCACAGAATGAGCAAAACGGGGCAAAATGTGGCAAGTTGAAGCCGTCAATCGTAGTAAAAACGTAGTAAGAATCGGAAGTTTTTACTACTGCATTTATTTGTCTTCTCATTTTTATAAATATGTATAGCCTATCCCCTTTGCATTCAGGTACGATTTCAATTCCTCTATCAATTTACTATTACATTTATCCCCAAAAATAATTTTTGAAATATTTAAGTCAAAATCTACATATGGCTTTGCGATTCCCTTATAGCCTAATCGTTCCTTAATATTCATTTCAATTGTGCCACCATTCACTTCCCCCAGGTCATATGGGCAATAAAGCATCCTTACTTCCTTCTCTTTTGTAGAATCAATATTCAAAGTTACATTATACGGATTTTTAATTACCCATGGAATAATGGCAAATGCAAAATCACCATTGTTAATCCCTGAAATTATCATTTTGTTAAAATCAATACTTTCTTTGTCCAAATACTCTACGGGATATAAATAATCATAATCCCCTACACTAAATTCAATGCAAATCCCATTTCCATTGGATGCATAATCTTTCCACATATAATCCTGGCACTCATATGTGAGAGAATATACATCATACATTTGCGTAAAATAGTTAATCAGTAAATGCACATTACTGACACTTCGACCTGTTTCCATTGCAATCTTATTTACATCATAATTAATTTGAAATTCTGTTTCATCATTTAATGTTTTATAAAAAGAGAACCATATTTTTCCTTGTTTTAATGTATCAATCTTCGTCCTTACCAGACTTGGCTCCCCGTCAAATGAAATAAATTTATATACTTTCCCATCTTTGATTGTTTTTCTCAAATAATCTATTTTGTACGGTGTTGCTCTGTCCGGTTTATCTCTTAAATTGCCCATTAACGTGACATATTTCTCATAAAATCCAAATCCGTTCATGACATCTCCTTAATTTATGCTAATTTTCTAATTATCATTCTACCATAAAACTGCCCATATTTGGAGACAAAATTATAAAAAAAACGCCCCGCCGAAGCAGAGCGCCTTACCATCCCTTATCAAATTGCACGGAACATTTTCTGCGACACAGGCTTTTCACCCTTCGCCTTTTCCAGTTCCTTCCTCGCTACCTCCAAATCTTCCATCCGCTTCAGTTCATCCGCAGCATCCTCCAATCCAAGGTGCGTGTATGTATTCAGCGTCACCCCGATATCGCTATGCCCCATCAGGTACTGGAGCGTCTTTGGATTCATTCCCGATTTTGCCATGTTGCTACAGTAAGTGTGGCGGCAGACATGAGGCGTGATGTTCGGCATCTGCACCCGGTAGATATCGTTGTACCTCTTGACCATATGGTTGAAACGGTGTTCCCAGTGCATCGCCACCAGCGGGTTGCAGTCCTTATCCACAAAAAGGAATCCGCTGTATCCGTCAATCACCTTTTCAAACCTCGGCGGCTCCCTGTCCTCAATGATGCCCCGGAAGCATTCGGCAACATCCTCCGTCATGGGCAGCTTTCTCGTTCCCGCATTTGTCTTCGTGGACTCAATCACCAGCTTCATGTTCGCAGTCCGCTGGAGCTGGTGGTCAATATTAAGGATTTTGTTTTCCAGGTCAACATCCCGCAAAGTCAGACCGCAAAACTCCGAAATCCGCAGCCCCGTATGGAAGAGGATATAAACCACTTCGTAATATTTGCAGTAGACATTGTCATCATGGACGAACTTGAGGAATTTCCTCATCTGGTCTTTTGTAATTGCCTCCCTTGTCACGCTGTCATTTACCACCACCGTTGCCAGTTCAAAGCCAAATGGGTTCTTATGCAGAACATCATCATCCACCGCCATCTGAAACGCCGGCCGAAGAACTCCACGCACCGTTTTGATGGTGCTGTATCCTTTCCCGTCCTGCTGCAGTTTTATCAAAAACAGCTTTGCATCCGATGTCTTAACCTGGGAAATCTTTTTCTCACTAAAAGTTTCCTTTTTTAGAAGGTTCTGCACAAAATTGTAATTGGCAAGCGTGTTCGGCTTTACCCCTGTCTTGGTGCATAAATAACGCTCCACCAGTTCTCCGACGGTTATGTTTTTCCCCATCGGGTCTGAAAGCGTGTCGAGGTCATACCCGATCTGCTTCTCCAGCTCCCGTAACGAAAGGCATGGCTTTTTCCCCACCGGCAGCTTATCCGTCGGCTCCAGCCTCCAACTGTAGACAAAATGCGGTTTGCCGTTTATGTGGTACTTAAACTGGTATTTTCCGTCTGCCCGGATGGATTCTCCACGGCGCAGGACACGATGCTTGGAGTCACGGCGTGTCTTTGTTCTTCCTGCTGGCATTCTTAAGTCCCTCCTTTATTTCCGGATTCGCCTTCAGATACTTTTCAAACTCTCCTCTGATGATCAGCCTGCGGCTGCCATAAAGAGCAATAAACCCAAGCTGCTTTCCTTCCTTTATCAATCGGTAAAACTTTCTCCTGCTGAGATCGAACAGTTCGATTGCCTCCTCCGGATTTAAAAAATCCTTTTCCGCAAGTGCCGGTTTTCTCATTTTTCTGTTCCCTCCTGTCCTAAAATCTGCGGCCTTTCCAGGTCATGACATATATCACTCTAAAGCCCCGGAAAGTCAACTACTTGTGGCAAATAAAAAGGTTCTATATCGCAGAAGATTCATCAACAAACTTTTCAAATTTTGTGCGTATGATAAGATAGCGGTTCCCACTGTAGACTGCAAACCTCCCAAGGTTATCTTCGGCAAGCCGCCTCATCTTTTTTGTCCCAATGCTGAAATATTCCGCGGCTTCCTTAATGGTCAGCATATACTTTTCACTGACCGGTACGGCCACTCTTTCTCTTTCCGTAGTGATATGGCTGTTTTTCTGTTCATCTGTCATCTAAGCCACCTCCTCATCATACGGAGATTTGCGGACAGCTTTATACACCCTCCGGCATAAAATTTCTGCCGCCGCTGTCCCCTCACTATACGGAGATTTGGACAGCAGTCCGGCGGGGTGTTTTTGAAAAATTCTTTTAGATTTTACCTGTTGATAACCTGCGGATTCAGAGTTAATATGCACCACTGAGGAAAGGAGGGATTCTGCCATGGATAAGGATTCCGTACTATACCTGCTGATGGATATGCGGGTAAACGGCGTACTGGACCGCATTCTGGAAAAGGATGAGGAATACCAGGAAATTGCCCGGAAGTCCGGAGGATATTTAGACCGGCTGGAGGCTATGGACCTGCCAAAGGAGGCACGGGAGCTGATTGACCTGCACTCCTGCGAACAGAACGCACTCGGCGCACGGTATGGCGCCCTTGCCTATCTGCTCGGCTTTTCAGACTGCGTGGAACTGATGACAAAGCCGCTGCACCTGCCGGGCGCACAAAAGAAAACC
>CAMNTM010000022.1 GCA_946558465.1 uncultured Lachnospiraceae bacterium
GAGCATCTGCCTTACAAGCAGAGGGTCATAGGTTCGAGCCCTATAGGTCCCATTTGCGGTATTTATCTGCCGCAAGAATGCCGCAGTGGCGGAACTGGCAGACGCACAGGACTTAAAATCCTGCGGGACTTATACTCCCGTACCGGTTCGATTCCGGTCTGCGGCATTAATGAGAGGTGTCTCAAACCCTTATAAACAGAGGGCTTCGTACCCTTCACATAAGGAAGTGAAAGGTACAAAGGCAGCCCTGTATCAAATTACGGTATGGTTTTAGTGACTATGCCGTTTTTTCTTTATCTGAATGCTTCTGTTTTAAGCGTTCTTGAAACATATCTTCATATTCTTCAGCAGATGGAGCATCAATAATACCGATACCACTATAATAAATATCAATGGGATATACGGTCTTTCCGTCTATCATCTGTTTCTTAGATACCATAATGTAATCAATAAATTCATTGACGATGGCAGGCGTGAGTTCCGTGATTTCCGTATAACGCCTGACTTTCTCCACAAATTCTGACACATTTGCGGTTTTGTCATTCTGCATTTCAATGTCTGCTTTTAACTGGACAAGAGATTCTTTTAAGGCTTTCTGCTCTGCTTCGTAGTTTGCCGACATTGTTGTAAAACGCTCATCGCTCAGTTTGCCCGATACGTTATCCTCATAAATCCGCTGAAACAATATATCAAGCCCATCAATACGTTTTTCGGATTTGGTTAATTCCCGCCGTTTCTTGGCAAGCTCTTTCCGCTGTTCCTCGCTTGATTTGTTAAGCTGTTCCTGCACGAATTGTTTTTCAAATGCCTGTACATAGAACAGGACACGCCGCAAACTTTCAAGAACCAAAGTGTAAACAACCTTTTCACGAATATAGTGGGCGGTACAGTTTGCCGTACTCTTGCGATAATTAGAACAGAAAAAAAATGCCTGCTCCCTGCTGTAATTGTTCGTCACACTGTAATACAGCTTTTCCCCGCAGTCGGCACAATAGAGTAATCCAGAAAAAATACTGATTTCACCTGTGCGGTTTGGTCTGCGTTTGTGGCTTCTAAGCTCCTGCACGAGTGCCCAAGTTTCGCTGTCAATGATAGCTTCATGGGTATTCTCAAAGATTTTCCATTCTTCTTTCGGTCTGCGTATCATGGTTTTGTCCTTGAATGAGCGTGTAGTAAAACGGAAATTAACCGTATGCCCGCAATATTCAAGCCGTTCCAGAATATCCGCAACTGTCCTTGCCGCCCATTTATGTGGAACAGCAGGAAGTGCAGATGTCTTTCGCCCTTGTGCCTGCCAATGCTCCGTTGGCGTTTTTATACCCTCCGAAAAAAGGATATTTGCTATCTGTGTCGGTCCGTATCCCTCAACGCATAGGCGGAATATTTTGCGTACAACTTCGGCGGCTTCTTCGTCAATCAGCCAATGGGCAGGCTCGGCTTCGTTCTTTTTATAACCATAAGGGATAACCGTTGTAAGCGGCTTCCCCGACATGCCTTTATTTTGGAATACCGCCCGCACTTTTTTTGAGGTATTCTTGGCGTGCATCTCATTGAACCAGTCCTGCACTGGGAGAAAATCACTCAATCCGTCTTTTGTGTCGATATTGTCCATAATGGCAATATAACGTATGCCCAGACGGACAAAATCTTCTTCCAATAGCTGACCGACAACAAGGCGGTTTCTACCAAGTCTCGAATGATCTTTGACAATAATCGTTCCAATTTTCCCTGCTTCGGCAAGCTCCATCAGTTCCATAAAAGACGGTCTTGTGAAGCTTACACCTGAGTATCCGTCATCCACGAAAAATTGGGGATTCTGAAATCCGTTATCCTTTGCGTACTTGCTGATAATTGATTTTTGATTAGTAATGCTGTTGCTCTCCCCTTGCAGCATATCGTCACGGCTAAGCCTGCAATAGAGGGCAGTAACTTTTTCTGACTGTCTGTTCAAAATAAACTCCTTTCTGACAGTCGGATATGATGTTTGTAGTGATGCTATTCTACCATATCTGCCGTCTTACTTCAATGCTTTAAAGTGCGAATTAAAATATTTTCATACCTCTGTACCTAATACCCGATTAACTTTGGTTATCATGTCTTCCCTTTGTTCTCTGTTGAAGTGGGCACAGACAACATAATAAATACCATCCATCTCCTTTATAAAATCCAAATCTTTTGGTTTTGAAATTTGCTCAAAGAAAGCAAGGCGTTTCTCTTTCGGCATTTCTGCGAGCATATTGTAAATGTTGTTGATTGCTTCTCGAATAGCGGTATCTTCGGTAAATTGCTCCTTTGTTCTTTCGTCTATATAGTTGTCCATATGCAATAATCCTCCCATGAAGAATAGAGTGAGAAAAAATATCCCTCACCCTATAGTCCTTGAAAAAGTTAAAATTTGCCCTCTATTGCTTAAAATCTTTTAGTTTTTTCCGTAGATGCTGCATCCTTGCATAGATAGCCCCTGCGGTTAAATGTACAAGTGGGGCAATCTCCTTTGTGGAATATCCCTGCATTTTCAGCAGGACAATTTGTAATGTGCGCCTGTCCACCGTGATTAAGGCAAGGTACAGATTTTCGCTTTCAATCTCGTCCAGTAAATCAGAAACAGACCTTACTTCCTCCTGCTTTTCCCTGTCTGCTATACCCTCAAGGTATTCTCCGAAATCGCTCGCCCATCGGTAAAACCGCCTGTTGGAATTAAAATCTGCCCTGTCGTCTGTGCGGATTTGCTCAATAACCGCTTCATCAATGCCACACTCACGCAAAATCTTTTCTTCGGCTTCTTTCCAGATGCGCCATTTTCTCTCCTCTCGTCCGTGGTTGTATGCCATCCTTATTTCCTCCAATCAAAACTGATTAAGAGGGCAGGCAAAAGCCCCCTCATTTTCCCAAAGGAAAAAACAAGGGGGCTGAACGCCTTAAATTAAACCTCTATTATCTTTCTCAGTTTCGCAAGGATTTTAGTTTTGCGTTTATTGACAACGCTCTGTGTCACACCTAACCGCAACCCGACTTCCCGCTCAGAAAGTTCTTCAAAGAAGATTGCTTGTATCAACGTCTGTTCACTGTCCGACAACAAAGGCAGGGCGACTTTCAGCCTGTCCACCATCACCGCACGGACAACGGTTTCCGCAACATCCACCGCTTCATCAACAATGAAATCAAGCACATTCCCCTCACTGTCCGTAAATCCCTCCAATGAAAGCAACTTATGGTTCGCGTCCAGTTTTTTCAGATAGCGCCACCGTTCTTTATCCCGATAAAAATCTGTGTACTGTTCTCGCACAACCTCAAGCAAACAACCCTGCACGGGGATAAATAGCTTGTCCATGTAACTTTGGTCGGCTTGCCTACGGCGGCAGAAATCTTGATAGGACAGTTCCACATAGCCGCTATTCTCTTTGATATATACTTTTCTTGGTGCATACTTCACCGTAAGTACCTCCCATCTGAATTTTTGAAATGCTAAAATCCAGATAGAGAGGGCGGCGAACGACAGCCCACACAAGAACTAGCCCTGCGGAACATTCCGATAAAAAACGACAAAAGAAAAACCGCAAAGGCACTGTGACCTCTACGGTTATAGGATATATATATTCTGTTAAGCGGAGATTCTACTTCTGGTTTCATGGTGAGAAGTAGCGTTGTATGGGCAGAAACTTTTTTAACTGGCTTTCCGACAATCCCCGATATGCTATGTATGAATAAACTCTGCGGTACATGAGTAGATAGAATACTGCCCGAAAAAAGAACATAAAAAATCCCTCCAAACTTTACAACAGGTCTGGAGGGTTAAACTATTTTCATTTGGGCGTGAAGATACAGCCCACCAAAACGCTGTTTTTTTTATTTGGTGGGCTATAACTTAAAATACAAACCTTACCCCAAAGACTTCAAATTATTTCTATATTCCTGCATCTCCCTTTCGTCTGTGTTATCTAAAACAAATTGCAGTTCGTTTGTTACATCTTCACGGTCATAGGGAAGATACGCCGTTACGGGCGTGAAATTAGATACCGTGTTCGCAAACAGGTGTGTGCGTATATTTAGGTTATTGATTAGGATTTGCAATTCACGGATACGCTCTTTTTCTTCGACAGGTACAAACAAGCCCTGCTGTGCCATCTGGTAAAGCTCTGTGTCTGGAAAAAGCGTGAGAGAGTCCACGGAAATAAAATACGGGTTAAGCTGACTGAACAGCTCTGCACTATTCCTTGCATTTTGGTATCCGCCGCCTTTTCCCGCAAGCCCTGTCATATAAACAAAGTAGTATTCAATGCCTGCTTCGTCCAATTTCCTGCATTGCTCCAGAATATCCGCCGAGGTATATCCTTTATTGGCAAGGGCAAGCGTTTCATCATCGCCGCTTTCCACACCAATGCTCAGTCCGTTAATACCCATCGCTCTTAATTTTCTAAGCTGCCATACCTCTTTGTTTTTAATGTCACGGATGCTCGCAAACATAGCCATTGTCTGACACTTAATCAGATAGTCCCTTACCGTCAACGCCCGTAGTTTAAGATTTTCATAGCTCATTGCGAACGGGTTAGCTCCCGTCCAGAAAATCCTTCGGGCGTTTGGCTGATAGCTTTTTATCTCCGCTAAATCTTCCTCAAATTCCTCAATGGGCGACATTCGGAAGCACTCATTTTTATACAGGCTACAAAACTTACATTTGTTATAGGTGCAGCCAGAGGTAGCCTGTATGATGACCGAATTAGCTTCATACGGTGGTCGCCAAGTTCTGCCTGTAAAGTGCATGATTGCCCCTCCTTTCACTTACAGATGATGAACACTTTTTCTATACCGTAGCAATTCTTCTTCGCTGACATTTCCTATGATTTCATCGAGAAACGCCAACAGCTTTTTCTTGTCTTTCGGCAATTGCCCATGAAACTGGTACGCATTGGAAGCTCCCATTGCCGCAAAGATGGTCGGTATCTGCAAATTTTCAATGAGCGTCCGTACCTCTTTGTATTTTTCAAGTTCGCCTTCCTCTTGCCAGTTCCCACGCTGTATTTCAGCATAAAGTTCAGAATCGGGATAAATCGTAAGCATATTTGCCCCGATAAGCGTAGGGTGTATCTGATTGCATATATCAGCCGTCAATTTTGCTCCGTTCTCTCCACGACCTGCCCCAGAAATGCTCACCAAGTAAAAGAAACTGTAATGAATGCCTGCTGCATCTAATCTCTGGCACTGCTCTATGATGTCTGCCGAGGTATATCCCTTATTCATAAACTTTAGAGCTTCGTCGTCGCCTGTTTCTATTCCTATTGTCAGACCGTCATATCCCATAGCCCGCAGTTTGCCAAGTTCCTCATCGGTTTTAGGGGTAACATCTGTAATCCTCGCAAACGAGCCGATAGATGTAACTGACGGGAGATATTTGCGGATTAGCTCTGCAATCGCAGTTAATTTGTCATAAGACAAAACAAAGGGGTTAGCTCCCGTCAAAAATACTCGGTCAATACGCCCGCTGTTCCAACCTTTTGTTGCTCTTTTAACCTCCCGTAAATCACTCTCAATATCCTCCAGAGGGGACATTCTGAATTTGAACAGCAAATCATTATACAAGATACAAAACTTGCATTTATGATGCGTACAGCCTGCTGTTACTTCTAACAAAAGTGATTCCGCTTCATACGGCGGTCGCCAAATTGTTCCTGTGTAGTGCATAAACACCTCTCCTTTTCTGTAGTCTATACCAATTATACTTGCGTACAATGATTTTACAAGTACTGTACTTTTTTATAGTACCTATATCAAAGCGGTACATTGATTTTTGAGAAAAGGCGTGTTATACTATTTCAGAAAGGAGTGGCAGGAATGAAAAAAAGTACATTGGCTGTTGAACGCTGCAAAACAGTTTCTACCATACAGAAAATCTTGGGCGGTAAATGGAAAATTGAAATCATCTATTACATCGCCTTTCGGGATATACACCGCTTTGGAGAGCTTCGCAGACATATCGGTGACATTACGGAATCAAGCCTAACAAAGCAGCTTCGGGAACTGGAAGCCGACGGCTTTATTACCCGTTATGACTATAAAGAAGTACCTCCCCGTGTGGAGTATAACCTTACTGACTTAGGCAAGAGTTTCATTCCCGTTTTTGAACACATGAAACAATGGGGAGATGAAAACCTCAATGTATAAACAAAATTCCGTATAACCGCAAGCTATACGATGTTTTCTTAAAAAGCAAAGAACCGATGCACTGTGAGTTTATCTTTCACAAGGTCATCGGTTCTTTATATTTTATGTGGTATTAGGGGCAAAAGCCCCTAACAAGCGAATTTGGATAACCAAATTCAGTGCTTGGTAAGACATAGATTTATATATCTGATTCTTGAGAGGTTAAGCTAATTTAAATATTTTAAATTTATGCATGTAGCAAAATCAATTTAGATGATAGATTCACATTAGAGAATATGTCCAATGATGTCCAAATTTTGTATTGACATTTTCGATAAAAAGAAGTATAATTTCAAGCATAAGTACAATAATGTCCAATAAGGAGTTAAAATATGAAATCCGGATTAGTTGTAAAATTAATTGAAGCACATAGCTCTGGAAATGAAGATGCTTTTAAAAATGCAGTGAATATTTTAGCTGATGATGAAGAAAAAAAGGGAAATTCAACTACAGCCTTGTTATTGCGTAATGCTTATATTTATAAAAAGAACCATTCTATTAATTTAGCAGATAGTCCTATATCTGAAATGTCTTTCTCAACGCAAAGTTCCATTCCAATGCCTAAGGATAAAGACAGCACTTTAGAGCTACTGGAAATATTAACGCCCAAAGTAACACTAAAGGATGTTGCTTTGCCTGAAAAAACTCTTTCTGCTCTTGAACAAATAGTTTCTGAGCAAAAATCTATAGAGCTACTTATGAACAAAGGAATATTTCCATCCAATAGGTTACTATTTTGTGGTCCTCCAGGATGTGGAAAAACATTAACAGCCAATGCTTTGGCAGGAGAACTAAATATTCCAGTAGCTTATGTGAAACTAGATGGGTTGGTATCATCATATTTAGGTCAAACAGGCACAAATATAAGAAAAATTTTTGATTTTGCAAAAAACAAAAGAATAATGTTATTTCTTGACGAATTTGATGCAATTGCTAAAAAAAGAGATGATACTAACGAATTAGGTGAGTTAAAGCGAGTTGTAACTACACTATTACAAAATATGGATTCAATGCCTGCAAATGTATTTTTGGTTGCTGCAACAAATCATCATCATTTATTAGATCCTGCAATATGGAGACGTTTTAATTCATCTATTTTACTTGAACTACCGATTCCAACGCAAAGACAACAAATGATAGAAAAGTTTTTTTATGAAAAGCTACCTGAATATAAAATAGATATTAAAACATTAGTTATTCTAACTGATGGAATGAGTGGGGCAGAAATCCAGAGTTTTATACAGGCTTTAGCAAAGCATTG
The DNA here is from genome assembly GCA_946558465.1 of uncultured Lachnospiraceae bacterium. Classification (GTDB taxonomy): domain Bacteria; phylum Bacillota; class Clostridia; order Lachnospirales; family Lachnospiraceae; genus CAPEBR01. The sequence goes on from CAMNTM010000022.1 coordinate 7,460, forward strand.
TGTAATGGAAGGAATTAAAAAAAATATTTCTCAAAAACAAATAGCCGAGATATGGTTGCAGCAGAATACGCTTTTTATCAGTGAAAATAGCGAGGATTTTATGAAGGCACTATATAAACTTAAGAAAAACGGAGTGTCACTTCGAACTTTAGAAGAAATAACAAGTATACCTAAATCAACTTTAAATTATAGATTTAAAAAGGAGAATTTAGATGATGAATAATGAGCGAAAAGAACACCTGTGGATTCCAGATGAAGAAGTTATCAAGTTAGACAAAACTTTAACTGCGAGACCTACTCCTAGAAACATTTCTTTTGCTGAACATGGGCAAAAGTTAAGCCATAGTTTACAAGAAATAAAGAAGGTCATGGAAAATATATCGGAGGATAATTCACTTGCTGATAGCAACCTAATGATATTTAAAGTTGAACTTCCTGAAGGTGAAAAAATAAAAGATAAAAAAGAGCTATTTATATCTACTGGTATGCAGGTCAAAACAGTAAAGAGCGAGAACAAAGCAGTAATAGCTACTACAAAAACACAATTTCAGTTGCTAAAAAGTAGAATTGATAATTATGCTCAATCTGGTTCTGGCAAAACTTATTTTGACTATATTGCTGATTTTAAGCCTTATATAGGAAGCGAAAAAAACTCAAGCGCATTACAACGAACAACATGTGCCGAAAAAGTACCATTAACTCTTGATGTTCAGCTTATGCTTCTTCCTAATTTGGATGCGGATATCTATGAGAATGTAATTGAAAAAATATTAAATAAAATTCACTCTTTTAAGGGAGAACTAAAAGATGAACCATATATACTATCAGACAATACTCCAGTAATTCGAGCGGTTATTCCTTCTAGTTCTCTTTTACACTATGAAAATGATACAGCAATATACAGAATAGAAGAAACAGATTTTTTTAGTGCCGATGCTGCTTCTGTGAATGCTATTGATTTAAATGATTTAGAATTGGATGAAAACATCCAAATTGAAAATTTACCAGTTGTAACTATTCTTGATTCAGGTGTTAATTTTCCTGATGGATTAGCCCCTCTGATATTACACCATTGGAAGGATGTATTGTCAGGTGGAGGCGATACTGAGCATGGTACTAAAGTGGCTAGTAGAGTTGCTTTTAAATATATTTGTGATCAGTTGCCTACAACAAAGGTAACTCCGAGAACACGAATTATAGATTGTAATATATTAGATGGGAGTGTTCCTGTAAATATTTTCGTTAAAAGAATCCAAAATGCTGTTGAAACATTTGCTGATATATCAAAGATTTATAATCTATCCGCAAACTCAAATTCACCTATTGAAGGCGATGAAATGAGCATTTTGGGATACGAATTAGATGCACTACAATTAAAGAAAAACGTACAATTTATTGTTTCATCTGGCAACCATCAATTATGGAGTGTTGAGTCGAATTTAGAAGATATTTTAGATGATGATGATTCAAGGATATCAGCCCCTGCAGATTCAATGCTATCCATTATTGTTGGTGCGACATCAGGTGAAACACATCCAAATAGTTTGTCATCTGCTAATGAAATAACTTCATATAGTCGTAGGGGGCCTGGGTTTAATGGTTTTTCTAAACCAGATTTAACAGCCTACGGTGGTTCTATTACATATGTCGCAGGTTCAGTATCTGTACCTGAAGATAAGTATTCATTGCTTTTGGATAAAAATGGAAAACTAACTCCAGATGCTGGAACAAGTTTTACTGCACCTATTGTTGCAGGAGATTTTGCAGAAATTCTGAACATTATACCTAATCAAGATATATTGTTAGCAAAGGCGTTATTATATCATAATGCAATCCCTGTTTGGGATGAAGAAAATATCACGGATGAAGAACTTGCTTTTGCTCACAATTTATATGGCCGAGGTATGTCTAATGTTGATGGAAGCAAATATTCTTCACTATCAAAAGTAACTTTTGTTAGGACTGGGTCGCTGAATAGAATCACAAAAGAAAGAGTAAAAATTTATATGCCCGAAATATTAGCGGCACAAGTAGGTAGAAATGTTGCAAAAGTTTCTGTGACATGCATGTCTATGCCGCCTGTTGATAGAACAAAAGGCACAGAATATTTAGGCGCGTATGTAAGAGCCTCTCTTAAAAAGAGTCGTTCAGATGGTAAACTCATACCCGTTCAACAAAACTATAAAGAGGGACGGCAAAAATGGGATGTATGTCATCATTTTTCTAAACTTTTCTCAAAATTTGAAGCAGGGGATTGGCAGGTTTGGCTTGAACTTTTCTCACGTTGGGAAGAAGAAAATATTGATGTTCCATATGCTCTTGTAGTTACAATAGAGGATGTTAGCAATACACTTGACATATATAGTGAAGTGGAGGCGTTAAATCGATACAAAGCCATCAACACAATTAGATTACGCTACAATACTCAGATATAGCTTTTATAGCTAAGTAATAAATATATGGATAAATTAATTAAATCACGCTGAAAATTTGAAAGTATTAAAGCTGATTGTTCTTGATTAGAGGGAATAATCAGCTTTATGAATGCTCTAACAAAAAATCAATTCTCTAAAAACTATTTCTTCCGCTTGTTGTTGGATACAATTCATACTTCTAACCCACTCCATAGAAGTTTCTGCTTTCAGTTGTTCCGTAATACCTTGTGTATTTTTCATCTTGATTACAATCAATACAAATCACTTTCGTATCTGCCTGTCAATATCGGAAAGATAGCCATTAAGACTTCCACTTGTAAGCAAATTGATATAGTTCAACTTGTGGTATTCCTGTAAATATTTTAAATGCAGTTGTCCATAAATACCAATTTCAAAATTTGCTATACCTGGCATTTCAAGATTTGGAATAACATAGACATTTTCTTTTCGATATGTACCGCCGAATTGTTCAAATAATGATTTCATTGTAGATTCCTCCAATTATCCATTTATTGCTACAAATTCATCACATCCAACCGTCTTTACAAATTTCCTAAAATGCCACAAGAGGTACTTCCTTATGTGAAGTACCCCTTGAGGCACTTTTTGTTTTTCTAAAAAAGTTGTACAGCCCGTAAATATGGGGCTTACGCCAATATTTTTGCCATTTGGGAAGTGTCTCTTTCAGCTAGATGCTGACCGATATAATATGGCTGCATCCGTATTTTATCTCACTTTCCAATCCCAAATACTTAATTGTTTATTATTGTTATTTTCTTCAAAGGAATGCAGATAGTTAAATATTTGCTCATTGTCATGCACAATCCCATTTTCTTCGCATTTTCGATGAAAGAGCCGCATTAAATCTTTGTTATTGCCGCTCTCTAATATATACTGATTTCCGTATGTATGAATGTATTTTTCCTTTAGGCCTGGAAAAAATCGGTCTAACTGTTCGTAGAAATACTCTCGATTTCCCTCTCGAAGCGTCAATCCCATTCCAAAGCAAATAACACCATAAACCTTTGCCTTTATACACATATCCAAAATACTGGAAATATTATCTTCAGTATCGTTAATAAACGGTAAAATCGGCGTCAGCCATACAACGGTTGGTATCCTTAAATCTCTCAGCTTTTTCAATACTTCAAAACGTTCTCTTGTCGTACTTACATTTGGTTCAATCGTTTTGCACAAATCTTCATTATAAGTAGTCAAGGTCATTTGCACAACACATTTTGTCTGTTCATTTATTTTCTGTAAAAGGTCTAAATCTCTCAATATACGGTTTGATTTTGTAATAACAGTAAATCCAAAACCATGCTCGTATATTAGGTATAGAGCCCTTCTGATATTCCCTGTCTCCGACTCCAAAGGAATATAGGGGTCTGTCATAGAGCCTGTACCTATCATGCACTTTTTACGCTTATGGATAAGAGCATCCTCCAACAAATCAATCGCATTTTCTTTGATTTCAATATCTTCAAAAGCATGTTCCATGTGATAGCATTTACTTCTGGAGTCGCAATAAATGCACCCGTGGGAACAGCCGCGGTATAAATTCATTCCATTTTTAGCAGATAATATCCCTTTTGCTTTCACGAAGTGCATGGTTTATCCTCCCTGAATTTTGGTACAATTTTTCCTATGTGCTTTCAGTTTTTCATTGCCCAGTCATAATGACTTGCTGTAACGCTGACAAAATAAGAATACAGGCTACTTCCATTAAAAGAAGTTCTTTTTTTTGATATTGCGCATTTTTCAGCGTATGTAGAGACGCACGAAGGGTATCTTTTATGACAGTATGCTGTTATTTTCCTATATTCGTAACTTTGTATCTTAAGATCGTTTTTAAGTTGGCTTTTTCCGTACGGCTGGGATTATTTAAATAAATTTCACGGTGCTCTTTTCCTATACGCTTGTAACCGTGTTCCATACAATATCTATCCATAATTTTAAATGATGCAGGCTCATCATCAAACGCTCCTTTGTGCAGTACTTGAATACATCTGCCGTCGCAGACTGTTTCGAAGGAAACATCTGTGAGATACGGATTGTCTTTCTTGCGCCTAACTACTTCTAATGCATTATCAAACATTCCTCTAGTAATAAAATCTGGCTGCCGTATCATGATGCGGTACTGCAGTTCATCTTTTATCAAATATTCTTTTTCAGAAGCAGTACTCCATATTCCCTCTAAAGGATATACGGCATAATCTGATATTTCGCTGCTTTTTTCGACAAATGCTTTATATGCCATTTTAATCTTATAAGCTGTCGAAAACAGAGCAGCAACCTTATCTGAAAAGATTTCATCATTAGGATTTCCACTGCCAGAAAGAATAATATATTTCCAGGCCGGAATATCAATCACGCAAGGTTTTGTTTTTACACCGTATATATCTTTCTCCTGCTTTTTCCATTCATGTTTCATTTTCAATCCTCGCTTTCTCCAATAGAGCTTACAGGAGAATTATATCACACATATACTGACATCCTATGTCAAGATTTATACTCTCCGGGCATCCCATTATGGCTCTTCGGACATTTCACAAAGTATATTTCTCATAGATTTTCTTTGCCTGTTCTGCGACAATGTCTTTCAGATACGCTGGCTCTATAATATCTACTTGTGTTCCGAATGACAATAAATACCCTATCAGCCATTCATCTTCCGGCATGGGGGCGGATACGATTAAATCTCCATTTTCTTTTTTGCTTATCCTCGTTTTGTCAAATTCATCGTAAACACGATATGACATATTTTTCGGGAAATACAGTACGATTGTATTGTAGGATTGCCCCAGTGTTTCGTCCGATTCCGGAAAGGAACCTTTACAAAAGCTTTCCGTGAGAATTTCAAAATCTATAATACGAGTCAGCTTAAAAATACGGTAATCCTGCTTTTCCGTACAATATGCTTTTAAGTACCACGACATAGACTTATATGACATCTTTAGCGGTTGGACAATTCTTTCGTTAGTTACTCCGTAGGAATTTGCGTAAGTTATTTTTACACACTTTTGATGAATTACCGCTGATTTTAGCATTTCAAATTTCTTATTGTCAGCTCCCTTGCTGCCCCATCTGGAAAAATCCACTTCAAGCCAGTTTTCTGAACGGATATTAAATATTGCAGAAAGTTTTTGCAATGTTTGATCGCTGCCAATATTGTTCACAGAATTGATACTTTGCAGAGCTGTTAGAATTTCCTGCTTTTCTTCTTCTGACAGCATTGCCTTATCTAAAACAAAATCATTCATTAGATGAATGCCGCCGTTCCGCCCTGCTTCTGCATAAATGGGAATACCCGCGCCACTTAAAGCGTCAATATCCCTGTAAATGGTCCTTACAGATACTTCAAATTTTTTTGCTAATTCTGGAGCAGTAGTCTGTCCTTTATCAAGTAAATGATATACAATTTTAAATAATCTGCTTTCCTGCATTGCCACTTCCTCCTTTGATAATAAAATACCATCAAAATCCTGACACCATATGGCAACATTTATTATAATCATTTTTCTGCTCATTATCAACCGAGCAGATATAAACGAATTTTATTTCACTCAAAAACGAAAATAAACAAGTAACGTTTTTTTCTGTTGTCTTTGTGCCAGGACCTGAGAGGAGTGATGACGAGTGTGTGTTATCTGCTTTTATGTATTGTCGAATGCGCAGGAACGTGATTTTGTCCTTGCCAAAAGCAGGTTCCTGTTTTATACTGATTTTTGGGCTTTTCGTTAGTATGCTTCAGGCAGAATTAATGCTTTGGGTATTTCCGGAAGATTCAAAGTCCCAACGCAGCATTTATATAAGAGCGCTTCAAGTAAGTAACGGCGGCTTGAGGTGTTTTTGCTGTATGAAGAATAAAAACTGTCAAGAGTGGGGACTGACGGCTTTTAGAATGAATTTTCAGTGGTATTTTAGAGGAGGAAAAGGGAATGCAGGGTAAGAACAAAATTGTAAAGGAGTATGCACTTTTAACAATCGGAACGATTGGGATTGTTATTTCGGATTATTTTTTTAAGTTTCCGAACCATTTCAGTTTTGGCGGAGTAACCGGTATTGCAGTGCTTTTAAGCGGTGTTTTAGGCGGAACTGCCAGTACATATTCATTTATTATGAATATTATATTGCTGATACTGGGATTTATATTGTTGGGCAAAAGTTTTGGTATAAAATCGGTATATGTAACCTTGCTTTTCAGCGCCGGACTTGAGGTGATTCAATATATTGTACCTATTGACGGCCCGCTTACAAATCAGCCGGTGTTGGAGTTGATATTTTCATTTATCCTGATGACGGTATGCTCCGCACTGTTCTTCAATCTGAATGCGTCAAGCGGAGGAACGGACATTATTGCGCTGTTGTTAAAAAAATACACGAATGTATCTATCGGCAAGGCGCTTATGCTGACAGACTGTACGGTAGTAATTTTTTCATTCTTTATATATGGAGTGACAATAGGACTGTTTTCGCTGGCTGGTTTTCTGGCGAAATCCTGTTTTATAGATACGGTAATTGAAAGTATGAATTTGTGTAAATATTTTACAATTGTTTCTACGAATCCAGGACCAATCTGCAGCTTTATACACGACGAGCTGAATCACAGTGCGACGGTGTATCACGCGGAAGGTTCGTATTCCCACAGGGAAAAGACGGTTATACTTACGGTTGTAAATCGAAATCAGGCTATCAGGCTTCGTGATTTTGTGCGCGCAGTGGATTCCGAGTCCTTTGTGATGATTACAAACAGCAGTGAGATTATCGGAAAAGGATTCCAGGGGATGTAATGTGGCGGTATATATAGGACAGGCGAATATATTTAAGGGAGAATAAGGCCATGAAAAAAGAAGAAAAATTGTCGGCAGAGCAATTCGTATATCAAAAGGTAGAGGAGGCTTTGTATAAAAGAAGACTCGCTCCGGGAACGGCGCTTACCGAACAAAGTCTCTGCGATGCATTAGGCGTTGGCAGAACGCCTGTAAGAGGTGCGCTTCGGCGGCTGGCCGAGAATGGATTTGTGGAGCTTATTACGAACCGCGGCGCATTTGTGGTGCAGGCGGATGCAAAACAGATGACACAGTTATATGAAGTCAGAAATCTTCTGGAAATGTATGCATTGAAGTCCTGTCTGGATTCTTATACGGAAGAAGATTTAGAGTATCTGCAGGTGTGTATCTCAAAGGAGAATGATGCGTTCCAGAGCAAGCAGCTAAAGGAATATCTAAACGCTGTAAAAGCCTTTCATATGTATATTGTGCATAAAAATGGAAATCCTTATCTGGAAAAAAGTTTTCAGCAGGTATCCGACCAGATAATCATTTATCTGATTTTATATGACAGGTTTTATATCGGTGGTAAAAACAAGCTGCATTCTCTTTCCATTCATAAAAAAATACTTGGTGCTATTCAGGAAAAAAATATAAAGAAAATAGAAAAAGCTGTTGAAGAACTGGGAAGGAAAACTATTGGAGGACTGGATTTTGCAAGTACTTCGGGTGCTAACGTAGGAATCGCCCTGTTGGATTAATAGATGCGGCAATGTATAAGAATATAAAGGGCAGGGATGAGATGCTTTTCATCCCTGCCTTTTTGTCAGATATGTATCCGGAGAAAGTTTTCAATAACGGACTTTGCCGGTTACAGTTTTTACGCGTTTTTAGTTTCTGTCTCTATAAGCTCCAGGTTCTCATCGTACTCTGCTTTTGGTAAGAATTTTCCGGTGAAGCCCCAGATTACTGTCAATATCATTCCGGCCCAGCAGGCATATGTGAACGGTATATAGGACCAGGCCGCGACGCCTGTGGCGGATAATACAAGGACACCGCCTCCGCTGTAAGCAATCATTCCGCCCCAGTGTGCGGTGGCTTCCAGAGTGGTCCTTGCCAGGTTGACTCTGTCCAGTCCGGCCTTCCGATAAGCCTTATCATACATCTCTGTATTTAGAATGATGGAAACATAGACGCTTGCGCTTAAGAAACCGCCCAGTATGGAGGTAAGTAAGGAGCATAGGATTAGAGAGCCCGTTCCTTTGATGACTCTGGTGAGCTTTTCGGCGATGGAATCTAGTACGCCGATTTTGTTTAATATACCTGCAAAAATGAACGCCATAAACAAAAGCAGGAGCAAGCCGGAAAGAGAGGTGCAGCCGCCGCGGGTCAGAAGCGCGTCTACGGTTTCGTTACCGGTAGAAGCCTTATATCCGCTCCATACAATGTTGGTAATTTCGGAGAAGGTAACCCCCTGTATAAGTACTGCTTCCAGAATACCAAGTACAACGCCTCCGACTACAACTGGAAGAGCGGGGAATTTCAAAATACACATAATAATGACAAAAGCCAGCGGTACCAGAAGGATAAAGCTGAAACGGTAGTTGGCTTCCAGGACTCCTGTTAATTCTGCAATGGATTCCATATTGGCGTTTTTATCCATATTCAGGAAGAAGCCGTGAATCAGGAACATAACTGCGGCAATGATGCCTCCCAGACCGGCAGTAGGCAGCAGATTTGTAAATAGTTTCATAATATCCTGCCCGTTTACGGCCGCAGCCAGGTTCGGTGTATCTGACAGAGGGGACCATTTGTCGCCAAGAAAGCTTCCGGAAACGATAGCGCCTACGGCAACGGGCAGAGGTACGCCTAGTCCGGTGGCAATGGCGCTGAGCGCAAGTCCCACAGAAGATATGATGGCCCAGCTGGAACCGGTAGCCATAGAGGCAATCCAGCAAAGTACAAATGCTGCAAACAGAAATATCTGCGGGCTTAATATTTTAAGGCCGAGGTCAATCATATACGGGATTGTACCGCCGGCAAGCCATGACGCGCTGACGAATCCTGTCAGCATCAGAAAATACATAGCCGGCATTGCAGACTGAACAACATTAAGCGCACTTTTGAATAGCTCGTCCCAGCTCCAATGCAGAACGAAGCCGCCGTAAACAGCGGCGATAACACCGCAGTACAGAACACTCATTGCAGTCGGGAATCCGCCCTTTAATGCTCCGTACATCATTACTACGATGAAAATTACCAATAAAATAATTGCTTCAATGAATGTAACTTTTCTAGGATCTTTTTTCTCCTTCATATATTTCATTCCTTTCTACGATTCCTTTATTTAAAATCTTCTTTTCGTTAAGAGATATGAATTACGGCGTCATAAATTTGTCCGGTTTATCTGAAAATATGATTGTTTGTCTGCTTGTCTCCGTATAAATAGTAAAATAGAGGAATTGTATTCAGACCCTTCCGAAGTTTTAAGAACTTTCCGAAATAGAATGACACAATTTTACATCCTCAAATGCTCTTCATAGTCTTTACGAGAAAATTTTAAATGGAAATCTTGAATCTTAATTATTTGAAAACGTAAAATTGTTGAACGATTATGTTGTGCAATATAATAATAGCATTAAAAATAGAAAAAGTCAATAAAAGTATTGACGAAACGAATAAATATGTTATATTATACAATAAAATTGTTGGACAATAATGATGTGCAAAAAAACAAAGCAAGGTGGTGTGAAAGAGTGTTAAAAAAGAAGCTGATACTTGAAAAGATTCGGATTAAAGATATCAGATTTGGGAACATAACGAATATACAGGATGGAATTCTTACGATTTGCCGGGAAGAAATGCTGGGGAAATTATCCAGTGAAAAATTAACCGACGTTGCGGTTGATTTGGCAAGACCTGGGGAGTCTGTACGCATCGTGCCTGTAAAGGATGTAATACAGCCTCGGATTAAAAAGGAAAAAGGGACTTTTTTCCCGGGCGTATTAGGCCCGGCAGACAGCTGTGGAGAAGGTGTTACAAGGATTTTGGAGGGCTGTAATGTAGTAACGGCCGGAAGTATTATCTTCTATCAGGAAGGCATTATCGATATGGATGGACCAGGAGCCGAGTATACGATTTTCAGCAAATATTGTAATGTGGTTCTTTCTGCAAAGCCGGCGGAAGGTCTTTCCAGTACAGACCATGAGAAGGAGATGCGTCTGTTGGGACTTAAAGCAGCACATTATCTGGCTTCTTGTACGATGGAGAAGGGAGCAGACGACATAGAGGAGTATGAGCTGGCAGAAACAAAGGAAAAGCTGCCGAAAGTAGCTTATGTTTATCTTCTTCTGGCTCAAGGGCTTTTACACGACAATTATCTGTATGGCATGAATATGCAGAAGATGCATCCAATGTTTATGCATCCCAATGAATTTATGGATGGTGCGGTAGTTTCGGGTAACTGTGTAACTGCCTGTGATAAAACGACAACCTTTGACCATATGAATAATCCAGTGATTCGTACCTTATATGAGAAGCATGGAAAGGAGCTGGAATTCGTGGGCGTCATTGCATCGCCGGTCAGTCCGGTTTTGGCGGACAAAGAAAGATGCTCTATGGGAGTGAAAAATCTAGCGCAGCTTTTGAAGCTGGACGGTGCGGTTGTGTCAGAGGAAGGAGGAGGGAATCCGGAGAGCGATTTGATGATGATTTGTGAAGGACTGGAAGAGTCCGGTATTAAGACTGTTCTGATGGCACATGAAAATTGCGGAAAGGAGGGTACTGCTCAGGGGATTACCATTGTTTCTGAGAAAGCGGATGCGGTAGTTACAGCGGGGAATACAAATGTTATTATCACACTGCCGCCTGTGGGTAAGGTTATTGGAGTACCGGAAGCCATAGAGATGCTGTCAGGGGCGCCTGAGCATTCGCTTCAGGAGGATGGAAGCATCCGGACGGCAATGTCAGTTATGATGGGGTCTATTAATAATATTGGAACCGGAAAACTTGGAATGGAAGAATACTAAGAAGAGGGAGAGGTGATAGATTGTGAAGCGGGTAGTATATTATTTGAATCAGTTTTTTGGACAGATTGGAGGCGAGGATACGGCAGGTTATCCGTTAGAAATTCGAAAAGGTACGCTGGGAGTGTCGGAGGCATTTCAAAAGGCCCTCGCCAAAGAAGTGACAGTAACCTATACCATTATATGCGGCGACAATTATTTTGCAGAAAACACAGAAGCAGTTTTGGAAGCAATAGAAGAATTTCTAAAGGAGGAAACGCCGGATATTCTTGTCGCCGGCCCTGCATTCAATGCAGGGCGGTATGGTATGGCCTGCGGAAATATGCTTAAGCTTGCACAACAGAAGCTGGGAATCCCGGCAGTGACCGCCATGTATCAGGAAAATCCGGGAGTAGAGATGTATAAGCTTTATGGCTATGTGATTCCTTCTGCGCCTAATGCGGCAGGAATGCGGAAGGATTTGAAAAAGACGGCGGCTCTTGTAAAGAAACTGGCCCGGGAAGAAGAGATTGGACCTCCGGAAGAAGAAGGGTATTATAAAAGAGGGATTCGTAAGATGGTAAGGAAGGAAGAAATCGGGGCAGTCCGGGCAGTCAATATGCTCTTGAACAAGCTGAATGGACGGCCGTTTGATACGGAGCTTCCCATGCCGAAATTTTCGAAGGTCGTACCGAGCGAGCCGATTGCGGACCTGTCGAAGGCGACAATTGCAGTGATGACCTCAGGGGGAATCGTTCCGCCGGGAAATCCAGACAGGCTGGAGGCCCTTTCCTGTACGAAGTATGCTTCCTACACAAAGGAGGATTTTGGCGGAGAATTCCGGGTTGTAGACGTGGCGCACGGAGGGTACGACCCTACCTTTGCTCAGGAGAACGGCAACCGGGTGCTTCCGGTAGACGTACTGGAGGAACTGGAGGCAGAACATGTTATAGGAAAATTATATCCTTATTATTATGTAACTGTCGGAAATGGCATGGCCGTAGACCGCGCTTCAAATTTTGGAGAACAGATTGCAAGGGAAGTGAAGGGGAAGGTAGACGGCATTCTTTTAACTTCTACATGAGGTACGGACACGCGTTGCGGAGCAACGCTTGTAAAGGAACTGGATGCGGCAGGAATTCCAACGGTACATATCGCTACAGTAACGCCGATTTCTGAGGCGGTGGGAGCAAACCGTATTGTCCGGGGAGTTTCTATACCACATCCTACAGGGGAGGTGGAGTTAGGGCCAGAAGCAGAAAAGCAGAAAAGAAGAGAACAGATACTTCAGGCTTTGGAGCTTTTGAGCAAAAAGGTATGAGAAAGCTGATTTTGACGAATAACCCTGCAGTTATTGAAGAGATAGAGGGAAGGAGCGGATGGGAAACCTGCACAGATTATAAATTATACGAAGAACTGATTGAGCTGTGTGAGAGGCTGCTTCTGGAAGGCTGGCATTTTGCGTCGGACCCGATGGGAGGCTATCATTTTCGTCCAAATCCTTATCATACAATATTTCTTGTAAAAGACGCTCCCTTTTATAAGTCGTGGATACAGAGCCAGGAGTGGAATATGCTGGACAGTATAAAGACAGAGTATGACAGACATAAGCCTTTTCTGAAAAAATATAAAGAGGCGCAGCATGAGAAAGATTATCAGGCGCTGGATTATTCCGTAGCGATGCGTTCGCTGCAGAGTATGGAAGACAGGATGGATTCATAGAGGGATCAGAAAATGGACCGGGCAGAGAACCTGAAAACGGAAAGCATGCCAGGTTCATTTTTGTGCAATTTTTGCTGTTTGTTTTGTTTGAAGATTATCGTTGTTGGATTTTTTGTCCGGCTATGGTACAATATCCTGAGTAAAATAATGTTCGGAGGACTCTATGGACACACGTGAGGTACTAACTCAGTTAAAAAATGGAGAGATAACAGTAGAGGAGGCAGAGCTGTATTTCCGCCGCCAGCCCTTCGAGGAGCTGGGCTATGCAAAGCTTGACACCCACCGGAAGCTTCGCTCCGGTTTTCCGGAGGTCATCTTCTGCATGGGAAAGGTGGATAAACATCTTCTCGAAATCTTTGGAAGGCTTTATGAAGCTGAGGGCGAGGTTATGGGAACCAGGGCTGCGAAGGAGCAGTATGAGCTGTTAAAAGAACAATATCCGGAAATTTCCTATGATGAGGTATCTGGTATTGTGAAAATCGAAAAAACAGATAAGAAGCATATAGGCTGCATTACGGTGTGTACGGCCGGAACAGCTGATATTGCAGTTGCCGAAGAAGCAGCGCAGACAGCAGAGTATTTCGGGGCGCATGTGGAGAGGGTGTATGATGTGGGTGTAAGCGGACTTCACAGGCTGCTGTCCAGGCTGGAGACTATACAAAAGGCAAATTGTGTGATTGCAGTGGCAGGTATGGAGGGGGCTCTCGGAAGTATAATTGGAGGAGTTGTGGATAAGCCGGTAATTGCAGTGCCGACCTCTGTAGGCTATGGAGCGAATATGAAAGGAATATCAGCGCTTCTTACAATGATTAATTCCTGTGCAAATGGTGTGGCAGTTGTAAATATAGATAATGGATATGGAGCAGGATATATAGCTGCGCAGATAAACAGACTGGGGGAAGCAAGATGAAGAAAACATTATACTTAGAATGCTACAGCGGAATCAGCGGAGATATGACGGTAGGAGCGCTTCTGGATTTGGGAGCGGACGGAGAGCTTTTGAAGGAACAGCTGAAAAGTCTTCCGATAGAAGGATATGAGATAGAAATAAAGCATGTGAAAAAATCAGGACTTAATGCCTGTGATTTTTGTGTAATTCTGGATAAAGCGCATGAAAATCATGATCACGATAATGAGTATCTATATGGAACCGGACATAGTGGAGGCAGTGGTCATCTTGCGGTGCACATGTACGATAAGGAGAGTGAATGTCAGGAGAACCATGCACATTACGAAGGCCATTCACATGGCGGCCCGCGTCACGATGTCCATTTCCACGGCCATACGCATCATGAGCATCGTGGTCTGCCGGAAATTCTGGATATTATACGGAGCTCTCAGATTACAGACAGAGCAAAGCAGACGGCGTCAGATATATTTCGGATTCTTGCCGAGGCGGAAGCTAAGGCACATGGAACAACAATAGAAGAGGTACATTTCCATGAGGTAGGAGCGATAGATTCTATTGTGGATATCGTAGCGGCAGCAGTCTGTCTTGATAATCTGGGGATTACAGACGTGATTGTTCCGGAGCTTTATGAGGGAAAAGGAGTCGTCCGCTGCCAGCATGGTTTAATTCCGATTCCGGTACCGGCTACAGCCAACATTGCCCAGGCACATGGGATTACACTGCATATGACGGACACAGAGGCGGAGCTGGTAACACCGACAGGGGCAGCGATTGCAGCTGCAGTACGTACCTCCGGAAAACTCCCGGATAAATACCGGCTGATAAAAACCGGCCTGGGAGCAGGAAAACGCGATTATGGGCGTACGAGTGTCCTCCGGGCGATGCTGATTGAGGCGGATAAGGAAACATCGGATGCTGTAATTAAGCTGGAAAGCAATATTGACGATTGTACGGGAGAAGCACTTGGCTTTGTGATGGAGCAGCTGCTTGAGGCAGGAGCAAGGGATGTACATTATATTCCGGTATTTATGAAAAAAAATCGTCCGGCCTATCAGTTGAACGTCATTTGTGGTGAGGAGCTTGTGCCGAGAATGGAAGAGATAATCTTCCGCGGGACAACTACAATTGGTATCCGAAAAATCCGGATGGAGCGAACCGTTCTAGGGCGTGATATTCGGACAGTAAAAACCTTGTTTGGAGAGGCAAGGATAAAGATTTGTATGCTCGGAGACGAGCGGAGGATATATCCGGAGTATGAGAGTGTAACAGAGATATGTCGAAAAACGGGACTATCCTATCAGAAGGTTTTTGATCAGATCTGCCAGGATGCAGCAGACCTGCAGATAACGTAACGAGTTTATGGACAGTGAACCGGCCCTGCAAGATGGCAGCGAATCAGCAGATAAAGGTCCGTAGAATGGGAGAGTGTGAAAATGACAGATGGTGTGCAGAAAGAGCATAGGCTCAGCTGTGAGGAGGAGTTTCGCAGCAAGACAGATAGTTTAAGGCGGCATATGGCTGGTTTTGCAAAGCATGCTGTTGCAGTGGCTTTTTCAGGAGGAGTGGACAGCAGTCTTCTGCTTCGGATTGCCTGCGAGGCCGCAGAAGAAAAGCATCAGAAGGTGTATGCGGTTCTGCTTCAGACAATGCTTCACCCATCCGGAGAGGCAGAAGCTGCGAAGAATGCAGCAGCGGAATTTGGCGCTGATTTCCGGGTTCTAAGGCTTAATGAGCTTTTTGAGGCAGGAATAGAGAATAATCCAGAGGACCGCTGTTACCGCTGCAAGAAATATTTGTTTCAGGAGTTGAAAAAAGAGGCATGGAGACTGGGGGCATCTCATATTCTGGAGGGAACAAATGCAGATGATCTTAAGGCGTACCGGCCTGGACTTCGCGCTGTCCGTGAACTGGGAATAGAAAGTCCTCTTGCCGGAGCAGGATTTACAAAAAAGGAAGTGCGCAGGCTTGCAGAGGAGTATGGAATATCTGCTGCAAAAAGGCCGTCTGCCCCATGTCTTGCAACCAGGTTCCCATATGGGGAAAAACTAGTCTATGAAGAGATGAAAAGGGTTGAACAAGGAGAAGCGTATCTTAGGGGTCTGGGTTTTTATAATGTCCGGTTAAGAATTCATAAAAATATCGCCAGAATTGAAGTGGACTCTGACGATATGGGAATGGCTGTCAAATATCAGAAGGAGATTGCAGAGCATTTAAAGAAGCTGGGCTATCGTTATATAACGCTTGACCTGGAAGGGTTTCGCTCCGGGAGCATGGATGAGGTGCTTACGCTTCATCATCCTCAATAATACGGAAGCCGGCTGTGCTGGTTACCGGAAGCGAGAAGATAACGGCCCCGGCAGGTGTCTGCGGGCCGGCTTGCTCCATGATAGCTTTCATAATAGTATTTTTCTGCCCGGAGCGCACGACGATAAAGATCATCTCTTTTTCCTCTGCAAGAGAAATTCCAAAGAATTTCTTTGCATGCTCTGCACCGGTTCCTTTTGCATGGATAACTGTGCCGCCAGGTGCGTCTGCACTTCTGGCAGCGTCCATAATAGTGTCTATATATCCTGCATTTGCGATGGTAATCAGAAGTTCAAATTCGGTATCCTTCAATGTACTTTCCTCCTCAATCATAATTTCCTGGCCGACGGTGAGATACTGCAAAGCTTTTTTTCCTCCGATACTGCTTAAAGGTATAAGAAATGCGATACCTCTGCCTGGAATATCTATCCGCATTTTCTGATAAAGCTCTTTTTTCAGATGCTTCCATGTGTTGTAGGTGACAAAAGCAAAATAAATGGCTTTTTCAGATGCTTCCATTCCCAGATAATCCAAGATAGCACTGCTTGCAGTTCCGGAACCAAGAGCAGTGAGGGTTATATGAATATTATTAGATTTAAAAAAGGCAATAAACTTTTCTCTTATTCCACGCGTTGTAATAATTCCCATCATATAGATTTCATTCATATTCAGTTTCCTTCCTTTGACAGGCTATAGTTCAATGATATCATCCTCATCCCAAATATCTAAATACGATACCGTGATTGATTCTGCCGGCACTCTGTGTGCAGAACGGAATTTGAAAACCGCTCCAAGAAGCTGGATTGCGATTAACGGAGTCATAGCAACCATTGCCACAATTCCGAATGCATCCTGAACAATATTTCCGCCGGCAATCTCGCATGCCCCCATTGCAAAGGGAAGGAGAAAGGCAGCGGTCATAGGTCCTGATGCAACACCTCCTGAGTCAAATGCGATAGCTGTAAAGATTTTTGGAACGAAGAAGGAGAGGAAGAGTGCGAGTACATAGCCCGGTATAATAAACCAGAAGATAGAGATACCTGTAAGTACCCGTATCATGGCAAGTCCGACAGAAAAAGCCACACCGATCGAAAGACTTAAACTCATTGCTTTTCCGGGGATAGCTCCGGATGTAATTTCTTCAACCTGCTCCATCAATACATATACAGCGGGCTCCGCCTTTACGATAAAAAATCCGATCAGCATACCGATGGGAATAAGAATCCAGCGGTAAGGAAGTCCTGTAATCATCTGTCCCAGGTAATTTCCGGCAGGCATAAATCCAGTATTTACACCGGTTAAGAAAAGAACAAGGCCAATATAAGTATATAAAATTCCTATGATAATCTTAAGCAGAGTTTTTTTCTTAAGCCTAAGAGAAATAATCTGAAAAATAGTAAAGAAAGCAGCAATAGGAAGGAGAGATACAGCAATCTCCTTTATGTATTCAGGAAAGCCTTTGGCAAAACAGTTCCACAGCTCTACGGAATTTTGGATATCGGGAAGCAGGGAGGGAGTATAGCCAGTTTCCTTTGGATGATACAAAAGCCCCAGCAGGAGCACGGCAAGAATCGGTCCGATAGAGCATAGAGCAACAAGACCAAAGCTGTCGTCTTCTGCATGCTTATCACTTCGTACAGCAGCGAAGCCGATACCGAGAGCCATAATAAAAGGAACTGTCATAGGGCCGGTTGTTACTCCTCCAGAATCAAACGCTACAGCAAGAAAATCACTGGGTACGAGAAAAGCCAGAAAAATAATAAGTGTATAAAATAAAATCAGCAAAAAAGGCAGTGATTTGGAAAAAAGCATTCGAAGCATTGCAATAATAAGAAAAAGTCCGACACCGCAGGCTACAGAGAGAATCAGTACATGATTTGGTACAGAGGGGACCTGTTCGGCAAGTACCTGCAGGTCAGGTTCAGATATTGTGATAATAAATCCCAGCAGGAAACACAGAAGAAGGACGATACTCAGCCTTCTTGCAGAGGCCATCTTTGTGCCGACCCGTTCGCCCATAGGAGTCATGGAAAGCTCGGCACCTAAAGTAAAGAACATCATTCCTATAATGAGAAGGACTGCACCGAATAGAAAGAGAAGCAGAATACTGGCCGGAATAGGGGCAATTGTAAAGCTTAATATCAATACAATTCCGATAATGGGAAATACGGCCTTCAGCGCTTCGTTTAATTTTTCAGTGAATTTAGTTTGATAGAAATCCATGAGATAAAAAGCCCTCGTTCTTCTAATGATAATACGACGTATTTTAATAGAAACTACATTACAGCCTGCATGAAAAGCATAAATAATATAAATAGTTTAACATATAAATATCTGCCGTACAACTATCAAAAATATTCAGCTTGTAATTTACTTATGATAATGCAGTCTTAATTTAAGCCTGCCCGGAAATATTAGTTTTAGAGAGAGGGGCCGATGCGCTGCACCGGCCCCTTTGAGAGGAATGAAAACAATCTATTTTAATTTACGAAATTGTCTAGGCGAAGTGCGGTAATCATACAAATGTAGCAGATAAGTACGACTACCGTCTTCTTTAATTGTTATTACTATTATAATAGAAGAATGTGAAAGGAATATGTCAGAATAGGGAAATGTTTATAAAATTTCTTAAGAAAATCGGAAGAAGGTGTTGCAGTGATATTAATAGAACAATTTGCCGTGTATACAACCTATAAGTCATCGCCGTATAGATACTGCTTTTCTGCTCTTTTAAACATATTGCAGTTGTCCATGATGAACTGCACGCGTTCCTGGTCCTTCTTTATTTGTCTTTGGATTCTTCGCTGTTCTGCCTGTAATTTTTTTATACGCTCTATGTACTGACGAGCCGGTACAGGAGCTTCTTCGGCAGGAGGCAGTTCATGAGCGGAGTACTCTATTGACTGTACATCAGATTTTTCAAAATCATGATTGTTGATGTGCCGTATAGCATGCTCATAGGCTTCCAGCTGAGAAGCATATGTAAGCCTTGAATTAATCAGAATCGTATAGCTTCCGTCTTCATTAGGTACGACCATTTCTCTTCCTTTGCAGGTCTTAAAATCTATCACAGCAACATTAACATCCGGTGTCGTCATAATTACCGTGCTCCTTTCTTTTAAGAGCGAGTGCCATATTGTGTAATGCTCTTAGGTCATCAGGCTCCATGTCACGCTGCACATCGAATAGTGCACGTAATTCTTTATTTTCAAAAATCTCCTGAGCAACTTTGGCCGTTTCGCGATTGGTATAGTATCTAGAGCTTTGCTGCTGCGTATGTTTTTCGAGCAAATCAGAACGATTTATTCTAAAATATTTGGCAAGTGCGTCTACCTTATCCATTCTGGGAAGTCTGGTGCCATTGCACCATGTTGATACAGAGGACTTATTGAAGCCTAAGTCTTTAATGATATCTATCTGAGTTTTGTTATTTAGAGACATAAAGTAATTCAAGTTTTTTGAAAATATTTTTCTATATTCATCTTCAGACATATGTATCACCACCTTTAAATTTATTATAACAGAATGTAGAATAAAAACAATATTAAATGTAAAATTTGTTTACTTAAAGTATTGACTATCTACAAAAAGTAGAATATACTATGTATTAGGTAAAAGGAAGGAGGTAAGAATATTGCTGCAGATATTTTTGGCGCCTGCACAGGTAAATTCAGAAATGATACAGACTCAAGCAGCCAGATTAATGAAAGTTAGTAAAACTATAATTGTAAATTGGGAAAAGGGAAGAGGTATTCCTGGAATTCCGGAGCTTTCTATGCTTTGTGAAATGTATGGGATGCCGAATGATAATATTTTTTTGTTTCGGAATCTACAAAAAGTAGAATTAAAAAGATGATATTGGTATAGAAATAAAAAATGAATAGATAGTGCTAAAAGACAGGAGGGAACTATTATGAAGGAGATTCTGATAGAGTATACAAGCATGAAGGAAGAAATCAAGGATTTAAGGCGCAGGATAGAAAAGGATAGGAGAGAGCTGGAGCGGCTGAATAGAAGTGTTGTTGCCGACACGGTTTCCCGTGGGAAAAAAGGGAAAAGATCATTAGGAACTGTCAGGATACAGGGGACGCCTGGTAGTTTAATCCGGCGGAAGGAGAAAATACTGGACCGGGAAATTGCATTTCTGCAGGAGAAGGAAGTTGATTTGCTGGACAAGCAGACGCAGGCTGAGGAGTATATACAGCAGATAGAAAAGGGTGAGCTCCGGATTATGTTCTGCCTGTATTTTATTGATGATTTATCTTATCCAAAAGTAGCGCTGGAAATGAATCGGATATTTCCTAAGAGAAGAATAAGCTACACGGATGAGAATGTAAGAAAAAGAATTTCAAGATTTTTTGAAAATGTCCAGCAATGTCCGGATTCTGAATGCTATAGTATAAACTGAGCAGATAAGAAAAACATATACAGAAGGGTTTGGTTTCTTCTCGGAGCATCTTCCGGAAGAAACCTTTTCTATTCCCCGGAAAATGCCTGTGAGTGTATTTCATGCCCTTTGGCGTGAGATGCATATTTTCTATACTGCTGTTACCCGGGCACAGCAGATGATACAGGCTTCTATATAAGAGTCGGGAGCCAGATATAGAAGATAATCGTATATTGTTGTGATTATCAGCTCTGTGATTACGGCTTTCAGGCCGTATGAAAAATGGTTTTGAATAAAAATATTAAGAAACAATAGGAGGAAAAGATCATGTCAGAAATTTATATAGGAGAAAATGGGAATTGGTATATTAGCGGAGAGGATACCGGAAAGCCATCAAGAGGCCAGGACGGTTTATCTGCATATCAGATTGCAGTGAGCTGCGGATATAAGGGAAATATGTTTGAATGGCTGAATGATTTAAAAGGAGACAGTGCATATAAGCTTGCAGTAAAGTTTTGAAAAGGAATAAATATTGTTCAGAAGGCTGTTAGAAAAAAATTAAGAAGGCAGATCAAAGAGATTTTTTGTGACGAAGTACTAGAGGAGGTGTAGGTATGGATCTTGTACATGAAAAAAGATTAACAGAGGTTGAGCAGCGTGCAAAGAGTAATACTCACCGCTTAGATAGGCTGGAACCAATTGTATAGGAAATTCACAATATGTCGGAAACTTTGGTGGAAATGACTGCAGAAATGAAGCATACAAATCGAAATGTTGAGGAAATTAAGGAAAAGGTTGAAGTGATGGAGCGGGAGCCGGCTGACCGTTGGAGAGATTCTGCCAGAGCGTTATTTAACACCGTTTTCGGCGCAATCGGGACTGCTGTGGCAGGTGGTCTTATTTATGTATTAACAACAATGCCAAAGTAAGAGAGGTGATAAATTGTGGAAAAAAGAAATTGGGGGCTATGGATCAAATCAGCGGGAGTCAGGGCAGCGAGAACAATGGCACAGACTACAGTAGCTATGCTGCCGGCAGCAGCAACAATTACAGCTGTAGATTGGAGTACAGTAATCGGGACGGCATTGCTTGCCGGAATTGCATCACTGCTTACAAGTCTTGGAGGGCTCCCGGAGGCGGAGAATGTGTAAAGGAGAATCCCTTAGACTGCGGAAGTAGTAGAATCAGGATAATATAAGAGCTATGAGCGGCCATATTACAGAAAAGTTTAAGAGAGCCTGAGGCAGGCTCTCTTTTGTGTATGTGGTGCGTAGAAAGGAGGTGAGTGGTATGAGTTGTACAGTTGATAAGCTGATAGCCAAATGTGAGCAGACTGTCAAAGAAAATCGGAAGTATGTCTATGGAGCAGAGGGGACGATACTTAGCAGAGTACAGATAGATTCTCTCGGTATAAGTGTCGGCAGGGTGTCTGCTGCTATTGCAGGAGGCGGGAATTATAATGCTAAGGTATACATTGAATACTCAGTCATGCTGGAGGAAGGGAAAATGCTGCTATTTGTACGTGATTTGTTTGATTTTGCGGGGAGCCGTGGGAAAGAAATTTACGGGATTGCAGCACGGGTATCGGAAGGATCATTGAACTATTGTGTTACAACAATTGATGGAGTTCAGTATGAATATGTACATGGTTGTAATTGGAAGGATTATAGCAATGGTTTCGCCGGGGATGGGAAAAACCTGTGGCAATGATAGAAGCTTATCTGCATTCTTCTGGAGGATAAGTCTATTTGTTACTGAGTTAAGTCTGGTAAATGGAGAGTATTATGCCTATCAGAGAGATACAGATAAGAACAGCAGCATGGACGACTTTGCCGGTGAGCCGGGAACATCGATTGACAGGCTGCAGATGTATATTAGGTAAAAATGTGAAATAAAAAGGAGGTAAAAATTATGTCAGAAATTTATATAGGAGAAAATGGGAATTGGTATATTAACGGAGAGGATACCGGAAAGCCGTCAAGAGGAAGGGAGGGCTTATCAGCATATGAGATTGCGGTAAGTTTAGGTTATCAAGGTACATTAACTGATTGGGTAAATACTTTGAAAGGGAAGGAGGGGAAGTCAGCGTATGAGCTTGCAGTTGATTTAGGTTATCAAGGTACAATAGACGATTGGATAAGCAGCCTGAAAGGAAAAGATGGTCTTACGCCGTATACTGGAGACAATGGCAATTGGTTCATTGGAAATGAAGATACAGGTATTCTGGCAGATGCAGAAAAGGCAGTGGAAAAGAAAATTGTCGCAAGTACAGCCATTAAAGAAGAAGGTATGATTATGGACGGAAAGACGGCGTCGGAAGCTTTTAATGAGCTGAAAAGTATGTTTCTTTTTAAGACAATAAGTTTGGGAGAATATTGTATTGAACCACAGCAATATACGTCTATTTCAATACCATATACTCCGCCAGAAGGGTACTCTGTTGTGGGATTTACTTTGCAGCTTCCCCCGCGGTATACAGCGGCTGTCCGCTATACGGGAGAAACATTTAATGGTATTTTATTTAATTGTACACAGAGGAGTGGGACTTATGGTGTAAATGTTATGCTCATATTGGCAAAGCGGTAATAAATAAAATATAAGCCATTATGATTAAATTTTCCCAGAGAAGAACCTGCAGTAGTGTTCTTGAAATCGGAAAATTGAAAAAATAACCATGTAGGAATAAGGGAGCCTTCTACTGAACATGAGAAATATGTATAGTTTGAAGGCTCTACATTTTATATGGAAGATGTTTTTAGTTAACTTGTTCATATATCTATTTTATTAAATAATGGAGGTAAAGAATTATGTCAGAAATTTGTACAGAAATTTATATAGGAGAAAATGGGAATTGGTATATTAACGGAGAGGACACTGGAAAGCCGTCAAGAGGAATGGATGGCTTGTCAGCATACGAGATTGCAGTAAGCTTAGGTTATCAAGGTACATTAACTGATTGGGTAAATACTTTGAAAGGGAAGGAGGGTAAGTCAGCGTATGAGCTTGCTGTTGATTTAGGTTATCAAGGTACGATGGCCGATTGGATAGGCAGCCTGAAAGGAAGAGACGGTCTTACGCCATATACGGGAGACAATGGCAATTGGTTCATTGGAAATGAAGATACAGGTATTTTAGCAGATGTGGAAAAGGCAGTACAAAATAAGCTTCCTTTAAGAAAATCTGTAACAGGAGTAACTACAAAATACGGTAACCTGGAGCTGGGAATTGATCCGAAGCTTTACGATGTAATATCAATCTCTTCATCCACGGGAGGGCTTATGTGTATTCCTTATATCAATACAGAAAAAACACAGTGGACAGCTCATGTAAGGAGTTCTGGATTATTTTCGGCTTATGCAGATCATGAGCTTACTGTAGAAGTTGTATGTATGAGGAAATGTAATGATATTACTAGATAACCAACGATAGAGTAAGATGGAAAACCAGATAAGAAAATGACAGACTTAATTAATAAAAAAGAGTTTTTCAAAACATGGCTGGGATGTTTTGGTAATGTACTTCGGGTCTGATGGAAAAGGTACGGCGGCTCTGGCAGCTTTCTTAATAATCCTTACCAAAGAGGTATGAATAATAGCAACAATAGAGAGAGCTGTCAGGGAGCCAGAGAAAGATAATTGATAATTTGTGGGTGAATATTGAGTAAAAATACATGATAAAAGAAATTGTATATTGAATAAAATATGTGATAAAAGTTAGGAGGAAGAAAGCATAACAGAAATTTAGAATAGAAAAAATAAAACCGCAGCGGGAGGGATTTGAACCCCCGGAGCCTTGCGGCTCTTCTGCTTTCGAGGCAGATGCCATCAGCCAACTCGACCACCGCTGCATGAATGCATTATAGCACAGGAATATGCAGCGGTGCAACTGGTTTTATAATGGATTTTACTTGGCTTTACATTAGATCTTTATTTTCAACGTTACATACTGATAATATGGCGAAAACGAAAGAGATAACAGTTAAAACAGAGGAAAATACCATGTTGTGTGCCATTGTAAAGCCGCCGATATTAACCTGTGTAAAAAATGAAGTGATAATAGCAGCCTTTGAAGACGTTAAAGCCAGTTCTGCAAACAAGGCAATAAAGCTCATGCTTACAATTTCTGCAGATTTCAGGATTAGCTGTGTATAGAATGACAAACTGCCCATATCAAAGTCTACAGCAAATGAAGACCGCATAAATCTGGCTCCAATATACACATATCCGAAGGTCGGTTTCCAGAGAGTATCCCAAAGTTTGTGTAAACCTCCAAACTGATGTAAGATAAGATTACA
>CAMNTM010000023.1 GCA_946558465.1 uncultured Lachnospiraceae bacterium
AATACCATCTTCCTCCAACTCGCTGCCAGCCTGTCTGCATCACTCCGCTTCCATTTAGATAATACCATCTGTCTTTCACTTGCTGCCAGCCTGTTTGCATCACTCCGCTTTCATTCAGGTAATACCACTTGCCTCCAACTCGCTGCCAGCCCGTTTGCATCGCTCCTCCGGAGGCATAAAAATACCATTTATTTCCCCGTAGCTGCCAACCTGTTTGCATCACTCCATTAGCATTAAAATAATACTCATAGCTACCTATAATTTTACTTCCTGTCACCATCTTCCCATCATAATTTAAATAGTACCAATTTCTTCCTAACAGTTTCCAACCAGTCACTCTATACCCTGACGTATCAAAATAATACCATGCACTGTCAATATATTTCCACTGACTGTATGGATATGAACCATCTGGATTTTTATACCAGTATCCAATTGAATTTTTCTGCCACCCCGACAATTGCTCCGCCTTCTCAACAGCAATCTTACACGATGCAGTTTTCCCATTACTGGTTTTGACCGTCACAACTGCAGTTCCCGCTTTCTTGGCAGTTACCTTTCCATTCGAATCTACCGCTGCAACAGAGACATCGCTGCTCGCCCACGCTAAAGTCTTTTCATTTGTAGTATTCTCAGGCTTAATAACTGCTGTCAGCGCAGCTGTTTCTCCGACCTTCAAAGTATAACTTGTTTTATTTAATACTATCGATTCAATCGGAATTTCTTTCTCTGTCTCCTGATTTAGCTGCAATGAGCGAACATATACTCTTTTTGTTGAAGAATCCAGATAAGTAACGTAAATCTTTCCATTATTATAATAACATGACAAATTAGACAATGCCTGCTTGGACACCTCTGCTCCCAACTGCACCCACTGATTATTTTCAAGTGTCATTGCATATGTCCTATATGTATTTCCATTCCCCGTATAATATACAATATAAGGCGTGCTTCCACTAAAGCAAATATCCATCTCACTTACGGAACAATCCATAATTTCATTCGTACCGACCTGTGTCCAACTGCCATTTGCCGCACTCAAACCAAATTTATATAAGTAACTCTTATTTTCTCCCCAAGTACTGCCATTTTTTAAAAGATACAATACATTCCCATTTTGTTTAATAATCGCTTGGTTAGCCTGCTTAGCTCCGTCCAAAACAGTTACCCATGAATTTCCATCATATTTCTTCACAAATATTTTGTTAGTTCCCGAGTCACAGTATTCAATAATCATATCTGTATTCAACAAAGAAACCGAAGGACTTGTCAAATCCGACGTACCATTGAATGTACCTTTTAACTCTACCGTCTTATTTATATCTAAATAACTATATGCATAAAATGTACTTCCCTTCCCGGAAATGTACTCGTCAATGTACGCAAAACAAACTCCTTTATCTGATTCATTTAATACAATACTACCAAAAGATGACTTTTCTCCCGAAGTAAACAACTCACTCCAGTTACTTCCCGAAAGCTTAGACAGCTTAACATGGTATTCCGTATCCAGATACAATACATATATTTCATCTTTATGCAGGATAATCTTATGTCCTCTTCCTTTCGGTCCGTCTGCAATCTTACTCCAACTGCCTTCCTTATATTTCAACAAAGCAGACGTTGTATCTGAAAATGCTCCCGTCTGTGCAATATAATATATTGTCCCGTTCTCATCCCTGCAGGAATCTATTTCCTTTAAGGTTAACTCTGTATTATCCTCTGCTTCCAATTTCCACTTAGAATCATCCCCAAAATCGGTAAATGAAATATCAAATGAAATCTGGTCGCCGGCTGCGCTTCCGATGTTACTGATAACAATCCCGCTGTTTGTTCCATCTGAGTAAGTAATAGCGTTTTCAGTTACCGTAGCATCTTTATCATTGTTTCCAAAAGACGTTCTCCCACTTTCGGCAGAGAAGAAAGACCGCTCCAGGAGTGCAGAATCTGCTTTTTCATATCCATTCTCGTCATAAGTATCGCCTGGGCGGAATACATAAGCCATATAAGGAGGACAGAAGCTGTTCCCCGCCGCAATCTCTGTATTTATACGATATATAATAAGACCTGAACCGTAAACCATCTGGTCATATGGATTCCCATCATAGCCATCACTTTTCTTTCTGTATTCCAAGACAAAAAATTCTGAAGAAGAATAGTCTGTTTTTAATATTACAGCCTGTCTGTCTTTTACCTCCTTTGTTGCAGCTGATGCCGCATACAGGGAATATTTTTTTTGAGAATCTTTCACAGTCGGTATTGTAAACCAATGAGTAACTGCCGAGCGGAAATACGCCAGCGGATATTGCAGCCATTGATTCTGATTTGCCATAATATCCCATCGGCCTACCGGACCTAATTTTGTGTCACTGCTATATATTTTATATAAATCCTGATAACCTAACGTATGTAAAAATTCATGGACAATTACTCCGCTTTGACCTACACTTAAGTAAGCGACATCCTCCGTAACCAACGTATACTTTGCTACGTCTTTGTTGTTAATCTTTCCTCCTCCCTCTCCCCTATATACTGACTGGTGTCCATAATATTTTTTGTTGGTATTTCCCTCTCCTTCACATGGCACAACAATGGTCAGATTATCTACGCATCCATCCCCGTTTCTGTCAAGAAGAATATCAGAGGGAATCTGATTTGAGAAAGCCAAAATTTCTGTGACTTCATCAATTATTTTCTCGTCTCCCTTGGAATCATCCGCATAGTAATCCAGATTATTTTTTAAAGTATACGGATAGATTTTATTCGTACTGGAATCATACTGGGGAAAAATATTTGCCACCTCTAACTGGCCATACGAAATATTCTGCAAGTATTTTTTCAATGCACGGGGATGATTCTCATCACCCCGAAACAATTCTGTCAATTTGGGATTTACATGATAGCATTCTCCATAATAAGACTCAATATGCTTATGTACAGTATCTGTGAACTCCACAAAAACAACCACATTTGCAAAATTTCCCGTGTCATTCTCTGCTTTTCCCTGATACACAGTATTTGCACTCTGAAGAGCTATCTGACTTTCTGTCTCAGATATCTCTTCATTTTCTTCAGAAGCCGCAACCGCCTCATTATTTTCCGACTCGGTTTCATATATATCTTCTTTATTTGAATCAATTGCATTTTCTGATTCAACAATATCTTCCGATTCTTTTCCATCTCTCGATTCCGCCGTATTCCCTGGATTACTCGCATCTTTTGTCTTCGCTGGTTGTTCAGAATTCTCATTAGCGGTTTTCGGTTCAGCTCCTGCGTTACTTTCTGAATTCAACCCACTTTCCAATGGGGCAGCATATACAGAACAGGGGCTCAAAGCAAGAACACATATAATACAAATAATACCGGCTAATCTTAATTTTCTCTTCATATTCAATCCTCCAAAATCAGGGGGGGGTAGTGTCAAATGCTACCTTATTTTTTGTTACCTAAACCTTGATTTTATGGGAGTCTGCAAATAAAAAGAGCATTGACCTCCCTTTTTTGGTATAATGTCAATCGCCAAACCAACCTTATACAAAAGGAGACAATGCTCATGGACATTATACTTTATTTACTTCAGTTAATTCAATACCAACAGAAACAAATCTGCTGGCTTTTAAATTTTATCTGCAGATACATCCCTCTCAAACAGTGGGCTTTCGATGATTCCCATTCTCCAAAATACCAAAATTTTAAAGTGGATAAACTCCCTGTCATCAAAACCTTTATCAAACAGGACTGGCAGTTCCTTTTCGAATACTATCAGTGGAAGTATGGCAGGCCACTCAAACCTGTCCAGCGTCGCAATGGCAAAACCATTCCCAAAGATACCGTCTGTCCATTATGCGGCGCCCCTCACCATTTCATCTATGACAACAATGGGAGCAATGGGCAGTTCCAGTGCAAGGTCTGTGGCCAGACTTTCCGCTCCGGCGAACTCGTTACAACGCCATCCCGGCTTATCTGTCCTCACTGTGGGAATACTCTTGTTGCCAAGAAAGACCGGAAATTTTTCCGCATACATAAATGTATAAACCCAAAGTGTCCTTACTATCTCCATAACCTTTCCAAGGTGGATTCTAAAGACCTGAAAGCAGACTTTGGCAAAAACAAATATAAGCTCCATTACATCTACCGTGAATTCACTGTGGATTTCTTTACCATGGACTTAAACTCCCTTCCCCAAAATGCTTCTTCCCTGAAATTCTCCAGGCACAATGCACATGTCATGTTCCTGTGTCTGACTCTCCACATCAATCTTGGATTATCCTTAAGAAAAACATCACAGGCTCTCAAAGACCTCTACAACATCAGCATTTCCCACCATCAGATCGCCAACTACTGTAAGACTGCTGCTGTCTGTATCAAACCCTTTGTTGATAATTACGGCTACAAAACAGGCAGTGTTTTTACCGCTTATGAAACCTATATCAAAGTCCGCGGCATCAAAGCTTACATCTGGTTTATCATGGATGCCGCCAGCCGTTCCATCATCGGCTATCAAGTATCTGACAATCGCAGTGTCGGCCCCTCATCCTTGCCATGTGTATGACTTTCCGGCATCTATCCAAACTGCCAAAAAACTTCAAATTCATTACTGACGGCTATAGCACCTACCCGCTGGCTGCAATGGAGTTTGCCAAAAGGTTTAAAGATAACTTTAAATTCAGCATTACACAAGTAATCGGTTTCTCTAATGATGACGAAGTATCCAAGGAATTCCGTCCATACAAACAGATGATTGAACGTCTCAACCGTACCTGCAAAGCTTCTTACCGTCCAACAAACGGCTTCGATAACTATGATGGCACCAACTACGACTTAGCTTTGTGGGTGGCATATTATAACTTTCTTCGCCCGCACAAACACAATAATTATCAGGTCCTCAACAAGGTTGACATGCTAAATCGCGCTGACAACATGCCTGACAAATGGCAGTTACTTATCTTTCTTGGTCAGCAGACGATTCTGAATCTGCAGGCCGAAGGCCCTAACTGTTCTTAGATTCCAAGCCCGAGGTAAAACCAAGCCACCGCTTTAGCGGTTTACCCTTGATGGCAGCAGCTTACCTCAGACTAAAATATCTGCAATTTTCAAGGTTCATCTGAGCCTTTTTCTTTGGCCCTGTTTTTCATAGATCACTTGACACTATCATCGGGGGTCTTTTTATTAATATAACATTAACTCTGCAATTTGTCACCTAGACCTTTCC
This sequence comes from uncultured Lachnospiraceae bacterium, assembly GCA_946558465.1. GTDB lineage: Bacteria > Bacillota > Clostridia > Lachnospirales > Lachnospiraceae > CAPEBR01. The sequence continues at coordinate 5,213 of CAMNTM010000023.1, forward strand.
GAGTGAAATTTTTCCCTAATTTTTCTGATTACAAATCCTTTAAGACACTTTTATAATCCCCACCACCCATTGTTCCAAATGTTACGCACTTTCGACATTTTCCCCATAATCACAAAATATCATTTGCATATATCTTCTCTACCATATATAATGATGAAAAAAAGAGGAGTGTGAAAGAATTATGGAGATTTTATCAAAACGCATCAAAGAGCTCCGGCAGGACCGGAACATGACACAAAGGGAACTCGCAAAGCTTCTGCATGTACAATGTGCCACTCTCGCCGGTTATGAAACAAAGGACCGTCACCCACATCTTGAAATTATTGTACACATTGCTGACATCTTCGATGTGACCACGGACTATCTGCTGGGACGCACCGACAGCAAGAAACCCCTTCAGGTATAACCATTTAGTTACAGCCATTTAGATTTACATAAAAATTTACACAAAGCTTTATATAAATACAGGGAGGACAAAACCATTTCCGGTTTTGTCCTTTCCTCTTGTCTACTCTCCCAGCACTTCCCGCATCTTCTGTTTTATCTCTTCCACGCTTTCCCAGTCCGGAACTGTTACATAGAGCGGTCCGCCGCTGTAGGAATAACAATATTTTTTGCCGCTGTCGTCTCCCAGCGCGGCTATCGATTCGATATCCCAGCCCTTCAAATCGTCCAACTGCATACGAATCAAAGACTTTATCTGTTTCTCGGACATATTCGTCTCTGAATTCCCGGCCACGCTGTTAATCATTCCATTTGCCCGGAACAATATCATCGGCGACATCGTTTTCTTAATCAGTCCGGTGAGAAGCGCCTGCTGATTTTTACCCCTCTGATTATCTCCGTCTGCCAGCGCCTTTCTCTCCCGCACAAATGCCAGCGCTTCTTTACCGCTGAAATGGTTTTTCCCTTCCTTCACGTCTACAATTTCCCCGGCGTCCTCCCCTGTGGTAAAGGCAAGCTCTGACTCTACGTCGACGCCTCCCATCATATCTACAATATCCTCCACCGAAGAGAAATTCACTCTTACATAAAACGGTATGTCTGTCTCATACAGATTTTCCAGTGTCGCCACAGACGCATCAATGCCATACACTCCCGCATGCGTCAGTTTATCGTTCTGTCCTTCTGAGATTCCCGGAATCGGCACGTAATAATCTCTCGGCGTCGTCGTCAGCAGAATCTTGTGCGTGTTCGGATTCACCGTCGCTATCAGATTAACATCGCTTCTGCTCTCCTGCGTAATCTCCCCATATACGTCGATACCGCTGATATATACATTAAAAGGTCTTTCTGTTACAGCCAAAGCATGCTCCTGTGTATAATTGCCGCTTTCCTCGCCTGTCGCAATCTTGTCTATGGCCGCATTCGCTTTCAAAGCATAAAATCCGATGCAAATACAGAGTACGCTGCATACGGCTGCAATTCCTTTTCCGCTTCCCTGTCTTTTTCTGCTCCGGAGTGCCTTTTTCTGCTTTTGCTTTACTACAGCAAGAAGAAGCAGGAGAATGACAGCCAGCCCCGCCATATATTTTAAGGGCAGAATACCCAGAATTGTCATAGACGCCAGCAGGAAGACGGCGGAAATTATCTGTACGGAGCTAAGCAGTCTGTCTGCTGCCCCCGGACCTGTCTGGCGCATTCTGTCTTCTCTGTCCCATTTTCTTCTCATTTCTTTTCTTTCCTTTGCTGCACTGCTCTCCCTGGCTGCCTTCCCCTGATTTCTCCTTCGCTCCCCACCGGCGGTCCTGTCTTGATTTCCCCGTCGTTCTCCGTTAGCGGTCCTATCCTGATTCCTTCGCCGCTCCCCACCGGCTGGCCGGCCTGATTTTCCCGGCCTGTCTCTATCAGATGCCCTGCCAGGTTCTGCTGTCCTGTGCTTACGTGACACTCTATCTGAACTTACCCCCCTATTCTTCTTCCCGGCGCCTCCTTTACTGCCTCTGCCGGGTTCCTGATGAGATTTAATGTATTTTAGCTGTTCACGATATTCCATCTTAAACTCCCTTATAAAAATTTCCTTATCCCCTTGCAGCTTTATAATCTAACTTCTCTTGTTACTTTCTCTTCGTTCATAGTAACCTTCCTTCTTCCGTCATTATAAAGAAAATTACCGGGAATTGCAATATTGTGCAGTCCCCGGTATTCTTAATATTGTATTAACGTCTTAATGCTTCCTTAATCATTTCACTCTGAAACTATCAAAATGCATAAGTTATTTCGTAACCGTTTCTTTATCCCTACTCTCCCAGTCCGCTCTCCACAGCTTCTACCATCGCCTTAAGAGCCTCCTCCTCGCCTTCTCCTTCACACACGAGGACAATCTCATCCCCTGATTTAATGCAGGCTCCAAGTACACTCAGCACACTCTTTGCATTCGCAGTTGCATTATCGTGCTCAAACATCACTTTACAATCGTATTTGTTCGCTACATTACAGAACATTCCTGCCGGCCGCAGATGCAGGCCCGTTGGATTACTAATCGTTACCTTCTGCTTAACCATGACAAACTCCTAATCCTTTTCTTCTAAAATAATATTTACCGATACCTGCTTTTCTAATGCGCAGCCCGACGGCACTTCCACCTCTACCGGAACCGTATATTTACCAGCCGCCTTATAATTTGACAGATTTATACTTACATTTTTATCTGCCACAAAGAATTCAAGCGCATCTTTCGGACCTCTCACCTGCACCTCGACTACATCGGCATTTTCATATTTCATGGCAAATTCCTCATTCAGTCCCTTAACGACAATGGAACCCATGGAAATCTCATAAGTCTTCGTGCCATTTTTCTCAACCGCTATTGTAACTACAATCGAATTCGCATTCTCATCTGCAAGTCTCAGATTATCGGGAAGAAATTCCGTAACATCCACAATCTGCTCTATCCTTGTTCTGAGACCGGTCTGCGCCAGCACCGCCGCCGGAATCTGTATCTTTTCAACCTTATCCAGCTCTTCCTTCACCCCGGCCACCCGGATTTCCTGCGGCTCATAGGTAATTCCGGTAAATTCATATCCGTCCGCTGTTTCAATTCCTGAAGTATCGAATCCAACCGGTATATTCTTCGTATTTAAAAGCTGTACGCTCACCGCAACACCTTCTGCTCCAAGATTGTTGGCAAGAAGCGACTGGTCTATTACATTACTTTCCTCGTCATACAGCACAAGCTCTGACTGGAGTACGGAGTCTGCCGACAGGCCCGATACGCTTACTGCAGCCTCCACTCGGCTGATTCTGCTGATAACAGACTGCGGACCCCGGATAGATATATTTTCCGGAACTGCCTTTATCTCGCCCAGTGCATAACCGTCTCTGACCGTGCCTGTAGTTGTAGGAACAATGGGGAACTTCTTGGTCTGTTCCTCCTCCAGCTTCACCTGCAGATTACGGGGTGTCGAATAGGCCTCTTCATAGTCCCCCTCATGACCATACAGGATAACCTGAAGGGGAATCTGGCTCTTTAGCGCCAGCTCCTTCATATCTGCAACAACTACAATATCTTCACTCTTAATTGCATTCAGAACCTTACGCTTTGCTCTTATCGTTACGCTGACATTCTGTGTCTCATCCACAATCTGGTAGGTCTGATTTGCCTCCGCCAGCACCTCCGCATTTACAACGCTTACCGGAATATTATTATAGGTCTGCGTCATGACAGGGTCTTCAATGTTGACCACTATGAACCACAATGTCAAGGCTGACAGAAAGGCCAACATCTTAAGACCAATATTATTCATTAGTCTTTTCTTCATTCTTCTGCCTTCCTTTCCACAGTGGTACAAATCGTCTCGCTTCCGGCTTCCGATTCTGAATCAGCTTTTCTCTGAGTTCCTCTCTTGTCACGCCTCTGTCAAGGAGTCCGCCCTGAGCCACTGACACGGCCCCCGTTTCCTCTGACACCGTAATCACGAGCGCGTCGCTTACCTCGCTCATGCCTACGGCAGCCCGGTGCCTTGTTCCCAAATCCTTACTGAGCATCATATTATCCGACAGAGGAAGATAACAGGTTGCCGACACAATCCTGTCTCCGCGTATAATAATGGCGCCGTCATGAAGCGGCGTATTATGCTCGAATATATTTACCAAAACCTGCATAGATACCATACAGTCCATTGCAATGCCGGTACTCTCATATTCCGTCAGATGGATGGCCTGTTCTACAACAATCAGGGCACCTGTTTTCGCACGTCCCATGATATAAGCGGCATCTAGGATGCTCTGCATCGTATCCTCACTGAATCTGACTTTCTCCCTGCTCCCTTCAAAGGGCATGATAGAGGTTAAAAACTGCCGCTCCCCTAGCTTTTCCAGCGCCCTTCGGAGCTCCGGCTGGAACACGACAATTGCCGCCGTTGCCAGAACTGTGACCATATGAGTTGCAATATACAAAATGGTATGCATCTGAAGGATAAATGCAGCAAGAATAAACACAGTCAGCACAAGAATCCCCTTCAGCAGCATCCATGCCTTTGTATTTTTAATCCATATCATGATATGGTAAATCAGATAAGTCAGTATCAATACTTCCAGCACATCAATCCACCGGATATCCGGAAGATATACATCCGATATAAATCGTCCGAGAATCCGTAATATACGCTGTTCCATTCAGGCTGCCTCCTTTCCTTTCTGATTTCCTGCCATACCCTGTTCTTATTTTAAATCCAAATCCTTTTTCAGGCTCTGTGTAAGCAGCACTCTGTCCACCTCGTCCATATCATGCTTTCTGCTTACAGAGCTTTTTTGATACGCCTGATGGGAAGGCTGTTTTACAGCCGCCTTTTCACGTCCCCTGCTTCTTCTGCGCACCTCTGCCGTATCGATAATCTCGGTTTCGTGGCGCTCATTAATCCTTTTGACTGTCTTCTCCGGCGTCGATACGGACAGCTTCGGCACAGCCTTTACATAATAATAATATTCGTCATCCTCATATTGGAGCTTTTCACTCCGGGAGTAATCCACAGAAAAGAAGAAAAATTCCAGAATCAGTCCGACTACAATCGCGGCGGCGCTTCCACCAATTAAGGAGCCATAGGAAGTACTTACTCCCAATGCTATATCTCCTGCCGTAATTGCGATGACATTCACAACTGCCCCGGCTGCAATGGCTATCTTCCATGCATGGGCAACGGACTGCCTGCGTATTGTATAGACTACCAGAAAACTTATGATAAATGCCGCTACTACAATCCACATCTCTTTATTCTGAAACACCTGCTTCACATACACAGTTATCTGTCCCAAAAGTCCCGGGGCATCCTTTCCCTTCATCCCTGCCGCAGCATTCTTCACATATTCCATCATATAATACACGATTGTCCCGCAGCTTACCGCAATCAATGCCGTCGGCGCCGAGATAAGCGCATAAGCTATCGGAATCACACAGGGAATTTTAAGGGTAAATGCAAGCGGCGTGAGCAGCACAACCATGGCCATCTTCGGCGTCAGCCGGAAATAAAAGATATACATAATCAAAAATACCAGAACGGTAACTGCAAGCGCTGCAAGAGACACCGCATACATGTGTGCCAGAATCAGAGCCGTTGCGGCAACTATTGTCATAATCATTGGGAAGAAAGCGCAGATGACTGCCAGTGCAAGCATCACAACAGGCGTGGAAGCCACCTTCATAAAGCCCACATTTGTATTAATCACATAGAATACCGCCAGCGCAAGGATAAACTGAATCACTTTATCGATAATCTTTGAGTTTTTTGCATAAACCTCCTGTAATTTGCCCCGAAGTACGAATAAACTGTCCATCTATCTGTTCTCCTTTTCATATATCTTTAGTAGTCTTGTCAACGTATGGTTGTACCGCTTAATCCTCTGCCTTGCATTTTTATGCTTCTTATTATAAATACGGTTCGTGACAGCCAGATATACAATAAGAACAAACAGATAACCCGCAATGGCGGCGGCTCCCAGCGTAATAAAAAGCCCAAAGGACAAATCCGCCATCAGCTTTTCAAGCCCGGCAACCACTACAACCGCTCCCAGACAGGCATACCCGACAGTAATCCATAAAAAAGAGAATACCATATGCATCCCCACATAATCCTTGCGGTAATATTCACTGACTTTAAAATCCTCTTTTCCGTGCGTCTGTTCATACAGTGCAAGCTGTGTCATCAGCTTTACCCTACGCTCATCTAACATATAAACTCACCTCGAAGTGTACTCCCTTGTCTCTAAACATCATTTTTAGTATAACAAATATCAGTCCCCTTGTCCAATACTTACCGTCAAAAAATAAACTTTTTGAACCCCCGCCTGTTTCAGCACTTTTGCCACCGCATCTATCGTACTTCCCGTCGTATAGATATCGTCTACAATAAGCGCCCGGCGAAGTCCCCGGACTGGTGCGGACAGAGCAAATGCCTGCTCCAGGTTTTTCTTCCTTTTTGTGTGGTCCAGCGCCTTCTGAGGACTTGTAAATCTGACTCTTTTTACCAAATTTCCGCACACCGGAAGCTTCAGCCGCTTTCCCAGCTCCTCTGCCAGCAGCTCTGCCTGGTTGCATCCTCTGTTCCTCCTCTTTCTGGCATGCAGCGGAACCGGAAGGATTACCTGGGGAGCCCAGCCTGTGATAAGCTCTTTATACTGCCAGACAAACTGTTCTGCATAATACTCTGCATAAAACCGCTGGTTGTGATATTTAAACTGATAAATGGATTTGCTGACAGGATTTTTATGAATCCAAAGAGCCGCCCCTCTGTCATAAATATGTCTTACACGCGTGCAATCGCTGCAGAATTCCTGCTCCTTATACCGGACAGGTTTCCCGCACTTCATACAGCGGGGCTCTCTTACCAGCAGCTTCTCCACTGTCTGCCGGCACGCAGGGCAGAGGCCTTCGGCATATACTTTGCCGCAAAAGGGACATGTCTCCGGCCACAACAGCTTTTTCACCTGCTTCATTCCCTGCGTTATTTTTATTTTTTTCATATTACTTCCCGGATTCGCTCTGCCAGGCTGGTATTCCGGTCCTGCTCACGTGTATTTTGAATCATTTCCTGAAATACCGTATCACTCCCCACAATTGTCACACATTTCCTCGCTCTCGTTACCGCAGTGTAAAGAAGATTGCGGTAATATAACTGTCTGGGCCCCGCAAGCAGCGGTATTACCACCGCCGGGTACTCGCTCCCCTGAGACTTATGTACGGTAATGGCATAGGCCAGTTCCAACTCTTCAAGAAGCGTATATGGATATTTTACAAGCCGGCTCTCGTCATATTCTACTGCCACGGTTTCTTCATAGGTATTAATCGTCCGGATAATGCCCATATCGCCGTTAAAAATGCCGAGTCCTTTATCAATCGTCATGCCGTACCTGGTACACACTTCCCACTCCAGCTGATAATTATTTTTAATCTGCATCACTTTGTCGCCCTCACGGAAAAGCCTGTCCCCATACTCCTTCTCGTTCTTGTCAGGCGCCGGAGGATTCAGATATTCCTGCAGTATCTTATTAAGCCGCTCCACTCCCAGAAGTCCTTTCCGCATGGGGGTCAGCACCTGAATATCATAAATTCCCGCATCCACATATTTGGGAAGCTTTTTCTGAATCAGGGTGAGAAGTACACTTATAATTACGTTTGCCTCCTGTCTTTTGAGAAAGAAAAAATCACGGCTCTTGTTATCCAGAACGATTTCCTCCCCCCGGTTAATCTTATGTGCATTTACCACAATATCGCTCTCTCCCGCCTGGCGGAATATTTTTGTCAGCATAATGACGGAAAAACAGCGGGAGGCAATGATATCCTTCAGCACACTTCCCGGACCCACGCTCGGAAGCTGGTCGCAGTCTCCCACAAGAATCAGCCTTGTCCCCGGCATAACGGCGTCGAGAAGCGCATGCATAAGCGGAAGGTCCACCATAGACATCTCATCAATAATAATCACATCGGCCTCCAGCGGATTTTCCGCATTTCTGCTGAAGCCTTTACCCTCCTCCTCCGGATTCCCGCTCACCTCCAGAAGCCGGTGGACAGTCTGGGCCTCATACCCTGTGGCCTCTGTCATACGCTTTGCCGCGCGCCCTGTGGGCGCCGCCAGATACAAATCCAGCCCCTCGCTTTCGAAGAAATGAATCATCGCATTGATGGTAGTCGTCTTTCCCGTACCCGGGCCGCCGGTAAGCACCAGCACGCCATGTCTTGCCGCCTCCATAACGGCTGTTTTCTGCATCTTATCAAGCGAAAGACCGGTGTCTTCTTCCATCCTGCATATAGATTTTTTAAGGCTTTCCTCTGACAGCTCAAACTTTATATCCAAATCATGAAGCATCTTCGCCGTATTCAGCTCCATATAATAATACCTGGCGGCATACACTCTTGTACCTCTCTGTGTCCGCTTCAGCACCACTCTTTTTTCCATCGCAAGGTCCATAAGATATTTTTCAATGTGCTCAATCTCCACATCAAGAAGCTGCCCGGCGCGATACAGCAGAACCTCCTGCGTAAGAAAAATATGTCCCTCCCCCACACTCTGCAGAAGGGTATAGAAAATACCGCTGCGTATGCGGTAATCGGAATCTGCATGTATCCCGACCTTCGCCGCAATCTCATCAGCGGTTTTAAATCCGACTCCCGGCACATGGTCTGCCATCTGGTACGGATTTTCTTCTATTACACGATATACATTCTGACCATAATGCTGGTATATCTTTGCTGCAAGTGTTGTGGATATCCCGTACCCCTGGAGATAAATCATAGCCTCCCGCAGATCCTTCTTCTCCTCTACCTGTACAGCAATCTCTCTTGCCTTTCTTTCACTGATTCCTTTAATTTCAGAAAGACGCTCTGGTTCTTCCTCAATAATACGAAAAGTATCCTCCTTGAACCTTTTCACGATCCTTCCAGCCAGCGCCGTACCAAGTCCTTTTATTGCCCCAGAACCCAAATACCGCTCAATTGACACCAAATCCTCCGGTGCACAAACCTCACTTGTTTCTACCTGGAGCTGCGTCCCATAAAGTTTATGAACCGTATATTCACCTGTCAGCGTGAGAAGCTCACCCTCCTCAATATAATGAAATTTCCCCACGCAGGTAAGATCCCCGTCTTCATTATTCAGATTAAATACCGTATACCCATTCTCTTCATTCCGATATACGATATGCTCCACATAACCTTTTATTTTTTCCATGTATTCCGTACATCTTTCCACCTAATCATTTACTTTTAGACACGCTCAATTTTACTTCGAGACATTGATTTCACAGACTTATATATCTCTGCGCCCGCTTATCAGCTCCACGAACTGTCCTGTACCGATAGCAACCACCTGCATCGGCTCCTCTGCTGTCATTGTATTAATCCCGGTCTTTTCTTCTACCAGCTCTTCTAACCCTCGAAGCATAGCTCCTCCGCCGGTCAGCACAATGCCCCTGTCCAGAATATCTGCTGAAAGCTCCGGCGGTGTACGCTCCAGCACACTGATAACAGCTTCAATAATCTGCCCTGTCGTCTCACGAAGCGCTTCCTCCGTCTCTGATGAAGTAACTGTTACTGTCTTCGGCAGGCCTGACACCAGATTCCTTCCCCGCACCTCCATCACTTCATTTTCAATCAGCGGATAAGTCGTACCTATTTTAATTTTAATATCTTCCGCTGTGCGCTCCCCAATTAGAAGGTTATGTTTTTTTCTCATATAACGTACGATTGCTTCATCAAAATCATCTCCGGCAATCTTAATTGAAGTGTTCACAACCGTACCGCCAAGTGAAATCACTGCTATATCTGAAGTTCCCCCTCCAATATCTACAATCATGTTTCCACAGGGCTTGGAAATATCAATCCCTGCCCCAATCGCGGCTGCCACCGGTTCCTCAATCAGCTTTACCTCCCTGGCACCTGCCGCATAGGTTGCCTCCTCGACAGCTTTCCTCTCCACCTCTGTAACTCCGCTCGGCACACAAATACTGATCCGCGGCTTTTTGAAGGTCCTCCGCCCCATAGACTTCTGCACAAAATATTTTATCATTTTCTCTGTTACTGTATAATCGGAAATCACTCCCTGCCGAAGCGGCCGGATAGCAATAATGTTCCCCGGTGTTCTTCCGAGCATCAGACGTGCTTCCTCACCGATAGCCTTTACTTCATTACTGTCCCTGTCAAACGCAACTACTGACGGTTCTTTCAATATAACGCCCTTGCCTTTCACATACACAAGGATACTGGCTGTCCCCAAATCTATTCCAATGTCTACTGCCATCTATGAAACTCCTTTCCTGTCCTTCGACGGTATCATTATAATCAAATTCCACGGAATTGGAAACCCCTTTTTTCCTTAATTCTTTGTGAAACCTGGCCGGCCTCTGTCGAAGAATCTATCTATCTGTCGAGCATCGCACGGATATACTTTCCTGTATAGGAAGCCTTATTCTGTGCAACCTCTTCCGGAGTTCCCAGGGCGATAACAGTTCCTCCTCTGTCACCGCCTTCCGGACCCATATCAATAATATAGTCTGCTGTTTTAATTACATCCAGATTATGTTCTATTACTACCACAGTATTCCCATCTGCCGCCAAACGATGCAGGATTTCCGTTAATTTGTGTACATCTGCAAAATGCAGTCCCGTTGTAGGCTCATCCAAAATATAAATCGTCTTCCCTGTACTCCTGCGGCTTAGCTCTGCCGCAAGCTTAATCCGCTGCGCTTCTCCGCCGGAAAGCTGTGTCGACGGCTGTCCCAGACGAATATAAGACAGCCCCACATCATAGAGCGTTTCCATCTTTCTTCGGATGCTGGGAATATTTTCAAAGAAATGCAGTGCTTCCTCTACCGTCATATTCAGCACATCGTAAATACTCTTTCCTTTATATTTTACCTCCAGAGTCTCCCGATTATACCGCTTTCCATGACATACCTCACAAGGTACATACACATCCGGCAGAAAATGCATCTCAATCTTCAAAATTCCATCTCCGGCACATGCCTCGCACCGGCCGCCTTTTACATTAAAACTGAATCTTCCTTTCTTATATCCCTTCGCCTTCGCATCTGGTGTCGATGCAAATAAATCTCTGATTAAATCGAAGACTCCCGTATAAGTAGCAGGGTTGGAGCGCGGTGTACGTCCGATCGGTGACTGATCAATATTAATTACCTTATCTAATTTTTCGATTCCCTTTATGTCCTTATGCTTTCCGGGAATGATTCTTGCACGGTTCAGCTCCCTAGCCAGCCGTTTATACAAGATTTCATTTACCAGCGAGCTCTTTCCTGAACCGGATACTCCTGTAATACAAGTCATAATGCCGATTGGAATCCTGACATCTACATCTTTCAGATTATTTTCTCTGGCGCCGATAATTTCCAGCCACCCAGACGGCTCCGTACGTTTCTCTGGGACCGGAATACGAATACTTCCATTTAAGTATGCACCAGTAAGGGATTTTTTATTTCTCATAATCTGCTGTGCTGTCCCTTCTGCTACTACTTCGCCCCCGTGTTCTCCGGCTCCCGGTCCAATATCCACAATATAATCTGCCTCCCGCATCGTATCCTCATCATGCTCTACCACAATTACTGAATTCCCCAAGTCTCTTAAATGTTTCAGCGTATTCAAAAGCTTGTCATTGTCTCTCTGATGCAGCCCGATACTGGGCTCATCCAGTATATATGCCACACCAACCAGCCCTGAGCCAATCTGAGTTGCAAGGCGTATTCTCTGCGCCTCTCCGCCGGAAAGAGATGCCGTCCCGCGGGACAGTGTAAGATAGTTCAGACCTACATCCATCAAAAACTGGATTCTTGCCCGAATCTCTTTAAGAATCTGACCGCCGATCAACAGCTGCTGCTGATTCAGCTCAAGCTCCTTAAGGAACTTTTGAAGCTGCTCAATAGAAAGTGCCGTCACCTCTGCAATATTTTTATTCCCCACGGTAACTGCCAGTGCCTCCGGCTTTAGTCTCTGGCCTTTACACTTACTGCAGGGTGTAATACGCATAAACTCCTCATACTCTGCTCTCATAGTCTCTGACGAGGTCTCCCGGTAACGCCGTTCTACATTTTTAATCAGCCCCTCAAATGCCACATCGTAAGTACCCTCTCCCCGCTGCCCGCGGTAATAAACCTTGACCTCCTTTCCGCCTGTTCCGTAAATGAGTATATCATGCACCTCTTTTGGATAATCCTTAAACGGCGTCTCCAAAGAGAAATGATAAGATTTGCTCAGCGCATCCAGAATCGCATAGGTAAAGCTCTTTTTGTCATTACAGGACTGCCAGCCCATCGCTGCAATAGCTCCTTCATGAATACTCAGATTTTTGTCAGGAATTAAAAGCTCCTCATCAAATTCCATCTTATACCCCAATCCAAAGCACTCCGGGCATGCCCCAAAGGGGTTGTTAAAGGAAAAACTTCTAGGCTCTATCTCATCAATGCTGATGCCGCAGTCCGGACAGGAAAAGCTCTGGCTGAAGTTCATGGGTTCTCCGTCTATGACGTCTACAACCATAAGACCCTCTGCCAGCTGCAGTACATTTTCAATAGAGTCTGTCAGCCTTTTTTCAATTCCCGGCTTTATCGCAAGCCTGTCCACAATAATTTCGATATTATGCTTTATATTTTTATCTAGGCGGATTTCCTCAGACAGCTCATACAGATTCCCATCTATCCGTACACGGACATATCCACTCTTTTTGGCCCGCTCCAAAAGTTTCGCGTGCGTTCCCTTCCGGCCTCTTACTACCGGCGCCAGAAGCTGGACTTTCGTTCTTTCCGGAAGCTCCATAATCTGGTCTACCATCTGATCTACCGTCTGCTTCTTAATCTCCTTTCCGCAGTTAGGACAATGCGGAATCCCCACTCTTGCATACAGAAGACGGAAATAATCATAAACCTCTGTAACCGTTCCCACTGTAGAGCGCGGATTCCGATTCGTAGACTTCTGATCTATGGAAATCGCAGGCGAAAGGCCTTCAATACTTTCTACGTCCGGTTTTTCCATCTGGCCCAAAAACTGTCTCGCGTAAGAAGATAAGGATTCCATATATCTTCTCTGCCCTTCAGCATAAATTGTATCAAACGCCAGGGATGACTTTCCTGAGCCGCTGATTCCTGTCAGGACTACCAGCTCATTTCTTGGAATATTCAAACTCACATTTTTCAGATTATGCTCATTCGCACCTCTTATCTTTATATATTGTCTGCGCTCTTTTTTGTCAGCCATAGTATCTAATTCCTTTCATTACACTGCTTATTACATTATGCTTTATCTTAACGCTGCATTATCTTAATTTTTTATCTTATTCCATATCCTGTAAAAACTTTTTAAGCTCAATGAGCTTATCACGAAGCTCTGCCGCCGCTTCAAAGTTAAGCTCTGCTGCCGCCTTTTTCATCTGTTTTGTTATATCGCCGATAAGCTTCTTAAGCTCGTCCATGCTCATGGATTCCGGATCTTTCTCCATACGAAGCTCTTCTGCCGCAACCTTTCTTGATATGCTTATCAGGTCACGTACACCTTTCTGAATGGTCGTAGGCGTAATCCCATGTTCCTCGTTATATTTCATCTGAACCTCGCGCCGCCGTTTTGTCTCATCAAGAGCTGCACGCATGGAATCCGTGATCGTATCTGCATACATGATTACATGTCCCTCCGCATTTCTCGCCGCGCGCCCGATGGTCTGAATCAGCGACGTTTCGGAACGAAGAAAACCTTCCTTATCCGCGTCCAGAATGGCCACAAGAGTAATTTCCGGAATATCCAGACCTTCCCGCAAAAGGTTAATTCCCACAAGTACGTCGAAAACGTCCAGCCGCATATCCCGCACAATCTCTGTTCTCTCCAGCGTGTCAATGTCTGAGTGCAGATAGCGCACCCGGATTCCAAGCTCCCGCATGTAATCCGTCAAATCCTCCGCCATACGTTTCGTGAGGGTTGTAATCAAAATCTTATTTTTTTTGGCTGTTTCTTTATTTACCTCTCCCACCAGGTCGTCAATCTGCCCTTCAACAGGACGGACATCTACCTCCGGATCAAGAAGCCCTGTAGGCCGGATAACCTGCTCTGCCCTTAAAAGCTCGTGCTCTGCCTCATATTGTCCCGGCGTAGCTGAGACAAAAAGCACCTGATCAATCTTACTCTCAAATTCATCAAAGCTTAAGGGCCGGTTGTCCAGCGCTGACGGGAGACGAAATCCATACTCTACCAGCGTCCGCTTTCTGGATTGATCTCCGTGGTACATCCCCCCTACCTGAGGAACTGTCTTGTGAGACTCATCAATCATCAAAATAAAATCGTCCGGGAAATAATCAATCAGGGTATGCGGCGGCTGTCCCGGCGCAAGTTCTGTCAGATGTCTTGAATAATTTTCAATACCTGAACAGAATCCGGTTTCCCGCATCATTTCTATATCAAAATTTGTTCTCTCGGAAATCCTCTGTGCCTCTAAAAGCTTTCCTTCTCCTTTAAAATAGCGAATTTGTGCCTCCAGCTCTTCTTCAATGGCTCGGACTGCCCGATCCATGCTTTCCTTTGAAACAACATAATGAGATGCCGGAAAAATTGCTATGTGATTCAAATCCGCTTTAATCTCTCCTGTCAGCACATCCACTTCCGTAATTCTTTCCACTTCATCTCCGAAAAATTCAATACGGTATGCAAGTCCTTCTTGAAGAGCCGGAATGACTTCTAACACATCTCCGTGTACACGGAAGGTTCCCCGCTTAAAATCCATCTCATTTCTATCATATTGTATCTCTATCAGCTTACGCACAACTTCATCTCTGTCCTTTGTCATACCGGGACGCAGGGAAATTACCATCTCCTGATAATCAATCGGCGAACCCAGACCATAAATACAGGATACACTGGCAATGATAATGACATCCCGGCGTTCGGATAAAGCGGCTGTTGCGGAATGGCGCAGCTTGTCTATCTCGTCGTTGATAGAGGAATCCTTGGCGATGTAGGTGTCGGATGAGGGAACATAGGCTTCCGGCTGATAATAATCGTAGTAGCTTACAAAATACTCCACTGCGTTATCAGGGAACATCTCCTTGAATTCTCCGTACAACTGAGCAGCAAGCGTTTTATTATGTGCTATAACGAGAGTAGGTTTCTGCAGCTGCTCAATCACGTTTGCCATTGTAAAAGTTTTTCCGGAACCCGTAACCCCTAGTAAAGTCTGGCATTGGTTGCCTTCCCTGAAGCCTTTTACCAGTGCTTCAATCGCCTGCGGCTGGTCGCCTGTCGGCTTATATGGGGCTTTTAAAATGAATTTATCCATACTCAATTACCTCCGTTTCCTAAAGGATACTTCGTAATGTGACTTTCATACCTTGTCGTGCAAAACACGTCCATGCGCAGCATCTGTATTGCGGGATGCCCGAATGGGTATACGTTCAATATCAGCCACATTTTCAAAATCATTCGTAATGAAATTCGTAACAAAAACCGGGAATCCCTGCCCTATAAACCACTTTTACGAATTTCAGAAAGTAAAGGCCACACTACGCAGTGCCCTTTAGGGAAACCGGATTTTGAGGACTAAATATCATTTAATATCACAAACGGGCAGAACACCTCGAAAAACTTACCATTTTCCGAGGTCGCTTCGCTCGCCAAATGTCTGAAAAACAGTCTGTTCGTGCAAGCACAACAGACTGTTTTTCATCCACTCGGCTCTGCCCTACCGCACATTATAACAAATATAAGTTTAAAAGTATATAGGTATAAACAAGAAAAAGCACAAATGTTCGACTTCCCCATTCGTACTTTTCTTTTAGTATTCAATTTTCTTCTTTTTTTAATCATGCGGCTCTTAAATATTCATCTGCAAGGCTCTCTATTTCTTCTATATTAGAATAATCATAATACTTGTCCTCACAGTACTCCGGCATGACTTCCTTCATAAATGGTTCGATTGTATATAAACAATCCTCGATAATCTCTGCGGTATCTCCGTAAATATCTACTGATAAATGCGCTCTGCATCGAGCAGCAGGCCGTCCATATCAAAAATTGCACCTTTATATTCCATCTGCTTAATCTACCCTTCGTGCCTCCAGTTCACGCGTCATTTCTCCGCGCAGACTGTCCAGCTTATAAAAATAGGTAAGTGCCGCGATCAATATACACAAAACGATGGGAATCCAGATAAAGCATATTTCAATGTACGAAAGGGCTTTTTCCGTCTGTACTGCATTGGCTGCATACCCTCCGTTTTTTAGAAACGCACCAATGATAAAGCTTGTCAAGCCCATCCCGCCTTTTACAAAGAATCCCTGGAACGCCGCAATCAGACCTGCCACACTTGCATTTTTCTTATATTCCGAATAGTCGATGACATCCGGCTGCATGGCAAAGGTAATCCCAAAAATTCCATAAATTCCTAATCCGGTAATGACCAGTCCGGCCAACAGACATACCGCCTGATTTCGTCCGATAAAAATAAGCAGGTCTCCCGCTATGTACAAAATGATGCTGAAAAACATCAGGCTTCTCTTGCTGTACTTCTTCTCCAACGCAGGAAGAAAAAGCAGCATCGGCAATCCAGACAAAATCCCCAAAATTCCTACAAGCGACAGCCATTCCGTCTTTCCCAAATTATATTTGAAATAATAAATGACCGTCGTGCTTCTTACCACGTAAAGGGAGAAGTAAAACAGATTCAGCAGAAACAATATCCATGCCTGCCCGGTAAGCCCCTTGAACTCCTCTTTCAAGGAAGATTGCGTCTGACTGACAGTAGGAGGTACCACCTCCTCCGTACTCGCAAACGTCAGAAAAAAGATAAACATCGCGACAATTCCATATATTGTCATTGTGACAAGATACCCTCTAGCTTCATTATTTCCACCAAAACAGCGTACCAATGGCTCCGTAATAGTCATTACGACCGCCGTCCCGACCATTGCACAAACCATTCTTGTAGAAACCAGGATATCTCTTTCATGGATATCGGAAGTAAGCCTTGGCACAATTGTATTAAGCGGTATATTTACAACTGTGTATGCTGTACATAAAAGGCAGTATGTTACATATGCCCATATCAGCTTCCCTCCGCTCTCAAAGCCCGGAATGTAAAAAGTCAGGAACGTAAAAACCGCAAACGGCACAGCTCCCACCAAAAAATAAGGCCTCCCCTGTCCCCATTTCGTATGTGTCCGGTCTACAATCAACCCCATTCCCGTATCCGTGAGCGCATCAATAAATTTTGTCACCAACATCATTGTCCCGGCCGCTGCCGCCGTAATCCCAAACACATCCGTATAAAAGACCATAAGGTAAGATGCCATCGTACTGAATACCAGATTGCATCCAAGATCTCCAATTCCGTATCCTATGCGCTTTCCCCATTTTCCCATATCGTTCTCCTTTCCTCTACCAATTCATTACATTAATTGCAGCCTTTTCTATGGCAAGGCCAGCCTTGTAACGTTCTATGAATGCCCGGAACCCTTCTACATCTTCCGCATATGGTATCACAGTCTCACCCGAAAGTTCCCCGAAAATCTTTTTTGCAAGATAATCTTCTAGTTTTTCGCCGGCTTCCTTGTCCGCCAGATATGCAGCCAGCAGCGCAATTCCCCATGCTCCTCCTTCACTGGCTGTGTCCATCACGGTCACAGGCGCATTGACTGCCGCCGCAAGGTACCGCTGCCCGACTCCCTTTGTCTTAAAAAAGCCTCCGTGCCCGGTAATCCGTTCCACTTTTACTTTTTCGTTCTCCATAAGAATATCCATGCCAAGTTTCACGGCTCCAAGCGATGTATACAAATGGACTTTCATAAAGTTAGCAAGGTTAAACCTGCTGTCTGGTGTCCGCAGGAATGCCAGCCGCCCTTCATTCAGCATGGTAATATTTTCACCCGAATAATAACCATATGCTAGAAGCCCTCCGCAATCCGAATCTCCTTTCAGTGCATTAGTATATAATTTTTCATACAGCATGCCTGTTTCCACCTGTATTCCCATCATATCCGCAAATTCCTCGAAAAGCCCGACCCACGCATTCAGATCCGAGGTTCCGTTATTTGCGTGAGACATCGCGCATGGGAATCCTGACGGTGTCGTGACCATGTCAATCTCCCGGTAAACCCTGCCCAACTGCTTCTCCAGAACGATCATTGCAAATGTACTGGTACCGGCAGACACGTTTCCCGTCCCGGGTGCAACGGAGTTAGTTGCGACCATGCCCGTCCCGGCATCCCCTTCTGGCGGGCACAGGGGAATTCCTGCTCGGAGCAGACCCGATTCATCCAAAAATGCAGCCCCTTCTTCCGTCAGCACCCCGGCGTCCTTACCTGCAGTGAGAACCTTGGGGAAAATATCCTTCATTTTCCATATATACCCGAACGACTTCAGCAATGCATCAAATTTTCCCGCCATCTCTGCATCATAATCACATGCATCGGAATCAATCGGAAACATTCCGGCTGCATCCCCGACCCCGATGACCTTTTTCCCTGTCAGTTTCCAATGGATATATGCAGCCAATGTTGCAACATAATCCAATTTTGCAATATGATCCTCCCCATCAAGGATACGCTGATATAAGTGTGCCACTGTCCAGCGCAGCGGGATATTAAAACCAAACAACTCCGTCAGTTCATCCGATGCCCTCTGCGTATTCGTATTCCTCCACGTCTGGAATGGAGCAATCTGCTTCCCGTCTTTATCCAACGCCATGTACCCATGCATCATGGCACTGACACCGATAGCTCCGGTATTCTGCAGCGACACACCGTACTGTCTTTCCACTGCCTCCCGCAGGGAACTGTAACACTTCCGTATGCCGGTATGGATTTCTTCCAGGCTATATGTCCAGATATTGTCAACAAAAGAATTTTCCCAGTTATGTATGCCGACTGCCAGAACTTTTCCCTTGAAATCTATCAACACCGCTTTTATCCTGGTAGAACCCAATTCAATCCCCAGTGCGGTTTCTCCATTTACAATCAATCTTTTTGTTTCCATGCTTCTCCTTCCTAAAGCATCCGCCATATCTTCCTTCGACATGACAGACACCCGATCTGTATGTTTTTATCATCCTACATATGGCATTTCGAAACACATGATGCGGCATGCACCTTCTATAAATATGTCTTCCCCGCCTAGAAACACGTAAAAGCACCGTCAATAATAAAATCCGAGCCTGTCGTAAAGGTACTCGTATCGCCAGCCAGATATACGCAGATGGATTCCAGTTCCTCCGGCGTTCCCATCCTTCCAAGAGGTGCCATCGTATTCCATTTTTCAATCAGCGGAATCAGCGTCGGGGAATTCAGCGTCAGTTCTGTTCCGATATATCCTGGGCTGATACTATTAACACGTACGCCCCGTTTTGCCCATTCGATGGCTAACGACTTCGTGAGTTGAATGACACCCGCCTTTGATGCGTTATATGCGCACTGTGGCTGCGGCACGTTGACAATATGCGCCGACATCGAGGCCGTGTTGATGATAGAACCGCCCCCATGTTCCAGCATATATTTTCCCGCCGCAATGTCAGTCAGAAAAATACCGTTCAGATTAATGTTTATCACTTTGTTCCACTGCTCATAAGTCATTTCTTCCGCAGGGGCATTGATGCAGATACCGGCATTGTTATGGCAGAAATCGAGCCCTCCCAGCTCCCTCACCACCTCTGCAACCATTTCATCCACCTGCTTCTTGTCCGTGCAGTCTGTACGGATGGCGATCACTTTCCTGCCTGTTTTCTCTGCCAGTTCCACCGCCGTCTTTTTCGCCTCGTCATAATCCAGATCCACGATCGCCACATCTGCGCCTGCTTCTGCAAATGCCTTTGCAGTACTCTTTCCAATCCCCCTCGCTGCGCCTGTCACAAATCCTTTTTTCCCGTCCAGTTTCATTTTTTCGATAATACCCATGATGTTCTCCTTTCTAGAAAATTATTTTGTAAAATCATTTTTCAAATTATATTTATATATTATCAAGCCCTGTATTATTCGTCAATATGTATTAGTTCATATAAAATTCGAATGATTTTTATGAAAAATATCCAATAGTATTTTTCCCTCTCTTTTGGTATAATATTAATTTACAAAATGATTTTACAAATCAGGGGGGGGATATTATGGCAAAGAGCATAACACCGAACCAAATCAAGCAAAACAACCGCAGCTTGATCTATCATTATATCTACAAAAAAAAGAAAACCTCTCAGCAGGAAATCTCTTACGAACTGCATCTGAGCCGTCCCACTGTCACGGCCAACCTCACAGACATGGAGAATGACGGGCTCGTGATAAAAAATGGGCTGATTGATACTGAATATGTAGGGCGGAAAGCTGCTGCCTACTCCATTGACGTGAATTACCGTATCGGTATCGGCGTAGAAATATTAAAAAAGGAAATAAAGATGATCGCCGTCAACCTTTACGGCGAAAAAATTGACCGCACTGCATGTGACATTACTTTTGAGCGTAAAGAACCTTACTTTGAAACTGTATGTAGAAAAATACTGGATTTTAAAAATACTCTTGGCATCAGAGATGAACAGATTCTTGGCATCGGCTTTGCCATGCAGGGGCTGGCTGCCCCGGATGGGCAAACGATACTGTACGGAAAAATCCTGTCATGCACCGGACTGTCCATCTCAGAATTTTCCTGCCATCTTCCCTATCCATGTACCTTCATTCATGATGCCGACAGCGCTGCCCTTTCAGAATTGTGGGTTTCACCGGAACTTTCGGATGGCTTTTATCTCTCACTGAGCAGACACCTGGGCGCCGCCATTATCTCCAAACGTATAATCATGTCCGGAAAGCACGGCCATAACTCTACAATCGAGCACATACAGATGCGGCCTGGTGGTACTAAGTGCTACTGCGGCAGGCAGGGGTGCATGGAGACATTGCTTTCCCTTGAGTCCCTGCTGAAGGAAAATGAAACTCTTGATGATTTCTTTCAGAATGCGAGAAATGGAGATTCTTCTGCTTCCAGCCGTTGGAACTGTTTCCTTACGGATTTGGCAGATGCTGTCAATATGCTCCACCTTATTTATGATACAAATTTTATCCTTGGCGGATATATCGCTCCGTATCTATGTGCAGATGACCTTGTTTTCCTTTATGACAGAATACAGCAACTAACACCCTTTACCGAGCCTCAGGATTTTCTTCTAATTAGTAAAATGCCCCGGCACAGCATCACCATCGGTGCTGCTCTTCCCTATATTCAGGCATTTTTAAGTAAGCCGGATATTTGAACAGCAATACCTTGAAATGATGAAATGTGTTTCTGCCCTTAATTTGATATTTCCGATTGGAATCGGGAAATATCAGGGCATAAAATCAGCCAAGTGTTCTTCGTTTTTGAAAACCACTCGGCTATGTAAATTTAATGTAAAATTGAGTTTTAAATTAAAGACAAATCAGAATTTAAGAATTTCTACGAATTTGAATCAGACGAAAAACATCGTCATATAAATTTCCCTTATCCTCCAAGTCAATCATTAACCATCTCTGTCCGTTTCCTTCCTTTGTCTGATTAAATATATCAGATAATTCAACCGTGCATTCTGACATCATTGCCTCAACAAATGCTTTTTCTTTTGTACCTATAACAATCATAACTGTAAAATAGCATTCCCGTGGATATACAGTACATAATGTTTTTCCAGCCTTTTTAAATTTTATATTCCAGCCCTTTTCCCAACTACATGAACTGTATTCTATTTTTTCATTGCATTTATAAGTATTCTTAATTTCTGAACAAAATTGCACGAAAACAGGATTTTTAACATATTCACTTATCGCCTCAATAGTAGGGTGGTTATTCTTATCTTGTAAATCAATCATATTGATGGTACACTCCTCCAAACATCAATTTATTCAGCTTTTTAAACTGGAAATATGCTATTCAAACCACGCAACCGCTCTAATAGGCGAACCGTCACAGTTATCCAGTTTCAGCGGAAAACAACTAAACCAAAATAAATCGCTGCCACATAACTCTAAGTTTTTAAGATTTTCAATGTTTACAATATCACACTTTTGAAACAACATTTTATGACGATCCAGGTTCTCATCTGCAATTGGATCAAGACCGATTACGTCAAATCCGATCCCTTTGTAATTTCCAGATATTATAAAATTCAATACCTCCTCATCAATACAGGGATAATCTTCAAAATAAGCATCCGTCCCCCAGCGTTTATCCCAACCAAGATTAAACAATAGGAAATCGGCATCCCTTATCTTATCTCCGATTTTACGAATATATTCCATTGAAATCGCTTGACATTCCTTCAGATCTCTGCAATCTATAACTAATGCTTTTCCAATAAACTGTTCGACAGGGAATTGGTCAAGCGTCATTCTTCCTGAAAAAAGGTGTGCTGGCGGATCCATATGCGTTCCTGTATGTGTATACATCTGTAATAATGTTTCTTTGAATCCGTCTTTTTCATAACTGTTTGCCGGAATAAATTTAGGCGTGTCAGTTCCAGGATAAACAGGCATATTCTCTTTAATAATATGAGTCAAATCAATTACTTTCATTTCCATTTCCCCTGCAAATTTAGATTGTGATTTTATGATTTTTAAGAAAAATATCAGCTGTTATATTTGTTTATTAAAATCTCCGCTAACCCTTGAAAACACTAAGTCTATCACAAGTGAGCTTTCCCTTAAAATTTCCCTTATGTTATATCTTCCCACAGAACATTACGAACTCTGATAAGGGAAAAATGAGGGAAACAAAATCATGTAAGACATTATAACACAAAATATACAGGAAAAACACCGTTTTTTTATATGGCAGGCGTCTGCCTTAAAGTCTTATGAAATAAAATAGAGCCAATGAACTGTGATTTCTTTCAAAGGAAACTCTAATTCATGAAACAACAAAATATTTTGCAAACGACTAAGTGCTGCATCGTCATACATTCGATAGCCTGCTTCAGTTACTTTCGTAAGTTTCAAAAGCCCAATTTCATCATAATAGTGAAGTGTGCGGGCAGTGATACCAGTCAATTTAGCAACTTCATGGACAGACATAAGTTTTTTAGTCATTCCAAAAGTCCTCCGCAGCGTCTAAAATTTCTTTTGCAGGTAAAAGTGTCGCTTCAATTATGCTTTTACCAGTTTTTTTCAAGAAATGCTTCACTAAATGATAGCCACAGGCATATCCGGCACAATAAGGCAGCCCAACGGGGGGATAGTTTTGTAAAGCCGCCATTTCATCGCCATATAAATAAGCATTGAGATTTTCAAGTCCCTGTACATCCAGTCCGTCATAAATAATTGGTTTGATATATTCATTTAGCGTTTTCGTATCTGTCTTTTTAATCCACGGTCCTGCCTTATCTTCTCCATACAAATATGTTGCAAAGTTTTCTGCAAGCCCCTCACTGACCATCATTTCTCCGAGTGTAATATCATTTTTCCATTTAATAAACTGGAAACGCACATTATGATTAGTTTCATGTGCAAGTGCAACTGGAAGATGCTCTATTGTATAATCGTTAGGGATTAGCCAAGCCATAATATATCCTGGGATGCCCCCATCTCCGCAATAGCCCTCATTCATTATGGTATAAGGACTTTCCGCATTAGCCAACAGAATGGTAAACAAATATTCTTGAACAGGTAGTTCAACTCCTGCTTTAGAAAAACATTTCAATGACTTTTGGATTGATTGTTTACAATCAATCCAAAGACTATCAGAAGATATCCGTTCAATATTATCCCGTTGAGTTTCATCTACTTTCGTTGGCACAATATGACCAAGCATGCCACTTGCCATTATCACATCATATCCATTTGGTGTAGTTGCTTTCAACGGTATGCTGTAGCAAGCCAATTTTTTTTCAAAAGGCATCATCATCTCATAACGGTAAATATCGTCTTTCTTATCAAACGGAGCTTTCATAATTTTGGCGTAAATACCGTCTGAACGAATTGCATTTACATTCATATTATTATCATCCTCCCCCCTAATTTTTTATAATTATAAACTATTACGTTACGTTAAAGTCAAGTGTATTCCCAAAAAAATTTGTGGATAAAATCGTAGTCCATGAGCATGAGAAAAAGGACGGAAAACGAGCACAGAAAATCGACATTTACTATTTCTATATCGGGATTGTGGACATCCTCACAGACGAAGAAATGCGGAAAATGGAACAGGAATATATGCAGCGCACTACACGTCAAACCGCCTAAATACGAGAGTATCCCAAAGTTTGTGTAAACCTCCAAACTGATGTAAGATAAGATTACAC
>CAMNTM010000024.1 GCA_946558465.1 uncultured Lachnospiraceae bacterium
ATATGATAGAGATAGATAAAGTAGGCAAAAGTCAAGATCTAAAAGGAAGATTTTTCAAACGTCTTTTTGTTTGAAAAATACTCTTTTAGGTCTTTACTTTTTCACAACATAAATATAATACCAATAAGGGGGAATAGCCACAAGTGGTTATTCCCCCTTAGGTGCTATTTATTTATTCAATCTCTACTGTGTTATTTATGTAATCAATGGTTATAGTTTTATATGGTTCATTGTTTTTTATCTCATATTTGTATAAGTCAATCTTTAACTCTGTGGGTTCTCCATTTATTCGGTTATGTTCGTATTCAATTCTTTTATATAGTTCTTCATCATTAAAGTTCTTATATACAATAACATTTAAGTCGGTATCTCTGCACCGTGTCCCGTCTTGCATAGTGTAGCTTGTTGAATAACTGTGCATAATGTGAAATTCGGGCAAGCGTAGGTAATATATATACCCTAGCAATATAAAAGCCCCTACAAGGGCGCACAAGCCCCATATAAGCGTTTTTCTCTTGTTCCTCATAGATTTTATCCCCTTTATATTTATATAGCCTATATTATCATAAAGCCTTATAAACATAAAGTTATTTCTTATAAAGTTTTTGGCTATAATATGTATATCAAAAAAGGGGTATACACTTATGAAGTATCTACACATAAGATTGAATGAACTATTAGTCGAAAATGGCATAAGCAAGAATAAGATTTGTAAGGATTTAGACCAACAACGGGGCAACTTCAATAGATACTGCAGAGATGAATTCCAACGGGTAGATGCTAACCTCATTATCAAGTTGTGTGAGTATTTCGGTTGTGGTGTCGGGGACTTGTTTGAGATAAGAGAAAGAGAAGAAGAACAATAAGCACTTTTCGGGGTGCTTATTTTTTTATACATATAGCATACTCAATTATCCCGTATCTAATACATATAGGATATGTATAAATGGGCTTGATTTCGGCACAATCATTTTTAAATTGGCTCGGCTTGTGTCTACCCTTCGGGGCAAAATAAAACTCATTCTACGGAAATATTCGTATAAATTAGTATAAATGTTTCACGTGGAACATTGATAAATGGCTTAAAATCAAGGCTTTTTATAAATAGTATTGTTCCTAGTAATGAAATGATAGCTTTTATAGAAATATTCTAATATCCTATTTCTATTTTAATCTGTCGAAAAAGAAAATATTTTATCGACTTTTATCGCCCTCCATGAATCGGGGACGGGGTATTTCTAGAAATACCCCGTCCCCAATTCACTATTCTTTCCCGTTAAAACAGTAAGTACACACTTTACATGGCTCAATTCCTATAGATTCCAGCATATCATCCAGCCTGTGATAACGAAGCGTCGTAAAATTCTGCTGCCTTCGAATATCTTCAATCATCTGTGCATATCTGCATGAGCACGGATCCGCATACTCATCTAATACCTCCTGGGAGCATTCTTCTCCTTCCCGCTCCTTAATCATCTTCCGGGCAATCAGCTCCATCTCCGATTTTGAACGTGAGAAGTTCAGGTATTTACAGCCATACATAATCGGCGGACATGCCGGACGCACATGAACCTCTCTAGCACCGCTCTGATACAAAAATTCCGTAGTTTCTCGAAGCTGTGTCCCCCGCACAATGGAGTCATCTATCAGCAGAATCTTCTTATTTTCTATCAATGCCTGAATCGGAATCAGCTTCATACGTGCAATCAGATTTCTTTGATTCTGACTGGTAGGCATAAAGGACCTGGGCCAGGTCGGCGTGTACTTAATAAACGGTCTTGCATACGGGATTCCAGTTTCATTGGCATATCCGACTGCATGAGCAATCCCGGAATCCGGCACTCCTGCCACTATATCAGGCTTGATGCTGCTTCCGTCTCTTTTGGCCAGCATGCTTCCGCACCTGTACCGCATCTCTTCTACATTCACCCCCTCGTAGGAAGAGGTTGGATATCCATAATATACCCAAAGGAAAGAACAGATTCTCATTTCCTGCTCAGGTTCCCCGACTATCTCAACACTTTCCGGCGTAATAAATACAATCTCGGCAGGCCCCAATTCCTTATAATCTGTATATCCAAGATTAATATAAGCGAAGCTTTCAAAGGAAACACAGTACGCATCCTCCTTGTGTCCGACTACAAGAGGCGTCCTTCCGTAACGGTCTCTTGCCGCATACAGCCCGTCCTTCGTCATAAGAAGAAGCGTCATAGAACCGTCCACAATCTCCTGAACATACCGGATACCCTCTACAATAGATGATTTCTTACAGATTAAGGAAGCTATCAGCTCTGTCGCATTAATCTGACCGCTGCTCATCTCCTGAAAATGGGAATGCCCCGCCTCATATACCATCTTCAGCAGTTCTTCATAATTATTAATCTTCCCCACTGTCGTAATAGCAAAGCTTCCAAGATGTGACTGTATCAGAAGCGGCTGCGGTTCAAAATCAGAGATACAGCCTATTCCGAGATTCCCCTTCATCTCACTGACATCCCGGTCAAACTTGGTACGAAACGGAGAGTTCTCAATATTATGAATGGCACGGTTAAATCCTGTCTTACCATAGGTTGCCATCCCTCCCCGTCTTGTCCCAAGATGCGAGTGGTAATCTACTCCATAAAAAAGCTCCAGTACACAATCATTCTTTGACGCTACGCCAAAAAAACCTCCCATATAACCCTTCTCCTTTCTTCTGTCTTACTTATTTCATTCATATCTTCGGATTACTTTTCGCCTTGTGCTTTCAAGGCTCTAATGATCTAACAGCTCTTTTAGCTTCTGGTTTACTAATGCAGGGTCCGCCTTCCCCTTCATCATTTTCATAGTCTGTCCCACAAGACTTCCGAGGGCTTTTGCCTTTCCCTTCCTATAGTCTACTACAGCCTGTGGATTTTCGGCAATAACTTTTTGTAAGACCTCCTTAAGAGCTCCTTCGTCACTGACTGTCTTAAGTCCTTTTTCTTCTACATATTTCTCAGGGTCTACATCCTCGGAAAATATTTTTTCAAACACTTCCTTTGCGACAGAGCTGTTTATTGTTCCGTCCTCCGTAAGCTCTACAAGCTTTGCAAGATTCTCCGGTGAAAATGCAAGCTCCTCCGGCTCCATACCATGCTCTTTAAGAAGCCGCATCGTCTCCACCATCAGCCAGTTGGACACCTTTTTGGGCTTCCCGCAGGCTGTACTTGCTGCTTCAAATATATCTGCCATTTTTTTAGATTCTGTAATGATCTCTGCATCATATCTCGGAATATTATATTCCCGCTCATACCTTTCAAGCTTCTCGGTCCTGAATTCCGGCTGCTCCGCCCGTATCCTTTCTATCCACTCCTCATCAATAATTACCGGCGCCAGATCAGGATCCGGAAAATACCGGTAATCCTTTGCGTCCTCCTTCGACCGCATAGGATAAGAAGCTTCCTTATTGTCATCCCACCGCCTTGTCTCCTGAATTACCTTTTTCCCTGCCTCAAGAAGCTCAATCTGACGCTCCCTCTCTCCTTCTACAGCCCGCGCGATGGCCTTAAAGGAATTCAGATTCTTCATCTCAGTCCTTGTCCCGAACTCCTCCTTTCCGGCCTCTCTGACAGACAGGTTTACATCTGCCCGCATAGAACCCTCCTGAAGCTTACAGTCCGAAGCCCCCAGATACTGAATGATTAGTCTCAGTTTCTCCAGATATGCGATAACCTCGTCTGCCGAGCGCATATCCGGCTCAGATACAATTTCCACAAGGGGAACTCCGCTTCGATTATAATCCACAAGCGAGGTATCGTCCCACTCATCATGAATCAGCTTCCCGGCATCCTCCTCCATGTGCATTTCATGTATCCGCACCCTCTTCCTTGTACCTCCCGTCTCGATTTCTACATAACCATTTTTCGCAATCGGCAGATAAAGCTGGGAAATCTGATAATTCTGCGGGTTATCCGGATAAAAATAATTCTTCCGGTCAAATTTACACTCTCTTGTAATCTCACAATTAACTGCAAGTCCGATAGCCGCCGCATACTCCACTACCTGTCTGTTCAGCACCGGAAGAGAGCCCGGCATGCCGGTGCACACCGGACATGTATGTGTATTCGGCGCTCCCCCAAACTGCGTGCTGCAGGAACAGAAAATTTTTGTCTTCGTCGCGAGCTCCACATGTACCTCCAGGCCGATAACTGTTTCATATTGCTTCGCCATTATGCCTCCCCTCCCATCTTCACAACCCCAGGTCTTTCATATACCCTTGTCTGCTCAAATGTATAAGCAGCTCTCAAAAGCTTCCTTTCCTCATAGCAGTTCCCTATCAGCTGCATCCCTACCGGCAGTCCTTCTTTGTTTGTCCCGACCGGAATACTAATCCCTGGAAGTCCTGCAAGATTTACGGAAATAGTATAGATATCGCTAAGATACATCTTAAGCGGATCACTCAGACTCTTGCCAAGCTTCGGCGCTGCAGACGGCGACACAGGAGCTGCAATTATATCATATTTTTCAAATGCTTTGTCAAACGCCTGCTTAATCAGCGCCTTCGTTTTCAACGCCTTCAGATAATAGGCATCATAATATCCAGAGCTCAGCACAAAGGAGCCCAGCATAATTCTCCTCTTTACCTCTGCTCCAAAACCCTCAGAACGGCTCCTTTTATACATATCATGAAGTCCCTCATAATGCCCGGCACGATACCCGTATTTTACCCCGTCAAACCGGGACAGATTGGAGCCTGCCTCGGCACAGGCAATCACATAATATGCCGGAACCGCGTACTGGACAAGACTTAAATCAAACATTTCCACAGATGCGCCTCTTTCCTCCAAAACCTTTGCAGCGCTAAGAATATGTTCCTTTACCTCTTCATCCAGTCCCTCTGTAAAATAGTCCTGGGGAATCCCAATCCGAAGCCCCCTGACGTCATCTACAAGCGCCCCCATAAAATCATAGCTCTTCCGCGGGACCGATGTACTGTCCTTGACATCATGAGCTGCAATCATCTCCAGCACCGCTGCACAGTCTGTTACATTCCTCGCAATCGGCCCTATCTGGTCCAGAGAGGAAGCATACGCAATCAAGCCATAGCGGGACACGGTTCCGTAGGTAGGCTTGATTCCCACTACTCCGCAGAAGGAGCTTGGCTGGCGGATAGAACCTCCGGTATCCGAGCCTAATGCATAGCTGCATTCCTCTGCCGCCGCTGCCGCACAAGAGCCGCCGGAAGACCCGCCCGGAACATGCTCTAGATTCCAGGGATTTTTCGTCACACCATAATAGGAAGTCTCTGTGGTACTCCCCATCGCAAATTCGTCCATATTCGTCTTACCGATAATTACAGCACCTGACCGCTCCAGACACTGCACCGCCTCCGCCGTATAGGAAGGTACAAAATTCTCCAATATCTTCGAGCTGCAGGTTGTCCGTAAGCCTGCCGTGCACAGATTATCCTTAACTGCCGCCGGGACCCCGGCCAACGGTCCCGAAATCAAACCCTCGTCAATCAGCTTCTGTACCTTCTGTGCACGTTTCAGCGCCCCTTCTTCATCCACCGTTACAAAGCTGTGCACCTTAACTTCCATCTTTTTAACCTGTGCAAGAGAAGCTTTGACCGCCTCCTCTACAGATATTTCTCTTTTCCTTATCTTGCTTCCCAGCTCTACCGCTGTCATACTCATAATGCTCATGCTGTATCTTCCTCCTATCCGATTGTTCTTGGCACTTTAAAGCAGTTCTCCTTCATAAGCGGAGCATTCGCCAGTGTTTCTTCATGCCCGTCTCCGTTCGTTACAATATCCTCACGGAACACATTAGAAATCGGAAATACATGGGACATCGGCTCTATTCCTTCTGTATCAAGCTCATTTAACATATCTATATAATCCAGCATTCTCTCCATATCTGCCTTTGCCTCTTCCCTCTCCCTGCCGGACAGCTCAAGCTTGGCAAGAATACCTACATAATCAATCATCTCATCGGATATTTTATCTGCTATTTTTCTATCTTCCATCTTACTACCTCCCTTCATGCACTTTATAGTATTCCAGATAATCCGTTGTTTCAATCACCTCGCTCGGAGTCAGTCTTAACCGCATCTCTTCGTCACAGCTAAGCTTTGCCCCTTCCGGAATCACAATATTTCTGCAGTATATTCCTTTCTCACTGTCAAAGTAATACCGCTTCGTATCTTCTTCTTCATTTTCATAATAAACAGTCACCTCCGCCATGCCAAAGTATTCCGTCAGCTCTGCATCATAGACTCCCGCCGGAAAATCCTTCCCCGCTCTCCATTCCCTGCTCCCGGAAATCTCGAAGCTTTCCGTAAGCGGATTGGCAATACCGTGCATATCCGAAGTCTGCGCGTTAGAGGTCTTAAGCTTCACCGGCCCGTAGTCTCCGATCTCTACCAAAGCTCCGTCAAACAGCCGCAGATCATCAAGATAATGTCCATCTGGTTTATCCTCATACTCAAACAGAAAAATTCCATTTTCCCAATCTGTTACCTGCACCCAGTCATAGGGGTCTTCTGTTTCAGCCTCATAATTCCCCGCCGGAATGTGTACACCCACCACATAAGTCCCCTGCGGCAGACTGTATTCTGCCTCCCCGCCTTCCTTTGGCAGCTCCATATCTACCCATTCATATGGATCGTAAGGCTCGTAAGAATACTCTTCCTCTTCTCCGCCTGACCAGAAAATGCCTCCCTCTTCCTGCTCTGCCTCAAGAGACACAAGCCATACAACAATCAGTATAATAATGACTACTATTATCACTATACCTGCAGCTATAAGACCGCCTTTTTTCTTTTTTTGAGGCTTTCTGATTCTCCCGGCCGGATAAATGGATGTATCTACATTTCCTGTCGGAATCTTCTGCCCTCGCAGCTCTCTTTGAATTTCTTCGATAGACCGGCTGCCCGGCCCACTCCTCTCCTGATATCTTACATGATAGCCTGAATCATTTTTACTGTTATCCAGTCCGCATTCCCTGCATACTTGTTTTCCATTAAGCTTCCCGCCGCATAAGCTGCATCTTTTCCCCATAGTCTTATACCTCTCATATATTTCTTTTGCCGGCTTAGCGCTCATATTCTGAATCACCGCACCGTTTTCTTCATTATACACCAGACTGCCGGCCTTTTGTCTGCCCGGTACGCAGAATTTTACAGCCGGCTATTATGGCTCCAGTCTGCTCAAATCTCTTGGAAAAAGCGTTGTCTCCCTTACATTGTCTTCTCCGGCCAGCTTCATCGTAAGACGTTCCAATCCAATACCCAGTCCTCCATGAGGCGGCATCCCGTGCTTAAAAGCATCCAGATACGGCTCCATGCCCTCCTTAGACATCCCTCTGGCCGCTATCTTCTCTGTCAGCATCCTATAATCATGAATCCTCTGCCCCCCGGTCGTAACCTCCATTCCCCCAAACAACAGGTCAAAGCTTAACGTATACCGGGAGTCTTCCGGATCATCCATAGCATAAAACGGCCGTTTTTTTGAAGGGTAATGGGTCACAAACACAAAATCACTGCCCCACTCTTCTTTTACATAACGTCCGATTAACAACTCCTCCTCCGGCTCCAGATCAAATGGATTTTTCATCTTATGCCCGTATTTCTCTGAAACTCTTTCCTTTATCTCAGAGAACCGCACCGCCGGAATCCTTGATACCTCCGGCAATGTAATATCAAGTATACACAGCTCTCTCTCATACTCCTTTTTTAAAAGCTTAACTGCATACTGAAGATATCCCGTCTCCATAGCCATAATATCCTCAAAACCATCAATGTAGCCCATCTCAAAATCCAGACTTGTGTATTCGTTCAGATGCCGTTTCGTACTGTGCTTCTCTGCCCTGAAAACCGGAGCCGTCTCAAATACTCTGTCAAATGCTCCGACCATCATCTGCTTGTAAAACTGAGGACTTTGAGCAAGCACCGCCGGACGATGAAAGTAATCCAGCTTAAAAATGTTCGCTCCTCCCTCCGCTCCTCTGGCGCCTATCTTCGGCGTATGAATCTCCGTAAAGCCCTGGCTGTACAAAAAATCCCGGAATGCACGGGTCAATCCCTCCTGAACTCTGAATTTGGCACGCTCTCTTATATTTCGAAGGGAAATGGAACGGTAATTCAGCTTTGCTTCAAGAGAGGTGTCAAGCTTCCATTTTGAAACAGCAAGAGGCATTCTTACAGCCTCCGGTTCACTTAAAATATGAATTCCTTCCAGGTGAACCTCAATTCCGTTCGGCGCTTTTTCATTTTTTTCTACAACACCTTCTGCCTCTACAGCTGCTCCCTCTCTTACTATCTTCAAATCAAACCCTGATTTTTTCTTTTCATAGACACATTGAAGAAGGCCTTCCCGTTTTCTCAGCACAACAAATGCTATCGTCCCCATATCGCGTATTGTATGAACCGCACCGTTTACCCAGACTTTCTGCCCTTCCTTTCCGCTTTTCTTAAGCTCACTGATTTCCATGACTTCCTTATCTCTTACTCCGGTTAAATATTCCATATATTCTGCCTCCTTTTTATACAACCTAAACTCTTCCGGCATTTTCTTCGGTCACGCCCGGATATAAAATAATTTTGTACAGCAGTCGATTACAGAATGATTTTCCGTTACACAGCATATACAACAAAAAATCCCGGAATACATCTGTATTCCGGGACGGATGTTCTATATCCGCGGTACCACCCGCATTGAACTCGCCTTTGAATTCCTCTCCTGCATCTAACGCATGCCTGCGTATCAGCCTACACACTTCTTACTGTAAACGATAAGCTTCAGCCAATCAGCTCCAGAGTGTTCCCTATTGTTCTTATTCCTCAAGGGGTGCTCTCAGTCGGTGACACCTCATTCCTGTCAAGTTCCAAAGAACAGAGTCTCTTTCATCGCCTTATCTAATTAAATTGGTTATTATGGTAGCACATCTTTCTTAAGATTGCAAGAGAAAATATATGATATCTTTTAATTTGTTTTCTTAAGCTTTCGGTAATTCTCCGGTTTCTCATAGTCCTTACAGACGCCGTCATCTTCATACAGCAGATATTCTGTCCCAGGAAATCCAAGAAGCTTAAGCTCCTTCGTATCAAGCTCTGCAACCGTCTGCGCCGGCTCTGCAGCCGGAATACATCTGCCCTCCCGGATAAAGAGAGGCACCTCATCTAGTGCAACCTCAACATAGTGATGACCCTTTTCCAAAATTTCTTCCGTATACAAGCCGTCCTTTTTGAATTTCACAAAAAGCATCCTCTCCGGCAGATAGACATAACGGCCTTTTGCATTCTGCATATATACAGGAGCTGCCATAATCTCATCCCCTATCATCAGCTGGTCCTCGACCCCTGCCGCAAAAGAATCCTGCGGATATACAAAAGCCAGCGGTTTAAAATACAAATCATCCTGCAGCGCCGCTTTCATATACTCGCTGTACAAATAAGGAATCAGACGATATCTTGTCTCAATAATACCCCGGAAGTCCCCGGTATCTCCAAACTGATACGCCTCCTGCTCTCTTGTTCCGACTGCAGCATGATTTCTCATAAGCGGCGTAAACACACCTAAAGCCAGCCACCGCAGCACCAGGTCCCTGGAGGCATCACAGCCAAAGCCTCCCAGGTCAGCGCCGGAATACAGGAAACCACACATATTCAAGGATGGCATCATCTTAAGATTCAAAAGAAGATGAGACCACCAGGATTTATTATCTCCTGTCCAGACTCCGCCGTAGCGGTGCATTCCTACATAGGAGGAACGCGAAAACATAAGAAATCTCTTATCCGGCTCAATTCTGTCAAATGCCTCTGCGGCTGCTCTTGTCATGTTATAACCATATAAATTATGTACCTTGTCATGACGAATCCTGCATCCGTCTATACAGTGGTAAAACCGCTTATAGTCCTCCGGATGATTCGCAATCCCCTCAATCCGGTCTCCCAGCTCCCATACCGGAATATCCTTTTCTTCCTCCTCCAGATATTTATGAAGAACTGCCTTAAGCTCCTCCATTCCCTCTCTGGAATAAAAGATTGCCGGCTCATTCATATCATTCCAGAAGCCTTCTATGCCCTGATGAATCAGGAAGCGGTAATGATCCCCGAACCATTCCCGCGCCTCCGGGTTAAGCATATCTGGAAAATGTGTATCTCCCGGCCATACGGCCGCCGTAAAATCGCTTCCATCTTCTCGTTTACAGAAATATCCCTTTTCCACACCCTCTTCATATACCGGATAGCCCTTCTCCACCTTCACTCCCGCATCGATAATCGGAATAAGACGAACACCCTCCTCCTTCATCTGCCGTACAAATCCGGAGAAATCCTCAAAATTCTTCTCATTTACAGTAAAATCCTTGTAGCCCTGCATATAATCAATATCCATATAAATCATATCCAAAGGAATACGATTCTTCCGATAGCCCTTCAGTACCCGGAGAAAGTCCTCCTTTGTCTTATAGCCCCAGCGGCTCTGTCCAAAGCCAAAGGCAAATTTCGGCGGAATGTAGCTTCTTCCTATCATCCTCCGAAACTGCTTTACAATATCGTATGCATTCTCTCCCTCTATCACATAGAGCTTTAAATCCGCAGCTTCACAGCTCACCTTAAGAAGATCACTTTCTGTATAGCCGATATCAAAGGTAATTCTGGCCGGATAGTCAAAAAATAAACCAAAGGTCTCACGGCCGGATACAACAATAAAATTATGCGCCCCATATAAGGACCTCTTATCCTCTGTATGATTCGGATCATCAGTACAGTCGCTGACGTAACAATACCCTCTTTTATTTATCCCGCGGTTTGCCTCTCCTAAGCCATATACGATATCTTCCTCACACATCCTGTAGGAAAAGGAAAATCCCTCTTCCTCTGAAATCCTTCCGTAATCTGGAAGGCCCGCCTCTGTTTTGATTTCCTCTGTTACGGCCTCTGTCTCAAACGGCTCTCCAAATATATATTTCCTTATCATCTTCTTACCCTCCTGCTGATGAAACATTTTTTATTACTATTTTTCATCATCATACCACAGGAGTGTTTCAGAATATATATCCTTCTGCGGACTCTTTGCCCCTGCAATGTAACCAAAATGCTAGCCGCAGTCTATCGTCTGCGGCTGGAAACAAAGGACTGCGGCTTTCTTTTTATATTTATGAACTGGTCGGAATAAACGGCCGGATTGCGCCTGCCACATTGCTAATCGGCATCGTCTGGAGCCATACATGACCCGGTCCGGTAATGACTGTATTAAAAATTCCTTCACCGCCGAACAGCATATTTTTAACCCCCGGCACGCTCTGGATATCCATACTGCAGGACGCGCTCATCGCTGCAAGATGTCCTGTATCAATGATAATCTGCTGGCCCGGCTTTAACTCGTACTCAACCACATGCCCGTCGAACTCCGCAAACACCGTTCCCTGGCCGCTCACTCTTTGCATAATAAAGCCCTCGCCGCCAAACAAGCCGGCGCCTAATTTCTTACGAAAATGTACAGAAAGCTGTACACCTATCTCTGACGCCAGAAACGCACTTTTCTGAAAAATCATATCCTGGCCCGGTACAATCTGAAATGGTTTAATAGACCCCGGAAAGCTTGACGCAAATGCAATCATGCCCGGCCCTCCCTGTGCCGTATAGATGTTCTGAAACATCTTCTCTCCCGAAAACGCTCTTCCAAATGCCTTTCCAAGTCCTCCGTTGCTGGTCGTCTCCATCAGCATATTCGGAGACATCCATGACATAGCGCCTCCCTCCGTAATCATTTTTTCTCCGCACTCAAGTTCACAGATGACTACGGGAAGAGTCTCTCCCTGTATTTGGTATCTCATCCCTCTACCTTCCTTTCTTTTATCATTTTTATAAAAAAACCTCATACCGCGGCAGTCTCCCTAATGAAATACGCTGCAGGACCGGACTGCAGGACACAAGGATATTTTATACAGAACATAACCACCTTTTCCTTATAGTCTCATCTAACTACTTCTGTCAAGAATATACACACACCCTGTCAGGACATTACATTCAGCTGCTTCATATATTCTTCAATCCGCTTTCTGTCCTTTTCCGTCACAGCCTCGCCGGAAAAAAAATATTCTGTACTCCCTTTTCTGCGGTCCGGCTTCCGGTGCTCTGTTACTCCAAGCTTCCTGCAAAGCTGCCGGATAGTTCCCGCATTTCCATCCACAAGCCGTACACTATGAGGAAATATCCTTTTATAATATGCTTTAAAATAATTAAAATGCGTACAGCCGAGCACAAACGCCTTATACTCCTCAAGAATAAAGCCCTTAAGTGCTTCTCTTAGATAATCCGTTATTTCGTCTGACTGAAAATCACCTTTTTCTGCAAACCTTACAAGCCCGGGAAGGGCCACAAGATCCACCTCCTCATCCCGGTCTACCTTCTCCACCAGATTATGAAGCTTGTCCCCTGCAATCGTCAGAGGCGTCGCCGCGACAAGTATCCGGCCGGGAAGCTTTCCATACAGCTCAACCGCCTGCTTTACTGCCGGCTCCATGCCGACAATAGGCACCGGAAATCTGCTTCTATACTCCTTCGTGGCAACGCTCGTCGCTGTATTACAGGCAATCACTATCGCGTCCACCTGTCTGTCCAGCATAAACTCTATGATTTCCTCGATATATTCTCGAATCTGGCTCTCTGTCTTCTCACCATACGGCACATGCTTTTCATCTGCATAATAGATGAAATCTGCCTCCGGGAGCTCTCCGAGTGCCTGGTGAAGAACTGACAAGCCGCCTATCCCTGAATCAAATATTCCAACCCGCATCCTTAAGTTACTCCTGTGACTGTTTATCTAAAAAACAATGGTTTGAATGTCTTTATCATTACTTTAAAATGCCTGACGGAAATATTATAGCATGCTTTGGGTTATCCTGCACAGATTCTTTTAATTTGCCGGATGAAAAATGGATTTTTACATCTTAACAAAGTAAAGCACAGAATTGCAGAAAATGCCATTGTCATTTTACTATACTATGGTTACAGAAAGAAGACTGCTCCCTTTCCATATTCCTAAAAAAGCTCATTGCAGACAGCCCTGCAATGCAGACAATAATACCAGTCGGAATCAAGACAAAATACACAGTGCTGTAAAATCTGTCAAACAGAAAACCATAGACGATTTGTCCTATAGGCTGAACGCACATAGTAACCGTTGATGTATAAGCCATTACTTTTCCTATTAAATGATTTGGCGTTTTCTTCTGTATGAGGGAAACGGCAAAAATAGAAAAGATACTGATAACAGCCTGCATACCGCAAAACGATACAATCGTAACACCATATTTTATGACCTCCTCCGCCGGCAGGAGAAAAACAATACCGGCAGGAACGATAAAAATACCCATAGAAGCAAGCAGGACAGATAATTTATGTATTTTCAATTTTTCTCCCAAAACTCCTGCTGCAACGCTCCCTAAAATTGTGGCAGCCGCCAACGCACTTTCTGCAGCCCCATAATATCTCGCATTAAATCCAAGAACCGTCCGCACAAGGAATGGAAGGCCGACTATAGTAATGCCCATCACAAAAAATCTTGTGAACGCTGTTAAGAGCAGCATCTTTCCTATATTCTTCTGTTCTTTTAAAATATACTGCATACTTGATAAAAAATCCTGTTTTACAATCTGAAGTACACTGTCTTTATTTTGAATGCGCTGATAATTCAACTTTATAAAACATTCAAACAGGGCAGTAACAAAAAAACAAACAACGCTTGCATACATTACAGGTGTAAGCCCAAGCATGGCATACAGTACACTGCCCAGCATAGGGGCAGTCAGATAGGACAGAGACGCCACTTGATTTACAACGGCATTTCCTTTCATAATATTGCCGCCCTGCAGCATAGTGGGAATACAAGCCTGAACAGTAGGTGTTTCAAACGCACCAAAAATAGAAAGTACAATAAGCAATGTGCTGATTACAGCAACGGCATTGCTTTCCGATAGAACTAGTGCCGCGCATAAAACCGATACGCCGGTCAATGCGTCCAACGCTGCCATAATATTCCGTCTGTCTGCCCTGTCGGCCAAAATGCCGCCAAGCGGCGACAAAAGAATAGCCGGGATTGTAGCAGCAGATAACATCCCTGCAAATATGGAGGCCGAACTGGTCACTTCCAGTACATACATAGATAATGCCAGTTTCAATATATAATTTCCAAACAATGATGTTAGCTGCCCCAAAATAAGAAGCGTAAAATTTTTCGTAAATAATTTTTCCGCCATGACTCATTCCCTCCTTTTACCTTACTACTTTCTGCTCTCTCCGGCATAGAGGTACGGCCCAGTCCGCCCTCTTTTGACACTTCGTATCAATTCGCCTTATGCCCGCAGGATGTCTGCATAATATCAGCAATAAATTTTTCTGTAAGGGACGCTGTATCGTCATCATAAAGGGGCAGTCCCATATATTCCAGCACTTCTTTTACAAAACGATATTTATGATACAGTTCTTCCTCTGTGGCTGGGAATACCGAAGGCATAAGCCAGAAGTTGATAAGCGGCAAAAGCTCAGAAAGCTCTTTCGTGTATTCTGTCTTGATAGAGCCGTCCTGTTTTCCCTCCTCCAACAATTCAAACCACAATGGAGTTAAAACGCGCCTGTTTTCTCCGACTGCCGCCGCTAAAATATGAGGGTCTTTTAAAATCGCAACTGCCTGCATATTTATCTGGTTTCGTTTAATGTCCGACTGATTCAGTGCAAGCAGCAGCCTGATCTTTTGCAGACCGTTCAAGTCATGCCTTTCTTTGACTGCTTTAAACGGATTGTCCTCGAAAAACATCTGACTGCCTAATACATACATCACCTCCTCTTTACTTTGGAAACAACGGTAAAACATTCCTTTTGCTCCGCCCGCCATGTCCATAATATCTGAAATCGAAGTTTCCTCATATCCTTTAGAGGTAAATAAGTCTTGTGCAGCATTCAGGATTTCCCTTTTCCATTGTTCTGGCGTCTTTTTCACAGGTCTGGCCAATCGTCACCACACCTCCTTTTATAGTTATTGACTTAAAGTCAATAACTATTTTACCATCAATCTGAAATTTTTTCAATAGTCAACGCTGTCATTTCCTTTTTATCAACATACTGCTTCAATATAACCGCTAAAACAGCTGATAAAATCCTTGCAAATACCGTACTCCGCCAAATCATTATCTGACCTCCAAATAAAGGCGGCAAAATAAGCATAAGGATTAACATAAACAACGGTTCTATAAACGTCAAAATATAAGAGAATGCGCTTTTTTCCGTAGCATAAAAGCTTGCTGTTGTAATACGGCTGACGGCAACAAAAGGTACGGAAGCTAAAAAGACCGGCATTATTTTTGCAATCTCGGCATTCACTTCATTTGACGCACCAAACAATATCCCCAAACTTCCTCTTGTCACATACATAGCTATGCAGCCAACGACAGACAGCAGCATGGAAAATCCGTATGCCAGCTTCCGTACATTCCTAAGCTTCTTAAAATCGCGTTCGCCATAATGCCTGCTGATCAGAGGCTGGCTCCCATCCCCGACACCTTGCAGAATCAGATAGATAATGCATATAATGTAGGCAATGCACGCATAAGTGGCAATTGCCTGCTCCCCGCCATAAAATATGGAGAAGCGGTTTATAATAATTAAAGATATATTGGGGGTCATGGCAAGCCCAAAAGGGGCAATTCCAATTCTAACAATGGCTGCAGATACCCTTCCCATCTTGGAAAACGGAATATTTAGAGTAAACTGCTTTTTCCGTAGTAAATAAACCAATGCAATCAGCATCGTAACGCCCTGTCCAATAATGGTAGCCAATGCCGCTCCTGCCACCCCCCGCCCAAACACCCATACAAACAGGTAATCAAGAATGAATTTTTATGTTTTTCATAAAAACAGCAGGGATTTTCACCCTGCCGCCAATTTATTATACATAGATGTTTTCCTCTTTCCCAATCTCCATCACACAATTACTTAACTTTCATATCTGCCCTTTTATAATCTTTTGGATTCCGTGTAACAATTCCATCCATCTCATTCAACAATGCAGCGGCA
Source organism: uncultured Lachnospiraceae bacterium (assembly GCA_946558465.1). GTDB lineage: Bacteria > Bacillota > Clostridia > Lachnospirales > Lachnospiraceae > CAPEBR01. The sequence continues at coordinate 16,040 of CAMNTM010000024.1, forward strand.
TACTGAACAGAATCTTCAAAATCATTCCACGCCAATTCCAAAGCTTCTTCTATCTCTTTCTCTGAAACTGCCGCAATCGACACAATGCCCATAAGTTTTTTCAATAATTGTCTGACTAATTCTTTATCTTTCAAATATTTATAGGCAATATAATATATATCCGTTACCGCCGTGGCAGACACATATTCCTGTACATTATCATACTGGACCAATTCCAATACTTTATATACTATCAACCATCTTCAAAATCACTCCCGTCTGATAAGGCAATCATTCCAAAACCGTCGCCATATAGTGGGCGCAGACGTCACCGTCCATCGTCATTCAATGTTTTTTCGTACTTAGATGTACGAACCATTCTGACCGCCAGATACCTTGCTGCATTGAAAAAGAGGCGTTTCCTCCAATTTAGGAATCACGCCTCTTACTCAGTCGGGGTAACAGGATTCGAACACCTTGGCTTGTTTCAAAAGCCTTGATAATCCCCTGTTTGAACAAGGGGATTGATATCGCCACACGACTTTTCAAGGGTCCTTTTCTTTTTCAGTCGCCGATTCGTCGCCGTAATTTCTTCGGAATCTTTAGACTGTCTGCCCCGACTTTCCATCCTAATTCTAATTATTAACTACAATCTCCGTTTTGTCAAATGTTTTCTCCAATCTCTCCATATCTGCAATGGTTTTCCGCATTAGTGGGTGTTGGTAACGCTTGGTACTCTGGATTCGTGCAATCTGCAGCTTTGGTTATCTCAACAGGTAAAACGGTCTCCATAATCCTTAGCCTGTCATTTACTCTGACTTTTCTTTTTCTGATTTAAAATAAACGGTGTCATTTTCTCCATAAGTTCCTTCGACAAACGTTCTCCCTTTTCTTTCAATAGCCTTTCCTGTTCCGCTTTTGCCCACTCTATAGCTTTCAATTGTTCCTCTAACCGTTCACTTAAGACAGCATGTTCCTCCATGAATAATCTCCTTTCTATCGGTTGTCGTAATCTATACCTACTCTATAACAATTTTTCAAAAAATTATCTGTTGCTTTTTGTAAACCTTTAAGATTTTTTGCTTTATTACTCAAATTAACTGATTCGTTAAATAATTTTACAGCCATTTCATAAGAATACCTTCTCCCTTTTACAAGATATGATACACTTCCTAAATTAGTAATAACCACTAGCATCTTAAGACTTGCATATTGTAATAGAAACTTTATATCTGAAAGCGAAAAATCAGATAATGACGGGTGGTTATGCAACACAATAACAATACAATCTCTGGCAGACGACATCAAGTGATATGCAACTGTACTACTTAATGGGTCAACCTCATGTTCCCCACCTAATGCCACTCCTATATACTCCTCTTCGTTTTGAATACATTCAGTACTGTCCATACTATAGGTGAGTGCCACTTCATTAGAATTATTTTCTGTTTTTGAAATCCGTAATACATTCTTTGCTAACTCTTGAATGATACTATACTCACTTTCCGGAATATTCTTATATTGTACTCTTGGTACTTTTCTAATGGCTTCGTCTGTAATCATTACTTTATGGTTTCTTTTTTTTGCCATTTCCAACTCTCTTACTTTACGTCTATTACCATATTTTCCCAAGAAATCCCGCCCTTTCATAAAAATCTCTACTATAATGCTATCTATCCATAAACACTCCATCTTCCTTAAAGATACTAACTTTATTATACAATATTAATATAACTTTTTACATACATTTTTTTCCTAATGATTTATGCAATTTTTATGCATATCTACTTCGTAATGATACAGAATCACTATATCAATTCACAACTGTACAATCATCCACTTTTCCGTCTGAAGGGCAATCATTACAAAACCGTCGCCATATAGGGGGCGCAGACGTCGCCGTCCATCGTCATTCAATGTTTTTTCGTACTTAGATGTACGAACCATTCTTCCCGCCAGATACCTTTCTGCATTGAAAAAGAGGCGTTTCCTCCAATTCAGAAATCACGCCTCTTACTCAGTCGGGGTAACAGGATTCGAACCTGCGACCTCACGGCCCCCAGCCGTGCGCTCTAACCAAACTGAGCCATACCCCGCTAGCATTATTTTAGCGAATCATGTCGGATAATGCAAGTATTAATTTAAAAACACAGAATTTTAGACCACATTCTGTTACTGTTCACACGGCACCGTGCACCACGCTGCACGGTGTCCGGCCAAAGAAGCAGCGGCTGCCGGGCATCCGGCCCTTCACCGAAGGTGACTTTAAATGAACAGTAACCACATTCTTACAAAATTACCCGTTCACTCAAAAATATGTTAAAATACCCTTGATAAATAGTTTTTCAACTATCACAACAAAATATGCAGAAGGAGTTTTTATTATGAAAGTAATCGTTATCGGTCCCCGGGGCAAAATGGGGAAATTAATCACACAGACTGCCGCTTCTCGTGAGGATATGCAGCTCATCGCCGGAATAGGACCAAAAGGCAGAGATTATATAGGACAAGATCTGGGAACTGCCGCCATGCTTGGAAGAACACTGGATGTACCCGTCGTAGACAATCTGGAAAGCGTAATTGATGACTGCGATGTCATCATTGACTTTACCACACGGGAAATGTCAATGAAAGTTCTTGAGTTGTCAGCTGCACATAAAAAAGCACTCGTCTGCGGCACCACCGGATTCAGTGAAGAGGAAATGCAGCGCTTTCACAAGGCTTCGGAAGAAATTCCCATGCTCTACGCCGCCAACACCTCAAAATTAGTAAACATTATGAACAAGCTCATTGAAACAGTAACTCTAGCTGTAGGGAATGATTTAGATATTGAAATTCTGGAAATGCATGACCAGTGGAAAAAAGACGCACCCAGCGGAACCTCCAAAGAAATGGGCGAGATTATAGCACATGCTCTTGGAAAAGAGCTGTCCGATATTGCACGGTATGGACGAGAAGGAGAGGTACCCCGCGAAAAAGGTACTATTGCTTATCATTCTCTGCGCGCAGGAAACATTCCAAGCAGCCATACCGTATATTTCGGCGGCATGGGAGAACGCCTCGAAATTACACACCATTCTTACAACTGGGAATGCTTTGCAAGAGGCGCCTGCGATTGTGCCGCTTATCTGGCAGACAAAAAACCTGGATTTTATACAATAAAAAATGTTTTAAATTTATCATAATTATATTGCATTATTACTTTTCCAGTAGTATAATTGTATTAATTCAATAATACAATTATACTAAATGAGGAGGAAAACTATGCTATTAGTAAATACAGATTTCATTACTGGAAAGAATCTTGAAACTATAGGACTTGTACGCGGTACTATGATTCAGTCCGTGCATGTTGGAAAGGATATTATGAACAGCCTGCGCACTCTTGTCGGCGGTGAACTTACCTCCTATACCGAGATGCTCAATGAAGCGCGGGCCATCGCCACCAAACGAATGGCCGATGACGCCGACGCGATGGGGGCCGACGCTGTCATAAACGTACACTACGCTTCCAGTCAGGTAATGCAGGGAGCTGCTGAAATCATGGCATACGGAACAGCTGTTAAATTTATCTAATTGTAGTTGGGGACGGGGTATTTTTAAAAATACCCCGTCCCCAACTACAATTAAGACTCTTCTTCCTCCGCCTGCTCAAGAAAATCTGCATCTTTCGTTTTAAGCCGGGGAATCAATCCTCTGGCCACCTTTCCTCTTCCGCGGTTCTTTACATAAAAGTACCCAATAATGGAAAATACTGCTGCTCCGATAAAATTAACAATCAAATCCTTCATCGTATCAATAAGTCCTATATCCAGATACCCTCCAAGCCCCAGACATTCTCCATTCACTGCCACATCCTTAATATCCTCAATACCTACCGGAATATTGCTGTTTGTCGGATCAAGCATAACAGAATGAATACATTGAACCACTGTGTCCTTCTGCATGTCCAGGCCAAATAACATATCCATTCCGAATTCAAAAAACTCCCACACTACGCCAATTGTCATGGAAAAACAGAACGCCGCCAGCGACAAATAAACAGGCGACAGCTGAAATGATATTTTCTTACTTCGATTCAGAATGTCTACGAGTGCAAATCCAATGGCCGCCATCAAAAATCCATTTATCGTATGCAGAGCCGTATCCCAAAACGGAAAACGTATATAATATGACTGTATCTCCCCCATAATCTCTGCCGCAAAGATAAATATCAATATCGTTATCTCAAGCGGAGTGGGCAGCTCAATTTTCAGGTTTATCTGTACAAAGCTTGGAACAACAAGCAGACATAATGTCAATACGCACAAAAACACATTTTCATAATTGCGGTTAAATATCTGAAGTATCATCATCAAAATTACAAGAATCCGAAGCACCACATAAACCAAAAAGGAACTTTTATGCTCTCTCAGCTCCATATGCATTGCCCGCTTCAGTACTCGAAAATATTTTCTGATTTTCCATTTCTTTTGTTTTTTCTCTTTCGTAGTCAGTTCCTCCCTTCTCCTCCGGTCTTATACCTATTTCACCAGCCGCAGCGCATATCTCCCACGAAACAGATTATTGTCTAATACATTATATTTATTATATTAATTCAGAAAATTCTCAATAATTACATTCTCTGCTTCTTCCTCGGTCATTCCCATTGTACGCAGTTTAATCAGCTGTTCATCATTAATTCTGCCGATAGCCGCCTCATGTATAATCGCAGCATCCAGATGTTTTGCATTGATTTCCGGAATAGAGCTGACCTGTGCATGATCCATAATAATGGAATCACACTGAACATGAGCATGACATCTTGCATTTCCCACTGCCTTCGGATGAAATATCTGACTGGAACTTCCCTTCACCACAGAACGTGATATAATCTGCGCAGAGCTCCCTTCACCGTCCATCTGCACCTCCATATTAGAAACCGCCTCCTGTGCATCATGTGTCATCAGCTTCTCCATAACATATAGCTTTGCTCCTTTTCCCAGTACAATATTCGTCTCTCTTCTAGTCGAGTCTACACCCCTAATCTGAGCTGTATCCAGCGTAAACACTGCCTCCTCTTCCATATATATATTTGTCACCGGATTCAATACTCTTGCACCTGAACCTTCTCCTCCGCCATAATGCTTTTCCTCATAACGGACATTCGCTCCCTTCGCTACATGGAAGGAATGAATTCCGTCATGGCGGCTTTCATTACAGCCGCTGTTATGGATCCCGCATCCGGCTACAATCGTCACATCGGCGCCTTCGGCAATAAAGAAATCATTATACACCACATCCGTCATTCCGGAGGCATCCACAACAACCGGAATATGCACCTGTTCTCCCTGAGTATCTCCGTCAATATATACATCAATACCCGGCTTATCCTCTTTCTTCTTAATCTTTATATGCTCACTGTCCCCGTGGCAGAGTGCAATTCCGTTATGCCTGAGATTAAAAGCCCCCTCCTGGCGAAACCCTGCCTCGTCAATCTGTCTTAATATTTTCTCCGTAATCTTATCCAATAATGTCATAATGTTCCCTCCTTCGCCGGTTGGGGACGGGGTATTTCTCATTTTACCCCGTCCCCAACTACAATTAAAAAAATTAACAACACCCAGTTTCCATACACGCACAGCTGTCCTCTGTATTCATCAGCACTGGAAGGATATCTTCTTTCCTGCCGATTGCGCCGATTCTTCCGTCCTCTATTACCATAATCCTGTCTGCCATCCGAATAATCCTTTCCTGATGAGAAATGAGAATCAGGCTCTGCTCCTTTTTTTTATGGATTTTTTCAAACTGTTGTACCAGCATTGAAAAGCTCCACAAATCAATTCCTGCCTCCGGCTCATCGAAGATGCACAGCTTATGCGGCTTTGCCAGTACAGTCGCAATCTCAAGACGCTTCATCTCTCCCCCAGAGAGAGTAGCATCTACCTCTCTTGTAATATATTCATTGGCACATAAGCCTACGCTTCCCAGCATGCGGCAGCACTCCCTCCTGGATAGTTCACGCCCCGAAGCAAGCGACAGCAGACGGATAACTGTCATCCCTTTAAATCTGGGCGGCTGCTGGAATGCAAAGCCAATTCCTGCATTGGCCCTATGATTGATATCGCAGCTGGTAATATCCCCGCCATCCAAAATGATCTGTCCCGCGTCTGCTTCCTCAATTCCCATAAGCACCTTCGCAAGCGATGATTTTCCACCGCCGTTAGGACCTGTAATGACAAGCATCTCCCCGTCCCCCACCTCGAAGCTTATGTTCTTTACAATGCTTCTTTCTATTCCATTTTCATTTACCTTGAATGTCAGATTCTTAACTTCAAGCATATCTTATTTTCCTCATCTCTTTCTGAAAATGATATTTACTGCCACTTAAAATCAAAATAACGCTAAAACTAAACAATGCCAAAATCAAACAATACCAAAATTAAACAATGCTAAGATTAAATGATACTAAGATTAAATGATGCTAAGGTTAAATGATGCTAAAATCACAATAATACCTCACCAAACATAAAACATTATAAATCAAATATGCATGTACTGCAAGGCGGAAACTGCTGAAAATATTAACACACTAATATCAGCTTCATTATTATTACCGTATAAATACCGGTATATATTCAGGCGGTGTCTTCCCATCTACATACCGTCCTCCTCCGTCTACATCATTCATCTTAAGCCCGCCATTTTAAAGCACCGCTTTCTCATCTGTCCGATGCATTACAGCCTTATATGTCTCTGATTCCCCTAATATTATACTGTAATTAAAATTATAATTCCTCTTCTCGTCAATCAACGTACAAAAAAGAAGTCCAGACACGGAGGCTTTCCCCGCCGCAGTTTACAATTATTCAAAATACTCACAATTGCTTGCAGACACAACGTTCCAAGACAGATAGTAATACTCCTTTTTTCTCCAGACAGTCATTGCAGCCTGCCCTGCGGCATTCAGCATATCTGTTCATTAACCTTGTTCCTTCTTTTATTCTAATAAACCATATCATTTATACCTGTATTATCAAAACAAACGTCCTCCGCCAAGATGCATAATTATAGATTTATGCGTCAAATTATGTATTTTTATTCATTATATCTATTGTATCTTTCTTTCAGCAATGCTAGAATAGACTATATTTTGAATAAAAAATATCTCTATAAGGGAGGAACTACCAATGGAAAACGAAAAAAAACACTTTAAGATGCCTCATGCGTACGTCATTATTTTTATTATGACAATTATAACCGCAATCATGGCAAATATTGTCCCGGCGGGAACATTTGACCGGGTGGAGGACGCCTCCGGCAATATGGTTGTCGTACCAGGCAGCTTCCACACTGTAGACAAGATCGGCTGCAGTATCTTTGATATGTTTAAGTCTGTACAGATTGGATTTGTAGACAGCGCTCAGATTATATTCTTTATTATATTTGCATATGCATTTGTATATGTGCTGCTGAAAAACGGTACGTTTGATGCACTCGTCGGCTCTGTTCTTAGGACTGTCGGGAATCGAATCGAATTCATTATCCCAATCTGTATGATTTTATTTGGATTATTGGGTTCAACTATGGGCATGTTCGAAGAAACCTACGGACTGATTCCAGTATTTATCTCTATCGCCATTGCACTCGGCTACGACGCTATCGTCGGCGGCAGTGTTATCTACCTCGGCGTAGCGGTCGGATTCGCCGCTGCAACAATCAACCCGTTCACCATCGGTATTGCACAGGAGGTAGCAGATGTACCGTTATTCTCAGGTCTTGTATACAGAATTGTCTGCTTCGTCGTATTCATGGGCATCAGCATCTGGTATGTATGGCGCTACGCCCGCAAAATACAAAAAGACCCATCCTCTTCCGTACTATATGGTGAAAAGCTGGAAACTTTAGAATGTGCTTCAAAAGAAGATATGGCAAAGCTTCGTATGACAGCCACACATAAGCTCAGCTGTGTATTATTTGTATTTACAATCGCTATGCTTCTTGTCGGAACAATTAAGTTCGGCTGGTACATTGACGAGATTGCCACTCTTTTCATTATCATGACTATCGTAGCCGGATTTGTGTCACATTATACTGCCAGTGATATTGCCGAGATTTTCATTGATGCCAGCAAGGAGATGATGTACGGTGCACTGCTTGTAGGTGTCAGCAGAAGTATTGCCGTAATTATGGAAGACGCTATGATTATTGATACAATTGTAAACTGGCTTGCGACAATACTTCAGCATTTCCATGGTATTGCAAGTGCCATGGGTATGCTCTTCGTACAGAATATCATCAATTTCTTTATCCCAAGCGGCGGCGGACAGGCTCTGGTAACTATGCCCATCCTTGCTCCTGTCGGCGAGATGGTAGGCGTCAGCCGGCAGGTCAGCGTACTTGCCTTCCAGTTCGGCGACGGCTTCTCCAACATTTTCTGGCCGACCAGCGTATTCATGATGTGCGGTATCATGCGGCTTCCAATCAACAAATGGTACAAGTTTGTGACACCCTTATTTGGACTGCTGTTTTTAGCGTCTATCATACTGCTGGGCATATCCGTTGTCATCGGATATTAATACAGACATGGAGTAATAAATATGAATATAAAGGAAGAATTATATTTTGCAGAGGATGCCTTAGCAGCCGAGATTGAAGATATTAGTGAATACATATTTTCACATCCGGAGCTTGGAAATGAAGAGTACATATCCAGCCGCTATCTGACAGAGAAGTTAAAAGAACACGGCTTTGAAGTCACCTATCCCTATCTTGGGCTTGAGACAGCCTTTCGCGCAGAACTGTATTGTGCAGAGGGGCCTAAAATTGCATTTCTGCCGGAATATGACGCACTCCCGGGCTACGGTCCGGCCCGGAATCAAAATGCCCACGCCTGCGGGCACAACTGGATTGCCGCGTCAACACTCGGTGCTGCTCTCTCACTGTCAAAGCTTAAAGACAAAATTCGAGGCACAATCGTTGTAATCGGCACGCCGGCCGAGGAAACTGTGGGTGGAAAATGTAATCTCGCAGACAGCGGGGCTTTTTCCGACATAGATGCCGCTATTCAGATACATCTTGGAGCCAAAAACAATATGAACATCATCACATTGGCAATGGATTCCATTGAATTCCGATTTCACGGAATTGCCTCTCACGCGTCCGCCTATCCGGAGAAAGGAGTCAATGCACTGGATGCCGTCCAGCTTATGTTCAGCGGTATTAATGCACTCCGACAGCATATGCGGGATGATGCACGGGTAGCCGGCATCATAACCGAGGGCGGCGCTGCATGCAATACGGTACCGGATCTCGCCGCCTGCCGTTTCTATATAAGAGCCAGAGACAGAGCCTACCTTGAGGAATTAACAAAAAGAATCATCAACTGTGCAAAAGGCGCTGAACTGATGACCGGAGCTGCACTTGAATATTTTAATTTTGAAAACTCCTACGATGATCTTGTATATCATAATGGACTTAGAGATTCTCTACGGGCAAATCTGGAATCACTCGGCGTAATTGTCTTCGCAGACTGCGACGCGGGCGCCAGCGGTTCCAGCGATATGGGAAATGTCTCACATGCCTGTCCGACCGTATACTGCGAACTCGACACCGGAGCACATCCTAGTGTATTTGCCCATACTGACGAATTCCTTGATTATGTACATGGAGAAAATGCACGAGGGACACTTCATACAGCAGCAAAAGCTATGGCTGCGACTGCACTGGATGTATTCCAGGAGCCCGGAATTGTAAGATAAATCAGAGCCTGCCGCCATCCATTTTATATGGACGGCGGCAGGCTCTGCTGCTTTATACTGCGGATGACAGGACTTGAACCTGCACGGGATGCCCACTAGATCCTAAGTCTAGCGCGTCTGCCAATTCCGCCACATCCGCTCACTGTTTATAATTTTACTACAAATCGATTCTATCACAGTTCAAAAAAACGTGCAACTCTTTTATGAACTTAAAATACTACCATTTATAATAACAGGTTACTGGTTATACAGGTCTGTGCATTTACTGCACAAACTGTGCGGAAATGATACAAAAGTATAAAAATCCCATTTCCAAAGGCAGTTTAAAATGGATTTCTGCATGTTACCGGCCGCGGTATGAACTGTAACGATAATAGCACAAGGAAATACTCACAAAAAACAACTTAATTTTATGCTTCAGAATGTCGATATATTATTAATAGTATACGAATAATCTGCCGCATGAACCGGCGCCTAAGAAAAGAGGTGGGTTTGGTGAGAATCCAGCATAATATTACAGCCCTAAACGTTTATAGAAACCTAAATACAAATAACAGTTCTATCGCTAAAAACTTGGAAAAGCTTAGCTCAGGATATAGAATTAACCGTGCAGGCGATGATGCGGCAGGCCTAGCTGTCTCTGAAAAAATGCGGGCACAGATTACTGGCTTGGAACAAGCCGTACAGAATGCAGAAGATGGAATTTCTCTGGTACAGACAGTAGAAGGCGCTATGACTGAGATACACTCTATGCTCAACCGTATGGTGGAGCTTTCCGTACAGTCTGCAAACGGTACATATTCCGGCGAAGAACGCACTATGATGAACGAGGAAATCCAGCAATTAAAAACAGAGATTACACGAATCGGAAATACCTCAACATTTAATAGTATCCGGCTGTTTCCAAACGGAGGCTTGAGCAGTACAAAAGAAGCCTCTGTGACTACATACCATCTAACCTTAGATTTAAAAAGCCAGGTCTGCAAAATTGACCAGATAGACAGAGCAGACGGCGTTTCCCCCGGTAATGAAAGCAAAGCGGCAAAAGCTGCCTCTACTCTCGCCGATAAGATTGCAACGGAATATTTCCCGAACGCCGTCAGCCAGATTCTAGATGCGTTTCCCACTCTGAAAACGGAGATCGGAACAGACAAAATAGGGATGGAACTCCATATCGAAAATATTGACGGAAAAAACGGCACTCTTGCTTATGCACAATTTTCATTCTTTACCACCGGCAAACCGGGAAGCATGCTTATCAAAGTAGATTCCTCCGATTTTTCCGATGCATCTATTGCACCTGGAAGTCCAGATGCGATAAAACTAGAATCTACAATTGCTCATGAACTCATGCATTCTGTAATGCAGTACACGATGACAGACCAGATGAGCGGCCGGGGCGGCGCAGTTAAATTTCCTGAATGGTTCACAGAGGGCACTGCACAGCTCTCAGGCGGAGGCTTTCCTACAAACTGGAACTACGAGCTGGAACAGCTTGCAGGCAAACTTACCAGTGATAACGACACCTCGCAGGATGCAGCGATTGCGGCATATTTAAAAAAATATACCGTAGCAGGACGGCCGTACGGGCACGGTTACCTTGCCAGCGCCTATATTGGCTATCTTGCCGGCGGAGGCCAGGTTACCGGTCAGAATATCGCTGCCGGCATGGATAAAATATTTCATGAAATTATAAATAATAACGCTTCATTATTTAATGCAATATCAACCGGCACAGGCGGAGCTGTTAAAAGCCAGGCTGAATTAGATTCACTGTTTAGCTCACCAAATCAGGGACTCATCGAATTTGTGCGTAAGCTTGCATTTGAATCCAAAGGCGGTGCCGGATCTGTGATAACTGCCAGTCTCAGTGATTCTTCCATGATCGGCAGCTCCGTAACGACAGACCAGCCGTTTTATGTAGCAGATATCGCAACTAAACCAAGCGGCAGCGGAACAGCAGACACCACAGAAATTCAATTAATGGTCGGCAGTGACAGCGAAAGCGACAATCTCATTCGTGTACAGCTCTATCGGATGAATCTGGATTCCTTAGGGCTGGCAGCATTGGATATATCGGAACAGGATAACGCCTTAAGTGCAATTAATACCGTAAATGAGGCTATTGATACCGTCAGCTCTATAAGGAGCTATTATGGTGCACTCCAAAACCGGCTGGAACACACCATTTCAAATCTCGGCAACACGGTAGAAAATCTGACCGCTTCAGAATCCCGTATCCGAGATGTAGATATGGCCAAAGCAATGATGGAATACACACGAAATTCCATTTTAGTACAGAGCAGCCAGGCTATGCTTGCGCAGGCAAATCAGCAGCCTTCTTCCGTCCTTCAATTACTAAACGCATAGTTATAAATTTTCAGGCGCACGGTAACCTGCTGAAAGAATTATAAAATTTTCGGCTATTAATATTATCAGGACACAAAAAATATCAGGAGATTGAAGCATGGGTAGAATCAGTAAATTTATATGTCCTTCCTGCAGGACGTCATGGCAGGTCTCTCTTGGTCATGGCATGGAACATGCTGTGCTGGAAAATGTGCTGAATGCATTTCCGGCAGACATTCAACAGAAAATTCTGTCGAACGTAAAGGAGGAACAGATCCCTTCTTTTGATTTCGGCTATCAGACCGCAATATGCCGAGATTGCCGAGATGTTATCTCCATTCCGGTTATTTATCTGCATCAGAGTGGAAAGACCTATTTCACAGATTGTCCGGAATGTAAATCTCCGGCTGTAGTCTATCCTGAAAATGAAGAGCTTGTCTGTCCTCGCTGCGGAAAGGGTGTTCTCTTATCAGAAGAAATAGGAAGATGGGACTGATTATCACAGCCTGTACATGATATTTTTACCATTTAACCAAAAAATACAAAAATAATTGTTGACAAGCCAATAAGTATCATATATAATAACCTATGTGCCGCGAGGGTGGCAGAACAGAATAAGACGGGGTGTGGCTCAGCTTGGCTAGAGCGCCTGGTTTGGGACCAGGAGGTCGCAGGTTCGAATCCTGTCACCCCGATAACGTGCGGGTGTAGTTCAATGGTAGAACACTAGCCTTCCAAGCTAGATACGTGGGTTCGATTCCCATCACCCGCTTTCTTATGCAAAAAGAGACCGGTAAACGTTGTGAGTCTGTAGCTCAGCTGGATAGAGCAACGGCCTTCTAAGCCGTAGGTCGAGGG
>CAMNTM010000025.1 GCA_946558465.1 uncultured Lachnospiraceae bacterium
ATCCGTGTAAATAAGGCCTCTCCGGGGTGCCGGCATTCTGTCCAGATAAGTACACCTTATCGGACGACCTTCCTCACAATATGATCACGTATCATATTTTGTTTACCATAATTAAAAAAATATTGATTTTGGAAAATAAATTGCATATAATATATGAGGGGTGATGGAAATGAAACTTATTGCGCGTAAACAATACTTGGAAAAAATGGTCCGCATAATCGGGACACCAGACATAAAGGTAATTACTGGTGTCCGCCGCTGCGGAAAATCAAAATTGATGGAAGCATTTGAAGAATATATTAAAAAAGAGATTGTTGATTCCAACATTATCCATATAAACTTTAATTTGCCTGAATATGATCATTTGCTTGAGTACCGGGCTTTATACGAGTATGTCAATTCCAGGTACAGCAAGGATAAACAGAATTTTGTATTTATTGACGAGGTACAGATGTGCGCTGGTTTTGAAAAGGCGGTAAATGGTCTGCATGCAGCAGAAAAATATGATATTTATATTACAGGCTCCAATGCGTTTTTATTAAGTTCTGATCTTGCCACGCTTTTTACGGGGAGAACTTTTGAAATTAAAGTATATCCGTTCTCTTTCAGTGAATATCTGCAGTATTTTAATTATAATGATAAATATACTGCTTTCGATCAATATATGACTGAAGGCGGCATGGCCGGATCTTATCTCTATCAGGATCCAGAAGCAAAGTACGATTATATTGCCGATGTATTTGATACACTAATTGTCAGAGATATACGTCGAAAATATAACATTCGTAATATACAGCTTATGGAAAGAATTGTTGATTTTTTGATGGATAATATTTCGAACCTTTCTTCTGCAAGAAGTATCACAACCACATTAAGCGGTATTAGAGAAAAGGTAAACCATGTTACTGTTAGTTCATATATGCAGTACCTTTGCAATGCGTTTGCTTTTTATAAAGTCCGCCGTTATGATGTCAGAGGGAAAAAGTATCTTTCAAGTAACGATAAATATTATTTGAGCGATCATACATTCCGCTATGCAAAGCTTGGAACGAAAAATATGGATTATGGAAGAACCCTTGAAAATATTGTTGCAATTGAATTATTGCGCAAGGGTTATGAAATATACGCAGGGGTGCTATACAAAAAAGAAATAGACTTCGTCGCAATCAAGCGCAGTGAAAAAATCTACATTCAGGTTTCAGATAATATCAGTGACGAGAAGACTTTTGAGCGTGAGGTATCGCCTTTATTACAGATTAAGGATGCCTATCCCAAAATGATTATAGCTCGTACTCGTCACGACAGATATCAATATGAGGGTATTCAGATTATTGATATTGCAGATTGGCTGTTGTCGGATATCAGGTGAGGATAAATGAATCTCCAGACTGTACGGCAATACGGTCTGGAGATTCACTTCTTTTTCAATATGCTTTCATTACCAGATAAAAAATTTTCTTTTTCTGGCGTCAATCAGTTTTGTCGGCTCCCCTGCTTGTTACTGCCTCTAGTATCGCATCTATTATCTCCCCTACATTTTTTGACGCCATTATTTTTCTCATGGGAAATCGGATCTCGAATTCCTCTTCTATCGCAACAATTACGTCAATTCGTTCAAAAGAATCCCAGTTTTTTACCGGTGTATCATTATTCACAGTAAGCATGTCATTGTTAAATACCTTTTTAAATATAATCCTTACCTTTTCTAATACTTCTTCTCTTTTCATGCCTCTCCTCTCATAAGTCAAACTCTCTTTTCAGTCTTTGGTATATGTTTTCTCCTATCGTGCCGTCTAAATTAGAAAATGCTCTGTGAACATCTGACATTCTCTCTTCATATAATGGATCTTTGCCATTTAAGACCATTTCTATAAATTTAGGAAGCTGTGCATTTTCTCCGCGTCTTGCCATATGATAATTATTGATATAGCTCACGGGAGAACGTCTGCAATTTGTCTCGTTCAATCTTCTTTCATAGATGTACACCGGTTTTCCGGAGATCATGTATTCCGGGATCATGGAACTATATGTCGTAATAAGCGCGTCGGATAAGCGGAAGGAAGGATTATAGTCTCCATTTGTATCCAGCACTCCATTATTCGATTCCTGAATCTGCTGTTCCAGCATTTCGATAAAATCCAGTGTAGAATCAAGCTCTCTGCTTTTTAAAGTGTCTTTAAGCAGAGGATGAGGACGCCAGATTAAGGCGCATCCCTCCCTGTTTAAAAGATTTTCAAATATATTTTCATGAGCCCATTCTGCATGGCTTTTCTCTCTATTATATTTTTGCTGGTAATTGTACCAGTATATAAAATAAGACAGATGTGTATTGAGCAGAAAAACTTTTCGTCCCGTTAATTTTTCTCTCCATTCGGCAGAATAATTTTCAGACTCCTTTAATCCTTTGACAACGGCGTCTATTTTCGGAGATCCTAACGCGAGAATTTTACTGCGCTCTATTCCGTGATTAATATATATATCTTTTACTTTTTCCGACTGTACCAAAACCTTATCCGCTACACGAACTGCATTTGTCACGCACATAAATGCCCCTTGTCTGGGGTTATAATATCCCATTATGCCATACGGGCTGTATATCAGCTGTTCTGTATACTGCTTTAGATTATTGGAATAATATTGCTCCGGCACTCTTGTTACATTGTTTTCGCTGTCATATGGATTATGGATAAAAATCATATCCGGCTGTTCACGCTCTAAAATATATTCTCTGTAATCTGTTATCGATACATAATCTGGAAATAACGCCGCTTCATAATTTAACTCTGCCTTATCTCCGTTACTGTCCAATGTGTAATAGGGTATTACGACTACAGTTACTTCGCAGTTTTCATCTCTTAGCGCTGCTTCCCATATGCTTTCCAGGCTTGACCACATCGAAGCCTTGTAAGGCATAAAGGTAATTTTTAATATCGTTTTAATATTATTTTTTATCTCATTATATATTTTTTCTATATAGCGGTTTAGCTGTTCTTTGACTTTGGCACCGTTTAATTTTTCACTTCTATCCACGCGGATGCTAACGTCAAATAAGTATTCACAATATTCTTCCAAATCTCTGATAATTTCTTCCGATTTTTTTTCAAACCGCTCTATCGTATTGCCGGCGGATACGGCACATTCCTGACAATCTGCCAAGATGCGGTATACTTTTGCATATTCCTCTGTCTGTAAATACGACCAGATTTCATTATGGGCTTCCTTTACAGTCATTAACAATTGAAGCAGCTGTTTCTTAACCGACCGTCTCATGAATTCATTTCCTCCAAATCACCATTCTTCTAAAAGCTGCTTAGTTTTGCTGCATACACTGTAGTAGCTTCGAATGTATTCTTCAAAAGTCATCTTTTTTAATCCATTATAAAATGTCACGTCATATACCATATCCTTACTCCACCACTTCAATCCCATATGTATGGCAACGCTGGGATAAACTGGAACTTCCGTACAATGCACTTGATATTTTTGTATCGTTTCGTTATTTACCAGTCTTTCCATCTCATCTAATTCGCTGGTATCCATACGCAGATATTCCAAAATCTCCCTGACCAACTCGCAGGCCAGACAGGTATGCATATGCGCCATATCTCGATATAACATCTTTTCTTTATAATTATTCCGGATATAATTTCCTATTTTAATATCACATTCGTTTTCTTCATATTCCAGCATGCGGAACATGGTTTTCATATGCTGCTCCACGTCAGTTTTCGAATAAAAATCATCCTTTGTCAGGCATGTTATGATTTCATCAATATCTTTCCCGTCATCTATCATCCGATTAATATTTTCATCGCCGTATTCAAAAGGGCCGTGAAACGGATTTTTTTCATCCCCCTTAAAATATGGATTCCAAGCTCCGTTTAAATTGCGTCCCATCTGGGGCCAATATAACCGCAGCAGCGCGCTTGGAAGTGTAATGATTTTGCAGTTTTCAGGCAGTTCTTCAGGTTTAAAAAACATAGGGTTTTCCAGCTCATGACGCATACAGATATAAACCTCACACATGTTTTTAACATAGCTGAGAAGCCTCACAGACCATTTACTCCGCCACAAATGTACGGAAAATTTGTACAACATGTATTCCTCTTTAAATCCATTCAGCTCTGACAAAAAATCATATGCTATCACTGTCTGGCAAGCGCCTGCCACAATCGCTATCTTCCGCTCCGTTAAAACGGCCCTCACTATATCTATGTCTATATATTCCTCAAATATTTTAGAGACATCAGCCAATATCTGATTTTCAATGAACACATAAGGTCCTTCACAAATAATAAGATAATCTTTCTCTCTTTTATCATATTCTTCCCAGGCGATTACCGGCATTTCCTTATTTTCATCTAAATATGCCGGATGCATCTCTTTCGTCGTTACGCAGCTTTTTATATGATAGATGTCCTTATAGTTTATATAAAATTCTTTTGCCCAGAAATTTGTTCCCAAAAGAATAATGTCTGAAGTTTCCAATTTTGTTTTTATTAAGTTTCTGATATCTTCTGATGATTTTCTCATTCTACCGCCTCACAAATTATCATAATTGATTATATAAAATTTTTCCCGCCTCATTTCTCGGAATTTTACTCAGATAACAAACCTGGAATACACTAGAATTAATTGCAAGTTTATTAGAAATATACTGCCGGATTTTTTCATGTTCCCGACGAACTGTAACATAAATCTTCATACATTCATCATTTCCCACACAGGCACATTCTGTGTTAAAAGCCGTTTTAATCATATTTTCGCACTCATCCAGTCCGATACGGTAACCGCACAGCTTAAGAAAACGTTTTTTTCTCCCTGCAATATAAAAAAATCCATCCTCGTCTTTTTTTGCCATATCACCAGTATATAAAATTCCATGTCTTTCATCACCAAGAGCCAGATCTTCCCCTGTCTTGGCATATCCAAGTGTCACATTCGGGCCCTGGTATACCATCTCACCAATCACATCAGGCTCTGTGATTTCCTTTCCATTTTCATCCACAATATAAAGATGACCATTAGGAATTGCCTTTCCAATACTTCCACATTTCTCTATAGCATATTCTGCCGGAAGATATGCCATTCTAGCACTTCCTTCCGTCTGCCCATATGTCACAATAAATTTTCTTTTTGTTTTTTGTGCATATTCTGCAAATTCCTGGTGGAGCTTTTCACTAAGTTTCCCTCCGCCTTGTGTAAATGTTTTCAGATAAGGAATATCCATCTTAAACACACGTAATTTTTTTAGAATTTCATAACTATATGGTACATTAGTAAAGGTAGTCGCTTTTTGCTCTCTCAAAAACATCCAATACTGCGGGTCTAATACATTCATAGACGTCAGCAGTACTGTTGCTCCTGAATACAAATGGCTGTTCATTACAGACAATCCGTACGTATAATTAATCGGAAGATCGAGAATTGGTCTTTCTGTACCATCCAGCTCAAAAAATGAAGAGATATTTTTTGCCTGCGCTTCCAGGTTTGCATAAGAATGTCTCACCAGTTTTGGACTTCCTGTAGAGCCGGAGGTTGTTAGAAGCAGCGATAGTTCTTTATACAGGGGATAGCCTTTTAAACCTGTAGATACAAGAATATACTGATATTTTTTGAGTAGAATCTTTTCCTTTTCTTCCTCCATATGTGCCGGTTTCCAGATATATTCCGGATGGTAGATAGAAATCAATCTTTCCATCATTTCCTTATCCATGGAGGCCCCTAACATCAATGGAACCACATGATTACTCATTGCCCCCAGATAGCCCATGGCGGCGCCCGCACTATTATCATTTAAGATAAATATCAATGTTCTTTTACGGAGCGCCTCATAAAATAGGGAGGTAAATTCTAAAATCTCTCCATAAAAACATTGATTCCCTTTGCTGTCTATGATTGCAATCTTATTTTTATCCTTATTATCAAGCTCTAAAAACATATATCTTATTCCTCAAATTCAATCTCAAACATGTTCCTGTCAGAAGTATGATATCCGCCTCCGATAATCAGAACTTGTCCTGTCGTATAACTGGAGAGCCCCGATGCAAAATATATACACCCGTCTGCAATCTCTCTCGGTTCTCCAAGTCTTCCCATTCCCGTCCATAGACCTCCAACGTTATATTCCTTTTTTAATGAAACTTTCAGTCGTTCTGTCTGTATCATTCCCGGTGCTATAGCATTTACCCGTATATTGTAAGGTGCCAGTTCTTTTGCCATAGATTTTGTAAGCGCTATTACTGCGCCTTTGCTGGCCGAATAGGCCGTCTGGCCCCGATTTCCTTCGACACCGGTAATTGATGCAATATTTATAATACTTCCGTTTTTTTGCTTCATCATAAAACGAGTGGCTACAAGCTGCGTCAATTCCAAAAGACCAAATACATTCACCTCAAACATTTCTCTTGTTCTGTCCAGTGAAATCATTCCTAATGTCTCGTTAAAAATCCGCCCTGCATTGTTTACAAGAATATCGATCCTTCCCGCTTCCTTTTTCAGATGCAGGATACTTTTTCTTATTTCTTCCTGGCTTGTTATGTCAAAGTATACAGGAATGAGCCTGTCTTTTTCTGCCGGATGAATTTGAGAAACCCATTCATCCAGACAGCCTTTCTTTCTCGCATTCGCATATACAATAGCTCCCTCTTCCAGGAACCGCTTTGCGATTTCCCGGCCTATTCCCCGGCTTGTTCCTGTTATAAGACATACCTTATCAGACAAATCCCTATCACATATCTTCATTTCTCAATATCCTTACATTTTTAAACAACTTCTCTTTAACTGCTTTCTGTTAATTCTTTCATAACATTTCAATAAATTTGTTAACATTGGGCTCCTATTCTAAACATCAAGCAGCCAGTCTTCTGCATATCTGTCTGTTAAATGATAACCAATTTTCTTATGATATTTAAGCGATGTTTCATTATCCACTAAAATCCAGCCCTGTATTTTCTGAATATTTCTATCGTATACCCACTTGAGTCTTTGATAAGTCAAAATAGGTGCAAGTCCCTTCATTTTATACCTTTCTTTTACTGCTATTGCCTCTGCCTGTGCAATACCAAAATTTATAACGGTGATACTGGCTGCACATATTTCATCGTTCTCATTTACAATACATAAATAAGAACCTTTTTCTAACTCTTTTTTTTCTTGTTCTGTTCTAAATGTAAGATGATAGTCCTTAATGATTTTCGAATCAGCTATTATTTGTTCTATTTGATTAAATTGGGAAAATTCTGGCTTTATACAAGAATACCCTTTTTGCTCCATTGTTTTCGCATATTTTTCTACAGACCTGCAATTATATAATAAGTCCTGTGTTTTTCCTTGAATCTGTACGGATGTGCCTTCCTGCGTAAATCCAATCTCTCGTAAACGCCTCTGTACATATGATAATTCATCGTTTTTCTGTTTAATATTATATACGTTATGAACTATCAATTTTTTATCAAAAGCAGATATTTCAAATTTTTGTTTTTCATCTATATATAGGAAGACTTTATAATATGTACCTTCATCAAAATAAAAGACAATTCCATATTTACTTTTTTCAAAAAACACTTTCTGTGATTTGATATATCTATGTATCACATTGGGCATAAGGTAAATATTCGAAAAAGGTACCCGGCATATTTTTTTAAATTCTTCTATTAAAGTTTTATATTCATCTATCGCTTGTAACTGGTTTATCATATTCATCCCGCCGATTTTATTTAATACTTTTTATTAATGCTATCATACTATCTACTGTCCGAAAATTATCAGGAACTATTAATTCCGGATCTATTTGAATTTGGAAACAATCCTCTAATGCCATTACAATGTTAATAATTTCAAAAGAGTCGAACAGACCTGATTCTAATAAATCCCCATTAATGATATCTTCGACTTCAGGATTAATTTCGGTTAATATATCTAATATTTGTTCTCTCATATTTCTGCTCCTTTTACACGATATATAAATTTTATGTATTTTGATTAATATAGGTTTCTTTTAACTTTTTTCTATCTATTTTACCATTTGCATTATATGGAAATTCATGAATCCATATATAGACATTTGGTATCATATAATCTGGGATTTTTTTACCGAGATTCTCTTTAAAATAATTACTTTCACATTCCAGCCCTTTATAGAAAAGCACTATTTTTTGTTTTTCGTCATCATAAACACATGCACATGTATCTATTTTCTCCAGACTGCCTGCTGCAATTTCAATTTCACCTAATTCAATTCGATGTCCCATATGCTTTATCTGATAATCCTTTCTCCCCAGATAAATAATCTCTTCCCGGTTATTTAATTTAACTAAATCTCCGGTCCGGTAGATCAGATCTCTATATTCCTGATTCAAAGGATTTTGAACAAATACCTCATTACTCTTTTTTTCATTTTTGTAATACCCTAACGCAAGACTTCTTCCTCTAATACACAATTCGCCAATTTCACCTTCTGAAACTGCCTGATCTTTTTCATTTAGTATGATAAAGTCCGTATTCTGGCAAGCATACCCAATCGGAAGAGATTCATCATCATCAAATTCCCGGTCCACAATATAATATGTGCATACATCGGTAATCTCAGTAGGGCCATATAGATTAGCATACAAAACATCTGGCATATACTTCCGCCAAATATTCAAATATTTATTTGGCATTACTTCCCCGCAAAATAATATTTTTTTAACCGTTGTCAAAGGAATCTTTGATAAGGCTCCTTTTATCTTTGCCACCAAACATAATACGGAAGGTACAAAAAATATAGTCGTAATCCTATGATCATTTAGATAATCTAACAACTTTTTAGGAAGAGTAAAACAAACTTGAGGAATAATGTATACCGTCGCACTATTTTTCAGTCCACAATATATATCTAATATAGAATTATCGAAATAAAAAGGTGCTTGGTTTCCAAAGCTGTCCTGTTCTGTTATATCAAATGTTTTTGTTACCCACTCTGTATATTCTATAATAGATTGATGTGAAACAACTACCCCTTTAGGAACTCCAGTAGATCCACTTGTAAATAATACGTATGCGGGATCCATATCTGTTACCTTCCTTCGGACAATATTCAGTAACTCTATATCCGGTTCCCTGCATATTATTTCGTTATATATTAATAAATTCGTTTGAGGCACAAGCGCAGCAATTGTATCTGTATGTATGGAATCCGTGATAATAATTGGTGTTTCTAATATATCAAGTATTGTTTTTACACGCTCTGCAGGCATAGACACATCTATCGGACAATAAAAATTTCCACTATACAATACGCCCATAAATGATGCTATCACCTTTACGCCCTTTTCCAGGAATACTACAATTGGTTTTCGTATTATATGATACGCTGCTAGTTTTGATCCGATTGCTTGTCCATAATTCTTCAAATCAGCATAAGTATATGCCTCTTGTTGGTCTACAAATGCCTCCTTATCAGGCTTTTTCTCTGCAGATTCCTCTAAATACTCCAATAGATTTGTTATCATTACTGATACCTCCATTTTTATTATTCCATACAGCTCTTAAACATCTAACAGCCATTCATCAACATATTTATCCATAATACTATATCCTAAACTTCTATGATATCTTAGAGATGGTTCGTTATAAACAGAAATCCATCCTTGTATAGTAGGAATATTTTTATCACAAAGCCACTTATATCTATAATATGATAAAATCGGAGCTAAACCTTTCATTTTATACTCCGTTTTTACAGCTGCAGCTCCTTCCCTGACAATTCCTTTTGCAATATCGACATCAACAACTCCGCCGGCACATATTTCATCACTGCTATTTACAATACACAAATATGTACCTTCCTCTAATAATTTCTTTTCTTCAAGAGTTCTATATATCATCTGATAGTCCTTGATAGTACCGGAATCCATTATGATGCGCTCTATCTCATCAAAACGCGAAAAATCAGGTGCTATACATCGAAAACCCTTTTCTTTCATTTCCTTTACGTATCCTTCTATAATTTTACACTTAGAAAATATATTCAAGGAATCTCCCTGAATTCGTACCAGCGTATCTTGTTGTTTAAATCCAAGTTCCTGCAGATGTTTTTGTATATTTAATAATGTTGGATTTTTTTCTCTGGTACGATACATATTACGCACTAAGAGCTTTTTATCACGGACAGGTACCTCAAATCCACTTTGATCATTTACGTATAAATAAACACTGTAATGTGTAGATTCGTCAAAGAAGAGTACAATTCCGTTATTATCCTTTTTATAGCTGACTCTATGTAATTCTATATAACGTTTTATATCATCCGGCATAAGGTAGATATTTGAAAAAGACTTCTTACATACTGTTCTAAATTCTTTAATTAAAGTCCTGTACTCTTCCATTGACCTTAGCTCTTCCATCATGGTTTTATCTCCTTATAGATTTTACTCACAGCTTCCATAAAGTCTTTTGACCATTTCTATGATGGCTTTTACTGTACAAAAATTTTCAAATGTCATAGAATCAATATCTATAGATATATCAAAAGCTTTTTCTAATTCAACTACTAAATTTATTATGATAAAGGAATCAATAATTCCTTCTGAAAACAAATCCAGTTCAATATCATTCACTTTCTTTCCGCTGATTTCATATAAAATGTCTAAAATTTTTTCTCTCATAAATTTCATTCTCCTTATTAACAATTAAATTTATAGGTCTCATATGCCTCTCTGACTAAAGACAAACCGTCATTTTCCAATAGATACACTCTGGGCAATTTTCTGCTTAGAAACAAATAAATCCCTTCTGTTACAGAATATGCGCCGATTTTTTCAAAGACGAACATGTCCCCAGGGTTAGCATCTGTGAGCGGAATGTTTCTTACAAGAACATCTGCTGCTGTACACAAAGAACCGCAGATACACAGACCAAATTTACTTTTTTCTTCTTTTTGAATATTCACTTCAATAAACTCTTCAGCCTCCTTACGATAATAGTAAATAGGCGGTATTCTGACTCCCATCACCTGTCCATAATAATTGACATGATTGATACCTCCGTCTACAATACAATATTTCTGATTATCATTACATTTAGTATCTACAATTTCTGTTATATAACTGCCACAATCTGCCGCCAAAAATCGTCCCATTTCTAAGGTAAGCTGTCTTTTTTCTGTAACCTTTTTAAATGCCTTTTTACACTCCTCCAATTGCCAGGTTTCTTGTCCGCCGTTTCCAAAGTATTCAACCCCGAAACCAGGTCCATACTCTAATTTTTCTATCTTAATCTGAGATTCCTGCTCTAGTTCCTCACAGAAGATAAGCAGTTCTTCTATCTCTTTTACAATTTTTCCGCCTTTTTTTTGTGTCCCGGAATAATATTGAATTCCTTTTATCTCAATATTAGGAAACGCTTCTCTTCGTCTAAGAATTTCTTTGATTTCATTTTTGTCTACGCCAAATTGATTACCGCTTGTTAAACGAACTAATACTTTTACAACAATACCCAATGAGAAAGCACACTCCTGAATCATCAACAGCTGCTGCTTTGATTCAATCGTATACATTCCCACACCCCAAATCATTGCCCGCTTCACATCGTCCATGTCTTTGTTTATTCCAGATAAAACAATCTTTTCCATTGCAATATTTTCCTTTTTACAAATAGACAGCTCGCCCGGAGAGCATACCTCAAAGCCGTCAACCAAAGAATCTAACGACTTAATTAAAAAAGGGTTGGCCTTCATTGCATAGCATAATTCTATACGCGAATCCGTCTCAAGTTCTTTCACAATATATGAAACTCTCTTTTGTAAACGCATGATATCAAATATATAAGCCGGTGTAGCGTTTTCATTTTTAAGTTGTTTTAAGATTTCCTGATGCATATTATTTCCCCTCAAAAAATTCGTTTTTCAATTTTTTTCTATCTATTTTACCATTTACTGTTAACGGCATACTTTCTACATTTATAAACCGTTCTGGTATCATATACTTTATAAGCTTTTTTCTAAGTGCTGATCTTATATTCTTTTGTTCCACATTCCCTTGGTAGACTGCTATTATTTTTTCCACATGCTCATCATACAAACAGCAGACCCTTTCTATTCCCTGTATCTCACCGATATAAGTTTCTATTTCTCCCAGCTCAATTCGATGTCCCAGATGTTTAATCTGAAAGTCTTTCCTCCCAATGTAAACGAAATTTCCATCTTCCCGATAATAAGCCATATCTCCCGTCCGATAAATCATTTCCATATAATTGTTATTGAGTGGATTCTGTACAAAAGCGAGTTTTGTCTTTTCCATATCTTTAAAATACCCTAATGCCAGGGTATTCCCCCCTACGCAGATTTCCCCGGAAGTATTAGGTGTACAAATCTCATGGTTTCTATCCAGCAGGAACACACGCTCATTTGGAAATGCCTTTCCAATCGGGATTACCTTTTCCTCTACATTTTTATTGTCAATTATATAATATGTACAATTGCATGTTATCTCTGTCGGACCATATAAATTTACAAACATTGCCTCCGGCAGCACCCGTATCCACTCGGCCAGATGTTTGACCGGCATTACTTCACCACTAAACAAAACCTTATGAACTGTTCTTGGTATTTTATATGCGAAGCCTCTTAAAGCTGTAATAACACATAATGCCGATACCGCCCATATAAGTATTGTAATTTTCTCTTGCTCGATAACGTCCAGGAGCTTCTTAGGAAAAGCAAAATACTCTCTAGGGATAATATACATTGCCGCCCCTGTCATTAACATGGAATAAATATCTTTTACGGATACATCAAAATCAAAAGGCGCCTGATTTCCGATAATATCATCTGAAGTGATTTGAAAAATAGATGTAAAATGATGCATGAATTCAATTACTGACTTATGTCCCACAACAACACCCTTTGGCTCGCCGGTAGAACCTGATGTAAAATTAACATATAGCGCATCGGTATCAACCATCTTTTTTCTGATTAATTGAAGACGCTCCTGATTAATCTCTGTATTTAATAAATCCTCCGCTAAAACAACCCTTCCGTCAAAACTAATTTCTTGTAAAGAATTTAATTGTTCCTTATCTGTAATAATGATCGGTGATGACACGGTATCCAATATCTTTTCTACCCGGTCTTTCGGCTGAATCGGATTTATCAGAGAATACGCTCCTCCGGCATAAACAATGCCCAAAAAAACTTCTACTGTCAGCACACTTTTCTCCATATAAACAGGAATTGTTTTTCCGAATATCTTTTGTGTTTCTAAGGCGCTTCCTATTTTCTGGGCATTATTGCATAAAGAGGAAAAACTCCTTTCTTTTTCAACATCTTTTACCGCTATTTTATCTGCATATAATACTGCTGATTTTTCTAAAAGTTCTAAAATATTTTTCTCCATAATACACCTGCTATCTATTTGCTTTTTCATCTGGCCAGAATATCTGTTCTCCGTCCATTCCTGAAAATTTCATAATATCCATTGCCTTATACAAATACTCGATTACAGTATACAAATATTCCTCTAGTGCCAAATACCTGACTTTTGAATATGTAACCACCCTGTATTTTTTGTGTTTCAATTCTTCTTCGAGGTTTAGAGCTTTTTGTACACTTGGATAAACAGGAAGCTCGCTTCCTGAATTTTCCTCTATTAATGCCGCTTGAATTCCTTGACCTGCCGATAAAAACGGCATATTCAAATGTTCAAGGATTGAATTTGCTATATAGGATACAACAACCTCACTCCATTCATATAAATTCCTACACAGATATTCTGTTTCATGCTCCTTGACAAACCTGCTCAGTCTAATATCTGTCGTACTCTCCAACTGTTTCAATCGTTCTATTTCCTCAGAAAAATTCTGTGTTACTGTTTTTTCGGAATAAAAATTATCATTGACCAGTTTGTCTACAATATCATCTTCAGGTATCCCTTGTTCGCACAATTTTAATATTTCCTTGTCTGTACTGGCAAATGCAAGCGTATGATAATCTATTGGCAGACGCATATATCCTCTTAATAAATAATCATTGACTCTTTCTCGATCCCTAATAATCTGGGGATAATATCCTCCAAAACCATAATCCGCAATTGTAATAATCTCGCACGACTCACGCAATGTTTCTCTGTCCAATGTTTTAAGTAAGAATTTCTCTTTTTCACAGGCAGAACGCACATAAACTGCACAACACCTGCAAACATGGATATATTCCTGCATCCTGTTCAAATAAGGTTCCATTATTTCCTGTTCACTAAAAAATATGAGACTATATTGCTCCATTAAAGGCTGGTGGGCTTGTATCAATAAACTCACCTGTCCAACAAGCTGTGTTCCCATACAAACCATCAATTTTTTTCCAGATAATACATGTTCTACCAGTTCGCAGCTAATATAATCCTGGTATTCCTTTTTTCCTAAGTACTCCAATCGTCTTCGTAATATGTTAAACTTGTTTTTTGAACATATGATTGTCATCTGTTTTTCATCGAATTTCACATTATCAAACAGAACTGTTTTTATATCCCAGTCAGAATAGGGCTGTAATCGGATTTCGTTATTATATTCGCTGATTACTGTACTTATCTTTAATAAATCACAATATTTTTCTAGAAACTGGATAATCTCTTCCTGTTCCCCATATAAGATAATTTCTCTTTTTTTAATGTCGCCGCATATTCTGCTTAACTCCATATCTGCTCCTTACCATATACGCATAATTTCCATTGCTTTTCTCGTATATTCAACATAATGTTCTATGTACTCGGCAAACGTCATATATACACTTCCTTCACCGATCATTACTTCGTATTTTGTTGTATCATTTATAAAATCTAACTGCAGGTGTTTCGCAATACTAGGATAAATTGGTACATCGCCGCCCTGGTGAACATGATCCGGCGCTTCTTCTTCTAACTTAGATAAATCAGGAACTGAAATTTTAATTTTATCAAGAAATCTTCGAATATATTCCCAAATAATACACTTGTTGGGATGTATATAATTTTGATACAGTGTTGTTTTGCAATAGTTTTCCCGTATATAGTCCCCAACTGTAATATCAATATTTTTTTCCGCAATATCAATCAATTTGAAACAACGCTTTTTATGTCCATCTACCTGCTTTTTTGAATAATATTCCTCATCTGACAGGCATTTTACAATCTGTGATGTAGCTTTCCCTTCCAATACCATTTTGTTGATATTGCGATCCGCTTTTCTATATATGGAGTGATAAAAATCCATATTTCTCCTTATATGATAAGGATGCATATACCATTCATTAAATATAGTTACCTTTGTGTCAATCTGCAGCCAATATAAGGAAACTACTAAATTCGACAGGCTGACTATCTGACAATCCTTTGGTAATTCATC
Organism: uncultured Lachnospiraceae bacterium; assembly: GCA_946558465.1. Classification (GTDB taxonomy): domain Bacteria; phylum Bacillota; class Clostridia; order Lachnospirales; family Lachnospiraceae; genus CAPEBR01. The sequence goes on from CAMNTM010000025.1 coordinate 15,355, forward strand.
AGATGTTAAAAAATAAATACTATCATGATCCAACATCTTTGGCGTATATACATATAGATCACAAATTTCCTTTGTATAAAACAATACGCGGTTTGTTATTACTGCCTGATCCTTTAAAGATTGTGTCCAAATAGATGCATATTCTTTATTAAATGCAGGAATTTGTGTGATACACTGGTACAGATCCCGCAGTACACATTGTCCATAAAATAAGGCTATTTTTTTATCCTGGAAAATAGCTGATGCAATTTTAGACTCTACAAAGTCTTCATACATTCTGAACCCTTCTGCAGTAAGCTGCTGTTCTATAGTTCGAAATGCAATTGGGCCGCAGACAACAATATAATCTTTAGCTTGTATCTCTTTTTTATTAAATTTTTTCACATCGAGCTGTCCCAAAAACATCTCGTTTCCCCATTCCTTTTTAATGTTACTGACACAATGAGAAATATTTAAGATGCCTTTATATTCTTCATAAAATTCCTCTGCAATTATTCCGGCGCCGAACAAAATAATTCTTCTGTTTGACAACCTTTGTTTTACGAGGGCTTTAATCCGTTCTTTCATAACATCATTTTCATCCTTACGCTTCCAATATATTTTCCATGAATCGTATAATAGAATTTGCTGTACGGAAATTATCAGGTGTTACCAAACCAACGTCGATTTGAATAGAAAAATTTTCCTCAAGGTCTACAACAAGATCTACAATATCGAATGAATCCAAAATTCCAGACGCCAGCAAATCCCTGTCCATATCCTCCACAATTTCTTCGTTGTTTTCTTTTAATACCTCTAAAATCTTTTCTTTCATAATCGTTCTCCTCCTGATTGAATTATTTTATCAGCTCTAATTTCCCATAGTCTCCACATCGTTTATGTAAGATCCTATGATAATTTATCATTCTGGAAGAAACTGCAAATGTATAAATATTTTTCTCCTCATTTAGCAGCTCCTGCAGCATATAATTACTCAATAACATATAATAATCTGTATTTCTATAATTAGGTGATACAATAGTACCCCCTACAACTGCAATATTTTTCGTTTCCGCGTACGTAGCACTGTGGGCGGCAATTTCTCCTGATTCTCTGATAATATAACTTCGTCCGGTTCCGCTCCGTATTCTGTCAGCTAATTGCATTGCCAGATTCTCTACCTCATAATGTCCGCCAATCTCTGGATCTTGGCAGAGCAGCTCGGCAATTTCTCTGACGTCCGCTTCCCCGGCTTTTTCTATTTGAGATCCAGTGTCTACTTTATGGTATCTGTCCATGAGAAACACTTCGCCATATGATGCCTTATATAAGCCGCATTTTCCTTCTATCCGTTGTATTATTTTCTTCGGACTTGATATCATCGAAACCCTGTATTTTTGAATCAATTGCAGAATATTTTCTAAATCGCACAGGGCATTATGACTATATATCTGGAGACTATCATAATATTTCATCATAACCCATTGGATGCCTTGAGTGTTTTCTTCGGTCCATACCGTAATATTATCTGTAGATACGCCATAATTCAAAATATCTATATACAAATAAATACAATTAGCAATATCCTTTTTGAGATATTCTAATATTCTGTTCTTTTCGTCTGCCTCTGCTATCTTCATAATTTTCTGTTTGTTAACTTTCCTCGCTATTTTTTTAGAAAAATATCCAACGGCTGCATAAAACTGATATTTCCCTTACTTAGTGATAAATGAAGGTTCAGAGAAGAAATATTATCTGTAGAAATACGGCTGTATAATGTCTGGGCGCCTCTTTTTTTCAATGCGTTAAATTCGAACGCATATAAGCTGATGCCGGCGCCTCTCGTCTGCCATTCCGGTAAAATTGCTCCCAATACCGTCTCATACGTACAGGTATCCAGTTTTATGGCAATGAGAACTCCTATCAGTTTTTCTTCATAATGACAGCCAAATACCACATACTCTTTTTTGCTTTGCTGCAGAATATAATCCTTTAAAACATGGTGGGCGATTTCTTCCTTATATTCTACAGACAAGAAAAAACGTCTGTCTTTCCTGAACGCTTTCTTGGCAATTTCATAGATCTCATCTGTAATGCAGTCCAATTCTTGTACACTCATTCGTATCAGTCTGGGAAAATTAGTTTCTATGCGCTGAAGATCTATTTTTGCCTTTATAGTTCTATCTACCCATATGTACTGATTTTCTAATAATATTTTTTTGTTTTTTTCATCTGACGGTTTTACTTCCAGACGTATATAATCTGCTGTTAAAGTCTGAAAATTATATTGTTTTTTATCATCGACTGCCTCTTTAACATATTCCCACTGCCTATTGTCCTTCACGTTCTGCTTCCTCTTGTTTTTCCATCAAATATACTTTTTCCTTAGCCTTTATGCCATAATACAACACGTCATTTACCGGTGTTTTAACATTATATTTTTTCCCGTATTCCCTTACGGTTCCGGCAAAGGAGTCTATCTCTGTTCTTCTTCTTGCTTCTATATCCTGCAGCATAGATGTTTTCTTTTCGGGCGGATAATGAATCAGAATATTTACCACATCTTCTAAATCTTCTTCTGTTAAATGGATATTTCTCACCTGTGCAATATTTAGAATTTCTCCCATAGACGCTCTAAGCAATACTTCAATTTCTTTGAACATTCCGAAATACTTAAATTTTGCACCTGTAATGACCGACACCTGATTTGATCCTATATTAATCATCCACTTTCTCCACAGCATACGTAACATATCTCGATAGATTTTTGCCGGGAGACCTGCCTGTATCAAATAATCTCTTATCTCTACTATTTCTTGGGCATATTCCTCATTTTGGGCATATCCTAACTGTATTTCTCCGCTTACAGAGAAAGTTACCTCATACTGTCTGCGGGCAGCATCTGTGCGCATGACAATTCCATATAATACTCTGTTTCCGGGAAAGGCTTTTTTAATTCTATCCGTGGCAGTAACGCCATTTAATAAAGGTAAAATAATCGTATGATTATCAACGACTGTTAATAGATCCTTTAAAACACTTTCTAAATCATAATTTTTTACACAGATGATAACCAGATCTAAAATGTTCTTTTTTCCCTCGCTGTTAATTGTCTTAGGATGCAAGACTTTATTATTTACCTTAATGCCTTTTTTATTTCTTTCTGTTCTTTGCGAGTTCCCAACCACATAAAAACTGTCTGAGTATTCTTTATATAAAAAACTACATATCATGCCTCCGACAGCGCCTGTCCCTATGATTCCAACTTTATTTATCATTCTGTTTACACCTATTTTCCCATATATTTTTCAATTGTTCTCTGTCAATCTTCCCAACATAATTTTTAGGCAGTTCCTCAATTTCTATAAATTCAATGGGTACTTTATATGTTTCTAATTTTTTCAGCAGATAATTTTTAAATTCATTCTTTTCGGTTTTTACTTCTTTTTTCAGTACAACAAACATAATTGGCACATTTCCCAGGATGCTGTTCTTATCTTTTACCGGTATACATGCACAATCTATGATTTTTTCATTTGTCATCAATGTATCCTCTATTTCAAATGGAGATACTTTTTTACCGCCAACATTTATAACATCATTTGCTCTCCCTACTAAAAAGATAAATCCGTCTTTATCTATATAAGCCAGATCACTAGTAGCAAGTCCGCCTGCCACTAAAACCTTTTCCGAAAGTTTTGGATCATTCCAGTAACCTTTCATACACGTTTTTCCACAAATAACCAGACGTCCGATATTATTTTCGGAAGATTGAATCACCTGATTATTTTCATCAATAATCTTCACCTGCATATTTTTTACTGGTTTTCCGATAGATTTTAATTTATCCGGATGAGTATTCAAATCCATATAAACAGCTCTATGTGCCTCTGTCGCTCCATAATTGATAAGTAATCTGGTATGAGGCAGCGCCTGCATAATCTTTTTCTTCAGTTCCATATCCATAGGTGCAGTCCCAATCTCGATATACCGCATATTTTTCAGAATTTGTTCTATATGTCCTCTTGTCGCCCTGTCTAATATCTTCAATCCAGATGGAGCCCCCGAAAATGCTGTACATCCATACTTGTTAATTCTTTCTTCCATATTTTTAATATTCGTAAATCCATTATGGATAATTAAAGATGCGCCTTTATACATAAATGCTCTCATCGTTCCCAATGCATTAGAATGATTGAGCGGCAATGGCGCCAGAATAACTTCGTTCTCCTGCATATCAACGGCACTTATAATATTATGGGCGCCTGCTTCTAAAATTTCATGCGTTAAAACTACTCCTTTAGCTAAACCTGTCGTGCCTGTCGTGTAAATAATATCTGCAGCGTCACTCATATGTACGTCAGCATCTATGGGACTTTCTACATCTGAATAATCATTTATTTCGCTGTATGCTATTGATTCAATATTATTACATTCCAAATCCTCATTTACAAAAATACATTTTGGATCTGTGCTTTTAATAATGTGATCTAATAATTCCTGTTTTGCATTAACCGCAGCCGGAATACAAATTCCGCCTAATATATGTAAGCCAAAGTAAACCGCAAAATATTCTTTTATTGGAACTGCAGATAAAACAACACGATCCGATTTTTTAATTCCCATGTCTTTTAGGAAACATACTGCTTTATTGATCAATGCCACAAGTTCTGTATATGTTAAGTTCCCATTCGTTGCTGCAATTGCTAATTTGTCAGGTGTATTTTCTGCATGCCGTGTTATCATTTTTTCAATTGTATGATTCATAGAAACTCTCCCATTTATTAATTTATTGGACAGGAATCCCGTGTTGTCCTAATATTTCCCATCCCTTTTCATAAGATATAAACTCAGACATCTCGTCAATCGTTATTTCGATATTAAAAGCGTCCTCCAGTTCAGCAATCAGATTAATATGCCCTACGGAATCCCATAGCTCTACATCCGTCATAGAAGGATTTTTTTCCAGCTCCTCCTCTGATAAGGAAAATACTCTCATAAAAATATTTTTATATTCTTCGAAACAGTTCATAATTTTTCACTCCTAACTCCTTTGCTCTAAGATCCATTCATCGGCAATTTTACCAGTATTCAGAAAACCCATGCTTTTATGAAATTTCATCGATTCCAGATTTTGCTGTTCACACCAGGAAACATATTTTTGATGGCAGTCATTAATTGCATTGTCCAATACAAAACACATCAATACGGCTCCTAAACCGTATTTCATTTTATATTCTTCTTTTACACATATACCGTCGCCTGTTCTGATATTTAGTCCCGGCGCTATAAATATACAGGCACACAACTCTTCCTTTTCATTGTAAATTCCCATATATTGTTTTTTTTCAATTTCTTTTAAATATTCAGCATCACTCTTGTATACGAAATTATAAATATGAAACTCCTTTGTTTTCTTTCTTAATATGAGCATGTCATCTAAGTCTTTAGCTCTCAAAAATGTAACAAAGAAATTTCCCTTTTTTAATATTCTGTCATACACAGCCTTTTGCTTTTTCAGCTTATCTCCTGCATCTAAAGGAATATACATTTCTACCGAAGAATACACCTTATTAAATTCAGAAGATATAAGTTTTGTTTCAAAGTATTCAAGTTCTGTTCCTTTTTGCTCTTGTTTGTATGTATTTCTTATTGCTAATGCTTTTTCTACGTGGGGAGGCTTCCATTCGCTGTTTATATCTACATAATAAATTCCTCTATAATACTCCTGTTCATCACACAAAAACATACCTCCTTTATCCTGCTTTTCAAAATAAAGGCGGCTTAAATCAATATATCGCTTTACCATATCCAATGACCAATAAATATTGGTAATAGGAGTATCACATTGTCTTTTTATCTGTCTGTACAGGTCTAAATACTCTTTTAAGCTTTTAACCTTTTCCATAAAATCTCCTTATAACACAGTACCTTCCGAAATCATAAACCGCTCACCATGTCCGGGAAAAACTTCTACTGTATGGGAAAGTGACTGTATAATGGGTTTTGTATACCGTATGTAATCTTGTGTACATCCTCCCGGAAATCGTAATATTGGTTTTTTTCCTTTAAGCAAGGTATCACCAGAAAATAAATAATTATCATTCAACATATAGAAGACGCTATCCACAGAATGACCTGGTGTATAGAAAATCTTAAATTCTAAGTTCTTCCATCTATACACCTCTCCGTCATTTAGGGTCAAATCGCAGGTAATACCAAATGGTACGATTTTATCTAATTCTTCTTTTTCCTGTTTGCTATTTTTTCTAAAAAAATTAATATGATTTGCTACTACTGATAAATTTTTTTTCGGATTGCCTATAATATCTTTTCCGCTGTCTGAACAAATAACTACGATATCAAAAAGATTCTTCAGGCTTGGAACACTCATTATATGATCGTAATGCCCATGCGTTAATAATATAACAATACGATCTATTTCCCGGTTTAATAAAAAATCCTGCAGTTCGTCAGACTGTACCGCATCTACCAATAACGCGTCGTTTCCTTGTATAAAGCAATATGTATTAGCATCTATTACTTTTGTTTTAAAGATGTAAATAGAATTTCCTGCTGCTTTTATCACTTCCATCCTTATAACGCAACCCCATACCCCTTCAATATATTTATTCCTGCAAGATACGAATTAAATTTCAAAATATCTTCTGTGTCAAACAAGATATTATACTCATCTTCAATTTTAGTTATTAGAGATATATGCCCTATGGAATCCCAATCCTTTATTTCATTACGTATTACATTCTCCGGCAAAAAATCCGATTCTAATCCAAATGTTTCTATAAATACACGTTTGTATTTCTCCACTCTTCTTCCTCCATATATTTCCAAAATACTCTTCTTATATTAAAATCCGCATTTCACCTCATTCATAGCCCTTAAAAGCTCCTTGTAGTCCTCCCATCTTACATTTCCCAAATGCCCGACCCGCACAAGAACCTCTTTAAGTTCTCCGCCGCTCGGCGTCACCTCCATACCATATCCCTCCCTAAGTCTCTGATACAGCCTTTCTGCATGCGGTGCTGCTACAACTGGTGTCAATGCATTTGACAAGGGATATTCTGGAACCTGAAAACCCAGATTTATTACCTCCTGCCTGAATTGGCACGATAATCTGTGTATATCCTGGCTTATCTCTTTCATGCCAGTACAAAGCATCTGCTTAAGCCGCTGGTTCAAACCCAGAAAAATCCCAACGGCAGGAGTAAAGGGAGTCTGCCCTCTTTTTATATTTTCTATATGTTGCTTAAAATCTAAATATAATGAGCCCGAGTCTGTTGAAATTACTCGTTGTCTATATAGCCTTTCACTGACAGCAATGATTGCGGCTCCCGGAGCCAATGCAAGTGCTTTTTGTGAGCTCACGATCAGTTCATCGATTCCATACCTTTCGAAATTTATCTCATCAGCTCCGTATGCTCCTATTGCATCCACGATAAGGTACATGTCATTTTGTCTGCAAAATTTAGACAGCATATCTATATCATATAGCTGGCCGGTAGACGTTTCATGCAGATTGACAAGCAGTCCGTTATAATTCTTGTTTTTGTAAGACTCTAATTTTTCTCTGGTCAATTGCTCCCCGAAAGAAAGCTTTACTTCGTCAAACGGGATTTTGTGTACCTTACAGATTTCTCCAAATCTTTTCCCAAAGCTTCCGCCCTGAATGACTAAAAGCCTGTCGTCTGTGGTAAAACAGTTTATGACTGCTGCCTCCATTGCTGCAGTTCCAGATGCGGTCAGAAAAACCACTCTCGTGTTTTTTGGCGCACAGATACTTTTTTTAAATAATGTCTCATTTTCCAACATAATTTCGGAAAATTCCGGTGTTCGAAAATATGGCAGCTGTCTTGCACTTATTTCCAGGGTATCTGGAAACATTTCAACAGGTCCTACTGTAAATAACTTCATAGCTTGTTCTCTTTTTGGGAAGCAAAATAATTCAGTATTCTCTCATAGTCGTCAAAATAATCTATTTCTGACCAAAACAACCCTTCCACATCCCTTGTATATATCTGGTGTTCATTTTCCTTTGTAAAAGAATACAAAGTATCTTCCCACCATAAACCATGCTTGGACGCATTGATGAGTTCATCCATACGTTTTAGAAAATAAGGCATGAATTTCCCAGTTACTTTAGAGACCCCTACGTATTCACAGCTTCTGTATTGTAAAGGCAGATCCTTGCCGTATTTTCTGATACACCCGTTATCTGTAGTCGAAAAGAAATAATCCCCCGTCTTGCGCCTTGATTTATCCACCATCATTACAGCCTGATGCGTATCTTCCACAATCATTTTAAGAATCGCATCGGAGAAAAACACATCTGCATTGATAACCAGACAGTCGCCCTTCAATTCCTGTCTTGCAAACCACAGGCTGGCTATACTGTTTGTTACATCATAAAAAGGATTAAAATAGTATGTTACCTCATAATCCTTCAAGGCATCACGTATCATGCTCTGCTGATAACCTACACATACAACTGTTTCAATCCCTTTTCTCTGGAGCATATCAACGGTCAGCTGGATTAAAGGCACTCCTTTAACAGGCAATGTAGATTTCGGTATCTCCTTTACCATGCGAGAAATTCTGGTTCCTCTTCCCGCTGCCAGTAAGATCGCTTTCATTTATAATCTCCTTGTATTTTATTTATAGTTCTTATCTGTTTTAAGAAAAAGAGTCTGCCTGAGCCTCAAAAGTTCCAGATCTTCCGGGAGCAATTTACAGAGCTGCTGCATAATAGGTAATGCTTGAGTATATTGCTCAGATTCAATCATAGCGGAAAGATTGTTTTTCATCTGCTCTGCAAGTAATTCAAATTCTGCCCCCGCATTTTGTGCCGGATTGTCAGCAGAATTTTTCAATTGCCGGATAACTTCATGAATTACACCCGTCATCGAAGGGTAATACTGCAAAGCCTGCCGCAATAGTTTTACTGCCTTTGGAAACTTCTGTTCCTCTATACATGCCAATGACTCCGATACCAGAACCGCAAAACGACAGTCCTCCGGAAGGAGGTGCCTTCTCTCCTCCAAAAACATATCTTCACGGTACTGCCCCTTATAATAGGAAAGAACACACTGGATATATTCTGACAGACTCTCCATAAGCTCACGGCCTGCCGGGTATTCCCGAATCAACCTCTTTTCCAGAACAAGCTTTTCCATCCATAATCCATGGAAAGGATCTGTCTCTTTAAGAGCCTGTGCACTTTCCTGAATCCCTGGAAGCTGCTTCATAGATGCTCCTTCTATTACTGGCTGCATATATGCTTTCCATGTCTCCAGCTGCACGTGCTTTGCAAACCCGGATAATTCCATGCCTTCGAAAACAGTTTCCTCTATAATCTGCCGCTTTAGATACAGAGACACTGTTTCCTCCATGCACTGAAGGAATTGTGCCGTTTTGAGCATTCTGTCTTCTTCTCTAAGAATACGTGCTTTCTGAAGCAGAAGATAAGGATTTTCCTTTGAAAACTTCTCCAATATACCGCCAAATAAGGCAGAAAACTGTCCCTTCCACTGATCAAAAAGAGAGTAGTAGCGCTGTACCCAGGATTCATCTTCCCATGGTAAACGACTCAAGAAATACTCCGCCTGTCCGGCGTCCTCCAAATACAACGCTGCCTCTATACAACGGAGCCTTCCCATAGTAAGTGTTTCCGGCTGCTTTACTTTGCCTTCTGTGATATTCCCGTAACTTTGCTGCATCCAAAGTTCAGGAGTATGGTCCATATAGTCCAGGAGCTGTTCAAATTCCTTCCCATAGCGAAGCGTTTTCTCATGTTTTCCGAGTTGTGTGCAGAGGAGGAGAAGTTCGCTGTAAAGGCAGAGCCTTGTGAGTTCGTTCGGTTTTTCATTTTCCAGAATAGACTCAATTTCTTTTACCGCATATTCCGGATTTCCTTTATCACGGCAGATATCCGCCCACCGTATCTGGAGCCATTCTATATATCCCTCGGCTCCTGATTTTCCACGGCACATTCTGCGGGCCTTCTGGCAATACTCCGCCGCTTTATCCAGTTTGCCTTCTCTGTAATACTCCTGAGTAAGCTGAATGTAATTCTTAATATAATCTGGATTCCGTCGAATAGCCTTTAAAAGCATCGGGACATTTCGGGAGGCTTTTTCATCGTCCTTTTTTCCGGTGCCTGTCTTTGGAATATCCGATACGTACCCATAATGATGAACATAATCATCAAAGAACCTAGATGCCCCGGTTCTTGGAACCAGTTCTTCATGGATTGTATTCTGGAAGCTGATGGAACCTGTTAACTTAGTCATACGGAATGCATGAAAATCAAAATACTGAATTCCATCCCAGCTAAGATAATTTCTTACTTTATAAAATCCTGTTCCATAATTCTTATATTCTCCGCTTAGAAAAAAATCACGAATCTCTGTTGTGTCTTCGAACCATTCATCATCATCCAAAAACATAAACCATTCGCCTCTGGCCATTTTTAAGCCCGTATTCCTGGCGGCAGAAAAATCATTACACCAGATAAAGGGAATAATATGATCTGTGTATCTGGAAGCAATTTCCCGTACTTTTTTATCTGTTCCGGTGGCAATTATAATTAATTCACTGGGTACCTGCATCAGCAAAGGTTTCAAAGAATCCAGACAGCGTTCAAGAGCCGCCGGCCTGTCCGATGCAAGTAAAGAAATGCTGAGCTGTATATTCAATAGTCTGGTCTCCTCTCTGATTTGAAATCTTCAAGACAAATAACATCTGCAGACAAAGAAACAGATAGGCGTTTTCTTTCACATAAAGAACTGAAAATGATACAAAGATCCTTTATGCGAAAGAAAGCGCCTATCCTATGGACTGGCGCTTTCGATTGTTATACTCGTTCGAGCACCCCGTAATCCATGCTCCTTACAGAGCGGGCGGACTGCCGTCCGATAAAATATACCCTGAGAAATTACTGTAACAACTGAAGAACTCCCTGCGGTACCTGGTTAGCCTGCGCAAGCATAGCCTGGGAAGCCTGAACAAGGATGTTGTTCTTCGTGTATGCCATCATTTCCTTAGCCATATCTACGTCACGGATACGGGACTCAGCTGCAGAGATGTTCTCTGTCTGAACACCCAGGTTGTTGATGGTGTGCTCCAGACGGTTCTGTAATGCACCGAATGAAGAACGCATAGATGAAATGTTGTCAATTGCTGCGTTGATTACAGAGATTGCTCCCTTTGCGCTGTCAGCACTGGTAATATCAACTGCTGCAACATCCTGAGGATTGGTCGGAGCACCTGTTGCATCGATTCCGGAAAGGGAACCAGCATTGATTGCTGCAAATGTTACTGTAATCTGGTTTGCATCTGTTCCTTCCTCACCAACATGAAGCTTAATGGAAGCTACATCACCGTTAAACAGCTTTGTTCCGTTAAAGTTGGAAGTATTACCGATTCTCTTAATCTCATCAACAAGAGCAGTAATTTCCTTCTGCATTTCAGTACGGTTTGTAGAAGAATAGGTTCCGTTAGCAGACTGTGTAGCCAGCTCAACCATACGATTCAGCATGGAGTGAACCTCTGTAAGAGCACCTTCAGCTGTCTGAACGAGAGAAACACCGTCTTCTGCATTCTTCTGAGCTGTCTGAAGACCTGTAATCTGAGCACGCATCTTTTCGGAGATAGCAAGACCGGCAGCATCATCGCCAGCGCGGTTAATTCTGTAACCGGAAGATAACTTCTCTAGGTTTTTGCCTACTGCTGAATTGTTGTTTGTTAAGTTTCTGTGTGCATTTAATGCGGTAATGTTATGTTGAATTCTCATGGTTTTTCCTCCTTGAATTTGTGTACGGGAAATCCTTTTCCCGGTTTAATTATTATTTTCTGAAATTCTCGGATACAATTCTGAAGTACCTTCCCGACTTGCCGGCGTAATGTCTGAATAGGTACACTCATTTGGACGAATCCGAAAACTTCTTGACGTTTATATTATCGTACGTTATTGGGATAACTTAAGACCTTTTAGAAAAATTTTTAAATAATTTTGGGAAAATAAAAGAATGTATCATAAACAGCACTGCATAAGAGGCCAATAAAAAATAGAAACTGATTTACGATAGAAGTATATTTTCAGGAAAATTGATAGTTTTTGATAAGAGCACGGCGGTTTACTTGGTAGATGAAATAAAAAACGTAAAAATGCATATATTTTTGCGTTTACATGTTGATTTTAGAATCAAAACATTATAGTCAGAAGATTTTAGGAACTCTTTGAATTTTCTTTACATTATATCTCCACTTTGTTTTATACTCAGAAAGAAATAATTAATACGGGAGGTACAGCATGGAGAACAAAATGTACGGTTATGTCAGAGTTTCTACACGAGAGCAGAATATTGAGCGGCAGTTGATTCCTTTGAGAAATGCAGGTATAGAGGAAAAAAACATCTATATCGACAAGCAAAGCGGAAAAAATTTTGAACGTCCGGCATATTTAAGGATGATGTCTCTCATTCAAGAAGGAGACTTGCTCATTGTAAAAAGTATTGACCGGCTGGGACGTAATTATCAGGAGATTATGGAGCAATGGAGGATTATTACAAAAGAACGAAAAGCGGATATATGTATTCAAGATATGCCGTTGCTGGACACAACGAAAACGAAGGATTTGCTCGGTACATTTATCAGTGATGTCGTATTGCAGCTTCTTTCCTTTGTTGCGGAAAATGAACGTGATAATATCCGTCAACGGCAGGCGGAAGGAATTGCAGCTGCCAAAGCAAGAGGCGTCCAATTCGGAAAGCCTATGATTCCTCTGCCGGAAAATTTCCCGGAATTGTACAGACAATGGCAGGCCGGAAATATATCTATTAAAGAATTTGCTCGTTTTTGTAAAATGGGGAGAAGCACGATGTATAACAGGATAAAGGAATATAGGGAATACCTTTATTATGGTGATTGTAATGTGAAATTATAAAATTACAAAATATTTCTCCAGCCGCACCTATTGAAATGTGGCTGGAGACGAAAAGATTAAGCTTCTATATGTTTATCGAAAATTCTTTTAAATCATTTACGTATCTGTATTTTTTCGTGTAAAAATAATCTATATATAATTTATTTTAAAAATCCAAATGAGTGTACTTATCTGGACAGAATGCCGGCACCCCGGAGAGGCCTTATTTACACGGAT
>CAMNTM010000026.1 GCA_946558465.1 uncultured Lachnospiraceae bacterium
ATGCGCGTTACACGCGCATAACGTAAAAAGGGATACAGTCTCGGAAAAATGTAAACACTTTTCCGAGACTGTATCCCTTTTTACGTTGTCCGCTTAGTTTATCGCGGCTATTGATAATCCATCACGTCTATCCACTTCATCAGGAAATCTTTTTCTAGCTCGTTGTCTTTTTCAAGCTGTGATGCGGCTACGATTGGAAGCCACTGCTGTACATACTGCTTGGCTGTATCGCTTTTCTTACAGAAAAGATTCAAGTAAAGGTCTGCTGCTTCCTGATCCTTAAGTGCAAATAAAAGATAGGTCATCGCTGCATCTGCACTTGCATTCCCCTGGGTTGCATGTGCCCAGTCGATTACCGTCATCTTTCCGTTTTTTCCGACGATGACATTGCTCGGATTGAAGTCGCCGTGGCATACCTTCTTATGCTTCGGCATACTCTCCAGGCGGGTCAGAAGCTCATATCTTTGAGTTGCATCTAACTCTTTCAGACCATTAATCTGGCGGCTTAATTTGTCCTTAAGCTTATTCAGCATCGGAGCCGTCTTTCCGTGTATAGAAAGTTGCAGATCTACAAAATCTGACATGTATTTCTCCAGATTGCTGCGGTCTACATTCATCATCTCTTCCAATGTCTTGCCGTCTTTATACTCAATAACTAGAGACCACTTTCCGTCAATCTGTGTAACCTCTTTGAGCTTTGAGATATCAAGCCCGGTTTCTTCAATTCTGACGGTATTAAGAGCTTCGTTGAAAACTGCCGATTTCGGATGTGTGTTTTCAAATACCTTTACAATTGCACCGTCACATTTGTACACTTCTTTATAAGAGCGCTTTACAATTAAATTTTCCTGTTCCAGCTTCATAGATTCTTACCTCCTCATATTGTCTTCTTTCTACTGTCTCTCACAAGATATTTGTATTATACACTTTATTTAGGTTTTTGGGAAGAGGTTTTGTTATTTTTTTAACTTATTTTTTATTATTATATTTATTGTTATTTTTTTAACTATATTTTTATTTTCATTTTTACCAGACGTGACATCGCTATTATACGAACGCCAGTTAAAAACCATAAATCTTTCATTCAAATACATGCAAAAATATAAATCCGGCAGACACTTTCGAAAAGGAAAAACTACCGGATTTTTAGCAGACATAAAGCGAGGGCCTCGCTCAATCATCTATTTGGATGATTTTGCGACGCCCTCTTCACCTTTATTTACCATAATAACATTTCAAATAAATTTCTCTCATTTCCTTCATAAGCGGATATCTCGGATTTGCTCCTGTACATTGGTCATTAAATGCCTGCTCTACCATATCATCCAGCGTATCAAGGAAGTATTTTTCGTCAATTCCATATTCCTTAATGGATTTCTTGATGCCGATCTTCTCCTTCAGCTTTTCTAACCTCGCACAGAAGTTTTCTACGACCGCTTTATCATCCTTACCCTGGCAGCCTGCATAGCGTCCAAGCTCTGCATAGCGGGCAAGTGCATGCGGATACTCGTACTGAGAGAAGGTTCCCATCTTTGTAGGCGCCTCTTCTGCATTGTAGCGAATCACCTCTGTAAGGAGAACTGCATTTGCAACACCATGCGGCAGATGATGGAATGCGCCAAGCTTGTGCGCCATAGAGTGATTGAGTCCCAGGAATGCATTCGCGAAGGCCATACCTGCCATACAGGAAGCATTTGCCATCTTCTCTCTTGCAACCGGATCATTTGCACCATTTTCGTATGCAGACGGCAGATAATCAAATACCATCTTTACTGCCTTCATGGCAAGACCATCTGTATAATCCGTTGCCATGATAGATACATATGCTTCGATCGCATGTGTCATAACGTCAATACCGGAAGCGCTTGTAAGTCCCTTCGGCTGCGTCATCATATTGTCTACATCTACAATCGCCATATTCGGAAGAAGTTCATAGTCTGCAATCGGCCATTTTACACCTGTATCCGCATCTGTGATAATAGCAAACGGTGTAACCTCTGAGCCCGTACCTGATGAAGTAGGAATTGCTACAAAGTATGCCTTCTCCCCCATCTTCGGGAAGGTATATACTCTCTTACGAATATCCATGAAATCCATTGCCATATCTTCAAAGTCTGCTTCCGGATGCTCATACATCAGCCACATAATCTTAGCCGCATCCATCGCAGAACCGCCGCCCAGCGCGATAATGGTATCCGGCTCAAATGCACGCATCTGGTCTGTACCTTTTCTTGCGCACTGCAGAGTCGGATCCGGCGCAACCTCATAGAAGCATGCGTGCTGAATTCCCATCTCATCAAGCTTTGCTTCAATCGGAGCCACATAACCATTTTTATACAGGAACGTATCTGTTACGATAAATGCTTTCTTTTTATGCATAATCGTTCCAAGCTCATCAAGCGCTACCGGCATACAGCCCTTCTTAAAATATACTTTTTCAGGTGTTCTAAACCACAGCATGTTCTGTCTCCTCTCCGCAACTGTCTTAATATTAATCAAGTGTTTTACACCTACATTCTCAGACACGGAATTTCCTCCCCAGGAACCGCAGCCAAGTGTAAGAGACGGAGCAAGCTTAAAGTTATAAAGATCTCCGATACCGCCGTGTGAGGACGGTGTATTAATCAAAATACGGCATGTCTTCATCGCTGCTGCATGCTTTGCAATCTTCTCTGACTCTGCCGGATGTACATACAGAGATGCAGTATGTCCGTATCCACCGTCTGCCACAAGCTGCTCAGCCTTTGCAAGAGCCTCATCAAAAGTCTTTGCCCTGTACATGCCGAGTACGGGAGAAAGCTTCTCATGTGCAAATTCCTCAGAGATGTCAACAGACTCCACCTCACCGATAAGAATCTTCGTATTTTCCGGCACCTTAACGCCAGCCAGCTGGGCAATCTCATATGCAGACTTTCCCGGAATCTTGTTATTCAAAGCACCATTAATAATAATTGTCTTGCGGACCTTATCAAGCTCCTCTCCCTCTTTCAGAAAATAACAGCCTCGGTATGCAAATTCCTTTTTTACTTCATCATATACCTTATCTAGTACCGTCACCGACTGCTCAGAAGCACAGATCATACCGTTGTCAAATGTCTTTGAATGGATAATAGAATTTACCGCCATCTTGATATCCGCAGTGTCATCAATGATAACCGGTGTATTTCCGGCACCTACACCAAGTGCCGGCTTTCCAGAAGAATATGCTGCCTTTACCATTCCCGGACCACCCGTCGCGAGAATGATGTCAGCCTCCTTCATTACTGTATTGGTAAGCTCCAGGGACGGAACATCTATCCACCCGATAATTCCTTCCGGCGCACCTGCTTTTACCGCCGCATCCAGAACTACCTTTGCCGCCGCAATCGTACATTCCTTTGCTGCCGGATGGGGGCTGATAATAATTGCATTTCTCGTCTTCAGACAGATTAAGGTTTTAAAGATTGCGGTTGAGGTCGGATTTGTAGTAGGTATAACTGCTGCCACAAGGCCGATCGGGTCTGCAATCTTCTTGATTCCAAATGCTGCATCTTCTTCAATTACGCCGCATGTCTTCGCGTTTTTATACGCATTATAGATATACTCTGCAGCATAGTGGTTTTTAATAATTTTGTCCTCTACTATACCGCGGCCCGTCTCCTCTACTGCCTGTTTTGCAAGTGGAATACGCATTTTATTTGCCGCCATTGCCGCCTCGTAAAAAATTTTGTCTACCTGCTCCTGTGTGTAGGCAGCAAATTTTTTCTGTGCTTCTCTCATAGCCTTCATTTTAGCTTCAAGAGCTTCTATACTGTCTACAATCTGTGATGCTGCTGCTTTTTTCTCCGCCATTGTTATTTTCCTCCCTGAAAATATTATACCTTGTTTCCAAAAACAAGTATAAACATTTGTTAATTATTTGTCAATATCTTTTTTGATATTTTTTTAACAATTTTATTTTTAAATTTCTGGCATTTTTTATTCCCTATTTATGCATTACGCAAATGAAACTCCATACTTTTTACCGCATTACAAAAAATCCCGCTGGTCACAAGATACTTTCTCTTGATTTTCCGGCAGGATTTCTCAATTATCTATATTTTCTTTCTTTTTATCCTTAATTATAAATCCTTCATCTTCTCCAATATCTGCTCGTAGAATGCTTCCTGTTCTCCTTCTCTAGTTATATCCTCCAAAATCTGCCCGTCACGCAGGAAAATAATCCTCTTACAGTTACTGGCCATCTTAGGGTCGTGAGTTACCATAACGATAGTCTTTCCAAGATCTTCGTTTACACGTTTGAATTCTTCTACTACAATTTCACCGGATTTTGTATCGAGATTTCCAGTGGGTTCATCTGCAAGGATAAGGTCTGGATTATTGATGAGCGCACGGCAGATAGCTACTCTTTGCTTCTCCCCTCCAGATAATTCATAAGGATGCTTTTTTAAAAGATGTGTAATGCCAAACTGCTCTGCCAGCTCTTCTCCTTTTTGCAGGCATTCCTTTGCTTTCTTTTTGTCAAGAACCATTGGAAGTACAATATTATCTCGTATTGTCAGGCTGTCCATCAGATAAAAATCCTGAAATACAAATCCCAGCTCTCTTCGGCGGATATCCGCCAGCTCCTCAGCCCAAAGCTCCTTTGTATCCATACCCTTAAAAAATACTGTTCCGGCGGTAGGTTTATCAATCATACCCAGCACTTTAATCAGCGTCGTTTTTCCACATCCTGACTTACCCATAATTCCTACGAATTCGCCTTCCCGTACCTCCAAATCAATTTCCTTAATAACACAAATTTCTTCCTTTTCCTTTTTATCCTCTGAGCCTGGTATAACATAATTTCTGCACAGCTTTTCTGCTTTTATTATCTCTTTCATTCCTTTATCCACCTCTTTAGCTGCATCATATTCTAATGTCGTAACTTCGATTTCTTCCATACCTTTTTACTCCTTATCCAACTTCCTGACAGTATAATACTCCAGTGCAAAGATCCCGATTGCCTGAACCGCTGCATACACAGCGTAAAGCATTCCCCACGTCTTAATATAATTAAGCTTTTCTGCCATCGTATACAATCTAAGGTTCAATGTCAGCCACAGAAAACCTCCAGTTACCAATGTCGCTGCCGTAAGCGGCAAAATCAGAAAATCACAAAACTCAGCCCGAACCATCTGACGCCTCTTTTTGGGTCCCATTCCCACGAGTGCCAGGAAGGTATGTTGTTTTCTGCGCTCCTCCATCTCTGACATCACCTTCATATAAAACATAATAAACCCAGTAATGACAAAAAGAATAATAATAAAAACATTTACCTCCGTTTTCATTGCACGCTCTCTTGGTATTTGGCGGGCCATTTCCGATTTATCATAATAAGCTCTTACATTTACATCATAGCTCTCATCCTCAGCACGCTTTTCCTGAAAAGCGGTTAGCACCTCCTCAACAGCCGGCCTCGCCTCCTCAGAGGTCAGATTCAACAGCACAAGCTGTCTCGCACCGTTATCCTGTACTTCACCTTCCATTTCAGTCTCATTTTCAACTCCAGCTGTATTTTCAGCCGCGGTACTTTCCAGATATGCATCTGAAAAAACAATGATATCTTCCTGTGAACCCTGATGCAGGGCTCCGGCCAGAATAGTACATTCCTCACTTTTAATTTTTCGTTCCTTGTAGATTTCTTTTGCTTTATTCAACCATACGACCACACTTCTATTATCAACATATACGATCTCCGGCGGGCCAATATGAATAAATGCATTTTCCTCCATCAGGAAATTTCCTAATCCATGCGCCCCCTGTGCCCGATCCTGCTGGTAAACTGCATGAACTTCGCTTCCGTCTTCGGCAAGCTCCAGATCCTTTGCTTTGATTCCTGCCTCCTCACACATCTGCCGGTAGGTTGTCTCTGATATCCCAATATGCTGTCCAATGCTTGCCTGACTCGTATCAGTTACCATCTCATCTGCATGACCCGGAGTGCTGACCCGAAACATCGGATATACCGCCTTTTTTACTAGTCCGCTGTTTTCCATATCTTCAAAGCTTTCCATATCGTCTGCTCCTGCTATACAGACATAATCATATGGAAAGAGAGCTTCTGGAGTCTCGGCCGTTACCGATGCTGCAATATCCTTTAAATACACAAATGAAATTATAATGTGCATAACCGTTAAAAAAAACATATAACGATATGTCGTCTTAAAACGATAATACTTGTAATTATCCCTCAGTATACCTTTGTACGATACCGGTCTGGATTTTCTTTTACATCGTAGCCAGATCCCCCAGAGACTTTTAAAAAGAAAATATCCTCCAATTACAAAAACACCCAGAGAATCCAGGCCTTCTGCCATATTGCGGTCCGCAAAGTTCTTTACTCCAAAATTCACAAAGCACGCTCCCGCTATAAGGTTCAAAATAGGATGCTTCACACCTATCCGCTCTGCCATAACCGCCTTATCTGCACTTCCCGATACAGAAGGGCCGTAATAATTATCCCTTGTAAACATCAGGGATATTAAAAACATCAGACCTATACTTATAAATATCATCAGCCATGTTTTGTCCGTCATACGCCCGGTAATAATTTCTTCTCCAAGTCTTTTAACCAAAAAGGACTTTAATCCAAAAAGAAGCCCGTTTCCCAGAATAAACCCACATACAACAGACAAGAAAATGCAGCAGATAAGCTCCACTGTCATATAAAACCGGAGCGTCATACGCCTCATGCCAAGATTCATCAAAATGCCGTAGCTTTTCATCCGATTTTTGAGATAGAAGAGCAGAATATTTACAAGCAGAAATACAGAAATAACCATAGCCAGCACAAGGAAATCCAGTAATATAGAATTCAATTCCTGACCTTTAAGAAGCGTCCACATACCGATTCCCGAAATAACAAATCCTACCGCCATGCTTCCTGCCACAATAAATGTTATGTAATCGCCCAGCCGGCCGCGGCAGTTTTCCCAGATAATATGATAAAATAATGAACTGTATCTTCCTTTAAACCTAAGCCTTCTTTTTCGATCTCTCCGAAATGCCTTGTCCCGCTCACGAAGCTTTCTTGCTCTTTGTGCTTCCTCGTCATACGACTCTAAAAGCCTGCATCCGATAAAGGTGGCTCCTACCATCACCAGCAAAATCCCGGCCACAGACAAAAGCTCTAATGCATTGTCTACTGTATACATCATCTCCGATGCAAGAAACATTGCTGCAGCACCAAAAATTATACCAGAAATACCACACAGCATCAGACCTCGTCCAAAAAAAGAAAAAGGAATATAAATCAAACACATAATCTGCAGAATGGACAGACAGGCAAGAAAGATAAACAACATGATAGCTGATAAATCATCTGACGCTACACCCGGCTCAGATACCATTCTGTTAAAAATATCCGCCGAAGTATTTCTGAGATTGTCAGAACGTATAATTTTCAAGAATGCCTCCAGAAAACAGACCTCTCCGGATTCCATCGGAATCCACCGGTACAGACATACGATCTGAATTGCAAACCCCATAATAATCCCATACACTCGTCTAATCTTAAGCTTCATCTCTCATTTCCTCTGCTCTTCCTATAAAATTAAAAAATACAAAATCATGCGTTTGTTTCTCTTCCTACTGGAACAATGGCTGCAGTATGCCTTTTTTCAGTATACCCTCTTATGCCGAAAAAAGCAACTGGATTGGGGACGGGGTATTTTTGAAAAATACCCCGTCCCCAATTCGTTAATCTTTTTATTTATAACTAATTCCGTGTTCCTTCATACTTTCCAGATGATCTGTATGAAGCAGCATATGTGCTGTATGCGACACAGGCTTTTCGAAGAACTCTTCGTACATCTGATTCACATCTGGATTCTCATGTGAGAATCGAAGCTTTGCATTTTCATCCAGATAGTACAGGTTCTTACTTCTTTCGAACGCCCACTCTTCACCGTCATGAATCGGCTGGCCGCCGCCTCCTACGCATCCTCCAGGGCAGGCCATAACCTCCACGAAGTCATACTGCACCTCGCCGCTTTCTATCTTATCCAAAAGTGCACGTGTATTGCCCAGCCCGCTGACTACAGCGGTTCTTACCTTGATATCGTCAATAGCAAATTCCGCCTCCTGCACGCCGTCATTCTCATTAAAGCCCTGGCTTCTCACCGCCTTGAACGCATCTACCGGCGGATTCTCACCCTTAATGATATAATAAGCTGAACGAAGTGCTGCCTCCATAACTCCGCCTGTCGCACCAAAGATTACACCTGCTCCTGTTCCTTCCTGCATCGGCCTGTCACTTTCAATATCTTCCAGTGTATCAGGACTGATGTGTGCGGAGCGGATCATCTTTACAAGCTCTCTTGTGGTAACAACCACGTCAATATCACGCCCTGCATATTCCTCATAGAAAAGCTCCATCTCGCTCTCTGCTTTCTTTGCTACACAAGGCATTACAGATACTGTAAAGATCTTATCCGGACTTACGCCAAGCTTCTTCGCAAAATAGGTCTTCATTACAGCACCGAACATTTGCTGCGGTGATTTGGCAGTAGACAGATACTTTACAAGATGCGGATACTGTCCCTTAATGAATCTAAGCCATCCCGGACAACAGGAGGTAAACATTGGTCTTGTCTTAAGCTCTCCGCCTGTAAACCTCTGTACAAATTCATTTCCTTCCTCCATGATGGTAAGATCTGCGGAAAATGTGGTATCGAACACATAGTCCACTCCCATTCTCTTAAGAGAGTCCAGGATTTTTCCGATCGTCGCCTCCTCCGGTGTAAGCCCCAGGTATTCACCCCATGCTGCACGAACGGCAGGAGCTACCTGTGCAACAACAATTTTATCCGGGTCCGCAATTGCCTTCCATACCTTTCCTGTATCACTGCGTTCTCTCAGCGCTCCTACCGGGCAGTGTGTAATACACTGTCCGCACAGTGAACAGTCTGATTCTTCAATCGTCTTGTGTCCGGATACATTAACAGTAGTACGTGAACCGGTTCCTTCAAGATCCCATATATTCAAGCCCTGTACCTTATCACAGACCTGTATGCAGCGCATACATTTTATACATTTTCCAGAATCACGTATAAGCGGAAATTCTTTGTTCCACGGCTGATATTCCAGCGTCTTCTCAAATGGGATCTCCAGAATATCCAAATCATTCGCAATCGTCTGTAAACTGCAGTTTCCGCTTCTTGCACACGTTACACACATACAGTCATGCTGAGACAAAATTAATTCTACCGTATTTCTTCTGTGCCTGCGCACCTTCGGGCTGTTTGTATAGATAACCATACCCTCTTCTGCCGCATTGTTACAAGAAGTGATCAGCTTTTCTTTTCCTTCCAGCTCAACTACACACACGCGGCATGCTGCGATCTCGTTAATTCCTTTCAGATAACAGAGGCTTGGAATCGGAATTCCACATAAAGCGGCAGCTTCCATAATGGTCGTATTTTCTTTTACTGAAATCTGCTTTCCATCAATTGTAAGATTTACCATAATTTCTCTCTGCCTCCTTTAAATATTCCATATCCGAAATGGTCGCATCTTAAGCATCTTGAAGCCTCCTGACTGGCCTCTGCAGCCGACATACAGTTCTCAACGCCTTCAAAATCACAGACTCTCTCACACGCCTCACGCTCTGTGAGATTTACACGTCCGCAAGGCATCCGGTCATCAATATTCGGAATCGGAACCTCCACATCACTGGTGATAATATGATGATAACCAAGATACTCATCAATATTAGACGCAACTACTTTCGCCGCCGCAATTGCTTTAATAACTGTCGCCGGACCGCTGGCACTGTCGCCGCCTGCAAATACACCCGGCATACCCTCAAAAGCGCCTGTGCTTGTGGTTACAATCTTACCCCATTTAACCGGAACACCTGCATCTTCAAAATGCTTTGTCTCAATATTCTGGCCGATTGCCACAATTAATACATCGCATGGTATGTATTCATCTTCCTCGCCCGTAGGCCGGATACTTGCACGCCCATCCTTGATAGCACTAACCATCTGCGGTGTTACATAGATACCTCTCACATGATTATTCTCGTCTACATCAATGGATGCCGGTGCCTTTAAAGTCTGCATCTCGATACCCTCTGCAATGGCTCCCTCAATCTCATCATACAAGGCGGTCATATCTGCAATTCTTCTTCGATACACGATACTGACCTTCTTTGCACCCAGACGCTTTGCCGTACGCACCGCATCCATAGATACATTTCCTCCTCCGATTACCGCAACCTCTTTCCCTGTAAGGTCCATAATCTGGTTCATACCTACATCTCTTAAGAACTCCACTGCCGGCAGCACACCTTCTGCATTTTCTCCCTCAAGACCAAGCTTCTTATCCGTACTTGCACCAACCGAGATAAGAACTGCATCATATTCCTTCTGAAGCTCCTGAATCGTAACGTCGCGTCCGACTTTTACATTATATTTTACTTCCACGCCGGTCTTTAAGATACTGTTGATATCATCATCCAGACGCTCCTTCGGCAGACGATAATTCGGAATACCATACCGAAGCATACCGCCAAGTTTCGGAAGCATTTCATATACACATGTCTGATGTCCCATCAGCTGCAGATAATATGCCGCGCTTAAGCCGCAGGGGCCTCCTCCAAGCACAGCAACCTTCTTTCCGGTGCTCTCGGCACATGCCGGCGGATCAACCTCTCCGGCAAAATCCGCTGCCACGCGCTTAAGTCCCCGTATATTAATGGCATCATCCACCATATTCCTGCGGCACCTCGCCTCACATGGATGCTCGCAGATAAATCCGCATGTTGTCGGAAACGGATTATCCTTACGTATCAGCCGGATAGCATCCTCGTATCTTCCCTCTCCCACCAGCGCAATATATCCAGGAATATCTACACGTGCAGGACATAAAGATACACACGGCACCGGCTGGCTGTATGTACAGATACAGCGTCCCCTCTCAATATGTTCAATATAGTCATCTCTGTATCCGATAAGCCCCTTATAAACCATGTGAGCCGCCTCATAACCAATTGCACAGTCTGCAGACTCCATGATAGACAGCGCTGTCTGCTCCATAACCTCCAGGGTCTCCATCGTTGCTTTTCCGTCAAGTACATCCTTGATAAAATGATTCAGCTGTCCAAGTCCGATACGACACGGCACACATTTTCCACACGTCTGCGCATGGCACAGCTCAAGAAACGCCCTTGCCATATCAACCGGACATAACCCCGGCGGGCTGGACTCAATCCGCCGCTCCAAATCCTTGTAGAGACCTTCCATTACAATGTCAGCTCTGCTGGGAGAATCAATCTCTAACCTGCTCATCTTTGTCCTTCCTCCTTTTCTATAATAATTACTGTTTAAGCAATTGTCCTTATTATAACATCAATTCAGACTTTTGTAATCAATTTTATCATAAGTAGTTTATTTAACACACCAGTTCAGACAGAGAAAATAACCCCCGGAAAATTGTGCTTGCACAAATTTTCCGGGGGTTATTTTCTCTGGAAGAGCGCCTTCTTATGAGCAAAAGGAGCTGCGAAGCAGCGGACAGCATCTTCGATGCGATTTTGCGAATGGCGCACTCTGAACGTCCTCCCTCTTATTTCTAAAAGGAGCTGCGAAGCAGCGGACTTAACGTTCGCCATTACTTCTCTAACACCTCACAAACACCGGCATACTATCCAGCGTCACCTCAACTTCAATCCACTGGCCCCCTTCACGGTTTACATCCATCTCCCCAGCCTTCCACCTGCATCCTGCCGGAAGATATACATTCCTCTTCTTCATTCCCGCCTCAAGTATCGGCGCAACAAGAACCTGATCTCCATACATATACTCATCTTCTACCTCCCAGCACACAGCATCCTCCGGGAATTCATAGAACAATGTCCGTATTACTGGCGTTCCTTTTTCGTGGGCCTCCTTCATAAGCCTTCTTGTATAGGGCCGCATTTTTTCACGGATTCCCAGATACTTCCTGCAGATTTCATAAACCCTATCACCGTAGCTCCATACCTCATTCGGCGCCCCGGAACGGCAGTGAGCTCCTCCTGTCTCTCCAACCTGCGGCTGTTTCGGTTCCCGGTCTCCGTGAAGCCGCATAACTGGACAAAAAGCTCCCCACTGGAACCAGCGCACAAAAAGCTCTCTAAACGACTCATCCTCTGGGTTCCCGCCGTGGAAGCCGCCGATATCTGTCGTCCACCAGGGAATTCCTGCAAGTCCCATATTAAGTCCCGCTGCAATCTGATTTTTCATACTCTCAAAGCTTGAGGCAATATCTCCCGACCATACAAGAGCGCCGTACCTCTGACTTCCTGCCCAGGCACAACGGAGAAGATTTACAATATTTTTCTGTCCCTCCTCTGACATTCCCTCATAAAATGTTCTTGCATACTGAACCGGATATACATTTCCAATCTGGATGTTTGGGCCAAGATAATATCTGTAATTGTCAAAATCATATACATGATACTCCGGCTCCGCCTCATCAAGCCAGAATACGCGGACTCCCTTTTCGTAATAATGCTTCCTGGCCTTGTTCCAGAGGTACTTTCTGGCATCTGGATTTGTGGCATCATAATGAATCGTCATGGCTTCAAAATCCATGGCTGCACGATAGCCTCTCTCTGTGCGGATAAGATAACCCTTCTCCAGCATTTCCTCATAATTTTCACTTTCCTGATCCACTGTCGGCCAGATGGAAACCATCAGCTCTATTCCCATCTTCTTAAGCTCACGAATCATCGTCTCCGGTTCCGGCCAGTATACCGGGTCAAACTTCCACTCTCCCTGCTTAGGCCAATGAAAAAAATCCACCACAATCAAATCAATAGGAAGCTTCCGCTTCTTATATTCTCTTGCCACAGACAGAAGCTCTTCCTGAGTCTGATAGCGGAGCTTACACTGCCAAAATCCCAGCCCGTATTCCGGCATCATCGGAACGGTTCCTGTCGCTTTCGCATAGGCCTCTTCAATCTCCTTCGGCGTATCTCCTACTGTAAGCCAGTAATCCAAAGCCTTCGCAGAATATGCCTCAAAGCTCATGACATTCATTCCCAGAACAGCTCTTCCCACTCCGGGATTATTCCACAGCAGTCCATACCCAAGAGAAGACACTGCAAATGGAACACTGGCCTGAGAATTTCTGTGGGCAAGCTCAAGGTCCAGACCCTTCAGATTCAGATATGGCTGCTGATACTGTCCCATACCGTATATTTTCTCACCGCGTGACATCGACTCCAGACGCATAGTTAAGTGATAATCTCCTCCGATATTAGGTTTAAATTCCCGGCCTTCTACCTCAAGCGCACTGCACTTTTTATCTGTGACATCCCGCCTGTTTCTCCAGTACTCCTCCAGAAGAAGACGCCCCTCCTTGTTATATACGGTTATCTTTCCTCCATTAGAAATAAAAAGAGACAACTTTCCGTTACGCAGCCTTGCCCCTCCCTTTTCAATCGTAATCTCAGTGTCTGCCTTTTCTGGCTTTAAAAGCGCCCAATCCTCCTCCGGCATTCCAGCTTCCTTTGTTGCACGGATTCTGACTGAATTCTCTCCCCATGGCTCTATCCATAATTCCTCTGCATCATAATGATAAATCAATCGTCCATTTTCTTTTCTTAACATTGTATTCCTCCAAAAAATCCCGCCTCCGAAGAGGCGGGAACTGCACCTTTCACAAAAGCTCCTTCATCCAGACTGTCATCTCGCCGATTCCGCGGTTATTCCAATAAGCATAAGGAACTGCCTTTAGCTCTACATCCTGAAGTATCACTTCATGCTCTGCATAAAGCTCCTCTTCCTTCCACTCAGTTTCTTTCATTCGTTTTCCCTTAAAGTTCAGCTCTGTAATACCTCCAAAGAGATCTGACTCTGTCTCAGCTATCGGCGACCTTGTATCTACATAGAGTGCAGAAAGATTCATGCCGTTATCTATTTCCTCCAGACAATACACAAGAGGTCCCTTTACAAGCGCTGTCTTTCCACAATCGGCACGTACATTCGGATTGGCACGCACGAACTTAGCCGGTGAGACAAATTCAATCTCAATGACTGCATCCGAAGCAACACCCACAGCCGCATAGCCCTTCTCAATCTGATATTCTGTCTCTTTTCCATTTACAGAGAGCTTATATTCTCCCGCATAGGACGGAATACGGACCGCAAGCTTAATCCCATTTTCCGGAACACCGTTTACCTGAAGCTTGAGCTCATTTTTAAATGGATATCCTGTTTCCATATTCACATGCACAACTGCTTCTTTGTATACAATATCTGTCTCATTTCCCACAAAAAGATTTACATAAAGCTCCTGCTCTCCTACAGAGTAGATGTACTGTCCCAGGGAAGCAAGCGTTCTTGCAATATTCGGCGGACAGCAGGCTACTCCAAACCATTTCTGTCTGACTGGCTTTACATGCTCCTTCGAGGTCCGTGTCATACAAGCCTCAGGCCACACCTCAAGCGGATTCACATAGAAAAAGCTCTTTCCATCCAGTGCAATACCGGCAAGTACAGTATTATACAAAGCACGCTCTACAATATCAATATAAGATGCATCTCTTGTGATATTCGCCATACGAAGTCCGAAAAGTGCAAGTCCAATTGACGCACAGGACTCCGAATAATTGTAATCATTCGGCAAATCATAATCTACGGTAAATCTTTCGAGAATTCCAGAAGCACCAATTCCTCCTGTGATATACATCTGCTTCTGCACAATATTTTTCCACAGCGTCTCACATGCCTTCATAAGCTCCTTATCCTGATATTCATATGCAAGATCTGCCATTGCACAATACATGTAAACTGCCCGCACTGCATGACCTTCAGCCTTCGTCTGTTCTCTTACCGGAACATCAGACTGGGAATATTCCGGCTGATATTCAATGAATTCCGGGAATATGTACTTGTGATCTGGTCTGTGTATCTCCTCAAGGAAATAGTTATCTCCCACGCCTCTTGCGTCTATAAAATATTTTGCCTGGTCCAGATATTTCCTCTCACCTGTCACATAATAAAGTTTTATCAGACCAATTTCTACTTCCTGATGTCCTGGATAACCATGATTTTTCCCTTCCTCGAATCCGAATGTATCACAGATTAAATCAGCAAGCCGCATAACAACCTCAAGAAATTTCCTTTTACCGGTTCCCAGGTAATAAGCAACTGCAGCCTCCATCATATGCCCTGCTGTATAAAGCTCATGTCCTGCACATAAGTCCTTCCATCTGTTCTTAGGCTCCTTGATGATAAAATACGTGTCAAGATATCCATCCTCCTGCTGTGCTTCTTTAATTAAATCAATCACCTCATCCGCTCTTTTTTCAAGCGCCTCGTCCGGCTGATAAGCAAGAGAAAATCCGACAGCCTCAAGCCACTTTGCAATATCTGTATCCTGAAAAACTGCTCCGTAAAACTCTCCTTCTTTCCTTCCCGCCGCAATTTTAAAATTCTCAAGGCAGTGTGAAGGCTCTGCATCCGGAATCAAATCATTCATAGCATTCCACTGATACGGAATTACCTCCTCCTTTACTAGACGTATATGCTTTGACCAAAAGGCATCGTTAATTCTGATTTTTTTTAAATCTACAGGTTTCAGCTTCATAACTTAACTAACTTCCTCCTTCCAAAATCTAGGCTTTCACGGCTCCGTTCGTAAGTCCGCTGACAATATATTTCTGCATAAAGATAAAGATTAACACAACAGGAAATATCGCTACAATACCAAATGCCATCGTAGAATTCCACAGGGTCTGATACTGCTGTACATAATCATAGATACTTGATGTAATCGGCCTCATATTCGGATCTGTGATAAAGGTAATACCATAGATCAAATCGCCCCACGCATATACAAATGAGAATACCGCCGCAACAATAACACCCGGCTTTGCAATCGGGAATATAACCTTCGTAAAAGAGGTAACACTGCTGCAGCCGTCAATTCTCGCCGCTTCATCAAGCTCCTTCGGGATGGATAAAAAATACGTACGCAGGATAATGATGCTGAACGGAATACCCAGAGTCGCATCCGCAAGAATCGGCGCCCAGTATGTATTTAAAAGTCCTGCTTTCGAAAACATAATATACAAGGATGTAAGAAGCAAAGTTGACGGAAGCATCTGAGTCATAAGGAAATAAAGAATCAAAACCTTTCTTCCTGAAAATCGGAATCTCGCCAGACCATAAGCCGCAGGAATCGCAAGAACCGTAGCGATAATCGTCGAGCCACACGCAATAATCAGACTATTCTTAAACCCCTGAAGCGTTTTTCCTGATACAGAAAGCTGAGCCGCAAAAGCATCAAAGGTCAAATCCTTCGGCCAAAGAGGCGTCGGTATCTGGAAAATCTCCACCTGAGTCTTAAGCGCGGTTACAAGCATCCAGTACAGCGGAAAAATAAAAATAATAAATACGATTAATCCTATTATAAATAATTTTATATTACTTCCTTTTTTCTTCATCTTACATCACCTCTTCCTCATCGTTAATCAATTTAATGTAGAAAATACCTACAGCAAATAATATCAGGAACAGGATATTGGCTGCCGCTGCACCTTTACTGAACTGGAACTGCTCAAAGGATAACTGATATGCGTAGGTGGATACAAGCTCTGTAGCATTAATCGGTCCGCCCTTTGTCATAACCCACACAAGGTCAAATACCTTAAATGTATATACGAATCCAAGAGTCAAAACAGACATAATCGCCGGCTTAATCATCGGAATTGTAATCTGAAACAGTGTCTGTATCTTACTTGCTCCGTCAAGTCTTGAGCTTTCATATATTTCCTCTGGAATCGTTGTAAGACCTGTGATGAGGAGCATCATATTAAACGGAATTCCAATCCAGATATTCGCCACGACGATTGCCGTCATTGCAAGTCCCGGCTCCAAAAGCCATTCCAGCGGCTGGTCAATCAAATGAAGTGACATAAACAGCTGATTCACAATACCGCCCTTACTTGCAAACATGAACTTAAAAAGAAGTCCTGCGACCGTTACAGGCAGAAGCCATGAGATCATGGTTACACCACGGAAAAACGCACTTCCTCTAAATTTTTTACTAAATAAAAGAGCAAGGCCGAATCCAATAAAAAACTGGAAAAAGATAGATACAACTGTAAAAATCAGCGTGTTAATAATTGCCTTCCCTAATATACCATCCTTTCCAGTAAAGAGTTCAATATAATTAGCAAACCCCACCGCCTCCTGCTTTGCCGGATTTGCAAAAGTATATACATCTACATTTTTAAAACTAAGTATAAAGTTCTGAAACATTGGATATACGACGAATATCATCATATACAGCACTGCCGGCAGAGCAAAAAGCAGACCAACCCGGCCCAGCGCCGGTGAATTCTTTTTCTTCATCCCTTCTCATCCTCTCTTGAATAAAGGGACAGGAGGAATTTCCTGTCCCTTTTACGTAAAAACTATTTAATTGAATCTGTTACTGCATCAACTGCTTCCTGTGTATCCTCTGCTACTTTATCTGGTGTTTTAGCTGAGGTCATTGCCTCCTGGAAGCCCTTCTGAATCACATTAGAATACTCAGGCCAGGATGCACTCGGTCCTCTTGGTATAGAGGTATCAAGCTGTTTTACAAACATGCTGTAGATTGGATCATCCAACCAGTACGGATCTTGAGCAGCCTCTGTCTTCGGAGGGAATGAGCCGTATTCCTTCATTGCCTTAACCATAACCTCTGTCTGGTCATAATACTCCATAAATGCAATAGCTCCGCTCATGTCGTCCTTTTTAACAACGCCCATATTTTCACCGCCAAGAATGGAGGTTGCCTGTTCTGCATTTTCATCTCTCTTAGGAAGAACTGTCACGCCGTAGTTAAGCTCCGGTGCATCCTTTGTGATACCGGGAATCTGCCACGGTCCGTTCTGCTGCATAGCAAGATTTCCTGCCATAAAGTTGTTGTTTCCGTCTGACTGTGTCCAGTTTACAGAATCCTTAGACCAGGAACCCTCCGCTACCATCTCCTGCATCAATGTGTAGGCATCAATACCATCCTTTACATTCAGATAATCTCCGCCTGCCGTGTAGAGCCACTGTAAGCATTGGAAGGTACCTTCATCTGTTCCTGTCGCTGCATTGCCGAACCCTGTTACGCCGTCCTTTGTCAGAGTCTTAGCCATCTCTCTGAACTGATCCCAGGTTGTATTCTCATCCGGATATGCAAGTCCTGCTGCATCAAACATATCCTTGTTATAGAATAATGCTGTACAGTTTGTAGCAAATGGAATACCGTAATGCTTTCCGTCGGCCATTGTAGACTCCATCGGTCCAGGAATGTACTCGTCCCAGTTAATCTTGGCATCTGAAACATCTCCAAACAAATCCATCTCGATAAAGGAAGCCATTCCGCAGCCATCCAGAATTACAAGGTCTGGGAGCTCTCCGGAAGCCATACCAAGTGTAAGCTGCTTCTCATAGTCAGAAAATGGAACATATACGTGGGAAGCTTCAAATTCATCCTGTTTAGAATTGAAGTCCGTAATCATATCTTCAATCATTTTCTTCTGGGCATCTGTCTCAAAATAGTCCCAGATTACCACTTCCTTTTTACCGCCCTCTGAGCCGCCGTCTGATTTCTGCGTATCTTTGCCTCCGCCGCAGCCTGTTAATAAGCTTGCCGCCATCACAGCTCCAAGAAGTACGCTGATGAGTTTCTTTTTCATAAGATCCCTCTCTTTCTTTCGCACCGTTATAACCGGTTTATTTAAGTAAATTATAAGAAAGCTCTTCTCCCCGGCATAGTCTAAATACCTAAACAGAGTGGAATATTCTTAACTAAATTTTCCATCCCCGGTACTTTCCGTTTATTATCGTCTATTACCTCATATATTCTCTGATATAACTGCAGGCCTCCTCTGCTGTGCTTTCACCTGTAACCACTCTGTACTGTACCTCTGACAGACATTCAGAAAGCTTCGTCCACTCCTCATGACTTCCTCTCGGCACACATTTCTCCATCTGATTCATGAATACCTGATATTCCGGCTTTACATTCAGAAATAATCTGGCAGCCTTTTTCTTTGGAGGCATAGAATTCGCTCTTAAGTTTATATTCAACATCACATCCTGCCTGCTGTAATATCTCATAAACGCTATACTTCCCTCTATATTTTTTCCTTTTATAACAGCCAGATCCTCTCCACCTGTAACTCCTGCATGTTTCCCCTCTGACGGAAAAACGGCAACTCCATAATCAATACCGGCAGCTTCCAGAGCAGGAAATACCCACGGACCATTCTCCATCATAGCACACCTTCCATCAATAAAAACTCTTGCCACATCGTTTTGTGACCAGTTGATGCATTCCTCCGAAAGCGCATTATTTTCCACAAGTCTCTGTATCAGACTGAAGGCTTCTTCTGTTCCTCTGCCTCCTATATCCTGAAGTTCCTCTCCCGCACATAGTATCCACATTGCAATCTGGAAAGCTGACTGCTCTCCTGGAATCGCACACATAGCAAAGCCCTTCCTCTCTGCTGTCGTAAGTTCTGCTGCCGTCTCTTCAAACTCCTCCCAAGTTTTCGGAAGAGAGACATTCTCCTCCCTGAAAATATCCTTATTATATATAAGCGCCAGATTGTTGCAGCAGAAGGGCAGCCCATAATACCGCCCGTCGTCCATAACAGACTCAATCACATTTGGAAAATAGCTTTCTATTTCTCCCCATTTTAAAAGCTCATCTGTAATATCCTCAAAACGGTTCATCTGAATATACCTCGGCATATCTGGATTATCAATGATAACCATATCCGGGAGCTGTTCCTGAGTGATTCCGATTGCAAGAAGCTTATTAAACTCTGTGGCCGGCCCGTGATACTCCCAGACGAGCTCGTATTTATCCTGATATTCATTAAATCCCTCCACCAGCTCATCAAGCGCCGTTTTCTGCATATCCGTCTCATAGTAACTCCACAGCACCAGCTTTTCCTTTTCTTCGTACTCTGCACCCTTTCCCCGATTATCTGTCTGAGAACAGGCCGCCAGGCACACACACAGAAGCATCGGCAGAATTGATTTCCACTTTTTCATTTTCTTCCTCCCTATCCATTCATCTGTCTGTACTCTCCCGGAGAGACACCTATCTCCTCCTTAAATACACGCTGAAAATATTTCGGATCGCTGTAGCCGACCTCCTGGGCAATCTCATATATTTTCTTGTCCGTCCCTCTGAGAAGCCTTTTCGCATGGCTGATTCTAAATTGCTTTAAAAATACAGAAAATTTAATCCCTACCTCCCTTGTAAAAAGGGTACTTAAATATTCCGGCGTAATATCAAGCGCTCCTGATATCTCCTCCAGCGTAATCCCCTCCTGATAATGCTCTCTGATATAATTAATTGCCTTTTTTATTACATAGTTACTGATATCCTCCCGCTGTATTTTATCACCAAAGAGTATCTGCGATATATCATGATAGGCAGTTTCAAGCTCATGCCTTGTAACTGCCCTTTCAAGATTTCTGAGTACTCCGGCATTGTTAAGCTGCATAAACTGTGTTTTATCAATATCCTGCAGAGTATCCCGAATCAGATAACAGCCTTTTATAAATGCACTTCGGATATCCTCCTCCCCATAATCTCCGTCTCTCATATACTGCAGAAATTCTTCTTCTGCTTTCTGATAACCTTCTTTTTCGCCTCTGCAGACTGCATTTCGTATTTTATTATAGATATCTGCAGGCGGTATAAAGAGCTTTGGTTCATGTGTAAGCACTTCCTCCGTAATCCATCCCTGCGGATTTACCGCTATAGAAGAGGCAAGCATCCTGTCAAGCCTGTGTACAGCCTCTTTTGTCTCAGAAAGTCTTTTATAATGACTTTTTGCCCATACAGGACTCTCCTCTTTTTTGCAGTAATTCGAAATCAGCCGATTGTATAAGCTTCTTTCAAAGGTACTTATCTGCTCTTCGAAATTTCCTGCGGCCAGGATATACGCTTTCTGGCTGTTCTCAATGTATACATAAATGATTTTTAGCTCCTGATATCTTTCCTTTAAATCTCCCACCACAGATTCCAGAATACTTTTATATCCTACCGGAGCATCTCCCATATAAACACCGCAAAGTGTCAGTTTACTTTTCTCTGAAATATCAAATGTCTCCTCCAATATTTCTCTGCTTTTATCCATGGATTCCATATTTCCACTGAAAAGATTGCGAAAATGCATCTCCACTGTTCCGTAAAGAAGCTCCTCTTTCTTTATTTTTTCCTCGATACTGTGCAGCATTTCCTTTACAGCATCTGCTCCAAGAGGCTTTAAAAGATACTCGTCCACTCCATATTGTATTGCCTTTTGTGCATATTCGAATTCAGAGTAGCCGCTTAGTATCACCACATGCGCAGAAATATTTCTACCGCGTATTTCCTTAATCACTTCAAGTCCATTCATCTTCGGCATCTGAATATCTGCAATAATCAGGTCCGGCTTAAAACGCATAACCATCTCAAGTCCTTCTCTTCCATCTGCAGCTCCCCCTACTATAATATGGTCTGTCTGAGACTCAATCAGCTTTCCAATTCCTTCCCGTATCTTCACTTCATCCTCAATAATTACAATTCTCATCTTGCATTCTCCCCCCTGTCTGCCGGAATCTTCAGCGTAATGACTGTACCCATATCCTCCATGCTGCTTACCTTCCAGAAAGCTCTTTCTCCATAGTACATATACATTCTGGCAAATGCATTGTGCATACCGATACTCTTCCCGTCCTCCTTCCGGATATCTGGACGATTAAATTCATCTGCCTTCTCCTTCGGCATGCCTTTTCCGTTATCCTCAACAATCAGATAAAGCTCTTCTTCATCCTCCGATAAGGTAATATCAACCCGGAGCATTCCGCCGCTTACAATGCCTTTGAACCCATGTATTATCGCATTCTCAATAAAGGGCTGAAGAAGCAGCTTATGTATGACGAACCTTTCCGTTCCCTTTTCAACATTTATCTCATAGCAAAACGCATCGTTAAATCTCATCTTCTGCAGGCTGATATACTTATCCAGCCAATCTGCCATTTCCTGAATCGTTGTCATCTTATTACTCCTGCTTACGCTATATCTAAGAATACTTCCAAGATTACAAAGCATCCTGCTTAGCTCATACTCCTGCTTTTCAATCGCCATCCAGTTGATAGAATCCAGGGTATTATATAGAAAATGAGGATTGATCTGCGCCTCAAGAGCAGTTATCTCAGCCTCCTTTTTACGCTCCGTTACTTCCTCCACCTCACGAATCAGGTTTTTTACCTTATTGGTCATAGTATTAAAATTATTTGCAATCTGTCCCATCTCATCTTCTCCGTAAACCTCTACCTGAACATCCAGATTTCCTCTTTGTACCTCCTGAATACCTCTGATAATAGAATGGGTAAACTGCTCAATAAGCTTTACAGTATAACGAACAAGCACAAATGCAATCCCTATAATCGCAATTCCTAGAATAAGCGTAAGAAGCTGCGTTTTTTTAATATCTCTCAGCATATAATCCTCATCATATACATTGTAAAACACCCAGCCCAGATTTTTATCTACGTATTTATTGACTGCAATTTTTTTATCTTTTAGCTTTCCTGTAATCTTTACAAATTTCTCAATATCCTGACGGACTCGAATTCCTGAATAGAAGGAGTCCGGATATGTAATAACATTATTTTTTTCGTCCATAATAAAATTTACCGCATAGGTTTCATTATTATCTGACGACTGATTCATGGCACATATCCTGTTTAAAACCTCCTCATCAATACTCATCACAATCGTGCCGATAGAACCTTCTTCTATTCTGTTGAAATCGTACATACGCTTTGCTATGTGGAACATTCTTTCTTCATGGGTTCCTCTTAAAAATCTCTCCGTAGGCGAAATCACCATATTATTCGCATATCTTGCCTTTTTATAAGGCTCTATCTCCCGGATATCCTCATACTTTCCCCACAAATTATCTACAACAGAAGCCCTTATAAAATCATAAGAAATCTCATCCCCATCCTCAAAGATAATGCTGATACAGGATATCCCGCTCACCGAGATCCCATACTGCTGAAACCTTGTACTGATTTCTCTCCGGATGCTCTCCTTACCCTCGGCTGCCGTCCGGTACTTATTAACCGCCTCGATAATCTGATTATCCGAATAAATCTGATATACAAGATTCGTATATATCTCAAGAGACAGACTTGTTCTTTCCGCTGTCTGCATAAGCTGGGTATGCATCATCTCGTCCCCTTTTTTCCGCATATTATCCGAAATAATATAAAGCATGATTCCCTGTACTGCCACAAGCGGAATCAGCGCCGAGCTTACAAACGTATAAAATATCTTTTTACTCAGCTTTAAATCCTTAAACCACTGTGAAAACCGCCGTCTCTTTTTCATAGCCTTCCTCCCTATTCTTTATAGTAAAACACCTGCTGTAAAGTCTACAAGTATAATATTTTAAACTGGGTGTACTTTCATTCGGATGAATATCTGCAGCAGCAAAAAAGCAGCATGAAAGACATCTCTGCCTTTCATGCTGCTTTATATAATATTAACGCTTTAATACTGCTCTGCAAACAGCGTACTCGCTCCCGCCTGGTTCCCTCCCAGGTAGAA
>CAMNTM010000027.1 GCA_946558465.1 uncultured Lachnospiraceae bacterium
TTCCGTGGAGCGAATGTCAAGTTAGGAAACTGGCGACAAGTCACTGTACGAATCACAATATCTCGTTGGTGCAAAGCTGAAGAGCTTCATCAGCACATAGTATCGGAAGGCCGTAACAGGCGGGGCGATACTTGAAGACGGGAAGTAAACGTGTGGGGTTCTCACGACACACACGGGAGAGTGTACAGTCACCGCTTGTCGTACTGAAGTTAAAAGTACGAAAAGGAGGCGACTTTTTTTATGGCAAGTCAAGTAATGAGAATCACTTTGAAGGCGTATGACCATCAGTTAGTAGATGCATCCGCTAAGAAAATCATCGAAACTGTTAAGAAGAATGGATCACAGGTGAGCGGTCCGGTGCCACTTCCGACTAAGAAGGAAGTAGTTACGATTTTAAGAGCTGTTCACAAGTATAAGGATTCCAGAGAGCAGTTTGAGCAGAGGACTCATAAGAGACTCATCGATATCATTACACCGACCCAGAAGACAGTAGATGCACTGTCAAGACTGGAGATGCCAGCCGGTGTTTACATTGATATCAAAATGAAAAATAAGTAAACAGTAGTTCCTATATTTAGGATGAGCGCCTAGAGTGCGTTCCGCTGTAAATCACAGGAGGTAATTATAATGAAGAAAGCTATTTTGGCTACAAAGGTCGGAATGACCCAGATCTTCAGCGAAGACGGAACTCTGACACCTGTAACGGTGCTACAGGCAGGTCCGTGTGCGGTAACACAGATTAAAACTGCAGAGAATGACGGCTATAATGCAGTTCAGGTCGGCTTTGCTGATAAGAAGGAGAAGATTATTAACAAAGATAAGAGCGGCAAGAAGGAAATCGCTCACCGCCACGGTGTGACAAAGGCTGAGCAGGGACATTTTTCCAAGGCCGGTGTATCTGGAAAGAGATTTGTAAGAGAGTTCAAGTTTGAGAATGCAGGTGAGTATGAGCTTGGACAGGAGATTAAGGCTGACATCTTTGAGGTTGGCGATAAGGTAGATGCTACTGCAGTTTCCAAAGGTAAAGGTTTCCAGGGTGCAATTAAGAGACATGGACATCACAGAGGTCCTATGACTCATGGTTCTAAGTTCCACCGTCATGCGGGTTCTAACGGCGGCGCTTCCGATCCGAGCAGAGTATTCAAAGGCAAGAAGATGCCGGGCCAGATGGGAAATAAGAGAATCACAATTCAGAATCTTGAGGTTGTACGGGTAGATGCAGAGAATAATCTTCTTTTAATTAAAGGATCTGTACCGGGACCGAAGAAATCCTTAGTAACTATTAAAGAAGCAGTAAAAGCTAACTAGGTTTTGCGAGGAAGGAGGAAGACTTAAGATGGCAAACGTATCTGTTTATAATATCGAAGGCAAGGAAGTTGGGACAATCGATTTAAGCGATGCGGTATTTGGTGTTGAAGTGAATGAGCATCTTGTACACATGGCGGTTGTAAACCAGCTTGCGAATAAGCGTCAGGGAACGCAGAAAGCAAAGACACGTGCTGAAGTTTCCGGCGGCGGAAGAAAACCGTGGAGACAGAAAGGAACAGGCCATGCAAGACAGGGTTCCACAAGAGCTCCGCAGTGGACAGGCGGTGGAGTGGTATTTGCACCGGTTCCGAGAGATTATTCATTTAAAATGAATAAGAAAGAAAAGAGAGCGGCTCTTAAATCTGCGCTTACCTCCAGGGTGGAGGAAAAGAAGTTTATCGTAATTGATGAACTGGCATTTGACGAGATTAAGACAAAGAATTTCGTAAAGGTATTAAAGAATTTAGATGTGTCTAAAGCATTAGTAGTATTAGAAGATGGCAATGTAAATGCTGAGCTGTCTGCGAGAAATATCTCAGATGTCAAGACGGCAAAAACAAATACGATTAATGTATATGATATTTTGAAATACAATACAGTGATTGCTACTAAGGCTGCTGTTCAGAGTATTGAGGAGGTGTACGCATAATGGCTAATATTCAATATTATGATGTAATCCTTAAACCAGTTGTAACTGAGAAGAGCATGGAGCTTATGGGCGAAAAGAAATATACATTTTTAGTTCACCCGGAAGCAACAAAGTCTCAGGTAAAAGAAGCTGTTGAGAAGATGTTTGACGGAACAAAGGTAAAAAGCGTTAATACAATGAATCTTGACGGCAAGAAAAAAAGAGTACGCGGGACCTTCAAGTTCGGCAGAACTGCCAAGACAAAGAAGGCAGTCGTCCAGCTGACAGCCGACAGTAAAGATATTGAGATTTTTGAGGGTCTGTAGGCACTGAACACTTGACGAAGCTGAGCGGCAGCGTCGGCTGAGTCTAGTGAGAAGGCCGCTCCCAAGCGTTAGCGATGCCGAGCCGGAGGCGAAAGCTGAGCTTAGGCGCACGGAGCCTGTAGCGGCAGAAAAGACCTCGCTAAGTGTTGAGGAGGAAACACCGCAGTCACTAAGCTCGTGAAGGACCTCGCCTAAGTGACGGGGTGTGCTTTCGCACTAAGCTCGAAAGGACCTCGCTAAGTGACCAGAGGAGACACCGCAGTCACTAAGCTCGTGGAGGACCTCGCTAAGTGCTCAATGCATATACGGTGCAAGTCCGTGATAAGAATAATTAGGGATGTGAAAGGAGAAGTAATCATGGGAATTAAAACATACCGCCCATATACGCCTTCCAGAAGACAGATGACAGGATCTGATTTTAAAGAGATCACAAAATCAGTTCCGGAGAAATCTTTGTTAGCTCCGAGGAGCAGACAGGCAGGACGTAACAATCAAGGTAAAATTACAGTTAGACACCGCGGAGGCGGAGCTAAGAGAAAATATAG
This sequence comes from uncultured Lachnospiraceae bacterium, assembly GCA_946558465.1. GTDB lineage: Bacteria > Bacillota > Clostridia > Lachnospirales > Lachnospiraceae > CAPEBR01. The sequence goes on from CAMNTM010000027.1 coordinate 2,808, forward strand.
AATTGTTGATTTCAAGAGAAGAAAAGACGGTATAGCAGCTACGGTAATCGGGGTTGAATATGACCCGAACAGAACAGCTAATATCGCACTTATCTGTTATGAAGATGGAGAAAAGGCTTATATCCTTGCTCCAGAAGGATTGAAAGACGGAATGAAGATTATGAACGGGCCGGAGGCTGAGGTGAAAATCGGAAACTGCCTTCCTCTTTCTGAGATTCCGGTAGGTACACAGATTCATAATATTGAACTGTATCCGGGAAAAGGCGGACAGCTGGTTCGTTCAGCAGGCAACAGTGCACAGCTGATGGCAAAGGAAGGTAAGTATGCAACACTCAGGCTTCCTTCAGGAGAGATGAGAATGGTCCCGATTATCTGCAGAGCTTCAGTAGGAGTTGTAGGAAATGGTGATCATAACCTGATCAACATCGGTAAAGCAGGACGTAAGCGCCATATGGGTATCAGACCGACAGTTCGTGGTTCTGTTATGAACCCGAATGACCATCCGCATGGTGGTGGTGAAGGTAAGACTGGAATCGGACGTCCGGGTCCATGTACACCTTGGGGCAAGCCAGCACTTGGTCTTAAGACAAGAAAGAAAAATAAGTCTTCTAACAAGCTGATTGTAAGAAGAAGAGATGGCAAAGCGATTAAATAATTTTCATGAAGGAGGTTAGAACCTATGGCACGTTCAATTAAAAAAGGACCATTCGCAGATGCAAGTCTGCTTAAGAAGATTGATGCGATGAACGCTTCCGGCGACAAGTCCGTGATTAAGACCTGGTCCCGTCGTTCTACAATCTTTCCAAGCATGGTTGGACATACAATTGCCGTTCATGACGGAAGAAAGCATGTACCTGTATATGTGACAGAAGATATGGTTGGACACAAGCTGGGAGAGTTTGTTGCAACAAGGACATACAGAGGACACGGAAAAGACGAAAAGAAATCAAAAGTTAGATAATTACATTGTGAAAGGAGGGTTCATCCGTGGCAAAAGGACATAGATCCCAAATTAAAAGAGAGAGAAATGCTAATAAAGATACAAGACCTTCTGCTAAGTTATCTTATGCAAGAGTTTCTGTTCAGAAAGCATGTTTCGTATTGGATGCCATCAGAGGTAAGGATGTAACTACAGCACTTGGTATTTTAACTTATAATCCAAGATATGCTTCTAGTTTGATAAAGAAATTATTGGAGTCAGCGATTGCAAATGCTGAGAACAACAATGGTATGAATGCTGCGAATCTTTATATTGCAGAGGCTTATGCGAACAAAGGACCAACAATGAAGAGAATCAGACCTAGAGCACAGGGAAGAGCTTACAGGATCGAAAAGAGAATGAGCCATATTACACTTGTGCTTGATGAAAGATAAGGAGGGCAATCATGGGACAGAAAGTTAATCCTCATGGCTTAAGAGTCGGCGTTATCAAAGACTGGGACTCCAGATGGTATGCAGAAAAAGATTTCGCAGATTACTTAGTAGAAGACCATGAAATCAGAACGTATCTTAAAAAGAGATTATACAGTGCCGGTGTTTCTAAAATTGAGATAGAGAGAGCATCCGACCGTGTAAAAATTGCTATTCACACAGCAAAGCCCGGTGTTGTAATCGGTAAGGGCGGAGCAGAGATAGAAAAAGTAAAAGGTGAGCTTAAGAAATTTACTGACAAGAAGCTAATTGTTGACATCAAAGAAATCAAAAGACCGGATAAAGACGCTCAATTAGTAGCAGAAAATATTGCACTGCAGCTTGAAAATCGTATCTCCTTCAGACGTGCGATGAAGTCTTGTATGTCAAGGACGATGAAATCAGGAGCACTTGGCGTTAAGACTTCCGTATCAGGACGTCTTGGCGGAGCCGATATGGCTCGTACAGAGTTCTACAGCGAGGGTACGATTCCTCTTCAGACATTGAGAGCAGACATTGACTACGGATTCGCTGAGGCTGACACAACTTACGGAAAAGTTGGTGTTAAGGTATGGATCTATAAAGGCGAAGTTCTTCCGGAAAAAGCAGCAAAGGAAGGAGAGAGATAAATCATGTTAATGCCAAAAAGAGTAAAACGTCGTAAACAATTCCGTGGTTCCATGAAGGGCAAAGCGCTTCGCGGAAACAAGATTACAAACGGTGAATATGGTATTGTCGCAATGGAGCCATGCTGGATTAAATCCAATCAGATTGAGGCTGCCCGTGTTGCCATGACTCGTTATATCAAGCGTGGCGGTAAAGTCTGGATTAAAATATTCCCGGATAAACCTGTAACTACGAAACCAGCTGAGACACGTATGGGTTCTGGTAAAGGATCCTTAGAGTACTGGGTAGCAGTTGTAAAGCCAGGCCGCGTAATGTTTGAGATCGCGGGTGTATCAGAGGAAGTGGCAAAGGAAGCTCTTCGTCTTGCAACACACAAGCTGCCCTGTAAATGTAAAATAGTTTCTCGCGCAGACTTAGAAGGCGGTGATAACAGTGAAAATTAGTGCATTTGTAGAAGATTTAAAAACAAAATCAGCTGCAGAGCTGAACGAAGAATTAGTAGCTGCTAAAAAGGAACTTTTTAATTTAAGATTCCAGAACGCAACGAATCAGTTAGACAATACAAGCAGAATTAAAGAAGTAAGAAGAAATATTGCCAGAATCCAGACCGTGATTACGGCAAAGGGAAAGGAGTAACGCTATGGAAAGAAATCTTAGGAAGACCCGTGTTGGTAAGGTTGTCAGCAATAAAATGGATAAGACCATAGTAGTTGCTGTTGAAGATCATGTAAAACATCCGCTTTACAAGAAGATTGTAAAGAGAACCTATAAATTAAAAGCACATGATGAAGAGAATGTATGCAACATCGGCGACAAGGTAAGAGTGATGGAGACAAGACCTCTTTCAAAGGATAAGAGATGGAGACTTGTTGAAGTTATGGAAAAAGTGAAATAGCATAAGGAGGGAAACCTGCATGATACAGCAAGAAAGCAGACTGAGAGTGGCAGATAACACAGGTGCGAAAGAATTACTGTGTATCCGCGTGCTTGGCGGTTCAACAAGAAGATATGCACGTATCGGTGATATCATAGTTGCGACTGTTAAAGATGCAACACCAGGCGGCGTTGTTAAAAAAGGTGATGTAGTAAAGGCTGTAGTTGTTCGTACTGTAAACCGTACCCGTCGTAAAGATGGATCTTACATCCGTTTCGACGAAAATGCTGCAGTAATTATAAAGGACGATAAGACACCAAGAGGAACCCGTATCTTCGGGCCGGTAGCAAGAGAGCTTCGTGATAAGCAGTTTATGAGAATTGTATCTCTGGCTCCGGAAGTACTATAAGGAGGTGCAAGGGAAGATGTCAATGTTAAAGATTAAAAAAGGCGATACCGTAAAGGTGATAGCCGGCAAAGATAAAGACAAAGAAGGAAAGGTGCTTGCGGTTGACAAGAAAGAAGGCCGTGTAATTGTAGAAGGCGTGAACATGCTGACTAAGCACACAAAACCGAGTCCTGCTAATCAAAACGGCGGTATCGTTCATCAGGAAGGTTATATTGATGCTTCTAACGTAATGTACCTTCACAAAGGCCAGGCTACAAGAATAGGCATCAAGATGGACGGAGATAAGAAGGTCCGTTACGCAAAATCAACAGGCGAAGTTATAGATTAATCGTAAGGAAGGAGGTACAAGGCTTTGAGTAGTAGACTGAAAGAGCAATACCAGAATGAAATCGTCGCTGCAATGACGAAGAAGTTCGGTTATAAGAATATTATGGAAGTGCCGAAGCTTGAGAAGGTTGTAATCAACATGGGTGTCGGCGAAGCAAAAGATAATGCAAAACTTTTAGATTCAGCAGTTGCAGATCTGGAGAAGATTACAGGCCAGAAGGCTGTTATCTGTAAGGCGAAGAAATCCGTTGCAAACTTCAAGTTAAGAGAAGGAATGTCAATCGGCTGCAAGGTTACCTTAAGAGGCGAGAAGATGTATGAATTTATCGACCGTCTGATTAACCTCGCATTACCTCGTGTACGTGACTTCAGAGGAGTCAATCCGAATGCATTTGACGGAAGAGGAAACTATGCACTCGGCATCAAAGAGCAGCTTATCTTCCCTGAGATTGAATATGACAAGGTGGATAAGGTAAGAGGTATGGATGTCATCTTCGTTACGACAGCAAAGACTGATGAAGAGGCTCGTGAATTGTTGAAGCAGTTCAATATGCCGTTTAAAAAATAAGGAGGTAAATTATGGCTAAGACAGCAATGAAAGTAAAACAGCAGCGCAAACAGAAATTCTCCACAAGAGAATACAACCGCTGCAAAATTTGCGGACGTCCGCATGCATATTTGAGAAAATATGGGATCTGCCGTGTTTGCTTCCGTGAACTGGCATACAAAGGACAAATCCCAGGTGTGAAGAAAGCTAGCTGGTAGGCCCTGAACACTTGACGAAGCCAAGCGTCAGCGCCGGCTGAGTCTAGTGAGAAGGCCGCTCCCAAGCGTTAGCGGCGCATTGAATACTTGGCGAGGTATTATCGAGCCTAGTATGAAAGCGGATATTCTGAATGAAAGGAAGAATATCTACCAAAGTTGAGCTTAGGCGCACGGAGCCTGTAGTGGCAGAGAACACCTACGTAAAAACCCTGCCACACAACTCTACCGCAAGGGATACTGTCCCCTGAAAAAAAGAACCTAATAAAAAAGGAGGAAAACAATTCATGACTATGAGTGATCCAATCGCAGATATGCTTACAAGAATTCGTAATGCAAATACTGCTAAACATGATACAGTAGATGTACCTGCATCAAAGATGAAGCTTGCAATTGCAGACATTTTATTAGATGAAGGCTATATCGAGAAATATGACATCATTGAAGACGGAATATTCAAAACAATCCATATCACATTAAAATATGGAGCAGACAAGAATGAAAAAGTTATCACAGGCCTTAAGAGAATATCCAAACCGGGTCTTCGTGTATACGCAGGCAGTGCAGACGTACCGAAGGTATTCGGCGGACTCGGCACAGCTGTCATTTCAACAAACCAGGGCGTTATCACAGACAAAGAAGCAAGAAAACGCGGCGTAGGCGGCGAAGTACTTTGCTATATATGGTAGCCTCTGAACACTTAGTGAAAGCAAGCCGAAAGGCGCAGCTTGAACTTAGTGAGAAAGGCGCTCCCAAGCGTTAGCGACGCATTGAATACTTGGTGAGGAACTTCCGAGCCTAGTATGAAAGCGGATATTCTGAATGAAATGAAGAATATCTACCAAAGCTGAGCTTAGGCGCACGGAGGGTCAGTAGACTTGACGAAATCGAGTGAAACGAGAATAGAGTCATAGTCGGGACCCGCTCCCAAGCGTTAGCGAAGCCGAGCCGGAGGCGAAAGCTGAGCTTAGGCGCACGGAGCCAATAGTGGCAGAAACCACCTGTCACATACAAAATGCGTTCTTCAAGCTTAGTGAGAAGAACTTATTTAACAAATTTATCAGAAAACTGAAAACAGAGTGGGCAGAAAAGCTCCCATTCCGAAAATCTAAGTTAAGGAGGATTAGGCAATGTCACGTATAGGAAGACTGCCGGTTGCAGTTCCAGCAGAAGTAACTGTTGAAGTTGCAGAAAATAATAAGGTGACTGTAAAAGGTCCAAAGGGAACTCTTGAAAGGATTCTTCCAGCAGAGATGGAAATTAAAGTAGAGAGTGAAGAAGTTGTTGTAACCAGGCCAAACGACTTAAAGAAGATGAAATCCTTACATGGTCTTACAAGAACACTGATTAATAATATGGTTATCGGTGTTTCAAAGGGATATGAGAAGGTTCTTGAGGTAAATGGTGTCGGATACAGAGCAGCAAAATCAGGAAATAAATTAACATTGAATCTTGGATATTCTCATCCGGTAGAGATGACTGACCCGGAGGGTGTAGAGACAACGGTAGAAGGTCAGAACAAGATCGTTGTTAAGGGAATTGATAAAGAAAAAGTCGGCCAATATGCAGCTGAGATCAGGGATAAGAGAAGACCAGAGCCATATAAGGGTAAAGGTATTAAGTATGCTGATGAAGTGATCAGACGTAAAGTTGGTAAGACAGGTAAGAAGTAAGAAAGGAGAGTGTAAAAATGGTTAGCAAAAAATCAAGAAGTGTTGTTCGTGTAAAGAAACACAAAAAATTACGTAACCGTTTGAGCGGTACTGCTGAGTGTCCACGTTTGGCAGTGTTTAGAAGTAATAATCATATGTATGCACAGATCATTGACGATACAGCAGGAAATACACTGGTTTCCGCTTCCACTCTTCAGAAGGATGTGAAAGCAAACTTAGAGAAGACTAATAATGTTGATGCAGCAGCATATTTAGGAAAAGTAATTGCGGAAAGAGCAATTGAAAAGGGTATTAAGGACGTTGTCTTTGACAGAGGCGGATTTATATATCACGGTAAGGTTCAGGCATTAGCAGACGCAGCTAGAGAAGCTGGGTTGAATTTCTAGGAGGAGGAGCACACATGAAACAAGAACGTATTGATGCTAGTCAGTTAGAGTTAAATGAAAAAGTAGTGTCAATTAAGCGTGTAACCAAAGTTGTTAAGGGTGGCCGTAATATGAGATTCACAGCTTTAGTAGTTGTCGGTGATGGAAACGGCCATGTTGGTGCAGGTTTAGGAAAGGCTACAGAAATTCCGGAGGCAATCCGCAAGGGAAAAGAGGATGCGGCTAAAAATCTTATCACTGTAGCGTTAGACGAGAGTGAAAGTATAACACATGATTTTATCGGTAAATTCGGAGGAGCTTCTGTACTTCTTAAGAAGGCTCCGGAAGGTACCGGAGTTATCGCCGGGGGTCCGGCACGTGCCGTAATCGAGATGGCAGGAATTAAGAATATTCGTACGAAATCTCTTGGTTCCAACAACAAGCAGAATGTTGTCCTGGCTACTATTGATGGTTTACGTCAGATTAAAACCCCGGAGGAGGTAGCAAAGCTTCGCGGTAAATCTGTTGAAGAGATCTTAGGCTAAGGAGGTAGATAAGAGATGGCAAACTTAAAAGTCACGTTAGTAAAATCTACGATTGGTGCTGTGCCGAAGCATAAGAAAACTGTAGAAGCATTAGGCTTGAGGAAATTAAATAAAACAGTTGAATTGCCGGATAATGCAGCAACGAGAGGTATGATTAAACAGGTAGAGCACCTGGTAAAGGTAGAAGAAGCGTAAAGATTAGAATTCAGAGAAGGAGGTGTCACAATGGATTTATCAAACTTAAGACCTGCTGACGGAGCAAAACAGAATGATAATTTCAGAAGAGGACGCGGACATGGTTCTGGGAATGGCAAGACAGCCGGCAAGGGACATAAAGGCCAGAAGGCTCGTTCCGGCGGAGCAAGACCAGGTTTTGAAGGCGGTCAGATGCCGTTATATAGAAGAATACCAAAAAGAGGATTTACAAACAGAAATTCCAAAGATATTGTTGGTATCAATGTAAGCGCTCTTGAAGTATTTGATAATGATGCGGTTGTTTCTGTAGAGACATTGCTTGAGCAGGGTATTATTAAGAATGCAAGAGACGGTGTTAAGATTCTTGGAAACGGCGAACTTACGAAAAAGCTTACTGTTCAGGCAAATGCGTTCAGTGCAGGCGCTGCAGCCAAGATTGAGGCGTTAGGTGGAAAAGCAGAGGTGATCTAATGTTAGAAACGTTCCGAAGGGCATGGGGGATTAAAGATATCCGTAAAAAGATCGGATATACGTTTTTGATGTTAATCGTGATAAGATTAGGATCTCAGCTGCCGACACCGGGAGTCAATTCAAAATATATTCAGGACTTTTTTGCACAGAATTCCGGGGAAGCGTTTAATCTGTTTAACGCTTTCACCGGTGGTTCCTTTGAAAGAATGTCTGTGTTTGCGTTGAGTATTACACCGTATATTACATCTTCTATCATTATGCAGCTTCTGACTATTGCGATTCCGAAGTTTGAGGAAATGCAGAAGGAGGGAGAAGACGGAAGAAAGAAGATTGTTGCGATTACCCGTTATCTTACAGTAGGACTTGCTTTGATTGAGTCTACTGCTATGGCAGTAGGATTTGGAAGACAGGGACTTTTGGTAGAGTATAATTTTGTAAATGCAGCAATTGTTGTGCTGACATTAACAGCCGGCTCTGCATTTCTGATGTGGATTGGAGAGAGAATTACAGAAAAGGGTGTGGGAAATGGTATTTCAATTGTGCTTGTTATCAATATTATCTCTCGTATACCCAGTGATATGATGTCTCTCTTTGAGCAGTTTGTATATAATAAGAGCCTTGCATCAGGAGGTCTGGCTGTTTTAATTATTCTTGCCATTATCATTGCACTTGTTGTCTTTGTAGTCCTTCTTCAGGATGGAGAGAGACGTATTGCAGTGCAGTATTCACAGAAGGTAGTCGGGCGGAAAACATACGGCGGACAGTCAACACATATTCCGCTTAAGGTTAATACAGCCGGAGTTATTCCGATTATTTTTGCATCTTCACTTATGCAGTTTCCAATTGTAATTGCAAGCTTTCTTGGAAAAGGAGACGGAGCAGGGGTTGGAAGTGAGATTCTTAGAGGCATGAATCAGGGGAATTGGTGTAATCCGCAGAATTTCAAATATTCATGGGGGTTGATTGTGTATATTGTTCTGACAGTATTTTTTGCTTATTTCTACACATCAATTACATTTAATCCATTGGAAATTGCTAATAACATGAAGAAAAACGGCGGATTTATTCCGGGTATCCGTCCTGGAAAACCGACAGTAGAATATTTGTCAAAAATATTAAAATATATCATCTTTATTGGTGCTTGCGGACTGATTCTTGTCCAGATTGTTCCGATATTCTTTAATGGATGGTTTGGTGCGAGTGTATCCTTCGGCGGTACATCGCTTATCATTATTGTCAGTGTAATATTGGAAACCCTGAAGCAGATTGAATCACAGATGCTTGTACGGAATTATAAGGGATTTTTAAACAGTTAATAATTACATTTTGACTCGCGGAATTTATTTCGCGGGTTAAAATGCTATAAAGGAGGAAGAGCACATGAAAATTATTATGTTAGGCGCGCCGGGAGCAGGAAAAGGGACTCAGGCAAAGAAGATAGCTGCTAAATATAACATTCCTCACATTTCAACAGGTGATATTTTCAGAGCGAATATTAAAAATGATACAGAATTAGGGAAAAAGGCAAAAACATATATGGATCAGGGGCTTTTGGTTCCGGATGAGCTGGTCGTAGATTTGGTCGTAGATCGTGTAAATCAGGAAGACTGTAAGAACGGTTATGTACTTGACGGATTTCCGAGGACAATTCCCCAGGCGGAGGCGCTTGACAAAGCATTGTCAGAACTAGGACAAAAAGTAGATTATGCAGTTGATGTAGATGTTCCGGATGAGAATATCGTGCATCGTATGTCAGGCCGCCGTGCATGTGTAGGATGCGGAGCTACATATCATCTTGAATATGCCCCGGCTAAGGCAGAAGGAATCTGTGATGTATGCGGCAAGGAGCTCATTTTAAGAGATGATGATAAGCCGGAGACGGTTCAGAAGCGTCTGAATGTATACCATGAGCAGACACAGCCTCTTATTGATTATTATACGAAAGCGGGAATATTAAAGACTGTGGATGGAACAGTGGATATTAATGATGTATTTCAGGCGATTACACAGATTTTAGGAGAGTAAGGATATGCCGATTACAGTAAAATCACCAAGAGAGATAGAACTGATGACAGAAGCGGGACGTATTTTAGAAATTGTTCATAATGAACTTAAAGCTTCTCTTCGTCCTGGTATGAGTACATGGGATATTGATTGTCTGGGTGAAGAAGTAATAAGAAGCTATCATTGTATTCCTTCTTTTCTTGATTATAATGGTTATCCTGCATCTATCTGCGTGTCAGTAAATGATGAAGTAGTCCACGGAATTCCAAGTAAGAAACGAATTCTTAAGGAAGGAGATATTGTAAGCCTTGATGCAGGGGTGATATATAAGGGGTATCATTCCGATGCGGCAAGGACATATGGTATCGGCAGAATAACGGAGGCCGCGCAGAAGCTGATTGATGTTACTAGAGAATGTTTTTTTCAGGGTATAAAATATGCGAAAGAGGGCAACTATCTATTTGACATTTCAGGGGCAATCGGAAGATATGCGAAGGAACATGGCTGCGGCGTAGTGCGGGATCTGTGCGGACATGGAATCGGAACTAATCTGCATGAGGCTCCGGAGATACCTAATTATGAGATGAAAAGAAAAGGCGTGAAGCTCAAAGCCGGAATGACGCTTGCGATTGAACCGATGATTAATGCAGGAGGCTGGGAGGTAGACTGGCTTGATGATGACTGGACAGTTGTTACAAGAGACAGTTCTTTATCGGCACATTACGAGAACACGGTGTTGATAACAGAAGGAGAACCCAGGCTTTTAACCTTAACCGATGCAGATGGCAGATGAGATATTTGAGTCGCTGCGCATAAGGAGTACGCAAAGTTGCATCGGAATGGATACTGGAAGTAAGCAGGCTGACTCAGAGTGGTTATCGTCAAGGAGTAGATATGGACAGATATAAGGCGGGAATGCTTGTGAGGTCGAAGGCGGGACATGATACAGGCAGGGTTTATGTTATAATAGATGTGGATGATGCATATGTATATTTAGCAGACGGCAGAATTAGAACACTGGATAAATTGAAAAAGAAAAAAAAGAAACATGTACAGCTTATCTGCAGAGAATATGCCGTCGAAGAAGCAACCGATGTAAGTATCAGACATCTGCTGAAAGAGCAGAGAAAGGAAGAAGAGAAGTAGGAGGAATTACACAATGTCAAAGGCTGACGTAATAGAAATAGAAGGAACAGTAGTAGAAAAGCTGCCAAATGCAATGTTCCAAGTGGAGCTCGAAAACGGGCATCAGGTACTTGCGCATATTAGTGGAAAGCTTAGAATGAATTTTATTAAAATTTTACCGGGTGATAAGGTGACACTGGAGCTGTCACCGTATGATTTATCTAAGGGACGGATTATCTGGAGAGATAAGTAGGGAAGCAAAATACAGAGGGAAAATCTATGGAAGAGAGAAAAGAGCGGGCTGTGGAAAACCTGACAGATGTACAGAGGCAGACCATAGAGAAGCAGGAGGGGACACAGGAACAAGCGGCGGGAAAGCAAGAAGAGACACAGAAGCAGAACACAGAAAAGATACAGGAGCATCCTGCCGAAGAATCAGGAGAAATAGAAGATCCAAAGAATACTCAGGGGCAGACAACAGAGGAAGGAAAGCAGCCTAAAAAGAAGGGCTGTTTAGGCTGTCTGGGAAATATCGTTATTGTGACAGCAGTTATTCTCTTATTAATGAAGGGAGCTGAATGGCTTGGACGGCTGCAGGCCCCGGAAGAGAATAACAGCGCTTCAGTAAAAGCACGCTCTTATAATTTCATATATGTAATGTGTGCCGGAAAGTTTGGTGAGCCCTTTGGCGAGGAGGGTAAGATAACTTTCGGAGAGCGTGTACTTCCGATACTGGACTGGTTTATGCTGGAAGATGATAAGTCTACGGTAGGAACTGACGATATAAATACCTTACTCACTTCAAAGTATACGATGGATGATGAAGACATGCTGGCAGCATACACCGGAAGGAAGGTAAAGCTTACCGGAAAAATCGTACAAAAATCAGATAGTACGATAAGGCTGGTTACAGATGTTAATAGTGACCCTCTTTCTTTCCCGGAGGAATTGCAAACGGTTTTTTTAAATTGTGAGTGGATTAAAGATAAACCAGAAATAAACGAATGTGTGGAAGTAGAAGGAATGCTGATTGTGGATCCTGTCTTCTCGGAAGAGAGCAGTAATATGGATATCTCAGTCATAGTAAGAGAGGTTAGAGAAGCAGACTATGTTACACTTGGAGGCAGCCCTGAAAATCGCTTTATGTTCCAGAAGACAGAACCTGTTACTTCAGTGGAGCAGCAGGGAGCGAAGCTTGATATTCTTGGAGCGTCAGTGGATGCCGCTACCGGAAGAGCCTATGTGAAATACCGGCTGGCTATAGATAAAAAAGAGTGGGATAATATGACGTTCAATATACATGGCTTTGGAGCGAAAGGCAGTCTGGTCTACTCGAATATTTACACTTTGTTTCCAGGCGAGATTTTAGAAGGCGGTATTGTACTTGTCGAAGAGAATCCATATTATACAGAACAGATTATGCCGGGGGACAATCAAATATCTATTATTATATGCGGCTATAAGTATAATACCGACGTGACAGATGTCAATGTCGATCCTGACGCTGATATATTTTTGAGAGTAGATATTCCGAGCGAATCATGGGTGGTAGTAGAATAAAGCATAAGAATATTCAGCGGGTAATTAAAATACCCTATTGACTTTTATTGAATTCAGGTGCTATAATATATAGGCACGTTTCCAGGTATTTTTATGCAAAAAAACGCTGAAACCGCGGCAAATAGGCGTGAAACCAGGAATTGTGCAGTTACAGACACAAGGCAGAGCAATGGATGAAAGGAGGATCCCCGTGAAGGTTAGATCATCAGTAAAACCAATTTGCGAAAAATGCAAAGTAATTAAAAGAAAAGGAAGTGTTCGCATTATCTGCGAGAATCCAAAGCATAAACAAAGACAAGGATAAGCATTGAACATTTAACGAAAGCAAGCCGGAAGGCGCAGCTTGAATTTAGGCGCACGAAGCCAACAACATTGTAAATAACGTTTATGCACAAAATTAAGGCGGCTGACAACCGACACACCAGGGAGTGTGTAGGCTGTTTAATATACAAGGAGCACCTGTAGCCGGTGAGTATCCTTCGTATATTGCTTGTAATGCCGGCCCGTCATTACCGTGTTTATCCTGGAGGATGTGCGGTGGCCGGAAAGGACGTGATTACCGAACACGTCTGGACGAAAGTCCCTATTAAAGACAGTATAAAAAATCAGTAAAAGAAAATGGAGGAAATTCACATGGCACGTATTGCAGGTGTAGATTTACCACGAGACAAACGCGTTGAGATTGGCTTGACTTATATTTATGGAATTGGAAGAGCAAGTTCAAATCGTATTTTAGCAGAGGCAGGAGTTAGTCCTGATATCCGCTGCCGTGATCTTACGGATGAGGATGTAAAGAAGATCAGTGCAGTTATCGACGAGACTCAGGTAGTAGAGGGTGACCTCAAGAGAGAGATTGCACTGAATATCAAGAGATTACAGGAAATCGGATGCTACAGAGGAATCCGACACAGAAAAGGACTTCCGGTTCGCGGCCAGAAGACAAAAACCAACGCAAGAACCAGAAAAGGCCCGAAGAGAACAGTGGCTAATAAAAAGAAATAACTTAACGAAAGCAAGCCTCAAGGCGCAGCTAGAGTTTAGGTATTTCTTTGTTCTTTGACCACAGGGAGAAGAACTACCTCATAAAAAGTAGTGAGCAATGACGTATCTTCCTATCTAATAAAAAATAGTGAGAGGTCATGTCTGGTTATCATCATTTTATGGTTATATAAGTTCACGGGCTTTTCTGTTAGTAAGTGAAAGCATGGAAAGGTAAAAAGCAAAGTAAACAATAAAAAAGGAAAGAGTAGGTTAGTTTTATTATGGCAAAAAAAGTTACAAAGAAAGTGACAAAAAAGCGTGTCAAGAAAAACGTTGAACACGGACAAGCACACATCCAGTCATCTTTTAATAACACAATCGTTACTTTAACAGATGCACAGGGAAATGCTCTCTCATGGGCAAGTGCAGGCGGTCTGGGATTCAGAGGTTCAAGGAAATCTACCCCTTATGCAGCACAGATGGCGGCAGAGACTGCAGCTAAAGCGGCATTGGTACATGGCTTAAAGTCAGTTGACGTTATGGTAAAGGGGCCGGGTTCAGGCAGAGAGGCAGCAATTCGTGCTCTTCAGGCATGTGGAATTGATGTTACAAGTATTAAGGACGTTACTCCAGTACCACATAACGGATGCCGTCCGCCGAAGCGCAGAAGAGTATGACACAAAGAGATTAGTGAGGTATTGTCGAGCTTAGCTCTTTGGTCGTTTTTTGAGCAGAGCGAGAAGAACTTCTTTATTAAAAAAGTAGAAGGAGATTAAAAACATGGCAGTAAATAGAGTTCCGGTTCTCAAAAGGTGCAGATCTCTCGGAATGGATCCTGTATACTTGGGAATTGATAAAAAGTCTAACAGACAATTAAAAAGAGCAAATAGAAAGATGAGTGAGTATGGTCTTCAGCTGCGTGAAAAGCAGAAAGCAAAATTCATCTACGGTGTATTAGAGAAGCCTTTCAGAAATTATTATAAAAAGGCAAAACAGATGAAGGGTATGACAGGTGAGAACCTGATGGTACTTCTGGAGTCTAGATTAGATAATGTTGTATTTCGTATGGGACTTGCAAGAACAAGACGTGAGGCGAGACAGATTGTTGATCATAAGCATGTACTTGTCAACGGCAGACAGGTAAATATTCCTTCTTATCTGATTAAGGCCGGGGACGTAATTGAGATTAAAGAAAAACACAAAAGCTCACCGAGATACAAAGAAATTATTGAGGTTACCGGCGGACGTATGATTCCGGACTGGCTGGAGTTTGATGCTGAGAATCTGAAGGGAAATGTCAAGGAGCTTCCGAACCGTGATGCAATTGATGTCCCAGTAGACGAGATGTTGATCGTCGAGTTATATTCTAAATAATAACCCGTAACACCACACAGGAGGTGGACTTTAGTGTTTGATTTTAATAAACCCAATATTGAGATAACAGAGATTTCAGAAGATAAAAAGTATGGAAGATTTGTTGTAGAGCCTCTGGAGAGAGGATATGGTACAACATTAGGTAATTCTCTCAGAAGAATCATGCTTTCATCATTGCCCGGTGCGGCTGTCAGCCAGGTAAAGATTGATGGTGTACTGCATGAGTTCAGCTCCATTCCCGGGGTTAAGGAAGATGTTACTGAGATTGTCATGAATTTAAAGTCATTGGCTATCAAAAATACATCAGAGACAGATGAACCAAAGACGGCTTATATTGAGTTTGAGGGTGAAGGTGTTGTTACGGCAGCCGATATCCAGGTAGATCAGGATATTGAAATTATGAACCCGGAGACTGTTATTGCGACATTAAACGGCGGGGCTGACAGCAAGCTGTATATGGAGCTTACGATTACAAAAGGCAGAGGATATATAAGTGCCGAGAAGAATAAGAATGATGAACTGCCGATAGCAGTGATTCCGATTGATTCTATCTATACCCCGGTTGAGCGTGTAAATCTCACAGTAGAAAACACACGTGTCGGTCAGATCACAGATTTTGATAAGCTGACGCTTGATGTGTATACTGACGGAACTCTGCTTCCGGATGAGGCAGTCAGTTTGGCGGCAAAGGTACTTAGCGAGCATCTGAAGCTTTTCATTGACCTTTCTGAAGTTGCTCAGGCAGCAGAGGTCATGATTGAGAAAGAGGATGACGAAAAGGAAAAAGTGCTGGAGATGAGCATAGATGAGCTTGAATTGTCTGTACGCTCATATAACTGCTTGAAGAGAGCAGGCATTAATACAGTGGAAGAGCTGACAAACAGGACACCAGAGGATATGATGAAGGTGAGAAACCTGGGACGCAAATCTTTAGAAGAGGTGCTTGCAAAACTAGATGAGCTGGGTTTAAGCTTGAGCAAAGGCGAGGAGTAAAGCTTTAGCTTCAAGAACTATTATGTAAACAGATTCCCGCCAGTAAGTCCGAAGAGTGTGACGGGGCATTTGGCTAGTAAGCCCGAAGAGTATAACCAAGTGTGAAATAATGGAGGAATAGAAAATGGCAAAATATAGAAAGCTTGGCAGAACATCAAGCCAGAGAAAGGCATTATTGAGAAATCAGGTAACAGCATTGATTACTCATGGTAAGATTAGAACAACTGAGGCAAAAGCAAAAGAGATCCGCGGAATAGCGGAAGGTTTGATTGCTTTAGCTGTAAAGGAGAAGGATAACTTCGAGGAGGTTACAGTAAAGGCTAAGGTTGCCCGCAAGGACAAGGATGGCAAGAGAGTGAAGGAAGTTGTAGACGGTAAGAAGGTTACGGTATACGATGAGGTTGAGAAGAAGATTAAGAAGGATCTTCCAAGCAGGCTTCATGCACGTCATCAGATGCTGAGGATTCTTTATCCGGTAAAGGATGTACCGGCTGCACGGGCAGGAAGAAAGAAAAATACAAAACAGGTTGATCTTGTCGCAAAGCTTTTTGATGAGATTGCACCGAAATATGAGAATCGTAACGGCGGCTATACAAGAATCGTGAAGATTGGCCAGCGTAAGGGTGACGCAGCTATGGAGGTTCTGATTGAGCTTGTATAAAGGCGTATAAATAATTACAGAACAGACATAAAAAATATGATAGTTATAGGTATAGACACACTTTGGAAGAGCAAGGTGTGTCTTTTTTAGGCAGTATTCGGAGAAGGGATACTGCCTTATTTTTTACCGTTTTATATTTATTAAATAGTGTATAAAAGTAAATTGTTACAAAACTGGAGATAGCAATTTGTGCAAAATGTAAAATTTAAAGTTTATAGATATAAATAAATTGACAAATCTTATAGACATGTGTAATATATAACTCAAGAAACATTACAAAAGTTATATATATATTACAAATGTAATATAAAAGAGAGGAGAAAAATATGAACACAACAGCAAGAATGAATCACATTATCCAGCCAGACGGAAAGACCTTTATTTTGG
>CAMNTM010000028.1 GCA_946558465.1 uncultured Lachnospiraceae bacterium
CCAGCCGGTCTGCATTACTCCGCTTCCGTTTAAGTAATACCATCTGCCTCCTACCGATACCCAGCCAGTCTGTTTCTCTCCTTTACTATTTACCACTTATTTTCTACCATCTGCCATCCTGTCCTTACAGGGTCATTCGATGCTTTCGTCCACTTCGCATATAATATTACTATCTCCGCATCTTTAGAAGTTACATTTTTTACACTTGCTTCATCTTTATATACTATCGGACCGTCAGGTTTTAGCGCCCAGCCCGCAAAAGTATGATTCTGAAATGTATAGGTGTTTCTGGATAATTTCTGCTCTGTACCATATACAAAATCCTGTTCTTCCATATCGGCTCCGCTTCCGCCGTTAGCTTTGAACGCAATTTTATAAGCATTTGCTGCAAAATTAGCTGTATATATCATAGGCTCATAAACACCTGATATTGTTTTCTGCGGAATAAAGTGCAGATCATTTCCTACTATAATACCGCTTTCGTCTGTCCAATTCTGGAAACGATATCCTTCTCCTTCACTCGCTATAGAACCTTCCGGAATGCCATCCTTTGGATCTATTGTCTCCCGTTCAATACTCACGCCGCCTTTTTCTATATCGTCGGTTTGATATTCAATTGTGATCATATTGTTTCGAACTGCAATCCAGTTTCCATTTGCCTGCTTAACAAATCCCAGATATTCTTGTGAATAATTAGGTGTGAAAGTAAATATTCCCTCTGTATCCGGTCTGCTTTTCACATAAACATGATTCTCTATTGCTACTCCCGACACACCGCTGTATCCGCCACTCACTTCAAAAGCTGTTTTCCCTGTCAGTTCTCCTGAAACATCCATTACAGCTTCTCTTCCTAATATCAGCTTACCGCCTCCGTTAAAATTATTCACAGCAATATCGGAGAAATTAGACAAATTCAATATGCTGTCTGCAGCTATTGCAAGATTAATTCTCTCACCATTCGGAGTAGTCAATGCCTTAGGTTTCAGATTCCCTCTTTCAACATAAAGACCATCAATATTTAACAATGAAAGGTTATCCGCCAAATATTCTGTTCCATTGAAAGTAACCTCTGTTCCCTCTGACGCCCCTGCTCCGTCAACAGACATGATGAAGGTTTTCTCCAATTTCACGTTTACCCTTCCTCCCACTGTATATGCAGCAGGATCAGCAGACGGTGACGGCGGCTCCTCACCACTGAAAAAATCATCCCGATCAAATTCAGCTTCTTTTGCCCCGCAGCCGTAAACATTGACGCTCATTTTCTGTTTTGTATTTTGCACATGAATATCCACATCTCCGTAATAACTGCCGTTAATACTTCCTGCATATATATTTCCAAATTCACTTTCTTCACCCTGAATAAATATTCGCGCGCTATTTCCCGGATTCGGTCCTTGCTGAACTCCATATAAACTGTACAGTCCTCCTGCAACCACATCCACTAGACGTGCATTCTGACGGCGTGTAACATTATTCAAAGTAAGGCTATGGCCATTTGCAAAGATCTGTGCATGATATTTATTTGAAAAAATAAACTCAATATTACTAAATGTAACATCGGCGCCAATCACTATTCCTGCGGCACGGCTTTCCAAGGAAGCGCACGTCAGCCCTTCTGCCGGTTCAATATGTACTGCTTTATCTATTACAAAGGGTATATCATTCTTTGGATCATTAATGAACGCTCCCTGGGACAAAATATAGATCGTCCCTCCATCTGAAACATTTGCCAACGCATCCTCAAACATGTTATATGGATTCTCCTTAGAACCATCCCCTGAATGATCAGATACAGATGAATTAATCATAGCTGTATATACAACAGCTTTTGTTCCTTTCTCGGCAGCACTAGAAGATACCTCCATAAATAGAGACACTAAAAATATCGTAAACACTGCAATAAATATTTTAGTTCTATATTTTCCCCATTTTTTTGTTTTCATATAAACTCCTTTAAAATATTTTTTTAATTATAGCATACACGGAAATACCTTTTCAAACCTTATCTTACTCTATGATGAAGAATTAAATAATTAAAGTCCTACATAAACCATAATAAAGAGAGTACCCCCAAATTTAACATTTCAGAAATACTCTCTTATATACTATACTCTTATTCTCTGCAATATCCGGCCGCTATAGCCGCACCCAAAGCTGCATTATGATAAACCAAATGTATATTCGCTTCCAAACTCTTTCCCTCTGTCAGCTGCTCAATCCTTTCCAGAAGAAACGGCGTAATGTTCTTTCCCTTAATTCCTTTATCCTTTGCCTCCTGAACAGCCTTTTCTATACTGCTGCTGATGTAATCATAATCCATCGAGTATTCTTCTGGTATCGGATTGGCCACTACAATTCCGCCTTCTAGTTTACAGGCCTGTTTTACCTTCATCACAGCAGCAATGTCATCTGCACTTTCCAGCTCATAATCAACATCAAAACCGCTTCGGACTGTAAAAAATGCCGGCATCTCTTTTGTTCTGTAGCCAATGACAGGAACTCCCTTTGTTTCCAGATACTCTAATGTAAGCCCAATATCTAATATGGATTTACATCCTGCACACACTACACACACCCCTGTATTCGATAATTCCTCCAAATCGGCACTGATATCCATCGTTATCTCGGCACCTCTATGTACACCTCCGATCCCTCCTGTTGCAAATACCTTAATACCGGCCAGCTCTGCCGCAATCATCGTCGTTGCCACAGTAGAAGCGCCATCCTTACCTTCCGCCAGTAAAACCGGAAGGTCTCTTCGGCTTGCCTTCGCTATCTTTGTTCCTTCCTTTCCCAGATACTCGATCTGTTCCTTTACAGCGCCGACAACTATCTTCCCTTTAATAATTGCTATTGTTGCCGGAACTGCGCCATTCTCTCTTACAATCCGTTCCACATTCAATGCCGTCTCTACATTTTTCGGATAGGGCATCCCGTGTGTAATAATAGTTGACTCCAATGCTACTACCGGTCTGTTTTTTTTCACTGCGTCTGCTACCTCTTCTGATACAGCCAGATATTCTTTTAACTCCATTTTTTCTCTTTTACCTCCTGTTTAATTTTCCATAATCTGCGGCGTCCAATATTCCACGCCTGCTTTCTCTTTTTCCTTATCCCGCCTGGACAAAAGGGCCAGCCCTTCTAAACCGACAATAATGGCATCTGCAATTCCCTGTCCTACCCCGACTTTTTTCGTTACGGAACTGTTGCATACCACACATACAGATCCGCCTCTTGCATGAAACAGCTCTGCAAGTGTTAGAATTGTAGAGGTCTCACGCTCTACATTCAAGATTCCTGCATCCACCCAGTATTTTACAATCTGTTCCTGCGTGTAAGGCAGATAACCCATAACCGGACGCCCCTGCCCGCAGTAAATCGCATCATTGGACCTTGTTATTCCTACTCTGTGCCTCAGCCTGTGCTTCTGTGCTGTCTCAATCATTGGAAGCATCAGTTCATAGCTTGCAATTGCCGGAAACTGGGGAGCAATATACTCTTTTGTCAACCCTTCATCCCGGACTGCTCCTGATGAGATAATAATATCCCCTACCTCAACATCCTCTCTCTGCGTACCGGACGTCCCTATCCGAAGAAAAGTGTCCACGCCGGCATACTGCATCAAATCCATCATGACAACTTCCGTATCTGCCGCCCCGCTTCCTGTAGAACATACAAGAATCTCTGTATCGTCGTATTCTCCTATAAGTACAGTAAAAAAAGAATTTCTTGTAATTTCTCTTACATTTTTCATCGAGTCTGCAATCACATCTGCCGCATCTTTTTCAAATCCAAGGGGATCCCTCACTGCGATAACCGCATACCTCGTCAGTCTCTCACCCTTATTTAGACCTGTTAAAACAGCCTGTCCGTCCTTCTCAAACAGCGGCGGTACATATTCATTACGATTCATCTTCATATCCTCCTTAAAATATTAACTTTGACTCTCCTTCGAAACCCGGTAAGAATCCAGCGCTATTGCCCCTATAATAATCGCCCCTAAGGCAATCTTCTGCCAGTATGCATTCACCTCCAGCAGATTCAGTCCATTGTTGATAAGTCCTATAATCAGAGCTCCCGCCAGTGTGTTCATCACGCTTCCCCTGCTGGTTCCTCCGATAAACACAGCGGCCAATGCCTGAAGAGACAAATCCGAAGCTGCTGACGGCTGTCCGGATGAAAGTCTTGCTGCCAGTATAATTCCTCCGAGTGCACTCATTGTTCCGGCAATGGCAAATATTACAATTTTTGTTTTGATTACACTGACTCCGGATAACACTGCCGCCTGTGTATTTTCTCCAGTTGCAAGACAGTTACGGCCAAATGAAGTGTATCTTAAAACAAAGAATCCTATCACAACCATTATCAGCAAAATAATCGTAGGGATCGGTATTATTCCGATATATCCTCGTCCAAGCTTTGTAAAGCTTTCCGGAAGACCTGATATCGGCTGACTGTTCGTTAAAAGCAGCACCGCACCCTGCAGTATATATTGGACTCCTAATGTAGCGATAAAAGACGGTACCCTAAGAAAGGTAATAATCATTCCTGTAACAGTCCCGATAAATACTCCCGTCAGAAGCGCAGCCGATATGGCCGCCCATACCGGAAACCCCATATGCATCATAAAATACGCGCCTTCACATCCGATTAGAGCAGCCACTGCACCTTGGCTTAAATCAATCTCTCCTCCAAGTATTACAAAAGTGGCTCCCAGTGCAACAATCGCATTCACACAAATCTGCCTTACTACATTAATTAAATTAGCTCTGCTTAAAAAATTGTCACAGGTTACCGTTATAAGAAAAAACAATCCTATCACAACAAGCCATACGCCTAACCTATTCCAGATCACTGAAAGATACGAAGCTTTTACTCTTCTTTTCATCCTGCATTCACCTCCTTAAGCAAAAAGTCTGAAATCTTCTCCTGGCTGAATTCTTCCTTTTTAACCTCGCCTGATAAAGCCCCGTCACGCATCACATATATCCTGTCGCTGATTCCCATGATTTCCTCCATTTCTGAGGACACAACAATGACTGCCTTTCCTTCCTCAGCTAAAACATTAATAATCTCATATATCTCTCTTTTTGCTCCCACATCAATGCCGCGGGTCGGTTCATCCAGAATCATTAAATCCAAATCCGAGAAAAGCCATTTTGAAACTACTATCTTCTGCTGATTTCCTCCGCTTAACAGCGCAGCCTTTTGATTCCTAGACGGAGTTACAATATTAAGCTCTTTAATATATCTCTCTGCTGCCTCTTTCTCTTTTTTCAAATTCAGAATCCCGTATTTCCGAATTTTCCGCAGAGAAACCAGAGAAATATTAAATGCACAGGAGAATGGAAGAAACAAACCCTCTCCCTTCCTGTCCTCTGTCACAAATCCGATGCCCCTCTTTATACTTTCCTTAGGACTGTGGATTTTTATTTCCTCTCCTCGAAGCTTTATAGTGCCGCCCTTTTTTCGATCTGCTCCAAAAAGCAAACGCATCAATTCTGTTCTTCCTGCTCCTACAAGGCCATAAAAGCCTACCACCTCTCCTCTGTGAACCTCAAAGGACAGCGGACCTACCTTTTTTCCGTCCGTGATTTCTGATACCTCTAAAAGAAGCTCGCCGATTTTACTGTTCCTGTCTGGATACTGCTGTGTCAGCTTCCTTCCAATCATCATGGTGATTAGTTCGTCCCTGCTTATATCTCTTACATCAGAAGTCCCAATATAGCAGCCATCCCGAAGTACACTCAATCTGTCACAGATAGAAAAAATTTCATCCATCCTATGAGTGATAAAGATGACAGCGTTCCCCTTTTCCTTTATATTTTCCATAATCTTAAAAAGCAGCTGTGTTTCCTGATGCGTTAATGATGAGGTGGGCTCGTCCATGATTACAAGCTTCGCATTACAGCTGACAGCCTTTGCAATCTCCACCATCTGCCGTTGTGCAATGCTTAAGCCTCTGACGAGAGCCTTTACATCTAACTCTATTCCCAGCTCCTGCAGCAGTTTTTCTGCATCACAAAACATCCTCTTCCAGGCAATACAGCCATTTTTTCTGGGCTGACGCCCCAGATAAATATTTTCCGCAACCGTCAGGCCCGGTATCAGATTAAGCTCCTGATATATAATAGATATCCCCAGCGCTTCCGCCTCTTTAGGTCCATGAATCTCAGCCCTGCTGCCTTCTATAAAAATATCTCCTCCATCCCTTTTGTAAGCTCCGGATAATATCTTCATTAGTGTGGATTTACCTGCACCGTTTTCTCCGACCAACGCATGAATCTCTCCCTTATTTATTGTAAGAGAAACATTAGAAAGTGCTTTTACTCCCGGAAATTGTTTCGATACATTTTTAAGCTCCAGAAAAACCTTCTGTCTCTTATCAGACATCCTTTTACGTCCTTTCTTCTCTATCATTTCATAATGTCTTCTGATGACAGCTCTCCGTCTATACAGTAAACGCCGAATTCATTTGCAGTAGCTCTGTCAAACTTTGCATCCTTTTTCAGAAATTCATATGCGCTTACTACAGCTTTTTCTCCCATCTCATATGGTTTTTGCATAACACTTGCGATGTAATTTGTCTTTTTATCAATCAGATCCATCTCATCTTTTTCACTGTCAAAGCTTAATATCTTAATTTCTGTCCTTCCCGCTCCTACCGTAGCATCGTACGCACCTAATCCTGCCTGTGCCGACGAACCGCATATGAGATCAATCTCCGGATAAGTTACCAGAGCATCCTCGGCAGACGACATGTAATCCTCTCTTGATTCTCCGAGGTATTCATTTAATAAATTTACCTCAAGGCCTCCTTCTTCCAGTCCCTTTATAAACCCGTCAATCCTGTCTCTGGAAATTGATGTAGAATTTAAGAATGTAAGACAGTTGATCTTCTCTTTGTTTTCCTGCTCCTTAAAATATTCTGCGGTCCACAGTCCGCCGCAGTATCCTGCTTCCTTATTGTCGGTTCCGATATTAGTTACAAACTCTTCCTCTTCTGGAACTCCTGATGTATCAATTAAAAATACCGGTATTCCAGAAGCCTTTGCCTCCTCAAACACCTCGCTCAGGGAGTCTCCATACCAGCTGGACACAATCAGGACATCTACTCCCTTTACTATCATATCCAGACAATCGTCAATCTGAGTTGCCACATCAAGTCCTGCATCTGCTGTTACATACTTATATCCTTCCTTTTTACACGTTTCCTCAATTCCCTCCTGCATGCTCACATAGTAGGGATATTCTAACGTCACAATGGAAAATCCGATGTAAATATCGTCCTTTCCTTCAGACTTTTCCTCTTTTTTACAGCCTGTAGCCATGCAGGCCATTATGATTAGAACCAATGCAGCTGACAATAATTTCTTCATATTATTTCCATCCTTTCTGCTGTATTTCCGATTATTTTCCATATATTTTCTTCCTTCATCTTGGGGCTGATTGCTCCCTCCTGTTCTATACAGAGCGATGCAGCTGCAAGTCCGATCCTCATATTTTCAATATCCTTCCAGCCATTCATCAGTCCCCAGGCCACACCGGCCATAAACGCATCGCCGCATCCTGTCGTATTTACCACAGTTCCTTCGTAACAGGGAATGTACATTCTTTTTTTTCTGCCGGCATAGACAGCTCCGTTTTTTCCCAGGGATGCATATATTTCCCGTATGCCTTTTTTTAATAGTATATCCAACGCCCTGTCAATATCCTGCTTATTTTTTATTTTTATACCGGCAAGACTTCCCAATTCTTCGCAATTCGGCTTAATAGCTGCCAACTTGCCTAAAACCGGGGAAAATTTCCTTCCTTTTTTTGTAGATACCGGCTCGGCCAGTATCGGAACGCTGCAGTTTTCCGCAATAAATCTAATACTTTCCTCTGGAATATTACCGTCTACAATCACTAATGTACTTTGTTCTAACACCTCCATTTTCTTTTGCAGATGTTCTGGTGTAATCTTCTGGTATATCTTCATCTCGCTGACTGCAATCTTCATATCCCCGTTCCATTCATTAATACAAAGATAGGTTGAAGTATTTCCTCCCTCCACTATGACAGAATGCCGAATGCCGATTCCCAGCTCTTCACAGCTTTGTTTAATCTGGGCCGCATATTCATCGTCTCCAAACGCTGTAATAAGCTCTACCCTTCCCCCAAGCCGTCTGATATTTTCAGCGATATTGCGTCCCACGCCTCCAAAAGATCTGCTGATTTGTCCCGGATTACTGTCTGACTCAACAAGCTCGAAATCCGGTGTCCCTGAAATATCCATATTTGTTGCTCCAATTACAGTTATATAGCTCTTTTTTTCTCTTCCTCCCACACTCACGCACCTTCCATTTTATAAATTATTATTTATTTTATAAACACATGTTTATTTATAAGACATATTACTACAGATTCCGACACATGTCAACCAAATATTTTAAATTGGAAAATATTAAAAAGCCTGGAAATCATTTACGGATTTCCAGGCTTTTTTATCCCATTCTTTTTCTAAAATTGTCTAGTGTCATTTCCATACTGATTGCACCTTCCTCTTCAATGCAGATAGAAACGGCTGCCAAAGCTGCTCTGGCCTGTTCCTCTGGAGGCAGACCTTCCAGCTTTGCCCACGCAATTCCTGAAACAAATGCATCGTCACCGCCGAATGTATTGACACTTTCTGAAGGCAGACACGAATATCTGACCCGCTTATTTCCTGCCGCATACAGCATTCCTTCTTTTCCCAGTGACACAAACAGCTCCTTCACTCCTTTATCCAAAAGGCTCTCCACTGCATACTCCAATGATTTCTCCGAATCTATCTGAATACCGCTTAGTACTTCCAGTTCCGCTTTATTAGGAGTAATTGTCTCAATCCTTTCCAATACACTTACCAGCTTTTCCGCCTTTTTTATCGAAACCGGCGTTGCTATAATCGGCACCGTACAGTAATCTGCCAGGAAATGAATCGTTTCCTTTGAAACATTCGTATCAACAATTACAAAGCTTCCTCCGTTAATCAGCTGTGTTTTATTCTGCAGATACCCTGGCGTCAGCCTATCCAGTATGCCCATATCATTTACCGCTGTATACATGTCTCCTCTTGGATTGTTAATACTAAGGTATTTTGCAGTTTCTTCTCCCGTGGCCGTAATTGAGTGGCTGATCCCGATATCAAAATTTCTGCAGATTCTCTGTCCTTCTTCGCCGTAGACATCATCTCCAAATACAGTAATCAGCTCAACCTTTTTTCCAAGCCGGCTGACATTTTCGGAAATATTTCTTCCCACACCGCCCAGAGAGGTCTTGATTCTTCCCGGATTGCTGACCTGATTCACCAGGTCCCCATACGCTACTCCAAAGATATCTACAGCAACTGCTCCTATTATTGTAATATAATCTTCCTCCTGAAGCACATAGCCTTTTCCCCGGATTTTTCCTTTTTTCATTAAATTAGATATATGAACTGCCACCGATGAGCGCGCAATATTCGCCCGGTCTGCAATCTCCTGCTGGGATATCATAGGATTTTCTTTAATCCATTGGAAAATCTGGGTTTCTCTATCTGTCATAAGCTTATCCTTTCCATTCATAATATATCTGATGGTATTAGTCGTACTGTATATGCGCCGCCCTATTTATTTAGAGATATTCTAGCATAAATATCCTAGGGATTCTATCACAAATATATAAACTTTATTCCTTAAACACGATCAGTTGTCAAAAAAACCAACAACTTCTCTATATAAACCACAAAAAATCCAAAAACAGGTAGAAATTGTATATACTCTTATGATAAAATAAGAAAAATACATAAATTTTATGGGAGGTTTTATTTATGGACATGTTATTAAACATTGTTCCTGCTTTTGGGGCGGCAGCGTTATTATTTGCAGCGTATCTGGCGGCAAAGGTAACAAAGCAGAGCGCAGGAACAGACAGAATGAAGGAGATTGCATCGGCAATCAGCGAGGGCGCTCAGGCCTTCTTGACGGCGGAATACAAGATATTGATCATCTTTGTTGTCGTGCTGTTTGTATTAATTGGATTTGGTATCGGGAACTGGATAACCGCTGTATGCTTCGTAATAGGAGCGCTGTTTTCCACTGCAGCAGGATACTGCGGAATGACCGTGGCAACCCGCGCCAATGTACGAACGGCTGACGCGGCTAAGGAAAGTGGAATGAACAAAGCGCTTTCTATTGCATTTTCAGGCGGCGCAGTTATGGGCATGTGCGTGGCAGGGCTGGGAGTTCTCGGAGTAAGCGTCATCTACATCGTCACAAAGAATGTAGACGTTCTTTCAGGCTTTAGTCTCGGCGCCTCCTCCATCGCATTATTTGCGCGTGTAGGCGGCGGTATCTACACAAAGGCTGCAGATGTAGGTGCAGACCTCGTCGGAAAGGTAGAAGCAGGAATTCCAGAAGACGATCCCCGCAATCCAGCCGTTATTGCAGACAATGTGGGGGATAATGTAGGTGATGTTGCCGGCATGGGTGCCGATTTGTTTGAATCTTACGTAGGGGCGTTAATCTCTGCACTGACTCTCGGCATCGTATATTATAAGGCTGAGGGGGCGCTTTATCCCCTTATCATCGCAGGACTTGGTCTGATTGCTTCCATTCTTGGAACCTTCTTTGTAAAGGGCGACGAAAACTCAAATCCTCATAAAGCATTAAAAACGGGCTCCTATGCAGCAAGTGTGATTGTACTAATCGCTGCTTTCATATTCAGTAATTATCTGTTTGGTAACTTTAACGCTGCAATTGCAATTGTATCTGGTCTTATCGTCGGACTTTTAATTGGTATTATTACAGAGGTATACACCTCAGGAGACTATAAATCTGTCAAGGAAATCGCTTCTCAGTCTGAAACCGGCTCTGCTACAACAATTATCAGCGGACTAGCCGTAGGCATGAAGTCTACCGGTATCCCGATTCTACTAATCTGCATTGGTATCTTCGCGGCATACCAATTCTGCGGACTTTACGGCATCGCTCTGGCAGCGGTAGGTATGCTGTCTACAACTGCAATCACCGTAGCAGTAGACGCTTATGGTCCGATTGCCGACAATGCAGGCGGCATCGCAGAAATGTCCGGCCTTGACAAATCTGTCCGCAAAATTACCGATAAGCTTGACGCTGTAGGAAATACTACCGCCGCTATGGGAAAGGGCTTTGCTATCGGCTCCGCCGCTCTTACCGCACTGGCTCTTTTTGTATCCTACGCTGAGGCCGTACAGCTTAAAAATATCGACATACTTGACAGCCGTGTAATTATCGGTTTATTCATCGGCGGCATGCTGCCATTCCTTTTCTCTGCCATGACGATGGAATCCGTATCGAAGGCCGCTTACCAGATGATAGAAGAAGTAAGACGGCAATTCCGCGAGATGCCCGGCATCATGGAAGGCACAGCAAAACCAGATTATAAATCCTGCGTTGCCATCTCCACAACGGCTGCTCTTAAGGAAATGCTGATACCTGGTATTATGGCAGTTGCTGCACCGCTTATTGTAGGCCTCTTGTTAGGCCCCTCCTCACTTGGAGGACTCTTAGCCGGCGCACTTGTAACAGGCGTTATGATGGCAATCTTCATGTCAAACGCAGGCGGAGCCTGGGATAACGCAAAGAAATATATCGAGGATGGAAACCACGGCGGAAAAGGCAGTGAAGCCCATAAAGCCGCTGTTGTCGGCGATACGGTAGGCGATCCTTTTAAAGACACCTCCGGGCCGTCAATCAATATTTTGATTAAGCTCATGACAATTGTATCACTGGTGTTTGCACCGTTGTTTTTATCTGTTGGAGGATTGTTATAGTGAATTGGGGACGGGGTAAAATGAATTTTACCCCGTCCCCAACTGACTATTTTGACTTTTCTTCTGCCAGAATCGCTGCTCCCAGCGCTCCTGCATATCTTCCTTTTTCTGTGGGCTCTACAGTCTGTCCAATCTTCCCTGACAATGCTTTTGTAAAATATTCACTGTGACTCAGCCCGCCTGTAAGGATCACCCGCTTCGGGAGATTTTTTCTCTGGCTTAACTGTGCCACCTTCGCCGCCACAGAATCTACGACCCCTGCTGCAATGTCTTCCCGTTTTCTTCCTTCTCCGATATAATTGATTACCTCCGACTCTGCGAAAACGGTGCAGAGCGAGCTGATAGGAAGTACAGTTCCTGCCTGCGCCATATCAAACAGCTCCTTAAGGGTAACGCCCAGACGGTTGGCCATGATTTCCAGGAATTTCCCTGTGCCTGCGGAGCATTTGTCATTCATAAGAAAATCCTGCACCATGCCGTTTTCTACCAGAATGACCTTCGTGTCCTGGCCTCCTACATCTATGATGCCTAAGTTATCTCCTGCCATCTCTCTTCCGCCTCTGGCATGGCAGGTAATCTCTGTAATTACGTAGTCTGCAAAATCTACCGCTATACGTCCATAGCCCGTAGCGACTACCTTCGTGTTGTCAGACTGTACATCCACGCCTTCTGCTTTTAGTTTTTCCTTAATGATCTGTGTTGTCTCCTTGCTGCTCCAGCCGGTAGGAAGAACGAAATAAATCTCCTTTTCTCCCCTGACCGCAACCTTAGACGCAGTAGAGCCAATATCAATTCCTACATAATTCACGTCTTATTTACCTCGTCTATCTAACAATATCTGTCCCGCATCGGGTTAATATCCCGCTCTATCGCAGCGATCTTCAGAATCTCCACGCCGTGCTCTTTTGCACAGTTTTGAATCTGTTCAAGGTCCTCCTCCTCAACCAAAAGCGACACTCCGCAGCATTTACTCGCAGCTCTGGGGGTAGGGGCTATCATCGCCCGAACCCCCAGATTTTTAAGCTCCTTATACAGACGCATCGCATTATCATGATTGGGAAATAATACATATTGCTGTATTTTCTGCATGATATTTTCTTCCCTTTATTTATTCAGCATTTCGATAAACGCACTTACTCTTGTCCGCAGCTGCTGCGCATCGCTGTCCGTATAATCTGTCTCTATGCCGAGCACTGGTATACCTGCTTCCTTCATTGCACGCTCTACGAAATACCCTTCTGTATCATACAGGTTACAGAACTTCAGGTTCACATCAATGATGCCGTCTGCCTTATATTCCTTTGCAAGCCTGATAATATCGTCCACTCTTCCGGAATTCGGAGTAAAGCATGCACAGTTAATACCCATATATCTTTCTGCAAGGGCCTGAATCTGCTCCTTTACCGTTGTACCTGTCTCAGCTGTCTGCCTCTCAAAATAACGCGTTCCGGTACACATCTCTTCACAGACAACCGCTCCTCCGCTTGTCTCAACAATATTATGCAGCTTCCAGTTCGGAATGGCAAGCGGAGTTCCGGTCAGCATAATGCGCTTTGTTCCTGCCGGAAATACACTTACGCCGTCTTTTACGCGCTGCTCTAACTCATCACACAGCTTATTAGTCATCTGTGTGAATCTTCCCGGATCATCATAGAATGCAATCTGAGAAATCAGGAGCGCATCGCTTCCACTGATAGGAATATTTTCATTCTTACGTGTCTCATACAGTCTTTCAAGAGCTGCACGCTTTGCATTTATAAGCTTGATGCTTTCTGCAAGCTTTTCTGCAGTTATCTCATTTCCGGTAAACTCTTCTACAACCTTTTTAAAATCCTCGATTTCCTCTGCCCATGCCTGCACATCCTTAGCACGCTTCATCTGCGGAAGATTCATAACATGAACCGGCACATCCTCGGCCAGAATTTCCCAGGCCTTCTTCTTGCCGTCGCAGGTAGTCTCGCCTACATACATATCTGCAATTCTAAAAAACGGACAGGTTCTGTCCAGTCTTGCACCGACAGAAGCCTTAATAAGCGGACAGGTATTTGTCGGGAGCACCTTCTCCCCGCCCGGAACCCAGAACTGAGAACCTCCGCAAAGCCCTGTTGCGATAGCATCTGCAGCAAACACAATCTCATCCGGTACATACACACAGAATGTCCCGAAAACCTTGCCGCCCTTTTTCTGATGTTCAATCAGCTCTGCCGGACGGATTCCATGAATATCTGCAACTACCATGTTATAATAGTCCATACCCTCCGGGCGGTTTTCCTGTGACAGATAGACATCCCCAAAGGCCTGCGGAAGCACCGCACACAGCTGGTCGTGTGTCTCCACATCCATGCCTAAATCTTCCCACATCTTACGATAATCAGCCATCTTTACATTACCTCCTCAATCTTTTCTTTCGTAAATTAAGCTATACTTACCGTAACATTTTTCGACTCACAGGACAATGAAATCCAGCCTTATCAGTTATTGATTTTTTTTATGTACAATTATATTTATTGATTTTTTCTATATATTGATTAATTCCCGGATTCCTTTCAGACAGATATCTATTTCCTCCTCTGTATTTGCAGCACTGAATGCAAAGCGTACGGTTCCCTGCGGGTAGGTATGCAGTGTCTTATGCGCCATCGGAGCACAGTGCAGTCCTACTCTTGTCATTATTCCATACCTCTGCTCCAGCTCAAATGCTGCCACTGCATTGTCCATTTTCTGAAAGTCCAAAGAAACCACCGCCGTGCGGCTCCATATATCCTGCTTTCCCGCCACACGGACCGCCGGAACTCTGCACAGCCCTGTACTACCGGTAATACTGGCTCCTGCACCGCCGCAGATATTCTTTCCCTCTTGTGTTAAGGCATGAATTCCTTCTAGAAAATACTTAGTCAGCTCCATTTTCCTTCGATGCAGCTTCTCCACCGTCTCCTTCTCTATATAAGAAAGAGCCGCATGAAGTCCGATAATACCGGGAAGGTTCATCGTACCACTCTCATATTTATCTGGAAGATTTTCCGGCATCTCAAAGGAATCCGACTGGCTCCCCGTTCCGCCTGCTACATAAGGCTTCATTTCCCTGTTAAGCTCCTTTGAAATTAAAAAACCGCCGATTCCCTGGGGACCGAGCAGGCCCTTATGCCCGGTAAAAGCAAGGAAATCTATCCCGCATTTCTGCATATCCACCTCAAGAGTTCCGGCGCTCTGTGCCGAATCTACAACAAAAAAAATGTGGTGCCGCCGGCAGATTTCCCCGATTTCTCTGATCGGCTGAACCGTTCCGCACACGTTGGATGCATGAGAGATGATGACTGCCTTCGTGTTATGCCGGATAAGCGATTCAATACTCTCCAGGCTTACCATGCCTTCCTCATCCGTCCTGGCCGTATCATAGGCTACTTTGCTTTTTTCCATCTGGCATAGCGGACGCATAACTGCATTATGCTCGATTCCGCTTATAATCACATGGTCGCCGGATGATAAAAAGCCTTTGATAAACATATTTAACGAATATGTAATTCCCGGTGAAAAAATAACCCTTCTGGAATCCGGAGCATGAAACAGCCTGGCAAGCTGCTCCCTTGTCTCCAGCACTGCACTTTCCACCTCATAGGCACCCTCATAATTTCCCCGGTTAATATTGAAGGCTCCCCTCGTCAAAAGCTCCGATACAGCCTCGGCCACTCCCGGCGCCTTCGGCCAGGAGGTACTCCCATTATCAAAATAAATCCGATTTTCCATAATCAATCCTCACTAATACTAATCCGTTCGGCGGTGCAGTAACCCCCGCAGCCGTCCGCTCCTTTGCATCTAATATTTCTTTCACTCGCTGCGGAGTGTAAAATCCTCTTCCTACCCGTATCAAGGTTCCTGCAATAATGCGCACCATATTATAAAGAAATCCGTTTCCTGTAATCCGCAGCGTAATGTCCGCACCCGAAGATGTAATCGTAATATCATGCACCGTCCGCACCGTATCTGATGCATTCGTACGAATATTACAAAAGCTTGCAAAATCATGCTCACCCTCGATATATGCCGCCCCCTCCCGCATCCTGTCAAGCTCCAGCGGGAACGACACAAATGTACTGTATCTTCGCTTCAGTGGATTCGGATGCCGCGCATTATAAATGTGATACTCATAGGTTTTTATAATATTCTCCTGATACCTTGGATGCCAGTCCGGCGGGACCTCATCCGATTTTACAATCACAATATCCTCCGGAAGCCTCTGATTCAGCGCATATGACATCCGTTCCGGCGGAATCTGAGAATCTGTGTCAAATACAGCCACATTTCCAAGCGCATGCACACCGGAGTCTGTCCGGCTGGCACCGATGATATGAATTTCCTCCCCAGTCATCTGTCGAAGAGTTCGATTCAAAATTTCCTCGATTGTGATTCCGTTGGGCTGAATCTGCCAGCCGCAGTAATCTGTCCCGTCGTAGGCAACAACAATTCTTACTCTTTTCATACAATTTTCTCCGAAAGCCGGGTTGGGGGGGGGGGGTTTTTTTAAAAAAAACCCCCCCCCCCCCCCCCCCCCCCCCCAAAAAAAAAAAAAAAAAAAAGATGGAAAAAAAAAAAACACACACAC
>CAMNTM010000029.1 GCA_946558465.1 uncultured Lachnospiraceae bacterium
GTAGAGCACACGGCTGTTAACCGTGGGGTTGTTGGTTCGAGCCCAACTCGGGGAGGTAGAAAAACCTGTAAACAGTAATGTTTGCAGGTTTTTCATATCCGAAGATAAGAGAGGAGAAATTTTGACAGGAATATACTGTTAACCGAGGAGCGTAATCCTCAATAGCTCAATGAAGTAGTGCCACTTGTTTAGAAGCCTAGTATTTTTGCATAAAATGACGGGTTTTCATTCTAGTCTATATAAAGCAGAAATAGTAATATGGAATATTTATAAAAGAAAGATATTTACGGGATGTACGAAAGCGAAGATAAAGCTGTGGCTTTCCATGCAATGAAACCTTGTATTGGATTTATGCGGGGTTTCTTTTTTACATTAATATTAATTCATTGAAGATCAACAGGAGATAGATTATAATATATAAAAACTCATGTAAAAAGAATAAATGAGGTATTGTACAGGTTTTTAGTTCCATTGAATTTGGGGAATTAAAAAGCTATTTGTGGTAAAAGAAAACCCTGTACAGGGAGAAAAAAATTAAAGAAAGGAATTCTTGAGATGAATAATCACATATTCACAATCAGGGATATTGAAGATTTGGTGAAGCCGATTGCCGAAAAATACAAGGTAAAAGAAATATATTTGTTCGGCTCCTATGCAAGAGGAGAGGCAGACGAGAGCAGTGATCTGGATTTTTTGGTGTTTGGTGGGGAAAATTTTAAACTTACTATGATTTTTTCACTTGCCGAAGATTTGCGCAAAGTACTTAAAAAAGATGTAGATGTGTTTGAAATTAATGAAATTAACAAAGACAGTGATTTTTATAATGTAATTATGAAAGAGAGGTTGCTTGTAGCATGAAATATTCAGATGGGCAACGTATTAAAAAAATCTATGAAAATGCAGTAAATTTACATGAGTATATTATAAATAATAATATCAAAAGGGAGGATTTATTGACAAATATTCCGTTGCAATGGCTTGTTACAACTCCATTATATAATATTGGTGAACACGTTTATTATTTGTCGGATGAATATAGAAAGGCTCATAGTGAAATTCCGTGGTCGATGATTTCAGGACTCAGGCATCGTTTAGTCCATGATTATGATGGAACAAATTGGAATATTATTGTTGAAGTAGTCTTTAAGGAACTACCCATCCTGGTTGAAGGATTGCGAAAGCTTATGTAATTGAAAGGCTGCTTTATAAAAATTAAACCATACTTTTTCGGTGTGCGACCGCACCCAATGGTAGAGCACACGGCTGTTAACCGTGGGGGTGTTGGTTCGAGCCCAACTCGGGGAGTTTAGAGTAAGAAAGACACCGGCTGGGTGTCTTTTTTATATGCCGGTGAGGAAGCCTGTAAACATCAAGGTCTGCGGGCTTTGCTTTATTTCCGGATACAATTGTCTTTCGAAAGATGATTTTAATTTCATTAGAATATCCCGTTCAGCGCAAAATATTTACCGTTTGCCCTCTGGCCTTGTGCCAGGGGGCGATATTTATTATAATACATTATAATAAAAATATATGAATAGTTACAAAATAGCAGGGGCGTGTATAAAATTGATTCGAATTGTAATTTGTGAGGACGAGAAGGTCCTTTTAAATGAATTGGCAGACAAGGTGAGAACGATACTAGATGAGCATTTGTTTATATACAGTCTGGAATTGTATACTAACGGCAATGCAGTATTAGCGAGAGAGGGATTTGACCTATTGCTGTTAGATATCGCGATGGAGCCGCTTAATGGACTGGAAGTGGCAAGGAGACTTCGCAGGCGGGGAGATAAAAGCAGATTGGTTTTTATAACTGCACATCAGCAATATGCGATAGAGGCTTATGATGTTCAGGCATCTCATTATCTTGTAAAGCCGGTAGATGTAAAGAAGCTGGAGGAGGTACTTCTTAAGCTTTGCTCTGTTTTACAGGATGAATGTAAGGAAACGATTGCAGTGCGGCAGGGAACGGGAATTCGTAAAATATTACTTGGACAGATATTATATCTTGAGGTGCTTGGGAGGAAAATACATCTGCATACAGCGCAGGAGGTCATTCTATTTTACGGGAAGCTGGAAGAGCTGGAACGGAGTCTTCCAGAATTCTTTTTTAGATGTCATCGAAGCTATATCATAAATTTTAGACATGTGCAGCGTTATGACAGGACAGATGTCTGGCTGGACAATGGAGAGAGTATTCCATTATCTAAGCGCAGATATCATACATTTGGTGTGATGTTTATGCGTTTTCTAAAGGAAAGCGGGGCTGTTTTTTAATTATGATGGTGGTATGGACGGTTGTCTGGGGCTTTTTGGATTCTTTTTTGAGATATCGGTTTTTGAAGAAAATGCTTGGTGTAAAATATTACAATGCTTATCTGTGGTTTTTCCTTGGAACCTTTTTGTATGGTCAGATGAATGTAAGATATACTTTGGCAGGGACTGTCTGGGGAAATCTGGCGTATTTATGTGTCTGCAGCTTTGGACTTAATCTGATGCTGTTTCACGGAAGCGTGATAAAAAAAGGGTTTTTTACATTGTGGATGTATTGTGCGCCGGGAGTCGCATTTGATGTGTTTTTCCCGCTGGTGCGTGCAGCGGCAATTATGAATGGAGAAAGCGATTGTTCCTACCTGGCGGTCAAAATCGTCGAGATGGTGTCAGGCTTGATTTTTTACCTTATGATGGAGGTATTACAGAGAGAGCTTCATATATTAAAACGTGATTTTGAGGATAAGGATGCCGTTTATCTTATGTGTACTCTCTTGTATATCTATGCAGCAAATAGTACAATACAGGAAATGTTCATTGGGATTCAGGACTGGCGGCCGGAGAATGTATGGCGGGCTGCTGTGCCTTGCAGCTTAATTGCACTTGGAGGTACGATGCTTTATATTTATTGTATTGTTATGCTGGAGAAACGTCTTCTGGAGCGTCTGGCGAAGCAGCAATATGAGATGCTGGACCGGCAGATGGGGGATTATACGGAACAGTACAGGCAGTTGATAAAGATTCAGCATGATATTAAAAATCATGCCTTATGTATTTCACAGCTGCTGGCAGAAGGAAAAACAGAAGAGGCTGTGTATTATCTTAAAGAACTAAATATTCGGATGAGCCGGAAGGAAAACGTTGTTCGGACAGGTTCGGTTTTTGCAGATGCACTGTTAAATCCGAAATATCATCAGGCACAAGCGAGCGGGATTGACATTTTTATTAAAATAATTGTGCCGGGGGAAGATGTAATTACACCGACAGATCTTTGTTGTCTTCTGGCAAATACTCTGGATAATGCAATGGAGGCCTGCCAGCGTGCAGTTAAGGAGGGAAACCCGGCAGGCTGGATATGTATGAGGTCCTGTATGAAACAAAATTACTGGGTATTGGAAGTGCGTAACAGCATCCAAGAAATTCCTGTCAGAAAGAATGGAAGTTTTTTGTCTTTAAAACGGCTGCATTCTTATGGAAGAAAAGAGATTTTTCATGATATGGGGGAGGACCTTCATGGAATGAGGACACTGCCTTACAAAGCCGGCCGGCAGTATTGTGGATTAGAGGCACAGTATTATGGAGTTGGTCTGCAGAATATAAAGACAGTCGTGGAACAGTATGAAGGAGTAATGGATATACAATGCGAGACAGATTTTTCAATAAGTATTATGCTGCCGATGTAGCAATTTAGATATTTCCGATGTATTCCTGATATCGTTAGATGCAGGAAAGAACTCTTTTGCATCGAAGCAGAAAGGGAGCTTGGCATATTGACCGATATTAATATATCTGAATGCTTGACGCAGAAAATGCGTGAAGAAGAGATAAAAGTATGTAAGGTGGAAATAAAGCGTGGCTCTAATGTTAATCGGGGACGAGGTATTTTAAAAATACCTCGTCCCCGATTTGTCCTTTAACGTCCAAGCGCCGCATTTTTCTGTTTAGTCCAAAATACAAGGCCTGCAATTGAGCCGCCCATCATAACGATACCTCCAAGAATCAGCAGTGTATGCCCGATAGAATAATTAACAAGTCCGCTTGCGTAATGCATCAGGTCTTTGAGATAGGAATTAAAGGCTATCACAAGCAGCAGGTTTCCGGCAGATCCGATAATACATACAATATTGAGCTTGAATATATTAAGCACCGCCACGGCAGCAGTAATGATGAGAAATATCATGCCGCCTTCTATTGTTTCAGGGTCCATCAATGATATGCTGGCTTTCTGTCCCAAAAATTCAACAGAAGAGCAGTACGGCAGAAAAAGTGAGATAATAGTAATAGCACAGCCTGCCCAGAGAATATAATTTCCGATATTAAAGGTCTTTTTTACCTTTACCGGCTGCCCCGGATATGGTTTCATACCGCCTGTATACGAAGAACCAGTTCCCTGAGAACCGCCTGCACTGGTTCCGGTACCAGAAGTGCCGCCCGTGCCGGCAGCACCGACTGGTTTTGGTATATTATTGCTTGGTGTCGGCTTGCCGCAGGAAGGGCAGAATTTTACCCCGTCCGGCAGTGTGGTGCCGCAGTGTTTACAAAACATAGTTTCTCTCCTCCTTAGATATAAAATATGGTTTCATTGTATCATTGTGTATATGAAAAAACCAGTAAAAAAGCATATTTTTTGTAATTATATGAAAATATTTGATATTATTTGGCGAATTATGATATTGTTTGTCGCACATTGAAATATGTGCTATAATATTCAATAGTATGTTGTGTGGGTTTGGCGCCCAGGGAAATGAGAGCAGGAGGAATGGGATGTTTTGTCATAATTGTGGAATGAAGTTGGAAGAGGGAAGTGTATTTTGTCCTGAATGTGGAACCAGGCAGATAGAGGCAGATATGCCGGGGAATTATAGCGGTACACAGAGCAAGACGGGCGGATGGACAGAAGAAAATTTTAACACAGATATATCAGATGAGTCTGAGTTAGAAGACTTTGAGATGGATATGCCAGATGAATCTGAGCAAAAGACCGAAGGCAAAGGAAAGGGACTTATCGCAGGGATTATTCTTATTATTGTCCTGGGAATTGCGTTTGGAGCCGGCGGTTTTTTTGTATATCAGAAAATATCCTCCTCTGATTCGAAGGAGACAGAAGTGGTAAAAGAAGAGACCGAAAAAGAAGCTGCAGGAAATTCAGAAAAGAAAAAAACTGAGGAAACAAACGCGGATAAAAATAAGGACGGTGAGGGCAGCAAAACCGATGAAGACAATGAGGGTAAGGCTGAGGAGCAGAAGCCGGAGGAAAAGACCTATATTCATGAATACACAGTAGTTCAGGGCATACGTACATGGTCGGATGCAAAAGCGTACTGTGAAATCCAGGGGGGTCATCTGGCGACCGTTGTCAGCCAGGAGGAGTATGATCAGATAACAGCAAAGGCTGATGAGACCGGATGTGTAGTGCTGTGGCTAGGTGCTGAGCGTATGGGAGATGGAGAATTTGCCTGGGTAACCGGTGAAGAATTTTCATTTGATGTATGGGCATCAGGGGAGCCGAATAATGACGGAGGAAATGAGAATTATCTTGGAATGATGAAGATTCAGGGCATCTGGAGTATGTATGATATGCCGAATGATGTTAGTGCATATTATGGTTCAGACAAGGTTGGTTTTGTTATGGAAAAGGATATAGAGAAATATCATGAATAAAATTAGAATACGGGCGGCGGCAGTACTGTTTCTTATAATGTTTCTCTTATGCTGTGCAGCGGCAGGAGGCTGCAGCAGTGCAGGTGAAGAGAAGGAATCTCAGAGCCGTCAGACTTTGGATAAGAATAAAGCTGAGGAAGAAGCTGACGGAGCAGCCAAAGAGGATAAAACTGAGGAAGACAGAATAAAAAAGGAGAAGTCTGAGAAAGAGAAGACAGAAAAAACGGGAAAGAGCCGGGAAAAAGCCAGTCCGGAGGAGCTTCGGATTCGGGAGATGATGTCGTCCATGACAGTGGAGGAGAAGGTAAGCCAGCTTTTTATTGTGAGGCCGGAGCAGCTGACCGGTGTGGATGTGGCCATTCAGGCCGGAGAGACGACAAGAGAGTGTCTGGCAAACCGACCGGTAGGCGGAATTATTTATTTCAAGCAGAATATTATAGATGAGCAGCAGCTGCGGGTTATGATAGAAAATACGAAGTCCTATTCCAAATATCCTATATTTATTGCTGTGGATGAGGAGGGAGGAACACTTGTATCAAGAATTGCCAACCACGAGGCATTTTCTGTGGAGGATGTACCAGATATGCAGGTGGTGGGTGCCTCAGGTGATTATAATGAGGCTTATCGTATCGGACAGACGATTGGAAGCTATCTTCATGAGCTTGGCTTTAATCTTGATTTTGCGCCGGTGGCAGATGTGCTGACGGATCCGGATAATACGGCAATTGGAGTGCGCTCCTTTGGTCCGGACCCGCTGGTCGATGCAGAGATGACAGCCTGTGTAGTAAGGGGATTAAAGGAGCAGGGTGTGAATGCTGTGCTGAAGCATTTTCCAGGGCATGGAGGTACAGTCGGAGACAGTCACTGGGAGGCTGTGTCGAATGAACGGACCTTTAAGCAGCTCCAGGAGACGGAATTTGTCCCGTTTACTGCAGGGATAGAGGCTGGAGCAGAGTGTGTGATGGCAGGCCATATTATGCTTCCGCAGGCTGCCGGAGACGGGCTTCCCGCGACACTGTCCCCGGCGATTATCACAGATATTCTGAGGGGAAAGCTTGGATTTGACGGGGTCGTGATTACAGACTCTATGCGTATGGAAGCAATTACAAATTATTACTCGCCGGAGGAGGCTGCCGTGCGTGCGATACAGGCGGGGGTGGATATGATTTTAGAGCCGGAGGATTTTGACAAGGCATATACAGGCATTTTGAATGCTGTGCAGAACGGTACAATCAGTGAAGAAAGAATAGATGAGTCTGTATACAGAATATTGTTATGTAAAAGCAGGTGTTAATATCAGGTATTAAAAATACATCCGGGAGGATATATTTTTAAAATATAATTAAATTAATGTTTACAGACAGGAGGAAAACATATGGCATTATTTGACAAAATGAAG
Source organism: uncultured Lachnospiraceae bacterium (assembly GCA_946558465.1). Lineage (GTDB taxonomy): Bacteria > Bacillota > Clostridia > Lachnospirales > Lachnospiraceae > CAPEBR01. The sequence continues at coordinate 7,052 of CAMNTM010000029.1, forward strand.
GATTCGATTTCCGTTGCGGGGCAGGGAGTTTCTCAGAAGGCTAAGTCAGCTACCGAGAGTGTAAGAATCGGTAACATGATTAAGTCAAATGATAGAATGATCGAGAAGCTTACCTATCAGGTAGGCCTGCAGTGTGTGGAGAGACATGTAGAGGAGCTGGATTCAGAGTATTCAGAGTTGTTTGGAGAAATCCGCAGGCTGCGTGAGGAAAACCAAAGACACCGCGTAGAGCTTCAGCAGCTGACCGCAGCGAATGTATGTCCGAAATGTGGGTTCAATAATAATGCCGCGGCCAAGTTCTGTATCAGCTGCGGAGCACCTATGACAGCACCCGCCGGAGGGAAAAAGTGTGGAAAGTGTGGTTTTATGAACGCAGAGGATGCAGCATTTTGTGTGGAATGCGGCTCTCCTATTCCAAAGGAGGAGACTGCGAAAGCTTCGGAGGAAGCATCGGTATATCAAAGAGAAGCTCCGCTTGCCGGCGAGCCGTCTTCAAAGGAAGAGGAACAGCCGAAAAACACGTGCAAAAGCTGCGGCGCAGTGTTAGATGATAATTCGTTATTCTGTACGGAATGCGGAACGAAACGGGAATAGGGAGAGACAGGAATGAAGAGTGAAAAGGTGAAGAATGAAAAAGTGAAGAGGGAAAAAGACCAAAAGCAAGGTGCCGGTAAGGAAAGAATCGCTGCGGTCATTGCAGCAATTGTGATTGTTGTTTTTCTGGGAGGAAGTGTATTTGCCGGACTTGCCGGAAGCGGTATTGCCGGGAAAGAGAAAAGCCGGGTATCAAAAAAAGAGCTGGAAAAGGCGGGCATTTCCTCAGACTCTGAAGAGGAAAGCAATATACAGGTGCTTGCTCTTGATAAGGATATTGTGATTTCCAAAGACGGTACAGCATCAGATGTATCTGCAGATACATCTGATGCATCATCTGACGGAGATTATATTTTTCCAAATAGTGATAAAGAATATTTGACAGATGCAGATGTTTCAGGATTGTCAAAGGACCAGCTGAGAATTGCAAGAAATGAGATTATGGCGCGCCATGGGAGGATCTTCGACAGTCAGGATTTGAAGGATTATTTTGGAAGTAAGAGCTGGTATAGTGGAACGATATCGCCGTCGGATTTTGATGCAAATATGAATTCACGTTTAAGTGCGGTAGAACTGGCTAACGTTGAGATGATTAAAAAATATGAGTAAAGGAGCTGAGAAGAGATGTTTTGTCCGGAATGTGGAAGTAAGAATGAGGATAATGCCGTTTTCTGCAATAATTGTGGAATGAGACTTCAGGAGGCCGGTATAGAGAATCCTTCCGCTCCTAAGAAGAGGGAGCCCCTGACCTCCGGTGATAAGATACTGCTGGCGGAGCTTGGTGTAGCGATTCTTTCTGTCATTATATTTATCGTTGTGTATAATATGCAGTACAGTGCAAAGAATATAGCAGAGAAACATGTAAAGGCCTTTTTTGAGGAGGACTGGAATACAGTATACGATACCATGTATGTAGACGGAGCAGATGATTTCATGGATAAAGAAGCATTTGTTACGGCGCAGCAGATCAATGAGACAGGTGAGAAGCAGCATGTGGCTGTTATGAGTGTAAACAAGATATCAGGAGGCTTTTCGTCAAGGGCATATCATGTGGTATACCGGACGGAGGATTATTCTGACACTATGACTGTTGAGATGAAGAGAAAGGGATTACTCTGGAAGGTCGATGATTCGGATATCTATATAATTAAAAATTATACGGTTTCTGTGCCGGCAGGTGCAAAGGTTTCTGTAGATAAGATCGATGTTTCAAAAAGTGTAAAGCCTTCGGAAAAATTAGAAGGATATGATACTTATGTTATTCCAAAGGTATTCGGTATGACACATTATGTAGAGCTGAGCGGGGAAGAGTTGGAAAGCTCGGGACAGCTTCATACGGGCTATAATAATGGAAACGCAGAGGAGGATCTGCCGGATTCCATCATAAAGACAGGCTATAATGAAGAGACAATAGAAAAGGTAATGAAGCAGGCGGAGAGTGATATAGAAGAGATTCTTAATGCAGCTTCTGAAAACAAACGTTTCAGTGAGGTTAGTGTGTTTGAGGATGTCTATGCGAAGAATAAAGAGTATGTGATTGATGGATATGAATACCTGCGGGACAGCGTATTCGGAAATGGTAATTCCAAATATACACTTACCAAATATCAGATTACAAATGGTGAGATGAATGGAAGCCTGCCGGATTATTATGAGGACAGCGTAGTAAAAGTAGACATTAAGGGAAATTACAGTTATGCCAATGCTTATATCTACTGGGATGGCGACATAGAAAGAGATGACGGAGAAGGAACCTGTTCGCACAGCCTGTATTATATCAATGACGGCGGAACCTGGAAGCTTTATGATATGGAAATGGATATGGGCGGAGTATACTGATTGCAGGCAGAATAAATGGCAGAACGGTGAAAAGCATTGTAGATACGCTTTGCGGCAGGTGGTATGGGGTGAATTGAGAGACAGTTATTATATTATAATTATATAAAGAAAGAAGGATTTTATTATGTTAAAAGGAAAAGTTGCAGTAGTTACAGGCGGAACAAGAGGAATTGGATATGCGGTTGTGAAAAAATATCTGGAGAACGGCGCTAAGGTAATGCTTTTTGGCTCCCGCGCAGAAACTGTAGAGAAAGCATTGGCTTCATTGAAGGCAGAGAATGCCGGCTGGGAGGTAGAAGGAGCCTATCCGAATCTTTCCGATGCGGCGGCGGTGGCAGAGGCCGTCAATGCAGCAAAGGAGAGATTTGGACGAATTGATATTCTTGTAAACAATGCCGGTGTGTCTGACAGTACTAAAATTGATAATTATGAGCCGGAGCAGTTTGAGAAGGTTATGAATCTTAATGTAAATGCACTCTTCCATACGATACAGCCGGCAGTAAAGATTATGAAGGAACAGGGAGAGGGCTGTATCATCAACACAAGCTCTATGGTCAGCATTTCCGGACAGCCTGGCGGAGTGGCATATCCGACGAGTAAATTTGCTGTAAACGGAATGACTCTTTCACTGGCAAGAGAGCTGGGACCGAGCAATATCCGTGTAAATGCTGTCGCACCCGGAATCACAAAGACAGATATGGTTGCGGCATTGCCTGACCAGATGATTCAGCCGCTCATCGCAGCGATTCCGCTTCGCAGAATCGGTGAGCCGGAGGATGTGGCAAATGCGTTTGTATACCTGGCAAGCGATATGGCAAGCTATGTGACAGGCGAGGTTCTGTCTGTTGACGGAGCGATGAGAGCGTAATCTCCAGCATTTACAATCTTTTAAATTTACTTTGCATATGATATAATAATAACAATATAGACAATATGGAGGAAAAAGTTATGCAAAGACACATAAGGAAATTATTATCAGTATTTTTAGCTGCTGCAATGATGATGTGCCTGGCGGCAGGCTGTGGCAAAAAGGCGACCCCGGAAAATCTTCTGGAGGATATGCAGAAGAGGATGGAAGACATAAAATCTGTTGACGGGAATATGATGATGGAGATGGAGATGTCTGCAGAGGGGGAGAGCGTAAGTATAAAGATGGATATGGATATTCAGGCTCTGCAGGAGGGACCTGCATCCCATATGAAAGGCAATGCCGAGGTTAAGGCCGCCGGAAGCAGCATGTCAACGGAGATAGAAATCTATCAGGAAGAGGTTGACGGAGAAATTGTAAGCTATGTAAAGGCAGACGACGAGTGGGCAAAGGACAGCGAGCAGAATCCGGAGGATCTCCTGGATGAAGAGATGTTTGACAGTATTGAGGATATGGCGGAAAGCTTTGAGCTCAGCAAGGATAAGGTTGAAGTGGGCGGTAAAAAATGTTTTGAACTCAAAGGCTCTATCAGCGGTGAGAGTGTAGGGAATATCATGGAGAGCGGTATGATGGATTCTATGGAAGGCGCCGACCTGATTGATGCAGACGCTCTTGAGGATTCGGATATTCCATGTACGATTGCTATTTATGAGGACAGCATTCTTCCGGCAAAGATTTCTATTGATATGAAGTCTATGATGAAGTCCATGCTTGACGGCATGGGCCTGGGAGAGGCTGGAGTCGAGATATCCAAGTGTTATATCGAAATTGAATACCGTGAATTTAATAAGATTGATAAAATCGAAATACCGGCCGAAGTAAAAGAAGCGGCTGGAGACGGAGTATCATCCGGGAATGGATCAGGTGGTTCGGATGATAAGCCGGCAAAAGGCTCATCACCTGCAGTGCAGAGCGGTGAATTGGGTGATACCTGGAACACTTATACGGTTCAGGTTAATGATAAGGTTCTGACTCTGCCGTGCTCGATTTCAGACCTTGAGGCAGCAGGCCTTAAGCTTGATGATGAATATACACCCAGAGATTATGTGGTGAATGTAGACGAATATGAGCTGGCATGGTTCCTTGATGCAAATGAGAATGAAATCATGGTAGATATGGTCAATACGTCTGATGAGGCAATTGAACTGGGAAGTTGTCTGGTCGGAGGTATTAGTGTAGAGGATTATGATATAGAAAACGGTGGGCTGACCATTATTTTCCCAGGCGGAATACAGATAGGCAGCACAAAAGAAGAGGTGCTTGCAAAATACGGCGAGGCTGATGATACATATGAAGGTGACAGTGTAGATATGTATACCTGGTGGGACAATGATTCTTATTACAAAAAATGTGAGATTGATTTTGACAGGGAAACAGGGCTTGTCACAGGCATGGAAATAAGCTGTTATGAATAAAAAAGTATTTTCTGATCGGAACAGAATAAAGGGAATAACCGGCTGCATATTATTGGCAGCCGGTTTTGCCCTGCTTCTATTATCCAAAATCTTCCATACATTTGCAGACTGGTATAGCAGCCGTGTATATTCTGTGTGGGTGTCAATCATAGGAAGAATTATGGGGTGGCTTCCCTGTTCCGTTTCAGAGCTTCTGCTGTATGCTCTTGCAGGCGGAATTATTATTGCAGGTGCGGGTACAGGTGTTCGAATTGCCAGAGGAGGTGCGTGGAGGGAGGTACTTAGTAGTTATGTATTAACGCTGTTTTTGGCGATAGGAATTTTATTTTTTCTCTATGTGATGAACTGTGGGATTAATTATCAGAGAAGCTCTTTTTCAGAAAGCAGAAAGATGACGGTTGAAAGCTATACTGCAGAGGAATTAAAGGAGGTATGTCTGTGGCTTACAGAAGAGGTGAATCTTTTGAGCGGCAAGGTGCACAGAGGAGAAGACGGGGTGATGAAGCTGGGCTCCGGGACAGCTGTATCTGCAGTTTCCGCAATGAAGAATCTAAGCAGAGATTACGAAGAACTTTCTGGATATTACCCGAAACCGAAGGGACTTTTGGGTTCCTGGTTTTTATCAATTCAGCATCTGTCGGGTATATACCTGCCGTTTACCATCGAAGCAAACTACAACCGTGATATGGTGGATTACAATATCCCGTTTACCATGTGCCATGAATTGTCTCATCTGCGGGGATTTATGCAGGAAGAGGAGGCGAACTTTATCGCGTTTTTGGCGTGCTATGTGTCAGGAGAAGAGGAGTTTCGCTACAGCGGAGGGCTGATGGGCTGGATATACTGCATGAATGTACTTTATAAGACGGATTACGAGGCGTGGGAGGAGGTACGCGCAAAGCTCTGTCCGGAAGTGGAGCCGGATCTTAAAGCCAACCGAGAATTCTGGGCGGGTTATGACGGTGCGGCGGCAGAGGTCTCAAACAGGATAAATGATACATATCTCAAAGTAAACGGACAGTCAGAGGGTGTAAAGAGCTACGACAAAATGGTGGATTTGATTGTGGCATATAGGGGAAATATACAACAGACAAAAGGAAGGTAAAGATAAGAAATGGAAAAGAAATTATCATGTATTGATTGTGCAGTGAAGAATTGTGATAAGATGGATAGAACATATCCAGAGTTCTGTCTTACAACAAATATGAAAAGAGAAGTGCTGGATAAGGCGATGAAGCGCTACCAGGAAGAGGAAAACCATAGGGTAATGACTGCAGCTGCAGAGGTAGAATATGAGCATTACTGCAAATATACAAGAGTAGAAGAGATCATAGCATTTGCAGAGAAGATTAATGCAAGAAAAATAGGAATTGCTACCTGTGTAGGACTTCTGACGGAAAGCCGGACACTTGCCGCCATTCTGAGGAGCCACGGCTTTGAAGTATTTGGCGCTGCATGCAAGGTGGGAGCCGTTTCTAAGGTGGAGGCAGGGATTCCTGAAAAATGCTGCGAGGTAGGATGCAACATGTGTAATCCAATTCTCCAGGCAGAGCTTTTGAATGATGCCGGGACAGATCTAAATGTGATTATGGGGCTCTGCGTGGGCCATGACAGCCTCTTTATAAAATATTCAGAGGCGCTTGTTACAAGCGGTGTTACCAAAGACCGTGTACTGGGCCATAATCCTGCTGCAGCTCTCTATACTGCCGACTCCTACTATCAAAGATTAAAAAAATGATACAAAAAATTTATTTTGAGCAGTAAAATTGCACATTTTCCAAATCCTGTGAGGGAAAGGCAGTAAAGTGAGGGAGATTTTACTGCTCAAAATGTTTGTACACACGTATATTCTGAAACCAGAGCTTAGGATTTCTTTTCTAAATGAGACCGTTTCAAGTTTTGTGTAAACTCAGAAAACTGACATAAGATTTATTGAA
>CAMNTM010000030.1 GCA_946558465.1 uncultured Lachnospiraceae bacterium
AGGGCGGCGCTCTAACCAACTGAGCCACTGGGCCTCGTTATGAGCACTTAGCGTCTGTTTTTTAGACACTTACGTGCGATACATCTCACCGCCGTTAGTGAGGTTTTCCCGTACTTACCAGGTGAGGCGTTTTGTGCACTTGCTGTACTCTCTATACAAAATGGACCTTCGGGGACTCGAACCCAGGACCGATCGGTTATGAGCCGATTGCTCTAACCAGCTGAGCTAAAGGTCCAAAATCATTAAGTCCCTATAGGACTAAAGCCGATGATCGGACTCGAACCGATAACCTGCTGATTACAAATCAGCTGCTCTGCCAATTGAGCCACATCGGCAAAATGACTCCAACGGGAATCGAACCCGTGTTACCGCCGTGAAAGGGCGATGTCTTAACCGCTTGACCATGGAGCCATCATATTCTGGTTTTAAACCAATTTACCGCTTAGCGACGTGTTTAATAATATCACATATTGTCTTCCTTTGCAAGTATTTTTTGATAAAAAATAAAAGATTTTGCTTCTATAATTACCACTGTCTAAGTACTTGTATATGTACAATTATTGACACAAATTATATACAAATGTTATATTATTTTTAATAACGTCTTGTATAATTTTCTATAATATTACATTCTATTTCTTATTTATTAGATATTTAAAACAATCGATTACTTCACTATATAATTATCAGGAGGAACAATACAAATGAAAAAGCTTACAAATAACCAGAAGGAGCTCGTTACACAAATTATCCATACTTCCTTAGGAAGCCTGATTTACGCAGTCGGCTTAAATATTCTGATTACACCTCTCGGACTTTACAACGGCGGATTCATGGGAATAGCCCAGCTAATCCGTACCTTTCTTATTTATGCAGTCCATATCCCGATACCGTCGGGAGTGGACTTAGCAGGTGTCCTGTATTTTATCTTAAATGTACCGCTGTTCTATCTGGGATATAAGGTTATGGGCAAAGCCTTTGCATTAAAATCCTTATTCGGTGTAGGAATCATCAGTTTATGTCTTGTGCTTGTCAGAGTACCGCAGCTTCCTATTATCGAAGACTATCTGACAGCCTGTATCATAGGCGGTATTATTGCAGGTTTTGGAAGCGGTATCATACTGCGGGCAAGAAGTACTGCAGGCGGACCCGATATTATCGGAGTATGTTGCGCTAAAAAATATCCAAACCTCAGTGTCGGAAAGGTTAATATTATCCTAAATATATTTGTTTACTCAATCTGCTTAGTCTTATATAATGTAGAAATTGCTGTTTACTCTTTAATTTTTGCTACGGTCTTTTCCTTGACAGTGGACAAGGTACATATTCAGAACATCAACACCAGTGTCATGATATTTACGAAAAAAACCGGTATTTCCAGGGCTATTATGGAGCAGACCGGACGCGGAGTTACCAACTGGGATGGAGAAGGCGCATACACCAACAAAACCTCCTATATTCTTCTTGTTGTAATCTCTAAATATGAGGTGTCACAGATTAAGCATATTGTACGCAGCATTGATCCAAATGCATTCATGATATTTACTGAGGGCTGCTCTGTAGAAGGTAATTTCGAAAAACGTCTGTAGCACAATTAAAAGATATTGAAAGTATTTTCTCTAAACTTCTTTCTTCTTTATATGTACGAAATCCTTTCTTGAACAGCCGGCTCTTCCTCCTCCGGCACATGCGCACGCACACGCACATGCGCATGCACAGCCGCCTCCACGGCCGCGTCTTCTGCGGCCGGAGCTTACATATACACTTCCAAGCCCTCGATTACGTTCATAGCTGTCTTTTAACTCCTTACTGTTTCTTCTTATATATAAAAATACTGCATACAGAATAATACCTGCCACGCCAGAAGCCGCCGCTGTCACTTTAACATAACTATAACTCTGCACCGCACTTCTATCGTAGTCATCCTTAAACTTATAATATTCTTCAGGATAAAAAACCTGAACATTCACACGCTCTGCCGGACGCAGATATTCATAGTGCGCAGCATATCTCTCCTCTTTGTCATCAAATATCATGTTTGATACTGTATCTCCTGCATACTCCCAGAATATATTAAGCTCTTTTATTGAAATATCGTCAAACCATCCTGGCGTAAAGCTGTACTTGTATTTTCCGGACACCTTCTCGTACATCCTGTGCTGGTGGATTGAGAATTTCATGTTCACCGTTTCTCCTGCTTCGTATTCACGCTTTAAATCGACACGTACATACTCTCCTCCCCTTCCATAATAACTGATTTTTTTTATACTATCACTCAATGCTGTCAAATCCTCCACATATTCATTTGGAATACCGATTTTTACCCAGCTGAGAGGACCCTCGCTTGTACTGTCCAATACCTTCCAATCAATTTCATAAGTAATGTTCATGGAGCCATCCGATTCCATTTCAATCCAGATAGTCTCCTTCTCGATCTCATCAAGCGGCTCTGCCGCTGACACCTTCAGCCGCGGAACAGGCAACAATATACTGAACACCAAAAGAAAGCATATTTTTTTACACCTTTCCATCCTCTTTTCCTCTCTCTTCTTAAACCTTTGCTATTTGCTCAACGGACACTCCTGCTTCATCTGTCTGGAAAATTCCCGGTACCTTCTGCATACAGGATGATTCCAGATTTTTTTCCACTTTGTATTCAGCATATTTCCAAATGCCTCCCCTCCCAGACAGCTTTGACAAGCCACTACGTCTCCCGACGGCGTCACCGCCATATTGCTCAGTGCTGCCCCGCAGGAAGGGAGCTCCATCCCCATCTGACGTAAATGCTCCTCTGTAATCCAACCCGGAGAAGTAAAGCTTATTTCCATTCCATTTTCCCCGCAATATCTGGCTGCCTGACGTACAGTTTCTGTTATTTCCTCCCCGGACAGCCTCATGGACTTTGATTTCTCACTTTCTGCATTTCCCGCCGAAATCAGCCCGGAACAGGTCACATAAATCACTCCTAAAGATTTTAGAAATTTTACGGTTTTTACATACTCTGCATTCTCCCTGCACAAAGGCGTATTTACATTTACAGAAAGTCCTGCCTTAAGAGCATTTTGAATACCCGCCACCGTTTCCTCATAATATCCGGAGCCAGTCAGCCGGTTATGTATCTCTTTATCTGCTGAATAAAAGGTTATCTGTACATTATCAAGCTCCGCCTGGTACAACTTCCGGCAGTATTCCTCTGTCAGCCTTACCCCATTGGTATTAAGGCGCGTCACAAACCATCGAGCCGAATAAATCAACTCAAACAAATCCTCTCTCTGAGTGGGCTCGCCTCCGGTAAAGGTTAACTGAGGAATCCTCGCACCTCTGCATTTTTCAATAATGGTCTTCCACTGCGCCGTATCCAGTTCTTTTTCATTTGCATGAGGCTGACCGGCAGCATAGCAATGTATACAATGCTGATTACAATTCCAATACCCGTCTCTTTCCATCGCACTCACCATCAAATCCATACGGTGAGGTGCAGTCATATACGCTGCATAGGAACCAATATCCATCTGCCCAATATCGAATTCCGGTGTCTGCCCTCTGGCAATACATTCAAAAACATCGGAAATAAGAATCAAATCCTCCCGGAATAGCGCCTCATCAGCATAAGGGTATACCTTTCCCACAGCCCTGCATGTATCCTGTATAATCTCCTCCAACTCCTCCTCAGACATCTCGCCTTCCCCATATTGGTTCAGCTTTTTAATAAACTCAGTCAAAAGTATTGCCCAAGATTCATTAACCGGAATAATCTGATTTCCATTCAGAATCGCTATAGAAGGAACATAGTGAAACCATCTGAATCTGGGGGGAATCATATGGATCCTGATTGCTCCCGGATCCTTTGGATTCCATGTTGTATGTACCATACCCTTCCAATTTTTCCATTCATACCATTTCTCACGAATCATGAATATTTCTCCAATCTACTATATAGACAACATGAAAAGATTCATTAAAGCTGTCAGCAAAACCACGGCTGTCATCTGAACATAAGAAATCCATACTTTACAAAGTTTGATATTTACATATCCTGCAAATGCTTTCTGAATCTTTTCTTCTACCTTTTTACCAAAATAAATTCCTCTAAACAGACTATCCAGCATCAAATACTGAACAACCTGTCCCAGCCCCACTACGATTACACACCATATTACAGGCCCGACATCATATAAAAGCATTACAAAGCTTGACAAAATCATCACTATACTGCTGTTCCTTCTGTCCTTTCTGTAAAAAAACCTCCTGTCCATCTGCTGAATCACTGTTTTAGTAAGCTTTGGAAACTCAGCCGGCACCTTTTCTGCAAGAAACCGATAGCTTTCTTTTATTTCCTTTTGTAATTTCGCATTTCCCACTTCATAATGAAATGAAATATATCCTCTCTTTTTCGGCACCTTGAAACTAGATGTCGTAATCTTTATTTTTCTTCTCAGCAGCGCTTCTCGAATTTCTTCATAGGGAATATCTCTGCCTCCTCCTATTCCGATTTCTTTGATACAGTCCTCCTGCAATTTCCAGACACACCGTTTCATAATATGGCTCAGACACCCATATAGTATTATGAAAATAACTACACTCACCAAAACTGCCGCCTTCCCGCTCTCTATTCCAATTAAATCAAAGAAAAGAAACAACACAGCAAATATCATTACACCAGTGCCCATTCTCCGTGTAGCACGAGCCGAAAACATCGGAATCTCATACATTTTCTCATTCATCTGCTCTTTTTCTCCCTATTTCATCTAAACACAGCTCTCACTGTTTTTATTTTTAAGCTCTTATACCCTTATAAACTTTATTATAACATAAAAACTGTATACTCATCATCAAAAACAGACATGCCCGAAATTCCCGCAGCACGGGATATTTCTAACATGTCTGCCTTATCTCTTAATATCACTATTTTACAATATTATAGAAGCTGCTGATTACTCTGCTTCATCTATACGGTTGATCATATCATAAACCTCAATACGAGCAGCATTCATCTCAGGCAGTCCGATAAAAATTGTTCCGCAGACATATCGTTCATCCTCAGTCTGCTCAATTCTGACTACCTTCAAAAATGCATGAATCGTCTCATCTGTCCAGATTTTCAAAAATGTTTCATACACTGCTCCAATTGACAGCGGAGTATCACAAATAAAGCCTACACCTGATTTTGATACATCCAGCACTTCGATTTCCGCTTCCTCTTCCTTTGCTGAATCATCATTCATATTCTTAATTATTAACCGGGCAGACAGGCTCATACGCCTTCCGTTTCTTTTTTCTTCCATCCCTACGCTTGCTCCTTTCACAGCTGACCTTTTCTTTATTTTAGCGTATTTATCTGAATTTGTAAAGAAAATGGGGGCTTTGGATTTATTTTTAGTAATTTCATTTCTAAGATTACTGACAATGATTCAAAGCCCGATGACAATTAATACCTGCGCCCTCTAAATCTTCTCAGCCCTCGTTCAGACCAACACTCTACAGTTAACAGCTGTGTGTCACTCTCCGGCAGCTATACACAACACCTAATCTTTCTTTTCGAAATATTCATCTATCTTCTGCTTAATTTGTGCCGGCTTTAAATTCTTTATTAGATACCCATCCGGTTTTAAGGCTACTAGTTTCTTAACAGTTTCCGGATCAGACCGCCCTGTCAGAAAGATGACCGGAGTATCCGATAATGCATCTTCTGAACGAATCATTTCTAACACCTGCTGACCATCACAGACCGGCATCTCGTAATCCAGCAGAACCAGATCCGGCTTATCCAGAATAATACAACGGATTGCAGCTGTACCAGATGAAGCAAGCGCTACATCATAGTCTTTATTCAGCAGCTTTCGGATTCCTTGTCTTACTGTAACAGAATCATCCACCACGAGCACCTTACGCTTCATAGGACTTTCCTTTTTCAAATATTCTTCCCTTTCCATAAGGTATTTTTCTACCTCGGCCATTGCATTATCCGTGTTGATAGGGACAGCACTGATCTTTTTAGATAAGCGCCTGGCAATCGTACAGTATGAAAAATATCCTTCTCCTGTGTCGAAAAGCAGACTGACCTGTAATTTTTCTTCCTCAAACACATCTCTGAACTGGTCATAGGTAAGAAAACTCTCTCCTATCAATTCATAACCCTCCATATCCGGCAAATGCTCCCGTACCTGCTCGGCAAACTGGCGGGCCATATATCTTGCAGCATTCATTAAAAGAGTATTAAGCTTATTCGTCTTAATCCCCATAGCCCTTCCCACTGTATTGATCAGCAGTTTTTCTTCAAAAACTAAAAATATCTCATATTTTTCCTCGTCTTGATCTGCACCGTAAATCAGGCGGTAATATACTCCTCTGCCAAATCTTTCACCTCCATATGCATCACTAATCATATATGACTCCAGATGAAACAGATCATACATTAATTGAAGAATGACACTTTTCACATACTCTTGTTCTCTGCCCTGCAAAAGCTCAATCCATCTGCTCCTACTCTTTCCCGTAATCGCTCGATCCTCCATCAGCGTATGTCCGATCAGCCATCCCGCACAAACCCCAAGAAAATGTTCTACTGAATCCGTACAATAACCTGTCTTCTCCAGCTCTTCTTCAAGCGCCGGAAGAGTCCGCTCCCGAAATTCACTGTGGATATGCATGTGTATTCCAAGCCTTTCATAATTGACAGACGCCATATATTCTTCTTCCTCTGTAAAATGCTTTACCGCATGCTCCTTAAAGAATTTGATACCTTCCTGGCATGCCCACTGACTCTTGCTCTTTTCGTCGGTAAACTGGAATAATTTATTGATGATTTTAAAAAGTCTTTTATGCTCTCTATCAATAATATCAACACCAATATTGTATTCGTCTTTCCACACTAATTGCCCTTCCATCTGTAATCCTCCTGAAAAAAATATCTTTTCGCAAATTGTGTATACTGTTATAGTATTCATCTAACAGACTTTAGGTACTAATCCTATTTTACTTTGCTCTCCCCACACCAGAATTTTGTCACCGCAGACCTTGATGTTTACAGGCTTCCTCCCCGGCATATAAAAAAGACACCCAGCCGGTGTCTTTCTTACTCTAAACTCCCCGAGTTGGGCTCGAACCAACAACCCCACGGTTAACAGCCGTGTGCTCTACCATTGAGCTATCGAGGATTATTCCCTATCCAATTATAGTCCCTGCTTCTCTCTTTTGCAAGGACTATTTCTCTTATGTACCTTCAAAACTGCATACAGGATTTCTCTCATCCGCTTCTCTTTCCTATC
>CAMNTM010000031.1 GCA_946558465.1 uncultured Lachnospiraceae bacterium
CTACAAAATTGTAGGATAATTGTAATATTACAGTAGGGTTTGCGTGATATGATTTTCGTACATTGAAAATGAAGTCCCGGGTTCATTTTCGATGTACGAATTTTTTTATATGAAAGAGGTGTTATATCTGTGAATTTATTGGAAGTAAAATCAATTTCTAAAGTCTATGGAGAGGGCGATACTGCAGTACATGCCCTGAAAAAAGTTAGCTTTTCGGTGCCGAAAGGAGAATTTGTGGCAATTGTCGGGGAGTCCGGTTCCGGAAAGAGTACCCTTCTTAATATGGTAGGCGCGTTAGATACGCCTTCCTTTGGCAAAGTATATATCGGCAATAAGGATATCTTTGCGATGAAGGAGAAAAGCCTTACCGTGTTTCGGCGCAGGAATATCGGGTTTATTTTCCAGAGCTTCAATCTGATTCCGGAATTGACGGTGGAACAGAATATCATCTTTCCGGTACTGCTTGATTACCAGAAGCCAAACCAGAGATATCTGGAGGAACTGCTGGCAGTATTGAATCTTACAGAACGCAGGCATCACCTTCCAAGCCAGCTCTCAGGCGGCCAGCAGCAGAGAGTGGCAATCGGACGGGCGCTGATTACCCGTCCCGCCCTCATCCTGGCAGACGAACCGACCGGGAACTTAGACACGCAGAACAGCCGGGAGGTCATCGGACTCTTAAAAGAGGCTTCAAAAAAATATGAACAGACGATCATTATGATCACCCACAGCAAGGGAATCGCACAGACAGCGGACCGGATCTTACGGGTGTCGGACGGAGAAATGACAGATTTTGGGAGGTGCAGGGAATGAAAAGTTATCTCAGCCTGATTCCGATTTCTGCACGTGTACACAGGCGGCAGAATCGTTTGACACTTCTGTGCATTATTATCTCGGTGTTTCTTGTCACGGCTATTTTCAGTATAGCGGAGCTATCTATTGGGGCAGTGAGCAGATACATGCAGGAGAAACACGGGAACTGGCATATCCGGTTTGACGGTATTTCACAGGAAACCGCAGAAGAAATCGGGGGACGCCCGGATGTCGAAGCCGCTGGCTGGTGTGAATCCTTTAACACGGACGGAGATCAGCCCTATGATATCGGTGAAAAGAGAGCCGCTTTATATGGCGTGGATGAAACTTATATCACACAGCTTGTCAATGCCCTTGAAGAGGGCGGTATTCTACAGAATGATAACGAAGTGATGCTAAGCAGCAATGCAAAACTTGCTCTGGACGTACAGGTCGGCGATACGGTGACGGTGCATACGCCTGCCGGGGATACAGACTTTACCGTATCCGGCTTCGGTTCCGATGATAAAGAGTGGTACAGGGGGCAGACGTATATGGTGGCTGTGTATATGACAAGAGATGCGTATCATGGGATCATGGCGGCAAATAGAATCGAGGAACACCCATCCTGCTATGTGCAGTTTCAGGAAGCGTCTTCTGGAACCATCGCGGAGATCAGGGAGCAATATGGCCTGACAGAAGACAATGTTTCTGAAAATACTGCCACGATGGGACTGTCTGGGCAGAGTAAGAATAAGAGTATACAAAATATATATGGAATGGCGGCAGCGGCATTTGTCATGATATTGCTGGCGGGAGTATTGATGATATCCGGAAGCCTGAACAGTAATATCACTCAGCGGACAAAATTCTTTGGCATGATGCGCTGTGTCGGCGCAAGCCGCCGGCAGATCATCCAGTTTGTAAGGCTGGAAGCCCTAAACTGGTGCAAGACGGCTGTTCCTGTGGGAGTTATCATGGGTACGCTGGTAAGCTGGGGGATATGTGCGTACATGCGCTATGGAATAGGGGGAGAATTTGCATCCATGCCGGTGTTTGCCATAAGTCCTGTCGGACTGTTAAGCGGCGTACTGGTCGGTGTTGTCACTGTTTTGCTGGCAGCACAGTCACCTGCAAAGAGAGCGGCTAAGGTGTCCCCTGTGGCGGCGGTTTCCGGCAATTCAGAAATCGTCCCGGCCAAGCGGCATGCGATCAAACGGGGAGTCGGAAGAATAGAAAAAACGCTGGGTATTCATCACGCAACCGCCTCCAAAAAGAACTGGTTTCTGATGACGGCCTCTTTTGCACTTACGATTATACTGATTCTATGTTTCTCGGTTGGTTTGGATTTTGCAGAGGGTCTGATGCCCTCCTTAAAATCCTGGCAGCCGGATATTACCCTGAACGGTTATGCCAACGCGCTGGTGCTTGGACGGGATGTAAAAGAGAAGGCGCTTAAGATCCCCGGTGTTAAGGGTGCCTTCGGAACCGCCTATCTGGACAATGTTCCGGCTGTTTCTTCGCGGCAGGGAATCGACCATATCAATCTGGAGTCCTACGATGAGTTTTTATTCGAAAGCATTAAAGATGAGGTGGTGGAAGGGGATTTGTCTGACATTTATGGGGACAGCGATAAAGTTATGACCGTTTATAATAAAGATAATCCTCTGAAAGTAGGAGATACGGTTCAGGTTGGAGGAAAAGAGGTTACGATTACCTGTTCTGTCACAGGAGCCCTGTTTCCGGGAGAGCTGCTTGTCATCTGTTCTCAGGAAACCTTTGAAAGACTGACCGGAGAGCAGGGGCTTACGATGGTCGGCGTGCAGCTTGGAGTCGATGCGGACGATGGGACGGTACGGCAGATCAGTGAGCTTGCTGGCAGCGATGTGATTTTTTCAGATGGAAGAGCAGGAGCCGAGGAAGATAATACCACTTATCTTTTTGTAAAGGTGGGCGTCTACGGCTTTCTGGCAATTATCGGGATGGTCAGCCTGTTCTATATTATCAACAGCATTTCCATCAGTGTGGTGGCGCGGACCAAACAATATGGCGCCATGCGTGCAGTCGGCATGGACAGTGAACAGCTTACCAGGATGATCACGGCGGAAGCATTTACCTATGCCGTGTCCGGCCTCGTGGCTGGATGCGGAATCGGCCTGCCGCTCAGTTATTTCCTGTATACCCTGCTGATTACCCGGTATTTTGGAAAGGTATGGCATCCTCCGGTGGCAATGCTGTGTATCATTGTTGTATTCATGATGACCTGTGCGGTCGTGGCAGTATACGCTCCTGCAAAACGGATTCGTAACATGGCCATAACCGAGACAATCAATGAATTGTAAAAAAAGATAGGTGCGAAGGAGTATATAATATGATGCAAAAATTAATTTCCGCGGCGGTATCTGTCCTGCTGCTGGCTAACCTTGCCGGATGCAGCACGGATTTGGGAACTGGCTTAATAAGAGAATATGAAGAAAATAAAGAGGGAATCCACCAGGAACTCAGTGAATTGTGGGAAGGTCTCTTAGAGGAAGTTAATGACTGGTCAGAGTCCCTGGCCACACATTCCATAACGAAAGATCAAGACCTGATTGGGAATCGAAAGAGAGGCACCGATAATTATGTCGGAGCATATGAGGCCTCCTATACGCAATTTGACGGGGAGGAATACATCTTTGGGGGCACATCGCTTAAACGTAAGGATGGCGGTGACCTGTACGCAACATATTCTCTTACGATCCAGTCCGGTGAAGCAACACTGTATTGGATGGAAGGAGATAACAAAATTGTGATTGCAGAGGCTTCGGATGAAGGCGTATATGAATTTACGATACACGCAGGTAAAAATTTCATTGTACTGGAGGGTGAAACGTTTACAGGAACCCTGAATTTGAAGATCAGCCAGAACAATTCAAAAGGGGATTAACAGCAAATGATAAAATTGATTCTTCTTGTAATACTGCTCCTGTTGCTTTTGCCATTTATTATACTATTTTTTCTGGTTGACTCAAAATGGATATTGGGTTTTATAATCATTCTTATCATTTTAAAAATGTTAAAAAAAAGAT
>CAMNTM010000032.1 GCA_946558465.1 uncultured Lachnospiraceae bacterium
AAGCGTTTGAGAAGGCGCTGCAGCCGGATACTTATAGAATTATTGTACAGCCGTAGGGATCCGGAGTCTAAAGAACAGACTTCAAGTGCTCATAGCTGTAACTCAGCTATAAAAGAGAAGCATATATAGAAAAATAGAATAATAGGTTTGAGTTGGTTGCTAAAAGGGCGGTTCAGGATGTAAAATAAGTCTATCACAACAAAAATCAGGGGGATAGATTTATGAAAAATGAAAAATTATCAGTAGAATTAATTAATGAGTACCGTAGAATTGCTTATTATTATTATAAAACAGGACTTACACAAGAAATTATAGCCAAACGAATGAAAATGTCACGTCAGAGAGTAAACCGTATTGTAAATGCATGTGTGGATCTGGGGATCGTGAATATTACAATTGAAGGCTTGGATAAATGTAATCTTGAACTGGAAACCAAACTTGAACAGAAATTTGGTCTGAATGAGGTCAGAATTGTAGATAATGTAGTAGAAGACAGGCTGATCCAGGAGTTGGGAATTGCAGCGGGTAATTATCTTCAGAGTATTATGCAGGAAGGAGATATTATCGGCATGACGAGAGGGCGTACAACCGCCGCTATGGTAGACGACTGGGTACCTGCCTCCTCTTATCCAAAGAATATCACGGTTACCCAGTTGATCGGGAGCGGGCAGGAAACAGATTCTCATGTGGGTGTGGACAGGATTGTATATGGACTTGCGGAGAAGCTTCAAGCAAAGGAATCTATCCTGCATGCACCTGTGATTCTGCATAGTGCAAAGCTGAGAGAATCCTTTGTAGGAGATCCGTATTTTATAACTACCTATGAGGTGGTAAAGAATTGTACGATAGCAGTAGTGGGTATCGGAACAGCTCATAGCCAGTGGAAGCATATGGTTTCTTTGTATGATGTCAATGATATTGAACAGACAAAATGGACTGAGGATGTTGTGGGTGAGGTGTGTACACATTTTTTTGATAAAGACGGGCATGAGATAGAGCCTCCCTTTAAGAATAGGATTATTGCAATTACAGAAGAGGACTACAGAAGGATACCAGTTCGCATCGGAGTGGCGGGAGGAAGGGAAAAGGCAGAAGCCATCCGTGCGGCTCTGAAAGGCGGATATGTCAATGTTCTCGTCACTGATCTTCAGACGGCGCAGCTATTAACAGAACAGGGCAGTGAGGATTCTGTCCGATGAGTAAAGGAAAGGAGAAATATCATGTTAGTGAATACCCTTTTGCATTGGTGTGATAAAGTAGAAGCATTATGTCAAATAATAACAATCAGGGTGGTTCATTAGGCTTATGGACTTGTGTGGCTATGATTGCAGGAGGTATGATCGGAAGTGCGATCTTTTCACTGTCGGGCTTAACAATTTTTCAGGCAGGTCCTTCGGCGATTTTAACATGGCTGATTGCAGCAGTTATCATGCTGTGCTACGGCTTGATTTGTGCTGAGCTGTCAACACGTTTTCCAAAGTCAGGCGGTGTGTTTGTATTTCCGGTAAAATCGCTTGGCAAGAGCGAGAAAGAAGGAAAGTTTTGGGGCTGGATTTCTACATGGGGATATATTAATGCAAATATTGTGGCAATTGCATTTGCGGCAATCTATGTAGGGACATATTTAAGCGTCGGATTTCCTATATTTTCGAACATGCAGGTTCCGTTGGCGGTTATTTCTGTAATTATCATATTGGCACTCAACAGTATTAAATTTTCTTTGGCAGGAAAGGTAAATAACCTGCTTGTAATCGGGCTTGCGGTTGCAATGCTTATCTATGTTGCAGTTGCATTTACCTCTGGTGCATGGGACAGTTCCATGATGACGCCGTTCTTTTCACAGGGAGCGGGCGGAAGCACAGGCTTCCTGGCAGTAGTACCTACAGCGATGGTTGCTTATGGTTCTATCGTAGCGATGGCATTCATGGTATCAGAAGTAAAGGATCCGAACAGAAATGTACCAAAGTCTATCCTGATTGCAATGATTGTAGTATTAGTTTTATACCTGGGAACAATCGCTGCGACAGTCGGTATGGTTTCTGCACAGTTTTTGACTGAGAATCCGGGTATGCAGTTTATTCCGCTGTATGCAGCAGCATTTACGAAGCTGGCGGCTTATCCGTGGATTTCAAAGGTTATCTCTATTGCAGCGGTGCTTGCACTGTTTACAACAATGCTTACGGTTATGTCTCTTACGTCAAGAGCCGTTCAGGCTTCTGCAGAAAATGGCATTATGCCGAAGAAGCTGGCGGAGAATAACAAAGCAGGTGTTCCGGTATATGCATCCATCCTTATAACAGTACCGTGTGTAGTTATTTCCTGCTTCCCGGACCTTACTTCTACAATTGTAAGCTTTGCGGCATTATTTGCATCAGTAACCATTAGTATTAACTGTGTATCCTTGCTGGTAGCAAGGAAAAAATTCGAACTCCCGGAGGGAGCGTTCAGAGCTCCGGGCGGAAGTGTGCTTCCTGTCGTTGCATTAGCACTGATTATTCTTTGCTATATTCCGGATATTATCGGCGGCGGCTGGATGATTTGGGCGTATACGATTGTATGGTATATTGTTGGTATCATTTTCTATAAGGTTAGAATGAAAAAGTAACGGACGGTCGGACCGGGAGGATTGTAAAAATGAAGAAATATGAAGAAATCGTACGTATGGAAAATACCTGTGCTGCGTATGGAGAGTTTGATTCTGTACATAAAGGGCATCTGAAGATTGCGAAGACAGTTGCAGCTTTGGCAAAGGAAAAGGGACTTACCTCTGTGCTGGTAAGCTGTCCGGCAGAAGAGAAGGTGCTCACAACAGAACGGGAAAAGGAGTATCTGCTGAAGGATACCGGTATTGAGGCATTCATCTCTGTGCCGGAGGGCAGGGCAGATATTGAAGAGCTGCTGGAGACACTGGGGATTAAGGTGCTGGTTGTCGGGGAAAACCACAGAGACCTTGACGCAGTGAAGGAGGCGGCAGAAAAAGCAGGAGCAGAGCTTGTCGTATGTGAGCCGGAAAAGGTAGACGGAGAAATCGTTACAGCGTCGAGAGTGAAGGAAGCACTGGAGGGCTGTGAGTTTGAGAAGGTGACAGAGCTGTGCGGCCATGCATACATTATGATAGGGGAGGTTATGCATGGAAAGGCGCTGGGAAGAACGGTAGGCATGCCGACAGCGAACCTGGGAGCGCCGGAGAATAAAATCTATCCGCCGAGCGGCGTATATGGAACTGCGGTAACGGTAGAGGAAGAGAAATACAAGGCAATGACGAATATCGGGAAACGTCCGTCGGTAGATGATTTTGATTATGTGACAATCGAAGCATTCCTGCTGGACTTTTCAAGAGACATATACGGAAAGGAAATCATCCTGGAGGTATATAAGTTCGTACGCGGAGTGATTAAGTTTGACAATCTGGCAGAGGTTCAGAAGCAGGTGCAGAAGGATATTCAGACAGTCAGGGATGTACTGGAGCTGTAAGTACAGCAGGTGAATAAAAAGGAATCTTTAAACTTCTAATTTTGAAGTTTTTAGATTCCTTTTATTTTAATTTCGGAGGAAATAAATTTATTAAATATAAAATTATTCTGAAAATAAAAAAGAAATATGTAAATAATATAAATATAAAAATTATAAATAAAAATATAGCAAAATTGCACGAAAAACATAAAATATAATACTTTAAAATTTACAAAATATTGTAAGAAATATATAAATTAATCTATAAATGATGATTGTTATTGACAATCTGAATAAATAAGACTAATATTTAATTATAAAAAATATTCTATATATAGTATTTTTAAAAGAGGAGGAAGCCAATGAACCCATATGAATACGTAAAACAAGAGCCCTACAAACTCT
>CAMNTM010000033.1 GCA_946558465.1 uncultured Lachnospiraceae bacterium
TAGGTTACTCTACGAATAAGGATTTTTATCAAAAAAAAGCATGTTCTTTTACGGTTAGTAAAGAAGAAAATTTTTGCATATTAGTTCTTTTTAATTCCATAGTAGGATGAACATATCTGTTCATTGTAATATTTACGTTAGCATGACCAAGTATCTCGCTTAAGCTTTTAATATCAAATCCCAGCTCAACACATCGAGTGGCAAAAGTATGGCGGAGACAATGATAATTTATTTTTTCAATAGAATTTATTTTTAACAATTTTTTAAGATGATTTTGCATTGTTCGAGGTTCAATCCATTTATTATCCCTCCCGGTTAAAAAGAAGCTCTGCGGGGAATTTTGAAAATTGGTTATTATTTGAATCAACTCATCAGGCAGTGGAATTGTGCGGACAGACCGTAAACTTTTTGGTGTAGTGATTGTAATTTTTGTTTTGCATCTTTTATCATTATCGGTTTGTATACGCTGCATTGTATGGTGGATATAGATTGTTTTATCAGGTAAGGAAATATCCTCCCATTTGAGCGCGCAGAGCTCTCCTACGCGTATTCCTGTAAACAATGAAATTAAAATTCCAATATTTATTAAAGATGGATTTTTGTAAATATAATTACAGAGAACAGCTTGTTCAGATAAAGACAGTACTTTCATTTCTTTAGCCGGCAGCTTTATTGTGATAGATTTAGCATCAGTAAGTGTCAAATACCCACTATCCGATGCATAGCGGAGAATATTTCGTATAAGTGATAATATATCAGAAACCGTTTTGGGAGAAAGCCCTTTATTTAGGCAGCCTCCTTTTTTCATCATTTGTCTGCAATAAGAATCTATTACCTTATTTGTTATTTCATCTAAAAAAAAATTGCCTATATATGGAATTATATAAGTTTTCAGTAAATTTTTATATTTAATAAAAGTAGTTTCTTTTACACATGGCTTCAAATGAAGGAGCCAATTGTCAGCGATAATATAAAAAGGAACATGTTCTATAGCACTTGTTTGTAATTCTACTAAATTAACCTGAATTGGGTGCTTGCTTTTTTCTTCGTGACAAGAGCCGCTGGATATATAGTCATAAGAAACCTTATTCTTAAAAAAACGAGTGTTAATGCACTTTTGTCCTGGTATGTTGTCATTTCTTTTATAAACAATTCTTTCTTTATTAGACATAATCAATATCCTCTCTTAATTTTATTTGTTCAAATAATAAATCATAAGAAATCAAGTTCCTTTAATAAAATACCTTCTTTTTCTTTCCCATTAATTTCCTGAATAACTGCAGCTGATATTATATTTCTTTAAAATGAAAAATTATCAAGCGCTGACACACACAAATATTTTGAAATTTATTTTAGGAAAACTGTTAACATTTTTATAACAGACATTTTTAACATGGTTAATTCTATTTTGAGAAAATTTATTGAAATATAAATCTTTAGAAATTTAGAAGCTGTAAATATACTTGAATTGATACGATTTTATTCAAGAAAATACTTTCTTTGAGTACAACTGCAAAAAGATACAGCAAGCATAAGTTTTGAACAAAAATAAGAGCAAACCTTCCATATTGCATACGTCTGGTGTTATAATTATAAATTTAACATAGAAGATTTTTGAATAGCAAAAGAATAACATATTCATGCTGAGATTACTAGTTTTATGATTAAATTGCATGTGTCTATTCATTGATATATATTTAGAGCTTATTAAGATTCCATAAAAATGAATAAAGAAATTGTAAAAACCCGCCTTACTATGCTAATATATACCGTATTAAATAACAAGGAGAAAAACTTATGTATAGAATATCTAAACCGGAAGAACGAGACGAATGTATCAGGCTGGCAGACTCTGCTTTTGGATTTGATTCTGAAGCTCTTCTGCCTAAGATATATGCGCCTTCTTTGGATACATCGTCCATACATAAAGTAGCTGTCAATGAGGAAGGAAAAATATGCGCACAGGCAGCAGTACTTCCGCAGTCTGTAATAATTGGCAATGTAAAGCTTCGTGCAGGTTTCTTGGGCATGGTATCAGTGCATCAGGACTCTCGTGGATTAGGACATATGAAGAACCTGATGAATATATGGCTGGAAGAAGCACCCGAAAAATATGATATGCTGGTTTTGTGGGGGCAAAGGTAGCGATATGAATATTTTGGATTTACAAGTGGAGGTATATATCGGCAGTATGTCATTGAAAAACCAAACATACATCACGGTTTAAAGGATGTGGCATGTGAGAAGATTCGTTTTTGTCCTTATTTTGATGCCGGTAATGCGGCTGCTTTTGCAGAAAAACTGAACAAAACCCGTAAATCATATGTAGAACGAACTGAACAGGAAATACCACTGCTCTTTCACTCATTAAAGCAAAAAGCAACAGCTGTTTTAGTGGACGAAAAATTGACAGGTTATATTATATCAGATAACTCAGGTACAAATATATCAGAATTTGCTCTAACATCTTTTTCAGATATTAAACCTGTGATAAAGGCATACTTTCATTTTATTCAATGTGAGCGGATTTCCATCTGTGTTCCGGATTATGAAAAGAAATTAAACGCAGTTTTGGCCGAATTTTCAGAACAATGCCTTATCTCTAGTGACTGTATGTACAATATCTTTGACTATGCAAATGTATTAGAAGCCTATCTTAAGTTAAAGTACGAATCTGTAGGACTGTCTGTTGGAGAATTTTCTGCCATATTAGACAAACAGGCAGTAACGATAGAAGTAAACAAAGCTGGAGTCAAGGTTAGAAGAACCGCATCTTCCAATGCTGTTCGATTAGATAAAATGCAGGCACAGGCACTTTTAATTTCTGAATATGGTCATTTTCATGATATAGCCGTTAACCCAGACTGGTTCCCGCTGCCGCTTTTTTGGTATACGGTAGATAAGATTTAATAAAATGATCACAGATTAAATAAATAATAAAGACTATATTTTTAAAGCTTTTTGTCCTAAATAATGATACTAAATAAACAAGTTGGATAATAGTAACAAAATTATACAAAACTGTACGATAGTCTTTATGAATTTTGGCAAAAATATGATTGACAAAGAGTATAATATTTTGTATAATTCTATTGATTTCGTAGAGTAACCTA
>CAMNTM010000034.1 GCA_946558465.1 uncultured Lachnospiraceae bacterium
TGCAGACAGCCGTTTTTAGCGGCCACTCGGGCCGCTTTCTCCGGCCAGTCTGGGCCATATTTCGCGGCCAGCTTTTAGGAACCCAGCGGAGCAAATTCTGCTCCGCCAGATAATTGTTTATAGTTTCTAAAACATCTGTATTACGATGTCTGTGACCGTTCGATCAGGACTGTGTATCCGGTTGTAAGACGGCGACGGATGCCGTCAAGTTTTCCGTAGCACCCCTCTTCGTCACTGATCTGTTTTCCCCATTCGTCCGGTGCGTACTGACAACTGAAAAGAGTGGATGTACCAAGGTCATCTCTCATTTTTATAAGATGATACAGGATCTTGATCCCTTCCTCGGAATAACGACTGATTGCAAAGTCATCTATGAACAGTAGCTGTATTCTGGCATAGTAACGAATCCTCTTCCTATAACGGTTTAAATCCTCCTGCCGATTAAGGACAATCAACTCGTCCAGCAGGTCACAGTAGTCTATGAATTTACAACGAAAATTTAATCTGCAGGCTTCAACACAGCAGGCTGACAGAAAATAAGACTTCCCGGCAGCTGTCACACCATAAACGCCTACATTCTGACGCTGTTCAGCGAAGCGGAAGGTGAGAATCTGCTCAACAGTCGTATCGTTATAAATCCTGCCATTGCCGGTTTTTAGATTTTCAACCAGGGCACCTTTGTTGATCAGGCTGCTCAGACGAAGATTTGTCTCGAATCGATGGTTTATGGTTTCAAGGTATTGTGGAACGAGTATTTCACGCACAAACTGCACAGCGCTGTAGTTCCCCAGTTCCGGACTGTTAAGGATCTCATTAAACTTCTGCGCAGAAAGCGGCAGCCCTAATGTATCCATCATGTCAAGGATATCCTGATTAGTATTCTTCATGGTGACCCTCCTCCTGCCTCTTCAATAAGTTTTTAAGAGAATAGCTGGAGTCGTCATCTTTATAGATTCCTGAAACCGGTGAAGGTGATTTCGGATTGTCCAGCGACGGCTGATCAGGCTTCTTCTTAGGAACTGTATGGTACGTAGCGATCGTATTAGCTACATAGGAGTAATTGCATTTACCCGCAAGGAGTGCATCATGGCAGCATCTTTCAAGGGCTTCACGTGAATAACGTTCCGCAAATTTCAGAATACCAAAACAGCTCCGGAATGATTGTACCGGGTAAGAGTATTTCCTGATAACCCCATCTATGAGACTTCGGGTATCCGGACCGACAGCCGAAGCTTTCTGCAGAAAATATGGTACGTTCCAGTAACCATAATCTTTGTATTCTTCCGGCATATCGGAAGGAATAATCACCCAGTCCTTTGGCGTATAGCTCCGCTTATGCGTCCGGATGTGGTCACCATGTTTGTTATAGACATAGATTTCTTTTTCACCTGCACGAATTTCAATTTCCTGCTTAAGATACTTGCGGGGCATGCTATAATGGACCTTATCGAAGGTGAAGGAGAAGTCTTGTGCTACTTTAACGGTCTTTCGCTCAAGGTACTCAAACTTATTGGGCGGAAGTGGCAGAAGTGCCTCCTTCTCTTCTTTTGTGAAGAGATCAAAGCGCGAATAGCTAAGTCCATCAAAGTTATGGCGGTTTTCTTCCTCCACCTTTTTCCGGAGGACTTTATTCAGCTCATCGAGGGAATAAAAGGTCATATCCTCCATTTCGATGAGAATGTGCATCGTAACGATCTTTACGTGCCCTTCCACCACAGGTTTCCAACGCGGTGACTTCACCTTGGCCGGAGTGATCACTGTATCGTTATGTTCGGCCCAGGACTGGAAATCCTTGTTCAGATGTGGATCAATCCAGTTCCTGTTGCTGGTTACGGCAACTTTACAGTTATCAGGTGTGACCGTAGGTGTTACACCACCGAAATACTCTAAAGCATTGTTATTGACCCGGATCCAGTTCCGGATATCACAGTCAATCATGCCTTCGGCATAAAAATAATCACTGTATGTAAGTGCTGCAATAAAGATGGTGACGGGTGTTGACACTTCTGGATTTCGCCGGTTGTGGAGCTTAAGCTGTTTCCCGGCATAATCGAGCTCAAGATTGACACCTGGATATCTCTGAATATGGAATGTGAGCTTTTTTGAATCTGTCCATTCTGAGTAACGCCTGCAGTACTGGCGATAACTCATGGGCTTTTTGTCGTCTACAATGCCTATGGCATTATACTTCTGCCAGAGATGTTTTAGAGTCTCACCTTTTCGGGCTAAAGCCTTATAAACTGCTTCTTTATCGAAATCCCGGTAAAGCAGCTGTTCCCCAGAGAGACCTGGTTTTTTATAAAGCATTCTCTCAATGAACTCATTTGTCGTATTCTCAGGCATTGGATACATGAGTTCAGGGCATTCCCGAAAACGCTTCAGGAATTCATTGACAGTGGTTTTGCTGCAGCCACAGCTGGCAGCGATCTCTCGGCTGCTGAGCTTGTTCACGTAGTGGAGTCTCAGCACTTTCTTGTAATCCATAACGGACCTCCTATAATGATATTTCCTCTCGTTTGAGAAGATATTTTCATTATAGATTACGCTGGCCGGTTAATGTGTCTCTGGGTGGCCACCGTTTATGTCACCGGGTGGCC